>NZ_POVS01000006.1:0-616210 GCF_002894905.1 Paenibacillus sp. F4
GTATCGGAAGCAGCTTATAGCCTAGGGTCTTTTTTCAGTGTCTATAAAATGGGGTCTTGACCAGAACGTCCGTTGGTATACTATTTTGGTTTCAGTCACCTGATGTGTGGAATGGCTCACCAGAACCAGGGTGCATATGAGCAGGCAAGGGAGTGTATCTATAAGTATGCTGAGCTGGGGTGGATGGAGGATCTAAAGGAAGAAGATAATCAGGTTGTCGAGGAGTTCAGGTTTTTAGCCAAAACTAATTTATATGCAGTAGATATTTTGTCTGGAAGTATAGAGCTTGTCGAGGAATACGTAGCCTTTTTGCAGGATAATCTAGAGGAAATATTACCGGGGCTGAATACCATATTACAGGCAGCGCTTATGTATCATTTGGATGTAGGAGATATTTTACATACGTTTGCAGGGCAGATTGATGAATTCGGGAGTTATGAAGACGCAGAGAACGTATCTTACTATTATAGCTACTGCTTTCACTTGGCTTTGTACTATCGGAAGTGTGGCAGATTACAGGATGCAGTGGGGCTTACTTTGCAGGCGATGCAACTAGCTGATCAGTCGGGCAATGATGGTCAATTTAAGAAATGTACAGCATTGTTCGAATCATTGCGTGAGTCAGCGACAGCGGAACAAATCAGCCAATATCGGCAGCTGCTAATGCAGTGTCTTGATGAATACGAAACGGATAGGCATTTCATTGTGAAGAGCGTAAATAATGACCGTTATAATTTGAACAGGGAATAGGCTCGTAACAGAGAGGAAATAGATAGGTAAGAGACGTTTCAGGTGCTAAAATAACTATGTTAAAGGTTCCTTTCATGTTAGGGATCGTAAATGCGATTTTACATTATCATTCGACATAGATAGGGGTATGGAATTTGTTTATTCAGCTTATAGGTGTAGGGAAGTTAAAAGAGAAGTATTTGGTCATGGGAATTCAGGAATACGCTAAACGGCTGGGACCATACATCAAGTTTCAAATGATTGAGGTAGCCGATGAAAAGGCTCCTGACACACTGAGCGAAGCGGAGGTTCGACAGGTCAAGGAGCGAGAGGGAGAGCGCATCCTTGCTCATGTGAAAAGTGAAGCACATGTCATTGTACTCGCTATCGACGGCAAACTGTGGAGCTCGGAAGAACTCGCAGAGGAATTGGACAAACTCGGCACCTACGGTACAAGCCATGTTGTCTTCGTCATTGGCGGCAGTCATGGTCTCTCTGTCGAAGTCCTCAGTCGAGCCCAGCAGAAGCTGAGCTTCGGAAGGATGACCTTGCCGCATCAACTGATGCGATTGGTGCTGGTGGAGCAGATTTATCGGGCGGTGAAAATTAATCGAGGGGAACCGTATCATAAGTAAATGAGATTTTTAAATATTGCGAAAAAAATGTATTGCGAGGTTTTTATATGGAGAAAGTACATAATATTTTTAGTATCCTTATTGGTGAATTTAGAAATGATACACTTAATCAAAATTTGACATTTGTGGTTGCGATTGCTGCGGGTTTATTAACAATCAGTGCTCTTGTTACAATTTTTATTTCATTGAACAAGCGGCATATAATTCAAAAATGCAAAGAACTTACATGGGATATAGAAGATATTATTAATGGAAATGGAAAAGATTACAATAAGTATGAGTTAAAAAGTAAATTCACTTTATCCTGAATTTCGAAAGCCCGTAACAGTAAGGAATCGAGAGACTCAGCATTCGAAAAACCTGTAAGAATCAGGGATAATTTACAGGGGGAATATTCAAAAATTGATTTCCAGCATACAGCTTCCCCCGCCCCAGAAGACCGGGCATCTGAATTTCCATGTTAGATTTTAGAAGTCTTCATTCTAGCTGGGCAATGCGGAATTCCATCCGGTTCCAGCTGTGGCGGTTTGTGAATGTCTTCGCCAGTTTGAGGACGGTGGTTCGACTGTGACTCACCAGCGTTGCTGCACAGTGGAAGAATTCCGGACGAAACCTTGCATTGGTATAGCCCCTATGAACCGGTTCGCAGAGGTTATAGGCCAGCAATTTGACGAGCGGGTCGATTTCATTCGCTTCAAAAGAGCCGGTGGCGATTTTGTCGATGGAAAATCCGCGTTTGGCTTCCTTGATGTAGTTCTCCATACAACAGCGTTGGTTATAAAAGCGCCACAAATCGATGGATTCCCAATCCAGGTTCGTGACGATGGCCTCGTACTCCCAGTCGGTATCCAGCAGGAGACAAGCTTGGTCATCATCAACGACTTTTGCCTTGCGGATCACGGCGACCCGCCGAGGCTTTTTCCAAGACGTGGCTTGGTACCCAAGAGCGATGCCTTCAATGATCCAGTCTTCGTCCACGTAACGTTTCCAGTACCGGCAAGCGGCCACTTCTGTTGCCAAACGCTTTGTCCATTTCATTTTGCCCACGTATCCAATCTTCCGCCCCTCCCACATGGAATAGAAGTCTTCACCGCCAAAACCTTTGTCAAACCGGGAATAGAGAACCTGATGCTGACCGAAGAGGTTAAAGGTCTCTTCCAGAAAAGGGACAGCCTCGGTGGAGGAGTGAACATTTCCTGAGCGGAGCACGGCATTCAGGCAAAGGCGGGACTGTCCCTCAAAAGCGAGCAAGGGGTGGTAGCTTTTTCGCCCCGGTTTATGGGCATTCACGCCTTTTGCTGCTTTGGCCTGATGGCCATAGACCGTCTCCACCGTCGAATCCAAATCAAGAATGAGCTTGGAAGGCAGACAAGGCCGGATCACTTCGAGGTTCACTTGCCGGAGTTCCATTCGAACATGGGGATTGGTTTTCCCCAGCCGATCCAGTTCTTTGTAGAGAAGGGAGTGGTGTGGACAGCGTCCTCCAAGAAACCGCTGAAGGAGAGAGTCCTTTTGCCATCGGCGAAAGTGAAAAAGACGCTCACAGCCGAGAACCCAGCCGACAATGAGATATAGCAGAATGCGATGCACGGAAAACAAGGCATTGTGTGCTTTGCCTCCGGCTAAGATTTGCAGCACCTGGCTCAGTTTAATTTTTTCGAGATAATCGAGGAAGATCTTGCTTCCTCCGATGCTTGTGGACTGATCCAGTGAAAATTCGGTCTTGATTTTATGGATGGGTGTGGTAGACTTCACCTAAAAGGTGCTCCTCTCTTTGGGTGATTTTGTTCTCGCAAACACCATTCTACCAAAGATTTGAGCCCTTTTTTTGTTTTTTAATAGAAGGTTACTTTCGAAATTTAGGTTAATGTTTCCTATATTGTATGCGGAGGCCCCTTAGGAGTAAAAAAACGCTATGCCGGCCACATCCAAAGGCTTAGCGTATATTTCGTTAAAATGTTGGCGGGACCCCAGGAAGCGCTTGAGTAGGGCCGTGTTTATCCGCAGTACAAGCATTGAAAACAATAGTGCAAAGGATCAGGTCGCTGCTGCGGTCTGATCCTTTTTTGCTTGACCTTAGTCTAGGTAATGAACTAGACGGAAGACTGTGTGGGGAAATAATCCATCATGTTATACTGAGAGGGCACTTCCAGCCTATACCAATTTCATTGAAGGAGAATTTTTTAATGCGTAAAAAAAGAGTTACAAAAGTGCTCGCTGTAACGCTAAGCACGTCTCTAGCTGTGACTTACTTGATTGCTTTGGTCGGAGGGCATAGTGTTAGTGCGGAACAGCCCCCTCTTAAGGGGCAAACAATCACAGCGATTCAACCTGCAGCTGTTCCTGCTGCTCCAAGCGGTCCGGTTGACCCCAAAGAAGTGGAGGCCTTCGCGGACAATTACTTTGGGGAAAGCTTGAAGAAGTTCAATGTCCCGGGTGCCATGTTCGTCGTCGTTCAGGACGGACAAGTAGTTTTATCCAAAGGATACGGGTATGCAAACAAAGAAAGCAAAACCCCAGTTGATTCCAATACCGTTTTTCGCATCGGTTCCATTTCTAAGACGTTTACGGCTGCGGCTGTGCTGCAGCTTGCTGACCAAGGGAAGATCAAGCTGGATCAGGACATCCAATCCTATCTCGGAGGTATCACAATACCCAATTCGACAGGTAAACCGCTAACTATGGAAAATATGCTGACCCACATGACTGGGTTCGATTTCCCATATGAAAAAGATGATGACGCCTCGCCCGATCTTCTTAATCAAGAGACTTCTCTTCGAGATTTCTTAATTGATCGAATGCCAACCATCGTCCGGACGCCGGGGGAAGCCTACCAGTATGACGATTATGCTTTTGCTTTGGCGGGATATGCCGTGGAACAAGTTACCGGGCTCCCTTTTCATGAATACATGGATAAAAATATCTTTCAGCCGCTCGGCATGAATTCTTCCCATGATCTTGTAACCCCAGAGCTTAAAGCCCGAATGGCTACAGCTTACGATCAGCAAGGCACGCCATATCCGGAGTATGGCATTTATCCTACGGACATGCCTCAGGGCGGAATGTTGTCCACCGGAAGCGATATGGCTAAATTCATGGTCATGCTTCTGCAAAAAGGAAAGGCCGGAGATCGGCAAATGTTAAGCGAACAAAGTGTTCAGCGAATGAGCAAGTTTTCCGTTTTCGCTCATCCGGCCATACCTATTACAAGCTATGGATTTGAAAGCATTTTCAATGAACTGTCGAATGGTCAGTATGTCGTCGGCAAAGGCGGGAACATCCCCGGATATGCCTCATGGATATGGCTACTGCCTGAGCGCAAAACGGGATTGTTCGTCATTTATAATAATGATTCCGAATTGCGCTCGGATTTGTATGCTGCCTTTATGAACCATTATTACCCGAAGAGCACCGAGACGCCTGAATCGGTATCACCTCTGACAGAACAGCAAGCCGCGCGTTACGTCGGATTATACAGAGACCTGCATACCCCGGCATTTGTGACTAGAATTACGTACAATAACGGACAACTTGTAGCGGAAGACAAATACAAATTGAGGAATGGCAAGACTACTTTGAAAAAGATAGATCCCTTGTTGTTTATGGATGACCACGGGAAGAAAATAGCATTTCTTGAACAAAAGGATGGCGGTATTGCTTATATGTACAGACCTACCAAATCACCGTTAGCCTATTCGCCCAAAATGCAGGAAAAAGCGCTGTTTTCCGATGTCTCGAAAGAAAGCCCCTACCAACCGTCTATTGAAAAGCTCCATTCGCTGGATATCATCAATGGAAGAGATGGGCGCAGCTTTGACCCCAAGGCACCCATGACCCGGGCGGAATTCATCACAATGCTGCTGCATGCTGTCGGCTATCCGCCCTCCAAATCGAAATCCGGTTACACGGATATCGAACACCATTTTGCGGTCAAAGAGATACAGGCGGCGGTCGAGCATCATTGGTTGGGGGAGGAGCCCGGAGGCCGATTTGAACCGGATCGCACGATAACTCGGGAAGAAATGGCCGTCATCTTAACGCGCATTCCTCTTCCATGGCCGCTTGGCGATGAGGTGCGATTGGCAGGGCAAACCGATGAATCGGCTATCAAGGCCGTAAGCAAGCTTGTTGCTGCCGGAGTTACGGATCCAGTCACAATAACCAATTCTGACGGTTCAGTCGATTTCCGCTCCAAAGCACCTTTGCTTCGCCAAGAAGCCTCCTTTTTCATTGACAAGGCTCTATTTGTTCCTTAATCTCTTATCGGCCGTTACAGCCGCATTCGCACCGTGACAGAAACTCCAATCATGACTAACTTGTTGTTTGCTTCCAGTTTCATCTTTCACTACCATCCTTTCTTCATTTGACGGATTGTAATATGAAGTGCGACACCTGCTGGAAATCAATAAAAAAATGGCCCATGACCTGATTCGTGTAGAATGAAAGTTCCAACACCAGCATTCACACAAGGAGAATCAGTCCATGAGTTATTCACATCTTAGCCTAATCGAACGCAGCAAGCTAGAAATCCTGCATCAGCTGTCAGAAGAAAATAAAGTTGTAGACTAGAAAAAGACTGACGGTTCTTCCTTAAGCTAACGGGCAGAATAGTTAAATAAAATGTGGAAATATACTAATAGATTTCGTAATGACCTGATCGGTGTGACGGCTACCGCAGAGCAAAGTATAATGACAGCTACCGCGCAGGGCACGAAAGCAGTATTTTTTTGTATGAAGCAGCCACCAAAGTATTAAAGGCAGCGCAGATCGGCGGCAGGCTCCCGAACATCGCCGTCCTGCAAGCGGAATACAAAAGGCTTCAAGAGGAAAAGCTGTATACCGACTATGGGAAACTAAAAAAGCAGGTAAAGGAATACGACGTTATCAAGCGGAACATTGATGGGATTTTGCGACAGCCAAGAGAAGCCGAACGGCAAAAGGAAACTGAACGATAAGCACAAAAAAAGAACGGGGCGCGGCGGTCATTCATAGACCAACCGCACCCCGTTTTTACTATGGGTGTGTCACGCAGCAGAACGATGATTTTGAGGGAAAAGGTATAAAACCCTTGCTCCTCTCAAAACGTGCCCGGAAACCAGCACTATACACGGGCATATGCGCCCCTATTGCGTAACATTCCGCTGTTTCTGCTTGCGCTCGGCGGTTGTTGATACTGAATTTCTTTCAAAATATCTGATATACTGTTGATAATTGATGTACTGTGTTGTACGATGTATATGCAGGAGGTAGGTGTGAAAGGCGGAACAGATATGACGAATATATGAAAAACAAACCAGTTAACAGAGTATTTTAAGGAAAAGAATTAATTTCTGGGATGCGAAAAAAGAGGAATTTACCGCTTGTTAGGACAGAATAGCGTTGGTAAAACAAAATTATGAATATGATTACAAACTTACAATATTAATAGAGAAGAGGAATTTCTTATGAAAATACGTAGTCAAATTACATTTGCAAGTCTGGCCCTTTTAATAACTGGAAGTTTCCTGCTATACACATTGCCAACCTCAATTGTAAAAGCAGAGCCCACTCAAAATGTATCTAGTTCGTTACAAACAACCACTCAACGAGATCATAATTCCGTCAAGCAAGCAATGCGGGATACATTGCAACTTGGATTCCCGGGGATACTTGCTAAAACTTCTGAGGGTGGAAAAACGTGGGGTTATGCCGCTGGGATAGCGAATCTGAGCACCAAGAAACCAATGGAAACAGATTTTCGATTTCGCATTGGCAGCGTGACGAAGACGTTCACCGCAACGGTTGTACTTCAATTAGCTGGAGAGAACCGCTTAAATCTAGACGACTCCATCGAAAAATGGTTGCCTGGTGTCATTCAAGGAAACGGATATAATGCTAAACAGATTACCATCCGGCAGATATTGAACCATACAAGTGGTATCGCTGAATACTCAAGGTCAAAAGACGCTGATTTTATGGATACAAAAAAATCATATACGGCTGATGAAATAGTGAAGATGGGGATTTCTCTGCCCCCAGACTTTGTCCCAGGAAAGGGCTGGTCTTATTCAAACACGGGATACGTATTGCTGGGTATTCTTATTGAAAAAGTAACCGGAAACAGCTACGCGGAAGAGATTGAAAATCGGATTATTGAACCGCTTGAATTGTCGGATACATTCCTACCTGGCAATTCAAGCGTTATTCCAGGCACCAAGCATGCTCGGGGATATTCCCAACCAGACGAAGCAAGTGAGATAAAAGACGTTACTTATTATAATCCAAGTGCAGGTAGCTCGGCTGGAGATATGATTTCTACTGCTGATAATTTAAATAAATTCTTCTCTTCCTTGCTCGGTGGAAAATTACTGAAGGAACAGCAACTAAAACAAATGCTTACTACAGTTCCTACAGGAAGAGCAGGAATCGATGGATATGGTCTTGGAATCTTTGAAACTAAGCTTCCAAACGGTGTCTCGATATGGGGACACACAGGTGGCATTCTAGGGTTTTCTACTATTGCTGGAGGTACACTTGGAGGCAAGCATACGTTGGTCGTCAGTTTGAACAGTTTGGGTAGAGATAACAGTCCTAATCCTTTTAAAAATATTTTACTTGCTGAATTTAGCAAATAGGAAAAAAGGAAAATACGGATAAATTTTGTCATAGTTTTTATAGTTAAAAATATACCTTTCTAGTTCAAAAGCCTCTGCGTTCGGCGGTTGTTGGTACTGAATTTACTATTGATAAATATAGTACTGTGTTGTACGATATATATGCAGGAGGTACAATACATGAATGTAGAAGATTGGAAATCACAAATTAAGCGAGGAACACTCGATTTTTGTATTCTATTGCTAATAAAGCAACGACCATATTATGGGTATGAAATCATAAGTAAGTTAGAGCGGTATCCTATTATTGCTGCAAAAGAAAATACAATTTATCCACTGCTTAGAAGATTATTGAAAGAAGAATATATTTCTTCATCTTGGCAAGAAAGTACAGAGGGTTTGCCACCGAGAAAATATTATACCCTTACAGAAAAAGGAAACGAATACTTAAACGCGATGTCCTTAGAATGGGATAATTTATTAACAGCTATATCAGAAATTAAAGGAGAGTTAGATTATGGATAAAATTATGAATGACTATCTTGTAAAAATTGAAAAGTATTTGAAATCTATGTCCGATTCCGAGCGTATTGACATTGTAAAAGAAATCAAAAGCGTAATGCTCGAATTGCAAAATAATGGTGTATCTTCTGAGCAAATCATCGAACGGTTAGGAAACCCAAAAGAATTAGCGAAAGCATACTTAGGTGAAGCCATTTCAAAGAACAGTAAATTTAGTTGGCGTAAATTCGGCGCAATATTTGCATTTTGTAGCAGCTTTGCAGGCGTCAGCGGTATGTTACTTTTGCCGTTCATCAGTACTCTTTCCATTGCTTTAATGATTGGTGGAGTTATTACGCTGATAGGTGGAATTGTTAAATTTTTCGGGTATCTTATGGGATATGATATTGCCGGAATAACAATCGAAATGGGAGCATTTACACCAAGCCCAATGCAGTTCTTGCCAATTTCTATTGTGATTGGTGTGTTAATGTTTTGGCTCGGAAAAGTCTTATGGAAGCTTACTATTAAATATATACACGCAATTAGTCAGAAAAAGAAAACAGTGTAATAATATAAAGAACGGGGCGCGGCGGTCATTCATAGACCAACCGTACCCCGTTTTTACTATGGGTGTGTCACGCAGTAAAGCCCTTACCCCTCTCAAAACGAGAGCGGAAACCTGCGCTATACAGGGGCTTATGCCCCCCTATCGCTTAACAATGCCCGTTGTTGTCCTTGAGGCAACCGGACATTACCATCGAAATCTGGTAGGGTATCTTAAACGCAGTGGATGGATTCATTACATCGTCAACCCCCTGCAAGCGAAACGATCGAAAGGCACACAGCTTCGTAAGGTGAAAACAGATGCAGCAGATGCTTGGCATTTGGCTGAAATGAATTACCGAGGGGACGTTAAAGCACACCGTAGCCATCGGAGTTCGCGACTGGAGATGAGCCGGGATACCGGGTCGTGCGGCTATCACAATTGGGCAAAAGAGCATTTCAAAATGGAGATTAGCTTTGTGTTTATGTATATTTAGTGGTCAAACTGTACTCTGTACTTTGTGTTTAGGTTATGTTCTCGATGAACCAGTAGAAGTCCGGATCATTGAGCTAACGGGAAACGTTAGTGGAATAACCAGGGAGCAGATTGCCGTTGCAGCTGTTCCCTAGTTTTCATTGAAGTAACGGGCAGGATAGTTGAATATTAATTCCAGTGAACCGTATCATAAGTGATGGCTAAATTTTTGGCTAAACTTATTAAATCCATAAGCCTCATTGTTTAGAGAATCTAATACAGTACACCATTTTTTAACCGCTGACCCTTCTGCGATCCATGGAGAGGGGTCCTTTGCTGTCAAAATGAAGCGAAGGATTAAGGGACAGGGTATGTCGATTGTGATTTAAAAATTAAGCATTCCCTCCCTAGGGAGAATGGGGTTTGGAAGCGTAATCCGATGTGCGTGACTCTTGGTTTCTAACAATTTCACGATTTCCCCATACCTCTGATGTATAGAAAGGTGTTTGGCAAACGATGTCGAATATTATTTCATGTTACCTCGAGAGGGACTAGATGGGATTGAGGCATAATGAGAGGTAGGAAGTTCACGATGACGATCAGGAACAAGGTAATTCTAACGATCGTCGTTACTGTAATCACTAGCCTTGTGATCGGAGGCGTTGGGATTTACAATCTGAAGCGGGTACAATCCTCGCTTGAGGAGAGCCTTAGTATTAGGGCGGAAGTCATTGATCTCATTCGTACAGCGGATGTCGACCTATATCAGATGCTGTTGGCAGAACGATCGCTGTACAGTTATGAACCAGGGTCGGAGCAATTTTCGAAACAACTGGAGGATTACGAAAAACAAAAGGAGTCGGCAAAGAAGAAACTTAATAAGTATAAGTCAATTGGAACTATTTTTGATAATGAGGAAAAGTTGATTCAAGACTACGAAGCGACGGTTGCAGCGTATGAATTGGTCTCCAAGAAAGTGATTGACGGATTATCGTCAAAGGATTCAACTGTCCGTGAAAGGGCGAATTTTCTTTCTTATCAGGAGGGCAGCGAAAAGTTTGACCAGATGGAAGACGCTTTGGATCACATAGGCGATCTGTACTACGATGATAATCAAATCATGTTGGACAGCACACAAAAACAATACAGCTTCCTGCGATTGATCAGTATCCTCTTAACATTGGCAGGCTTGATCGCTTCATCGTTGCTTGGTTATTTGATCATCCGATCCATCCATCATCCGATCCGTTATTTGCGCGGACGTGTCCGAGAGATTGCGGACGGCAATTTGGCCGTTGATATACGTGCCTTCTCGCAGGATGAGCTTGGGGAATTAACCGCTGATTTTAATATAATGGTATCTCGTATGAAAGAACTCATTTCGACAGTAAGCCAATCGATTGGCCATGTAAATACTTCGGCTCATGAACTTACCTTTATTGCGGAACAAACAACGGCAACCGGCGAGGAAATGACGTCGGGCATTAATGAAATTGCAGTTGGTGCTTCCGAGCAAGCGTCCTTGACAGAGGCAACGAGCCGTGAAACGATGGCGCTATCGGACACGATTGAAAAGGTAAATGTAAGGAACAAAAAAATGACCAGCTTGTCTTCGGAGGCGGAAATCGTTTTAAGAGGCGGCATGGATAAAGTAAAGAAATTACAGGATCACAATCTCCAAACGACAGAAGCCAAACCAACTGGTCGTACAACATATTGAAGGCCTGGCAGAACAGATGCTTACGATTTCTACAATCGTACAAACGATTAATGAAGTATCCGAGCAAACGAAGCTGCTCGCATTAAATGCGAGCATAGAAGCGGCGCGTGCCGGCGATTCCGGAAAAGGATTTGCAGTCGTCGCTACAGAGATTCGCAAGCTGTCGACCATGACTTATGAATCAACAGAGAGAATTAACACAACTATTGCACGCCTCAAGGCAGAAGTTTCTCAAACGTTGCAGGTCATGAATCAGACAGAGGTGGTTATCTCCGACCAATCTCTTATTGTTCAGGAGTCGGGAACGGTATTTGAATCGATTATGGATATGCTAAAGGAAATCATCAGCTCAATTCAAGAGATGGATGGGGATATAGGGCAGATGAATGTTAGTAGGGAACAGGTCATCTCATCCATTATCAAGATATCCGATGTAGCTCGAGACGCAGCTTCTGCCACAGAAGAGATAAGTTCGGCTTCTAACGATCAGAGTCAAGCGTATTCCCATCTGCATAGTGCAGCTGAACAATTGAAACAATCAAGCCAACAAGTGAGCGAAATGATCAGCAGGTTTCGAATTGTACAAGAATAATTAGTACTGAGAATAAGAAAAGGAGCTATCTGACTACAGATGGCTCCTTTTCTGCCCTCGTTGATGAAAAGCGTGCGTACCGTCTCACCTCTAGATGGGGATAATGGTGAATTATTCTGAGGTGTTGATGCGTATCTCCCATTCAATGCGATCATCACAAGCGTTAGATTTTATATGGCTCCTGGAGCGACTACTAAAACGACTATCGGATGGGACTATACAGTCAAGAACAGTGTAGGCGCTAGTGTAAAACCGTTATGATTGTATGGACAGCATAAACTTAATGACCAAGAAGCCTCATAATACTGTCTAAGTTCACAAAGTTACACGATCCGTACTTAGTTTAGACTAAGCGGGTCTGCTTGTTTGCCCCTACTAATTAAAGAATACGGATATCCCTGTTTTGAAAAAGCACTTCAACAAGTCGAGAAACAGTATCAAGATATGCCGGAAGCATTTAGGGGGCATTTTACCTTTGATGAAAACGGAAAGGCAGTTCAATTAAGAACTCCAAACGAAACGAGACAAATGATTGAACGCTTTTTCGCATCACAGAACCGTTACTAATCAGCCGGACGAGGTAATTCGTTATCACTCATCACAGTCAGATAAGCCCAATCTTCTCCGATTCTAATTGGACTGTTCCTATCCACTTTAATTTTTTCTACAGATTCATCAAATTGTTGTTTTCTATCTTCAGTTAAGTTAGAGTAATAGTTTTGCTTGGCTTGCTCAAATAGCTCTTGTGTACCAAAACGATAAAAGAAATAGGGGCTAAATTTATAATCTGCATTTGAAATTGCTTCTGCTACTAATTCATTGGGATTGGATAACAGCTCTTCTACTAATGGAATAAATTGCTGTGAAATATGCATAACGATACGTTGGAAGCTATTCATGAATTCAGGTTTTCCATATAGCTCATACCAATGTATATCAGAGCCTTCATAATAACTCTCATGCAAGCCGCTATGTGTCTTTAGCTTACTGTGCACAATTTTGTAATGTAGGATTGCTTCAGCGCATTTTCCAGCTTCATTATGCCTATTAGACTGCAAATAAATTGATACAATAAATTCATTTCATTTTATAAAATTTGAACAACAACAATCAATTTGATAGAGTTTCAGTAAATAAAACATGGGTTCTTATACTTTTAAAGTGATCCTAACTATTATTTATGAAAAGAATATCTAATGCAGATTAAAATGTTGTAGAAATGTAACTCGTTATTTTTATCTTCTATCTATGAAAAAAGACCCTCACTCAAAACCAACTCCTACCCACTCTCCCGATTTCTATGCTTTAATAAAATGAGCAGTATCAACAAGAAGCGTTGAAAGTGGGATTCTATGAAGCGACTAACGATTGGCCTGTTCGCCCATGTGGACGCAGGCAAGACAACTTTTGCGGAACAGCTGCTGTACCATACGAACAGTATCCGGTCGCGGGGGCGGGTGGATCATCAGGATGCGTTTCTGGACAGCCACGACATCGAGCGGGCAAGGGGTATTACGGTGTTCGCAGATCAGGCGGTAATAGAATATAAAGGAGACAGCTATTATTTAATAGACACGCCCGGACACGTCGATTTCTCCCCGGAGATGGAGCGGGCGATTCAGGTCATTGATTATGCCATTCTGATTGTAAGCGCAGTTGAAGGTGTCCAGGGCCATACGGAGACGGTCTGGCAGCTGCTGCGCAAGCATCCGATTCCGACCTTCTTTTTTATCAACAAGACGGATCGGATCGGCGCGGATGCAGGCAGAACCGAGGCGGATATCCGTCAGCAATTGACGGGGGAAGTATGTTGCATTACACAGAGCTTCGCTGACGGCATAGTCGGCGAGCCGCTGCGGGAGGCCATGGCGGAGCGGGACGAAGCCTTGCTGGAAGTATTCCTGGAGGGAAGAGAGGATTCCGGCTTCTGGCTGGAGGCCTTGCAGAGGATGATAGCGGCGGGTCTTCTCTTCCCCTGTGCTTACGGCTCTGCGCTTCAGGATACAGGCATCATTGAATTTCTGGATCAGCTGCATCTGCTGACGACAACCACTTATGACGAGAATGCTTCGTTCCAGGGGCGGGCTTATAAAATTCGGCATGATGCAGGCGGAGCGAGACTCACGTTCATTAAGGCGCTGGGTGGTCGGCTGAAGGTGAGAGAACAGCTTAGTTACGAGAGCGGCGGGGTTCAATATGACGAAAAAGTTACGCGGCTCTTCTTGTTTAACGGCCTTAAATCGCAGCCGGTGGAACAAGTGGAAGCTGGCGATTTGTTTGCGGTTGCTGGCTTGTCCGCCGCCGAGGCCGGACAAGGCCTGGGGTCGATATCAGACAAGTTAGCTTACGATTCGGAGCCGACGTTACAATCGAAGGTATTATTCGACAATTCGATACATGTACAGAAGGTGCTCGGTGCTTTTCGCATGCTGGAGGCGGAGGAGCCGTCTCTGAACGTCGTTTGGGATGAGAAATTGCAGGAGATTTCTATCCGCGTCATGGGATTGATTCAACTGGAAGTGCTGGAGCAGCTTGTTAGAGAGCGGTTTGGCTTTGCTATCTCTTTTGGACAACCGGAAATCTTGTATAAGGAAACGATTCAATCGGCTGTGAAAGGGTACGGCCACTTCGAACCGCTCAGGCATTATGCGGAAGTGCATCTGCTGATTGAACCGGGAGAAAGGGGCAACGGCATCCTGTTCGATAGCAGATGTCATGCCGATGATCTGAATGTCAGCTATCAGAATCTGATTCGGAATCATCTCTATGAACGGGAGCATCACGGACTGCTGACCGGCATGCCGGTCACCGACGTGAACATTACGCTGCTGAGGGGCCGCGCGCATAAAGAACATACCCATGGTGGCGATTTTCGTGAGGCTGCCTTTCGAGCACTACGACAGGGACTGGAGAAGGCGGACAACGTGCTGCTGGAGCCCTATTACGATTTCAAAATCAAGGTCGCTATCGATGAAATGGGCAGGGTACTGTCCGATATTCAGCGTGCTTCAGGTATTTTTAATCCGCCGCAGACAACCGGAACGCAAGCGGTGGTCACGGGCAGGGTGCCCGTGTCGACTTTCATGAACTACAGTGCCGAATTTGCATCCTTTACGCATGGACGAGGCAGTATCCGCTGCGTGTTCAGCGGCTATGATCGCTGCCATAATACGGAGGAAGTCATAGAGCGGATAGGCTACCGCAAAGGGGCAGACCCACTGTATACATCCTCCTCCATCTTTTGCGCCAAGGGGGCGGGTTACTCGGTGCCATGGGATGAGGCGGAAGCCAAGATGCACCTTGAATTAGAACCTTGAATGAGCTTGCTCTAATGGAGATGAAACTCCAGGTAGGAGAGCAAAAAACCATACCTCAAGTGACGGTAAAAATGTTGTAGTGGATGCAAAATAGTTCAAAAGAGGGTGTCTCAAAGCCGAAAAATAACGGAGAGACATCCTCTTTTATCATGAGGGAGTAAATCGCCCATATTTCCAGGATTCAGGTAGAAAGTAGGTAGATTTAGGACAAACAATTTTTATAATGGAAATAAGATATATATTTTATAGGGCTAAGGGGCGAATGTCATGAAACCGACGCAAGGAATAGAGGCGCTGGCGGCAGAGATTGCCGATGTGGCTAGGACGTCCTTTCGCACTCTTTTTGAAAATGGCGAACGTTACTATTACTGCACGCTATTTACTACTGGAGAGGGACATGCGCCAAGCATCTCCGCCTGGTCATGGGAGGCCTTGGAGAGGGAAGCGGCCAGGCAAGGAGAAGAAAGTGACATGCCGGGGTCAACGATTGCGGAACTCATCAAATGGTCCTATGCCGATTCACCCTATTGTTGTTTCAGGGATGAGGACTTCGATGATGTTAAACAATTGTTTATGAGGCGTCCTTCTATTGCGGAGCTTGAAGCTGACGAATGGAATCGTGAATTTGATTCGAGGCTGAAGGCCATGGAGCTGGCGATGAAAATGCTCGATGATGAAGGCGTGTTTGCCTTGAATCAACCGCGAGAGTCTGTATGCGTCCTTGTCGAGGTCATGCCGCCGGATGAGACTAATACCGAAATCGCCTTACGTTTGAATCGGGCGGAGTCTCCGGTTATGCAAGCATGGCTGGTGGAAGCAGCGGAGTAAGGGCATTCGCGTTTCTTGAGGGAGAGTTGTAAAATGCCTAATGAAAATCAAATGAATATTTTAGTTGAGAGAACAGATTGTATTCTTTATTATGTGGGATCGGCCCTATCGAACGAACATAGTGCAGGCTGGATCGGCGGGAATGCACCTGAATTCTTTGATGATCAATCGGACCTCATCCACGAAGGTAACCAAAAATACGTTTTTTACTTGAGCCTCGTCCATCCCTTTAAACCGGAGAGCATGATTTCGATTTTCATCCCTGAAGACTATGAGGAGTAT
Organism: Paenibacillus sp. F4; assembly: GCF_002894905.1. Taxonomy (NCBI): domain Bacteria; kingdom Bacillati; phylum Bacillota; class Bacilli; order Caryophanales; family Paenibacillaceae; genus Paenibacillus; species Paenibacillus sp. F4. Next base: position 16,219 of record NZ_POVS01000006.1, read on the forward strand.
TTGGAAAACAACATTTATCCTAATTGCTCGGTCAAGGTGATTGAGCATCCCATTTCAACTGAAAGCGCCAAAGATATGTTTACTAACCCAGGGCTTGTAAAGCATGCAATTTCAGACGGGGAACTAAGCCATGACGAAAAATCGATGGATCAGCCTTTTTTGATCAAAGTGGGCGGAAACCCGAGACTTATTCAAAATGAAGACTATTATTTTACGAAGCTCAAGGAGGAGTCATTCTCTTTTTTAGTTCAGGTAGATGAAGATGGTTACCCCGAAACGTTCTTGAACGGCGACGAGCCCATCAAGCGATTTTTGGCGTGCGTATGCCCCATTCGCACAAGCAGGCAGCCCGCCCCTGGCGTAAACTGAATTATAATCAGTGAGCGAGGTGAACTTCCATGGCACAATCGAAAGAGATACGTGCACGGGCTAAGAAGTTTCAGGGCCGTCCGGTCTGTGTCACCCTGCACAGCGGAGAGACTTACGTCGGCTACATCACCGACATTAATCGCGGCGGCTTGACACTTGCCAGTGCTGGAGCTCCCCCACGCGCTTCTTCCGGGAAGCAAGACTCCCGATCTCTCAAACGCAGAGCCAGTTCGCATGCCCCGGGCGTCCGTCTCGGCAACCGGAAAAGCGGCGCTCGCAAGCCGTCTGGCCGTTCGCGCTCCCGCAAGCCGGACGCCAAGGTATCTGCCTTCCTGCCGATGATGGGCTCGCTATTAGGCGGCCTTGGCGGCTCCACTGCGGGCGCAGGAGGTCTTGGCGGTATGCTCGGCGGCGGCTTGCGGCTGTTCGGCATGATCCAGAAATTTGTCCCGGTCGTGAAGATGGGCTACGGTATGATCAAGTCCATTCGCCCGTTTCTCGGCGCCGTTAAAGGCTTGATGCCCCCGGCCAGTCCGGTCACGCCGGATAACGAATAATCGTATACCTGTGGACTTTAAGCCCCTTTGAGTGGTCAAAGGGGCCTAGCCCACACCAACACTTTCTAACAAGAATAAAAATGATCACGGTCTTTGTCATCAAATTTGCCAAGTGTCCGTATCCTAACAAATTCGTGTTGGCCCTCATATGGATTCCATTCATATGGATTTTTTTCTGTGGTACTCTAAGGTGGTTCAGTGGTGACCTTAAGAGAAGCTACAATGAAAGATTACTTAAAGATACATATCATTTTAAAGAGGTACGACCCATAGAAAAAATAATAAAATTGCTGGATAAGCAAACAAAGGAAACCTGGCTATGGTCAACAGGAGGGTTCAAATATGTGGTTTGGGAAGAAAGAAACGCAACTGGATCGAATAAAAAACAAACTGAGTCAAGCCATGCGCAAAGATGCGGATTTCTCGGTGTTTGGAGCATCCTCACATCAATATAGGGTTAAAGAGAAGCTTACAGCAAAAGAACTGGCAGACTGGCAAACCCACAATCAGGTCACACTTCCTGAGCCTTACGCGCTGTTTTTAACGAAAATCGGCAACGGAGGCGCCGGCCCCTATTATGGAATTTATTCAATTGGAAAGGCAACTTCCTACACCGAGCGCCAGGCACTCCTTGCAAAATCCGTTCTGCATCCCGGGATGACCAAAGAGGAATGGAACCATCTGATTGAGCCCCTGACCACGGATGAGGACATTCCCGATGAGGAATACGACGACACCTGTAATAAGGTGTTGGGCGGTATGTTGTGCATAGGCACCCAAGGCTGCGAATATGACATGTATCTCGTACTTGAAGGGAAATACAGGGGGAGAATTGTGTACACCTCCGATTTCCATCCCGATCATCCTTTTTTCTTTGTCTATGAAGACAGCTTTCTGGACTGGTACGAGCGTTGGCTGGATGAAATTATTCTGGATTATGATATCGGGTGGTTTGGCAGTCGAATGCCGGGTGATGAGAATGCGCTGATCCAGATTTATCAGAGCGCTCCAAACGAAGAAATCCAAGCCAAAGCGCTTGATGGAATGTTTAAGTTTAAGAAAGTCTCTCAGCCAACCCTTGATTTTTTGAAAAATATTGCAGAGCAAAGCCCCAAAAATCGAACCACAGCCATTTGGCTCATCTGCCAAACCTCTTTTGACACGGGTAGAACATATCTTCTGGAGCTGTTGCAATCGGATGAACATGAGGATTTTCTGCAAGCTTTACAGATTCTGCACGCTTCCAGTAAAACTGAGGATTTAACGGAGTTTATTCCAGTGATCTTGCAAAGGCTTGACAGGATTCACGACCCGGAAACGTTGCGTTATGCAGGGTATATCTTGGAAGATTACGGTGCGGTTACTCTCCATAACTTTGCGCCTTTCTTGTGTCACGCTGACCCGAAAATGCAAACCACTGCCATCTATGCCGCGCGCAGTTGCGAAAACAAGCTGGGAAGCTGGGAGATCATAGAACAGATGTTGATGGGGGGCGGCCCGCAGGTTCTGAATAACTCGATTTTATACTGGGGTATTATTCCTCATGAGGGGTTGTTGCCTTACTATAAGGAGGTATGGCCGCAATACAAAAGCAATCCGAATTTCAGAGAAAAATTTATCGGTTGTTTGCGAGAACTGCATTTGCCAGAGGATTATTTCGACAAAGACGAGTGGTGAAGAAGGTGTACATAGAGTATCCATAAAGTGTAAACCAATAAGGTTTAGAGTATCACCCTCAGATGATCGGCACCTGCGAGCTCACCTTCGATTTAATTTTGACGTGGCGGAGCCTGAACATTCCGAAATCGGATTTACGAGGAAGCCAAAAAAATGCAAAAAAGCTACTGACATCCCGTTGTCAGTAGCTTTTTTGTACATTAGGAGTATGCGAATAGCGCAGTGTTTGGAGAGGGGGCGACCTTTCTCAAAATCTTATCATAGAGGTGGAATTTATTTATGAGCAATATCAATTGGGAAGTGGATCCGGACCACAGTTCCGTCGAGTTTTCGGTGACGCATTTAAAGATTAGTAGAATTAAAGGAGTATTCGAGCATTTCCAAGCGATCTTGAATTTTGACCCCAATGATTTAACAACCATGGGTATTCAATCTTCCATAGATGCAAATAGTATCACAACTCGCCAATCGCAACGAGATGAGCACTTGAAGAGCGACGACTTCCTTCATGCAGCCAAGTATCCAACCATTACGTTTCAAAGCACCAGCTGCGTCCTTGCTGGCGAAAGGCAATATGAACTTACGGGCAATCTAACTCTGCATGGAGTAACAAAACCCATTACTTTTCATACCGTTTTTGAAGGACTAAACAAAGACCCTCGCGGCCGGGAACGTGTAGGATTTCATTCAACAGCCAGTATCGAACGCAATGAATTTGGCTTGACATTCAACTCGCATCTGGAAAAAGGCGGGATTGTTGTCGGTAATGAAGTGAGAATCGAGCTTTATATCGAGGCAATTAGAATAGAGTAGCGATCCTCAAGGCCATCCTTTTAGCGGGGTGGTCTTTAAACTTGCCGTTACAGGTAGGGTGGTGAACCGTATCACAAATAAGGGCGAAAATGTTGAAGCAAAATTGTTCAGAAACGAACCAAGACTAAGAGCTTACTAATAAGAATGTGGACTAAATGCTATTGCTTCGATAGAATATCATTCTATATTGTTGTATTCAGGATTTTATTAAGGCGGATTGGAGAGGTAATCATGGGAAATACGGATAAGTTTGAAAAGATAGCTAATATATATGACACTTCTGAGAGAATTCACATTGCAAAGGTATCATCTGATGCCATTCGTGAATATGTGGTTGACGCTAATAGTAAGAATGCTATTGATTTTGGGTGTGGGACGGGTCTCGTCGGAATGAGCTTGTTAAATGATTTTAATTCTATGCTTTTTCTGGATACTTCACAAAACATGATTAATCAAATAAAGCAAAAAATTACTGATCTTCATATTCAGAATGCAGATACATTATGTTTTGATTTTGAAAAGGAAGGTCTAACGGATTTACATGCTGACTATATTTTTATGGCTCAGGTTCTACTCCATATTCATGATGTTGAATTCGTTTTATCAAGGCTATTTGATGTTCTAAATGAAGGAGGACATTTACTAATCGTAGATTTTAATAAAAATGAAAAAGTAGTTTCAGATATAGTTCATAACGGATTTAATCAAGAAGAGCTGACTGACATTATGACTAAAATAGGATATAGAGATATTCAGTCCAAAACTTTTTTTAACGGAAGTAAAATATTCATGGGACAAGATGCATCTATGTTTATTCTTGATTCTCAAAAATAAAACTTTTAGGCAGAAATCAGGCTCTCCTTACCGGAAACCATGCTTTGTGTCTTCTCATGCATCGCAGAGGGATTGGATCAAAAGCCGCTTGGCTCTGCAAAGACGATTACCATTACTATGCGATATTTAAAAAATGGCGAAGAACCAGTTGTTTTTCCTCATTAGGTTTGCAGACCGCTTTCGCCTTGTGTCATATGACATTATGGCACTGGCCAATTTGACATCAAGAGCCGTAGGATACGACTACTACTTGTAAAGGATGTGGGCTCTTTGATGACAAGAACCGTCGTCAGCTTTATTCAAAATGGCTATTTCCTACTGCTTACTTTCGCTACCGGATTGTTTTACTTTTGCTTTTATCTGGTCGCTCTTACATTAGGTTTGAGTCTTTCGTTTACCGTCGCGGGCGTTCCTCTGATTACTCGCATTTTGCGAACTACATACGCCTTCCTGCAATTTGAACGCATACAGACCAAGATCTATACGGATATTACCACAGAGCTTTACGTTAAACCAATAAACACCGATGCCTCTATCTGGCTTCAAGCAAGGAAGGAGCTGCTAAATCGGCGCAACTGGATCGCTATCGGCTGGCTGATGCTGAAGCTCCCGGTGGGGATTTTAAGCCTCATTAGTGCAGCCTTGCTTTATATAACTCCACTCGCGATGATTGCGACCCCGCTCCTCTTTCCGCTATTTAATTATTATTTTATGGGTGTACTTATAGATACTGTAATAAAATCCGTACTGGTTTCGGCCTCAGGAGTCGTATTCACTATGGTGAGCTATAGGCTTGCGAACAGCTTGACGCGTATGCTAGGCGGCTACACCCGTCTTATGATCAAGAGTGTGAACCGGTAGCCGGAATGTCCCGGTCTGGATTTAAAAGTATTGTTGGATGATGTTCTGCTCTATAATAGTTACGTAATGTCATACTGATAGTTCTTAGGGGTTGATGGTTTTGTTCGATATGGTAAAGCAGTGGTTCTGGTACGACTGGTTCATGCTTATGATCCGCTTGATTTGCAGTACTTCTCTCCTGCTCACTATCATAGAGCGGCAAGCTCATTTCACGCTGCCGCTTTGGGTTCTTGTGTTTTGGCAGCTTATTGCTTTTTCCGTTCCCTGGCTGTGCTTGCAGCTCAATTATAGATACTACCTGCTTACCGAGATTGTGATCCCGGGCGGGCTGTCCTTGTATTTAGCTTCGTTTTTTCCGGAAGCCTACCTCACATTCCTGTTGTATCCATTTTTAATTGCCGCTAACAGCAAACAAAGAACATATATTTGGTCAGGTCCTTTATCGGTATTGCTCCTACCCGCTATAATTAAGCTGCTTGTAGAGCAGACTGATTTTTGGGTTATGACCATTCAATTCGGGACGGCTTATGCATTCGGATTTTCCTTCCATTTATTGATGGTCAATCATCGTCAAGGCGAAATTATACGCGAGCAAAATGCGGTGCTGGAGCAGTACTTGTCCCAAATCGAGCGCATCACGCTGGCCGAAGAACGAAATCGGCTCTCCAAAGAGCTTCATGATACTGTCGGTCATGCCTACACTTCCCTCATTATGGGATTGGAAACCTTGCGCCCTGAGCTAGAGACGGATACAGGAACGAAACGGCTCGATTCCCTATTGAACCTGGCCCGGAAGAATATGGATGAAGTGAGAGGCTATGTGCATCAAATCGAATCGCCGCATGAAGAACTCCCACTGCTTCAGTCTTTGCGGAAGCTGGCAGAGGAGTTTCAGGAGCATGCTAAGGTGTCGGTTCGTTTCCAGGCCTTCGGGGAGGAATACCCTGTAACGAAGCAAGCGAAGATAGCGCTGTATCGCTGCTTGCAAGAATCATTGACGAATGCCGTGCGTCATGGACACTCGACGGAGATTACGGTTTTGGTGCAATTCGAGCCTCAGCAGACGAGGCTGGAAATTCAAGATAACGGCCGTGGGATGGAACATGGACGGGATGGTTTCGGCTTGAACGCCATGAAAGAGCGAGCGATGAATTTGCAAGGTCATGTTGGCGTCTACACCCAACCGGGCGAAGGCACCCTCGTTACCTGCACCCTGCCACGACAAACGGAGCTTAAGGATGATGTCATCCGTCTGTTGATCGTCGATGACCAGCCTTTTATCCGTGAAAGTCTGCGGACTCTTCTGGAGGAGCAGCAAGATTTGCAAGTCGTAGGGGTGGCAGAAGATGGCGAGCAAGCCATCGAACTGTGCAGGCAGGTTCAGCCTCAGCTGGTGCTCATGGATTTGGACATGCCGAACCTGGACGGAATCTCCGCATCCCGTACCATAAAACAAACGTGGCCCCACATCCGCATCTTGATTCTCACCACGTTCGAAGATACTGGACAGGCTCTGGAAGCGCTGCGAAGCGGAGCGGACGGATACTTATTGAAGTCGATGAAGCCGGTAGAGCTCGCCGAAACAATACGCACGGTCTATCGCGGAGGCACGCTGATCGATCAGGAGATGTCGCACAAATTGTTTGCACAGCTGGAAGCAGACAAGAGTGGGGAAGATCCGTCGACAACCAAAGTGGCCGCGACCTATGACTTAACTCCACGGGAGCTTGAAATTTTACAGTCCGTGTCGAAAGGACTGCGATATAAAACCATTGCCTCCAAATTGTATTTATCTGATGGTACGGTTAGAAACTATGCGTCATCGGTCTATCTGAAGCTGGGGGTTCGCAACCGGGAGGAAGCGGTGCAAAAAGCCCGGGAGGCAGGGCTTCTGGAATAAACCTTACGGCTCTATGCGGATTTCCGTTGGATATGGAGAAAACTAAAAACAAGCGGCAGCATCAGCAGCCGCTTGTTTCTTATTGTACAAGAAAACCCCCAGTTTGATCGGGGGTTCAGGAAATCTTATATAAAGTATCATTATCTTACTTTTTCTGGTTAACCTTTTGAATTAGTGACTGATTGGCAACGTATAGTAATTAAATGCTTGATCCAATAAGGCACTGGCTTCTTGACGCTTCAAAAGCTGTTTGGAGCGGAAGTCTATGGAGCCGTCTAAATTGATCTTGGTATTCGGGTCCATGATACCTTGGGAAACCAGAGCTGTGACTGCTTTAACTGCCCAAGCATCCGTTTCGCCACTCAATTTAACCTTAATTCCAGGCTCAACCTGTTTCAGGTTCTGGATCATTACCGCCGCCATTTGTCTAGTGATAGGAGAATTAGGCTGATAATTACGTAGTCCGGCCATCATCTGCTTCTTATTCGGTTCAATCATGAAAGGTTGTTTATACCACCCGTGGGCGCGCAGCAGCACTTCTGAGAATTCTCCCTGAGTCATCGTTCCTTTCGGATCAAAGAGGTTGGCTGACTTTCCGCTCATGACTTTCAAAGCATTAAGGTTGTTTATATATGGAATATACTTACTATCCGCAGGTACATCAGAAAATGGTGAATCAATGTTTATTTTTTGCGCATAAGCAACGAGGTCTGGGAGCTGCATGTAATACAAATATGCAATATGGCCTGCTTCATTTTTATTAAACGTCAGTTTATTACCTGATTCATCTTCAAATAATAAAGGGTGGATCATTTTTAGTGTATGTTTGCCTGATGTTCCTGTCTCCATTATTAATTTCCCGTCCGAATACGAAACCTTCGTCCTTAAGGCAGCGATACGCGTGTTTTGGTATAATCCCACGTAGTCTTGGGCCTGCTGCTCACTTATTGTCGCGTAGGTTGACTTTGGAACCTCTGATTTTCTCGGATAATAATGATTCATAAATTCTTCATACACGTCAAGACTCATCATGGAGTCGTTATTGTAGGACATGTACATCGCTGTATTCTTCTCAGGCAGAATAACAATCAAGGAAGAATGGCCTGTAACATTTCCTCCTTTTAGAATCACATGCTGATTATTCATCTTCTCTTTGAAGTAGCCCTCGAATCCAATTGTTGTAACCGGGAACTCCTTATCGGGGAATAATTGGTATGTGTGCATTTGCTCTATGCTCTTTGGACTCACCACTTCTTTACCTTTGTACTTGCCTTTGTTCAGGTGCATAATGAGGTACTTCGCCATGTCATCTGCTGTTGAAACGATACCGCCTTCAGGTTTTTCAGTTGGTTTAAACCCATCCAAGGGTATCAGTTCACCTGTTGGCCCATAGTGAGCAGCCATTCTGTTTAACAATTGGGGGGTAAACCGCACACTCGTCGAATTCATGCCTAACGATTTGAAAATATTCTTTTCCATATATTTGGAATATGACATGCCCGTTACGTTTGCTACAGCATATCCCGCTAGCATGAAACCAAAATTGTCATAAGTGTACGCTTCTCCTGGAGGCCTGACAACAGTTGGCATATTTGATGCAATGTACTTCTTCATTGGAAAATATTTGTCCGCGTATTCTGGATGCATTTCCATGAGAATATCTGGTTCATCAAATCCACTTGAATATGTAAGTAGATCAAACATCGTCAGTTTTTTTCCTGTTTTATTCGGAACCTTTATTCCTCCTAAATACTCTTGGATATCGTGTTTTAAGTCCATTTTCCCCTTATCGACCAACTGCATAGCTGCCAATGCAGTGAATGACTTTGTAACAGAGCCGATTTGAAAAACGGTATTTTTATCAACAGGAATTTTTTTGCCCTTGTCGGCATAACCGTAACCTTTGCTTAGCATCACTTTCCCACCTGCAACGACCACAAAATTAGAACCAACTGTATTAAACTTCTTCATCTTGTCCGCAAAAACACCATCTGCAAAAGCTTCTAGTTCCTTGGCATTTCGCGGCCCCTCCAAGCTAGCCTTTTCAGATGCAACTGGTGCGTTAACGGGTGCGGCAACTGACGCGCCGTTGGGTGCCATACATGCGGTAGTTATCGTAGTAGATAATAGTAGAACCGCGAGAATGGTGTAAATCATTTTTTCCATGAATGGTTTCTCCTTGAAATGTATTTTTGCCTTATAGCGTCTGGCAAAACCAAGTATGGCAAAGGACTTGTCATACCAACAAGTTACATTTCGTCACCCACCCATACCAAATCACTCCAAAGTGTCATATGACAATTAGGCTTCTTACAAAGAATATTGAACCCCTTTCACTGCAGCCTCTTCTTTACCGTTTCCCCTTCAATTAATACAGGTTGATAATAGGTGTGGTTGCGTAGATCCTTTTTCCCTTGCAGTTTCTTAATAACCCAATCGGCAGCATCACGTCCCATTTGTTCCTGTGGGTGTGTCAATGTCGTGAGTTTGATGTTCGCATTTTTGGAAATATAGGAATTATCTTGACCAATAATGGACAAATCTTCGGGAACGGATATCCCAAGTTGTCTGCATACATGTACAACTTCTAATCCTACCTCGTCGTTATAGCAGACAATTGCGGTTAACCCGCCTCTTTGTTCGGTCAGAAATTTCTTCAAGTTGGTGGACAGGTCCTGCTTCGTCTCTGTATAGAATGAGAGCACTTGCTCAGGGTGAAACCGTAACTTGGCTTCTCCAAGTGCTTTAATATATCCCTTCATTCGATGCTTTCCTTGTAAATCATCCATTTTGGCAATGATACCAATGTGTGTGTGTCCGTTAGCAATCAATTCTTTTGTTGCCAGATAGCTGGACTGTACGTCATCGAGACAAAAGAATGGAACCTCCAACTCTTCATAATAAGCATTAATCATGATGAACGGAACATCCTGCTCCTTGAACGTCAGATAGTAAGAGATATTGGGATTATATAGATTGCTCTTCGTAGGCTCAATGATCAAGCCATCCACACCAAAGGACAACATCATCTCTAAAGCTTTCTTTTCCTGTGCGACATCATTATTTGTACTAGCTAATAGCAATGAATAATTATCTTCATTTAATCTGGCTTCAATTCCGCGAATAATGGAAGGGAAGATGTAGTCAGAAATGTAGGTCGTGATGACTCCGATGGTTTTATTACTGGAATTCCCGCCGTTTTTTGATCGGAATTGGCTACTGACGTAAGTGCCCGATCCTTTTTCACTTCTTAAAAAACCCTCATTGGATAGCTCTAAAATAGCCTTTCGAACCGTCTGGCGACTAACTTGATATATATCCTGCAAAGCCGACTCCGTTGGAATTTGTTCTCCTACGCTGTATGCTCCTGATAGAATGTTGCTTTTTATATCCTCAAGGATGACCTGATACTTTGGTTTCACTTTATTCCTTCTTTCCAAGTTGTTCTAATACTAATTGATGCATCCATAATATTTGTATGTACATATTTTAGCATAATTATGAGTTTATTATAATCTATTGTCCTATCTGTATAAATACTAAAGACAAAATAGAGAAATACTCGGTTCATCATATCATTTGTAGGCATAACTATGTTTTCGTGTTGACAAATGTACGCACAAAAAATATACTAAGGCTGTAAACAAAAGAAAGCGCCTTCTTTCAATTATTGCGATTATAACAGTTGTTCAGAGAGAGGAGTAACGTGAGCATGGATCAAGACATTAAACAAGCGATTACTAAGGGAGAAACCTCACTTGGTATCGAATTTGGATCCACACGTATCAAGGCAGTGCTGATTGATCATCATTTTGAAACCATCGCATCTGGAAGCTATGAGTGGGAAAATCTCTTGGTAGACGGTTATTGGACGTACAACTTAGAGAGTATTATTACGGGTCTGCAAGAGGCTTATAGTGAAATGAAGCAAGAGGTTGAACAAAAATATGGGATCACCCTTCGTACCGTTGGTTCTATAGGATTCTCTGCAATGATGCACGGATATATGGCTTTTGACAGCAGGGGCGAGTTGCTTGTTCCGTTCCGTACTTGGCGGAATGCGACAACTGGTGCCGCAGCAAAAGTTTTAACTGATAAATTCCAATTCAACATCCCTGAGCGATGGAGTATTGCTCATCTGTATCAAGCTATATTGAACGAAGAGCAACATGTCCCTCAGGTTGATTTTATGACGACGTTAGCTGGATACATTCACTGGTTGTTGACTGGCGATAAGGCGATTGGAGTCGGGGATGCTTCGGGCATATTCCCAATTGATGAGACTACACATGATTATAACGAATCGATGGTTAAGCAGTTCGATGAACTCATTGCGGCCAAAGGTTACGATTGGAACTTAAAAGACATTCTCCCTAAGGTTTATATTTCAGGCGAGCAGGCAGGTGTATTAACCGCCGCGGGAGCCAAAATCTTAGATAAATCCGAAGATTTACAACCAGGTATTCCGCTTTGTCCTCCAGAAGGTGATGCGGGAACAGGGATGGTCGCTACGAATAGTGTAAGAAAACGGACGGGCAACGTCTCTGTGGGAACCTCGGTTTTTGCGATGCTTGTATTAGAGAAGGATCTTTCAGCGGTATATCCGGAAATTGATCTGGTGACTACACCGAATGGTAATCCGGTCGGAATGGTTCATGCCAACAACTGTTCAAGTGATATCAATGCTTGGCTGGGATTATTCCGTGAATTCTCTGAGGCAATGGGGCAAAAGGCGGATCCGAATCAATTGTTCAGTGTGCTGCTGAACAAGGCTTTGGAAGCAGATCCAGATGGCGGCGGTTTACTCAGCTATGGCTATTTGTCAGGGGAGAATATCACCGGAATAGAGAAAGGTCGGCCATTGTTTGTCCGCTCTCCTGAAAGCCGTTTCAATTTGGCCAATTTCATGCGGACTCATCTTTTCACTGCGTTTGCTGCTTTGAAAATCGGAATGGATATTTTGACAAAGAAAGAAAATGTCGCAATTGACAGCATTCTGGCTCACGGTGGTTTATTTAAAACCCCTATCGTCGGACAAAAAATTGTTGCGGCTGCCATGAATGTCCCGGTATCAGTGATGTCAACAGCTGGAGAAGGCGGGGCGTGGGGTATTGCCATTCTGGCTTCTTACATGATGAACAAGGATCAACAAGAAAGTCTGGAAGACTTCCTCGACCAAAAAGTATTTAGAGATGCTGAGGGGCAAGAAATTTCTCCCGACAGTTCCGACGTTAAGGGATTTGAGACATTCATGGAACGCTACACACAAGGTCTAGCAATTGAGCAGGCTGCTGTAGATAATCTAGTGGAAAACTGGAGGAATTGACGTGTTAGAGCAACTGAAAGAAGAAGTATATCAAGCCAATCTGGATTTGCCTAAACATGGACTCGTGAAATACACCTGGGGTAACGTAAGCGCTGTTGATCGTGAGAGTCGCTTATTCGTTATCAAACCAAGTGGTGTTAGTTATGACACGATGAAACCTAGCGATATGGTGGTTGTTGATTTTGATGGCAATGTTGTTGAAGGAGAGATGAGACCTTCATCAGATACACCGACTCACGCCGTACTTTATAAGCATTATGCAGAGATCGGCGGTATTGTACACACGCATTCGACTTGGGCGACCATTTGGGCTCAAGCAGGCTTGGATGTACCTGTAATGGGGACTACTCATGCAGACACCTTCTATGGTTCTGTTCCTTGTGCCCGTTTCTTGACACAAGAGGAGATTGATCGTGGTTACGAAGCGGAAACCGGCCGTGTCATCATCGAAACTTTTGAGCAGCGCGGGCTGGATATTTTAGCAGTGCCGGGTGTTCTGCTTAAGGGTCATGCTCCCTTCACTTGGGGCAAAGATGCAAAATCGGCAGTCATGAATAGTGTCGTGTTGGAAGAAGTTTCGAAAATGAATTTATTCGCACGAGAATTGAATCATTTTGCTGAAGAATTGCCGCAGCGCATTTTAGATAAACACTATTTACGCAAACATGGGAAAGACGCGTACTACGGGCAAAAGTAATATAAACTATAAAATTAAGAAAAGAGGATGAATGATGTCAACAGTAGGTACAAAACAGTTCTGGTTTGTCGTAGGTTCACAACATCTGTATGGAGAAGAAGCATTAGCAGAAGTCAAAGCACACGCACAAGAAATGACCGATGCCTTAAATAAAAGCGGCGTTCTGCCTTATCCGCTTGTATTGCAGGATCTGGCGGTTAGTGCAGACAAAATCACCAATCTCATGAAAGAAGTCAACTATCGTGACGAAGTTGCTGGTGTCATCACTTGGATGCATACCTTCTCGCCTGCAAAAATGTGGATTCGCGGTACTAAATTGCTGCAGAAACCACTGCTTCATTTGGCCACACAGTTCAATGAAAGCATTCCTTGGGCTACGATTGACATGGACTTCATGAACCTCAATCAGGCAGCTCATGGTGACCGTGAATATGGATTTATCAATGCCCGTCTGAAGAAACAAAATAAAGTGGTCGTAGGGTACTGGGAACGTGCGGAAGTGCAAAAGCAAATCGCAGAGTGGATGGATGTAGCGGTTGCTTATAACGAAAGCTTCAATATCAAAGTTGCCCGCTTTGGCGACAACATGCGTAACGTTGGCGTTACGGAAGGCGATAAGGTGGAAGCTCAAATTCAATTTGGATGGACCGTTGACTACTTCGGAATTGGCGACCTTGTTCAGTACGTCAATGCTGTGAAAGAAGAAGAGATTGATGCTTTGTTCGCGGAATACTCCGAACTCTATGAATTTGATTATGGTACTTACAGCAAGGAAGCTTGGGAAGCCAGCGTAAGAGTGCAAGCAAGCTATGAAATTGCCCTTAAACGGTTCCTGGATCATGGCGGCTATACTGCCTTCACTACGAACTTCGAAGACCTCTATGGTATGAAACAGCTTCCTGGTCTTGCCGTTCAACGTTTGATGGCACAAGGATACGGCTTCGCTGGTGAAGGAGACTGGAAGACGGCAGCGCTCGATCGTCTGCTTAAAGTAATGAGCCATAACCAATCCACTGGCTTTATGGAAGACTACACCTATGAATTAGCGGCTGGTCAGGAATCGATCCTTCAATCCCATATGCTTGAAGTTGACCCAACGTTGGCAAGCAACAAGCCTAAAATCATCGTTTCTCCGTTAGGTATCGGCGATCGTGAAGATCCAGCTCGTCTGGTGTTTGACGGCAAGGCAGGAGACGGTGTAGTTGTTTCCATGGCTGACTTTGGCACGCATTATAAACTGTTGATCAATGAGGTTACTGCATTTGAACCGACAGTTCCTGCTCCAAATCTTCCAGTGGCCCGTGTACTGTGGAACGTGAAGCCAAACTTCCAAGATGGGGTTAAAGCATGGATTGAGAACGGCGGCGGTCACCATACCGTGGTTTCCTTGAATCTAACCACAGACCAAATTGTTACTTATGCAAAATTGGTTAACCTGGAATACGTAATTATTAAGTAACTAGAAGATATCCATCTATAAAAGCATTGGGTCAGTCCTCAGGCCCCAATGCTTTTATTGGTTTTCTAAGAATGTATAGATATGGAAAGGTTACTAAGCTACCTGGCGTTATAACGGGATAATTGGTTTCTCCTTAAGGTAATCATTTAATTCATAAGGATGTGATACTATGGCCAATTTACCAGCTACGAAAACGAAACTGGTTATCGTTGAAGGTATACCTGGCTCTGGCAAATCCACATTATCTAGACACATACATGACATGTTAAACACACATCAAATAGAATCGGAACTATTTTTAGAAGGGAACTTACGGCATCCCGCTGATTATGAATCGGTTGCATGTATGCCGAACGAAGAACTTGATCGGCTCCGATCTATCTATTCCGAGGTGTTTCATTACATTGATCCGTTTGTATCTGTGAATGGCAACGACTCTTTAATCGCATATGCACTTGCCCAGCAATCAGCTCAAAATGAAATTCCGTCTAGTTTGTATGAGGAAATGCGGCGTTATGAAATCTACGATGGAGTACCCGTAGAAAAATATTGCGAGTTGATGGTTCAACGTTGGAGTTCTTTTGCTAAGGATCAGCGAGAAAAGGAAAAGCTAATCATACTCGAATGCTGTTTTTTACAGAACCCAGGGTGTGCATTACTCGCTCGACACGATGCTGGAAATGATCGATTTGTTCAGCATGTATTACAGATTGCAAAGCAAATTCAGGACCTAAAACCAATTTTGTTTTATTTGAGGCAACCTAATGTGCGTGAGACGATTGAGCGAGTGAAAACGATGAGGTCTCAAGAATGGTTAGATTTCGCGATTTGGTACCATACGGAGCAAGATTATGGAAAGAAGAAGGGGCTTCAAGGGTATGAGGGATATATTCAGTTCCTTGAACATCGACGTGAGCTAGAATTGCAAATCATTGAGCAACTCCCTTTTCAATCATTTATTATGGATAACTCCGATTATGATTGGGTGAATCAACAACAGACTATTTCGAATATCATAATGAAGTATTTATAAATCGTGAAGCTCATTCGAGGAAACGTTAGTGCAATTAGAAAGGGCCTGTCCCGTAAAGACATATTTTACCGAGTTATTCATATACATGGACTGTTGATTCGATCATTGGAAATCTGTACTCTACATCATTTGCTTCTAAAAGCTTTTTTGGTGTCTGTTATTACTGCTAGTAAGTGAAGCCCCAATAATACAGCGTGTTGAGATCCATTCTTATTATTTCTGCAAAGAAAATTCTCACTTTTTAGCAGAAATGATTTATAATTATCAGATAATAGACAATATAATTTTTAAAAGATTATATTTTAGTTATAATAGAGACAGAAAAGATATGTTCCTGAGTGGAGCCTTGCTTCTTGTATCACCTAAGCAGGAGGGCCTGCTCTTTTTTGCAAATATAAGAGATAAGGAAGGTTTTTATGAATAGCATTCAGAAAAAAACAGACATTATCTTAATTGGTGCCGGAGTCATGAGCGCGACTCTGGGATCATTGCTGAAAGAGTTAGCACCGGAATGGGAAATTCAAGTGTTTGAGAAACTTGCAAACGCAGGGGAAGAGAGCTCTAACGAATGGAATAATGCAGGTACAGGCCATGCTGCACTGTGCGAGCTGAACTATACATCCGAGAAAGCTGACGGATCTATAGATATTCGTAAAGCTGTAGACATTAATGAGCAGTTTCAGCTTTCAAGACAGTTTTGGTCTTTTCTTGTAAACAGCAATTTGATTCGTAATCCACAGGACTTTATCAAACCAATACCTCATATGAGTTTGGTAACAGGAGAGAAAAATGTATCTTTTTTGAAAAAAAGGTTTAAAGCGCTTTCAACTATTTCTCTGTTTCAAGGCATGGAATTTTCCGACGACCCTGAAAAGCTGAAGGAATGGATTCCGCTGATTATGGAAGGCCGTACATTGAATGAACCCATCGCGGCAACCAAAATCGACTCTGGAACAGATGTCAACTTTGGTGCTTTAACACGCATGTTGTTTGAGCATTTAAAAAGTAAAAACGTCGAGATCAATTACAAACATAGTGTAAAGGATATTAAACGTACGAGCGATGGCTCGTGGAAGGTCAAAGTCCATAATCTGGATAACGGTAAAATCGAATACCATAATGCCAAATTTGTCTTTATCGGTGGTGGGGGTGGAAGTCTACCTTTACTACAAAGAACCGGTATTCCTGAGTCCAAATATATTGGGGGATTCCCGGTAAGTGGACTATTTATGGTATGTAACAATCCTAAGGTTGTCGCCCAGCATCATGCAAAAGTATATGGTAAAGCTAAGGTTGGTGCTCCTCCCATGTCTGTTCCGCATCTGGATACAAGATATATCGGTAACCAAAAAGCACTGCTATTTGGACCGTTTGCCGGCTTCTCACCGAAGTTCTTGAAAACGGGCTCAAATTTGGATTTGATCGGTTCTGTAAAACCCAATAATCTCATCACGATGTTGGCCGCAGGCGCAAAAGAGATGGCATTGACCAAATACCTGATTCAGCAAGTGATGTTATCGAATGAAAAGCGTCTGGAAGAATTACGCGAGTTTATTCCGAACGCCAAAATCGAGGACTGGGGGATCGTGGTAGCAGGCCAACGTGTGCAGGTGATCAAAGATACGGAGGGCGGTAAAGGAACACTTCAATTTGGTACAGAAGTGGTTAGTGCCGCTGATGGTTCGATAGCTGCACTGCTCGGCGCTTCTCCGGGTGCTTCTACTGCTGTTCACGTTATGCTGGAAGTATTGGAAAAATGCTTCCCACAACATATGGAAGAGTGGGAACCAAAAATAAAAGAGATGATTCCTTCTTATGGGGTGTCACTAGCGGAAAACCCAGAGCTTTACCAAGAAATTTACAATTCCACGACGGAGGTGCTGGGTCTGGGCGAAAAAGAACCGCTTCATCGTTAATTTTTTATTTGCTGATCGTTCCCAATATGATAGGATGCAGCCAGACAGAAAAGAAAGCAGCGCTATAGGCTCTATTCAGTTCCAGTTGTCCAATGAACGGGTGCAGCGGATTGCTACCCTGGCTTGGTCAAAACGCAGATGGGCGGGGAAAAGGCAGAGCTGTCGGTGGAGGATGGAGTGAAAACGGCGGTCCGACTAGCGACCCGCCGGAGGATGGCCCAACGGGCGGATTCTATTACATGGATGATCAGCTTCCGTGGTAAAGCTTTGTGCATAAATAGATAGGGGCGCACTCACAAGAGGAGGTGCCCCTATCTATTTATATTACATTTGTGCGGTTGGACGGATTACGATTTCGTTCACATCAATATCGGCCGGTTGTTCAATTGCGAATCCAATTGCACGGGCTACCGCGTCAGGTGTCATGGCTAGTTTATCCCGAATGGCAGCGAGTTGATCTCTCAATGCTGGATTGGTCATCCCCTCTGTGAAATTCGTCTGCACAATACCAGGCGAAATGATGGTCACGCGCAGCTTGTCGCCAGCCTCCTGGCGCAATCCCTCTGAGATCGCGCGCACGGCGAACTTCGTACCGGAGTAGACCGACTGGTTCGGCACAGTCTTATGTCCTGCTACAGAAGCGATGTTCACGAAATGTCCGGAACCCTGCTTGCGAAAGATAGGCAGTGCTGCGGCTATACCGTACAAAACGCCTTTAATGTTGACGTCAATCATGTCCTCCCAGTCCTCGACACACAGATCTTCTAGAGGGGAAATAGGCATAACGCCAGCGTTGCTGACGAGAACATCCAGCTTCCCGTACCGTTCGCAAGCCAAAGTAACGAGGTTGTACAGATCCTCGCGCCGTCTCACGTCAGTACGTGCATAGACAGCTTCGCCACCTCCATTGGAAATGCGTGTCGCCAGCGCTTCAAGGCGCTCCGCTCCGCGCGCTCCAAGCACGACTTTTGCTCCACGCTCGGCAAGCAACAGTGCTGTTGCTTCTCCAATTCCGCTACTTGCACCTGTAATCACGACGACTTTGTTCTCTATTCTTCCTTCCAAATGCATAGCCCAATCCTTCTTCCTTTGATCTATTTGCCTTAGGCCCTCTGTTGGCCTTGCAAGTAAATTTTAAGTAGAATTCGATTGAGACAGGTAGACCGATCAAGTCCAATTCTTGCCTAATCCTATTCGGCGCGCATATAATTAGCACATCAATATTAGCGTTCAACGGAAAGGAAGGTGAAGCATGTATGATTTCGTCTCCTCCCCCCTCTGATATTTCTACGAATCTACAAGAACTGATTCGTCTGATTCATCAACATGCGTCTTCGGACGGTACGTTTGTTTCATCTGTGCCAGGACTTTATTTCAGACGTGCAAGCCATGTGTCCGAGCTGAATCATACGGTCCATATGCCCTCCCTGTACGTGGTCGCACAAGGCTCAAAGACAGCAATGCTGGCTGGAGAAAACTATGTGTACGATCCAACAACCTACATGGTCACATCAGTTCAACTTCCCGTAATTGGTAAAATAACTCAAGCCTCGTCGGAACTTCCTTATCTAAGTCTTCAATTATCCATTAGCCCAGACGTCATCCTGGACATTATCAAGAAGAGTCCTCCTCAATGTACCGTAAAGACTGGACGCGGCATACTAGTGAGCCAATTTGACCCTCTGCTGCTTGATGCGCTGCTTCGGCTTGTCAGACTTTCGGATACGCCTGCGGATATTCAGTTTCTTGCGCCGCTTATCACGCACGAGATCCTTTATCGTGTATTACAAGGCGAGCAGGGGGCTTTAATCAGGCAATTTGCCGTAGTTGGTAGCTATGCACATAGCATCTCCCAAGCGATCCATCTGATAACCCGCGATTACTCTAAGCCTCTTGTGATTGAAGAATTGGCGAAGGAAGTAAACATGAGCCCTTCTTCCTTACACAAGCATTTTAAAAAGGTAACGGCTATAAGTCCTCTGCAGTATCAGAAGGTCATTCGACTGCAGACTGCACGCCGCTTGCTGCTCTCGGAGGGATTGGAAGCCGCCAATGCAGGCTTTCGCGTTGGCTATGAGAGCCCTTCGCAGTTCAGCCGGGAATATGGACGCATGTTTGGGCGTCCACCGATGAGTGATGTTAAACATTTGCGCAATTCACTTAGTGTCTCAGTTGATTGAGAGATTCTTCGGGTGATCTGTGGAGGAGGCCCAGAGCAAGTTGTCTTTGGTCTGGTCAAAGAGGGTATATCACACCAACGGAAGTTCGTCGAGCCGTTCGTAAATCAACAATCCTTTCTCTTTCGCCACCCTTACCATTTCATCGGCACCCTGAGAGGGTCCTCCAACCCGAAGCACGGCGTTACAGTAATCAAGCAGGCGAATGGAAGACGGGTGAAAGATTTTGTTAAAGGTCTCATCTCCCAGAGCAGTGGAACCGGCTGTCGTGATAAGGGGCAAAGCATACCACTCTCCCAGCACCGGCATGTGACCAGCCTCGTAAACTTGAAGAGCAATTTCATTCATGTAGTTGACGTTCTTCTCGATTAATACATGATCATCATTCGTTCCAGAACGATACGGGCCTGCGATAAGGATATGAAGCGGTTTCGATTTTACTTTCAAGAGACCTTGGATCTGAGCGTATTGGAGCAGCATTATCGTCTTGGCGTCACGAATCTCGCCGCTTTCGACCATGTCTAGCACTTGAGCAAACGGAAGTTCTATCACTTCAATGTTTTCCTGCTCCTCTTCAAGGCCACCACCGCCACCCGTTGTCATATCTTCACTATACTCGGCTACATAGAAGTGCAGGATTTCGGTAACGGAGCCCGGTGACATATAGGCCTCGCCAACTTTCTGCACACGGTCGATACGGTATCCCGTCTCCTCCTCCGTCTCCCGAAGAATACCTTCTTCCGGTGTTTCTTTATCGAGTAGTCCTGCACAGGTTTCGATAAGCATTCCAGTTTCATTACCGTTCCGATAAGTAGGCATTCGGAACTGTCTGGTCAGTACAACGGTTTGTTTGTGCTGATTATAGAGCAGGATCGTTGCGCCGTTGCCACGATCGTACACTTCACGGGATTGTGTCTCCCATTGTCCATTATTTTTTTCAAACTCGAATGTAACCTTATTTAAGATGTACCAGTTATCCGATAGAAGCTCCTCTTTTACAATCCGTACTCTTGGGTGATATTGTTGTGCCTTCATCTCATTTCCTCCCTAGAAAGATTCCGTTCTCTTTAGTCATTTCGAGAGTTCCGTTCTGCTGCAAAAGCCGATTGATGTGGTCTCGAAACTTGTCAATAGCCGCTCCGACAAGTCGCTCTCTTGCGTTCATCGGAGTCGAAATTATATATTCGATCAGGGGTTCCGCTTCGTCGACCAACAGACAATCCTCGTATCGAAGCAACCGAAGATCGGAAAAGCAAGAAGACAGCAAGTCCCCTCCGTTATCCAGGTGGAACCGTTTAATAGCATGATCCAACACATGAAGCTCAGGATCGAACGAAACCGCCAAGTGTTCGACCTCTTGTAGGTGTTGAGTGCTCATTGTAGAGGTACATACAATACCTCCTTGCTTTAAGATACGGTGCATCTCGCGGATTGCTCTAGGGATGTCCGGCACGTGGTACAGCATGTTGTTAGCGATAACCATATCGAATTGCTCTTCATGGAATGGGATCTGTTGCGCGTCAACAGATAAAAACTTAAACTGCGGATTGTTGCTTCCCAAGCGGCAACGTGCTTCTTCCACCATCCCGCTTGACATATCGGTAAGCGTGATACGCCAGCTGCTTGGAATTCGTTCGGCGTTTCTTATCCAAAAGGTCCCGTCGCCGCAGCCCAACTCAAGAATGTGGGCTCCCGGTTGCACCTCCAGTTGTTCAAAGATCCAACGATGCCAGCCTTGGGGATTCGTACTGTACTTGTCGTAAAGATGTATCCGCGTTTGCAGGCGGTTCGCCGTCCGATATTGCTCCCCCCAATTTTGCTCACTCTGCACGGTTTGAATAACATCCGCCAAATGGTTCCAATCGGATCCATAGGCCGACATTTCCATAGCATCTCGTATTGCATGTACTACGTGCTCCGTATGAGCAATTTTCTTTTGTAAAACATCGAGTTGTGCTTGCAACGAGTGTCTGATCTCTCCGTTGGATGGCGATTCTGCATCTAAAATGTCCATTATTGTTTGAAGCGATAACCCTAGATACTTCAACATCTGAATTCGCTGTAATCTTTCCATATCTTTCATGTTGTACAGTCTTATGGATCCAGTGCGATGACCTCCTGGACTCAGAAGTCCAATTTGATCGTAATAGCGCAATGTCCTGACCGTTATCCCTGTACGTTTGGCAAGCTGTCCTGTCGTCAGACAGTTCTCTTTTTCCATCCATTCCTCACATCCAATTGATTGCTCTAGCATGTCGTTCTCAGCCAGTATAGCAAATGACGTAACGTCACCTTCAAGAAAAATTTATGCAATAAGAAACAAGAGAAAACTACCCTACAAGTCAGATGCTTTTCAAATAACTGAATTATTAAGAGAAGAGGGGATCGAGGTTTTCGTTTCAAGTCCATATCAACGGGCAATCCTAACCATTTAAGAATCAGCTCAATGCTCAGGACAAGAAGTTTTAATATTCGAGGATCTTAAAGAAAGAATTTTTTCTAGTGAAGGCAACCGAATGCCCGATGACGAATTATTCCCTTTGTTAGATAAGTCATTTCTGATCCCAACTTTGCTTTAACGGAAGGAGAGTCTAATGCAGTTTGTCAGAACCGAAGTATAACAGTCTTAAAGGAATTGTTAAAAATCTACCGAGGACGGAAAGTCGTATTAGGCACTCATGGAGCTGCGATGACTTTAATGATGGGGTATTATGACAAGCAGTACGATTTGAATTTTTTACTACACACATCCAAACCAGACGTATACAGAATGGAATTCAATGATCAGGAATTAGTTGAGGTAAAAAGATTGTGGAACATGCCGTAATAGTTTGTGAGGAAAAGGTATACGGACTATTCTTCAAAGAGAGACCACCCTTAAAAAAGGGATGGTCTCTTTTCAAAACTTTACTTATATAGCTATTGCGGTGAACCGTTAAGCAAATCTTCAGCTATTTTTACCAGGTCTTCCTTGCTCAGCGGGCTGTCCTGGTTATCAGATATGTTGTAGTGTAAACGTCTTTTTTCATCGAGCCATCCCAGTCGGTTTTTTCCTACCTCCAAGGGCTTGCTTGTTTCGCTTGCTCTGATGTAATAGGCCTTGGTTCCTTTAATCATCAGCTCCTCAGCCGAATCCTGTTCATTTTGCATCACGGTCGTCTTTGTGACCTCAGGAGCGTATTTGGTGACGGTGATGTTTACATAGTCATTTCCTCTTGCATACCGGGCAAAGGTGAAGTCTGACTTGTCCCAGCTCAGCTTTTGAATAAACAGATGTTCACCTTCCGGTGCAGCTTTGGCCTGTTGCGTCAGTTTATCCGTTAAAGCTCTATATTCCTCTTTGTTCATCATCCCAGGATACCCAGCGACTGGATAGACGTATCCGAAATCAAATCGGTAGCCATCTGGCAGATGAGTGGGACTATGCAACAGTGGGGCTTCTGTCTGCTTGATTTCATCCTGCAGACTGCTGAAGCTAGAAAGTTCAGTCGGTTTGTATGCAAACAGGACAGGATTAGACGAATTTCTTGGATTCATAGAATCGTCCTTAACGTAATAGGCCGCATACTCTCCGGGCTGTAGACGGTCTCTCACCTTTTCGTTCCACTGTGTGTAGGTGGTTGTATACGTTTGGGAAGCGTCCGTTTCGGCAGGTGTTTTGGCGGTATTTAATACGACGTCGCCTTTACTGTTACGGAATTCCAGATATTGCGAAGCGGCGTATCCAGTCACAGAGGCGCCCAATACAAAAAGCAAGATCATGATAGGAGCGGTGATGTGCGGCCGAAGACGCATTTTTACAATGAACCCCTTTTTGGGTTTCGACTTTTGGTAGACCTGTTCCATTACTTTGTCCGAGACGTCAAAGGCTTGGATTTTTAAGACGTTCTCTGGCTCCGTCAGCATATCCATATTTTTTAAGCCCCTGTCTTTCAGATCGGTGTATTTCAGGCCTTGTTCCTGAGTTCTGTCTTGTAATTCACGCATTTTGGGTCCTCCTTTATGGGCTCCATCATTTTTTTGAGCTTTGTTTTTGTTCTGCCGTATTTTTTCTTGATAGCTTCCTCGCTTTTGTTCATAATTTCCCCGATTTCTCTAAACGATTTTTCTTCAAAAATGCGCAGCACCAACAGGTTTCGCTCCTCTGCATTCAGTTGGTCCAATGCCTGGCTCAGCGGTTCACTGAAAAGCTGACGTTCCATAACCTGCGCAGCACTGTCTGAAGTCATATTAGTTGAGGTGAACAGGGTAATCTTAAATTTGCGCTGTAGATTCTTCCTGCGAATCAAGTTCAGGCAGTGATGATAAGCCATTTTATACAGCCAGGAGGAGAAGCCCATTGTGGGTTTGTACATGTTGATTTTTTCAAAAGCTTTGACCAAAATATCCTGTACGGCTTCTTCTGCCTCATGCTCACTTCCTAATAGCCGCCAGCAATACACAAATATCTGACGCTGATACTCCTTCACAATGTAGGCGTAATCCTGGATTTCGCCAGCTTGAACTCGTTTGATTTTGTATTCAATTTCCTCATTCAAAAATTTAGGCACCTCCTCTGATCAAAAAGAAAACTATACCTGTATAACAAATGAAGATGACCGAAAGGGACACCTTGTCTAAAAATTTTTTGAGTGTTTTATCAACTCTCTAAGAGAATACGATAAAGCAGAACGTTTATCACCAACGGTGTTGATTTCATAGGGCTTGGATTTATATTGTGGAAGTAAATAGAATGATAAAGTATACCTATCAAAAATTGAAAATAGATTGTAAAAATATAAAAAGGAGATAAGAAATGAGGTTTTATAATAATAGGGGAGTCCAGATGGTGGTTGCACTTTTATATCCTGTTATAGCATTTGTTATATTAAGCAATAGTCTTATGATAGGTTCATGGACTGTTCCGGCCATTATTGCAATTTTGTTTTGTCTGTTATGGAAAAATACTCTTTATGTAATCATCTCTAATGCCTTGATGTGGATTGTATCCGTACCTATGTGGTGGCTGCTAGTTGAACGTGTGAAAACAGGCCAGGGCGCTGAAATTTTCATTTCGTCATTACCATTCATTATATTGTTATACATATTTGCTGTATTGCTACCCGAGATTTCAATTGTTCTATTTAGACATTACATTTTCAATAACTTTAGACGTCGCAATAGTAAGTAATCTCTGAAACGATTTAGGAGTGCTTTTCCAAAATAACCTATGGATTAGGTAAAGTGGAAGGAATGAGAGATAAAATAAAATTAAGTTAAGTCATTGATAAGGTGAAGATGACTATTGGTTTTATCCAAGAGAGCATACAATTTTCTTGCAAATTCAAAATGGAAAGATGAATTAAACGATCAAGAGGTAAACTAGGCAATCCCGCCCGTTAGCTAACGATAACCATCGGCTGTGCTGGGTGGGGTTGCCTCTCCTTCTTTTATGCAGCATACTTCTACTTATTATTCCCTTTGCGTACCTTTAACAGCTTACCCTTTACGGTTGTATTCTTCATAATCTCAAGCACCAGTGGACCTTTGCCATTCAGAATCTCGACATCTGTCACATTATCCAGAATCGTAATGATCCCGATATCATCTGCGTTGACCCCGTCAAGCTTAGCGATAGTCCCCACGAAGTCGACAGCTCTAAGTTTTTTCTTCTTACCGCCGTTAAAATTCAGCTTCATAATCTGTTGGTTTAATTGCTCGCGCTTATCTTTTTTGAGTGCGGTTTTTACATGCAGTTTCTGCTCAAAATCTTCTCTACGGAGGTCAACAGCCTCTTCAGAGGGAGCCTTTACCTGCGGAATCGCGAACCCAATATATGCTTCAATATCAGCTAATCTTCGGCCATCCTTAGGAGTGATGAGGGAAATGGCTTTCCCCGTTTTGCCAGCACGTCCCGTACGTCCTGTGCGGTGAACATAGCTTTCCTTCTCAAGGGGAATATCGTAGTTAATGACATGGGTGATATTCGTGATATCAATCCCTCTGGCGGCAACATCTGTTGCAATCAAGTAACGGAATTGGCCCCTTCTGAATGCATTCATTACCTCAAATCGCTCGTCTTGCTCCATGCCACCATGAATGCGATCACATGGGTATTCGAGATCAGCCAATGCTCTGAATAATGTATCTACATTCTCCTGCGTACGACAGAAAATAATGCAACTGTCAGGATTCTCAACAATGAGCAGATCTTGCAGTAGTGCCAACTTGTCTGACTCCTTCACCTGAATAAGAGAGTGATCAATTGTGGCGGTCGTTATACCAGTCGCTTTAATCTCAATTCTAACAGGATCTTTCATATATTTACGCGACAGTGTGGCTACATCTTCAGGGAAGGTAGCTGAGAATAACATGGTAACCCGGTCACTAGGCAGCGCTTGAATAATCGACTGGACTTGCTCGATAAAGCCCATATTCAGCATCTCGTCAGCTTCATCAATCACGAGATAGGCAATCCGATCTAACGATAGCGTGCCTCGTTCGATATGGTCCAGTACACGTCCTGGCGTACCTACAGCCACATGCGTCCTTTGTTTTAACTCAGCCTTTTGGATATGAAAAGGATGTTTCCCATAAAGGGGGGTTGCTTTTATCCGCTTAAAGCGTCCAATATTCGTGATGTCTTCGGTGACCTGTAATGCGAGTTCACGGGTTGGCGTCAGGATTAATGCTTGGGGCTTATTCTCATTCCAATCTACTAGCTCACAAATTGGAATACCATATGCTGCTGTTTTGCCGCTACCTGTTTGCGATTTGGCGACAAGATCCTTCTTCTCAAGCGCAACAGGAATAACTTCCGTCTGAATCTCTGTTGGCGTCTCATAGCCCAAGCTATTGAGTGCTCTTACAATTTCTTCACTTAATGCGTAATCTGTAAAATGCTTCTGACTCATTTTCAACCTCTTCTGCGCTGTATTTGAATACCATTACATATATAATGTCATCGTGTATCGAACTTATACTCATATAGTATACTCTATATCCAGGTTCACTCTAATACATATCCATATTAACTGTTTGTCTAACTGAATCCTTGGAACATTTACCGAATAGACGTAGAAACGAGCCTACTCTAAGCAGCAAAGGGAAGCCATGAAGGCACGGGTATCGGCATGTTTCGATATCCGCATGCGTGAAAACATGTGTTACGCACAAAGGGCACCCAATTAGGTGCCCTTTGAACTGCCGTTAGCGCGGAAAACCGTATCAAAAGTATTGTTACGATGAAAAGTGAACCCAATCTCTCCCTTGGACAGCTTCCATCTTTTTAAAGAAAATTTGAGCGCGTTTATTCTCAGTAGAAGTTATCCAGGTCATATGAGCATAGCCATGATTTTGTGAGTACTTTTGACATTCTAAAAAAAGCTGTGATTCTACTTCTGTATCTCTAAAGGGTTCCAATACAAATAGGTCGTTCATAACTGTGATTTTGTCTGCTTTCATCGTGCTAAAGGTAAAGAATAATGTAGCAAAGCCGATTAATTGTCCATTTTGTTCCGCCACAAATTGTATACCGTTTTGCTGCTCAAAAAGGGTATGAATCAAATTATGAATTTTTTCGATAGGTGGCCTAGGGTTTTGATAAAAACCAACGATGTATTCATACATTAACTCGGTCAAACTGCTTAAATCATCAGGCTTAGCGTTTCTTATTAAATATGACATTAGATGTACTCCCTTTTCATTAGTTTTGAATTAATATACATCATTAAGTATATATATGCAAAACTAAGATCAGTGAAGGAATCGTTTGAACTCATGCAAATGCGAAGAAGTATGTAATATGAGCGCAACAAAGGCTGCCGAGAAAATGTATCCGGCAGCCTTTGTTGCGCTGAGGGACATGTGCGTTGAGAATACACTCATTTGTTAAAATTGAATTCATTCCGAATTACTTAAGAAGTGTAAGTGTCACCTCTATCGTGTTATCAATAAATGATCGTTCTGGACGAGACTTTATCATTACGGTCAGTCCAATTAACGATACGACTAGCGCCTGTGATACAGCCTTCGCATTGAGCCCGATCTCAAGCTCACCTGATTGTATACCTCGTTCAATGGTTTCTTGAAATATAACCGATAGGTACATTTGATGTTCCCTTGTAAGAATTTCAAATTTCTCATCATGAGGTGCAAGTTCAACCATTGTATTGATGCAAAAGCATCCTTTCCTAGGGTTTTCTGTATATTCCTCATCGACCACACCTTCAAAAAAAGTTCGAAATGCTTCTTTTACAGATGGGTTGCTTTGAAGTTTGGTTCGGATCATAGAAGCACGGGACATCATGTATTTGCGCAGCGCAGCTTCGAACAATTCTTTTTTGCCCCCAAAAGTGGAATATATACTGGGGCGTTGAATTTCCATTCTGGAAGTTAAATCACTTAATGAGGTAGCTTCATATCCCTTTTCCCAAAATATTTGCATAGCTGCATCTAATACTTTTTCTTCGTCAAATTCTCGGATTCTTCCCATAATCAATACCTCTCATTGCTCTTAATTTTATTCTTAATTCAATGACTCTGATCATAATTGTCAGGGGTCTTTATTTGCGTACCAATTAGTATGTTATTATCTTATAATTAGCCCGTTATATTGTCAAATGCAGATTGGTTTATCGCACCAAGGAGATATCAGTATGAGGATAAATTAAAGTATTTTTACTATATTTATTGACAGTATTCTTTTTGGTGAGTTATATTTACTGGGAAAAATATTTTACCGATCAGTATGATATTTTATCAGTATTTGATTGTCATACAAAGAAAGCTATTAGAATAGGAGAGATGGACCATGGAGATAGGTATTACTTCGTTTGTAGAAACAAAGCCTGACGTTCAGACAGGTGAAGTGATAAGTCACGCACAGCGATTGCGCGAAGTTGTCGAGGAAATTATCCTTGCTGATCAAGTGGGACTTGATGTGTTTGGGGTAGGTGAGCATCATCGGCAGGATTATTCGGCATCTTCACCAGCAGTTGTGCTGTCAGCGGCTGCAGCGCAGACGAAACGGATTCGGCTGACCAGTGCAGTCACAGTGCTTTCTTCAGCTGATCCCGTTCGTGTTTTTCAGGATTTTGCTACGCTGGATGGTATTTCGAATGGACGTGCGGAGATTATGGCGGGTCGAGGTTCCTTTATTGAATCTTTTCCACTGTTTGGCTATGACTTGGAAGACTATGATGAGCTGTTTGAACAACATTTGGAATTGCTCCTTAAAATACGGGAGTCCGAAAAAGTAACCTGGAAGGGCGGGCATCGGCCAGCGATTAACAATTTGGGTGTGTACCCACGGCCGGTTCAGAATCCTTTACCGATATGGGTTGGCAGCGGGGGCAGGCAGGATTCTGCTATCCGGGCAGGTCTGTTAGGACTGCCCTTGATACTGGCGATCATTGGCGGGAATCCGGTAAATTTTGCACCACTTGTCCAGCTTTATAAGAAGGCAGCAGCGCACGCTGGTCATGACGAATCGCAGCTTAAGGTTGGATCGCACTCGATAGGATTTGTCGGAGAGAATAATGAGCAAGCTGCAGATACATATTTCCCTTCTACGATGGCAGGTATGAATAGATTGGGCAGGGAGCGGGGCTGGGCACATTATGATCGTTCTAGCTACGATGCCGCGCGCAGCTTTGAAGGCGCGCTGTATGTCGGCGATCCAGAGACTGTTGCCCAGAAGATCATTCACCTTCGCAAACATGTAGGTGTTACTCGCTTTATGCTGTATGTTCCGTTAAGCACGATGCCGCATGCCGAAGTGATGAGAGCCATTGAGCTGCTAGGAACAGAGGTAGCACCCCGAGTTCGGAAGGAAATAGCCAAGTGGGAAGCGGAGACGGAGAAAAGGTTATAAAAAACAAACATAGGAGTGATTTGCGTGGATTTTGAAAATCGTTTGTTACCAGAATTAAGGTCGGTAATCGCACAATTTCCTGGCTTTCAACTGGAAGAAAATTTAGAACTGAGCAGAAGCTATTTGTCGAGTCCTCCTATTGAGCAGTCGGAGCACGTACGCACGACAAGCCGGATGATTCCGAGCGTAGCAGGCGAGATATTAGTCAAAATCTACGAACCTGCCCAGCGAACTGACGTTAGGCTTCCGGCCATGCTGTGGACTCACGGGGGAGGCTATGTGATGGGGCATCCTGATATGGACGATGCTTTGTGCGAACGCTTCGTGCAGGCGGCCAAATGCGTCGTCGTATCGGTCGATTACCGACTTGCTCCCGAGCATCCCTACCCAGCTGCCATCGATGACTGTTATGCCGCTTTGACGTGGATGACCGACGAAGCTGAGCTGCTGGGCATCGACTTAGATCGGGTTGCAATTGCCGGAGCAAGTGGGGGCGGCGGTCTGACCGCAGCACTTGCTTTAATGGCCCGTGACAAAGGCGGGCCAGCCCTCATTTTCCAAATGCCGCTGTATCCGATGATCGATGACCGCAGTATTACGGCGTCAAGTCATGAAATTACGGCCGATAACGCACCATGGAACCGGAAGAACAACTTGGCGGCCTGGAACATGTACTTGGGGGATCGTACTGAAGACATCGAGGTGTCCCCATACGCTGTGCCGTCGAGAGCGGAATGCTTGGCTGGGCTACCGCCGACCTATACGTGCATAGGCCAGCTCGATCTGTTCCGAGATGAAACGATCGAATATGTAGCACGCCTTGCCCAAGCGGGGGTGGACGTCGAATTCCATCTGTATCCCGGCACATTCCACAACTTTGAGGGGATGGTTCCGCAAGCAGAAGTAAGCCAACGTGCTAGCCAAAGTTATGTAGATGCAATTGCAAGAGCCCTTAATCCTTAAACTATTAAATGGGCAGTCTCCAAAGTGATATGCTTCCAAAAAAGTAGACAGGTTAAATAACAAAACTTGCTACTGTAAGGGGAGCATATCACTTTTTGCAGTAATCTTTTTTGTCGTTTGATACGAGACTAGATTCTAATCGAAACGATGTGTTAAAGGAGCACGAGGTGTTCAGTCGCCCCGCAATGATGTAAAGTTTTTCGGGTAAAATCTTTACTTTTACATGTAGCGGATAATAACCTTTCATTCTTATAATTGGAAATGTAAGCGATTTATTCAGGAGTAGGAATATTAAAAAACTATACGTATGAGGAGGAGATTGTATGTCGAAATTTAAAGTGGGCAAGTTGGTAAGCAGCTTGGCGTTGGCGGGTGTGTTGTTATCATCAGTTCTGATAAACCCGGCTAGTGCCAGTATGGCGAACGGTGGTAAATTCCTCGGGAATATCATTGCTGGAAGTGTCCCTGCAAGTTTCGGAACGTACTGGAACCAGGTGACGCCAGAGAATTCGACCAAATGGGGGTCAGTTGAAGGCAGCCGTAACAACATGAACTGGTCGCAGGCGGATACCGCCTACAATTATGCACGTAACAATGGCTTCCCGTTCAAGTTCCATACATTGGTATGGGGTGCTCAGGAGCCAGGTTGGATTAGCGGACTGTCGGCTGCTGATCAGAAGGCGGAAGTGACCCAGTGGATTAAAGCAGCAGGTCAACGCTATCCGAATGCGGAGTTTATAGATGTGGTGAATGAGCCCCTGCATCAGAAGCCATCCTTCCGCAATGCCATAGGCGGTGACGGATCGACCGGATGGGATTGGGTTATATGGTCGTTCCAACAGGCAAGACAAGCTTTTCCAAATGCCAAGCTGATGATTAATGAATATGGAATTATCAACGATCCCTCGTTAACCGACCAATATGTCAATATTATTAATCAGCTCAAGAGCAGAGGCCTGATTGACGGAATTGGTATTCAATGCCACCAGTTTAGCATGGACACTGTTTCAGTTAACACGATGAACACTGTACTGAACAAGCTGGCGGCAACAGGATTGCCAATCTATGTGTCGGAACTGGATATAACTGGCGACGACAACACCCAGCTTGCCAGATACAAGGAGAAATTTCCGGTATTATGGAAGCATTCTGCGGTGAAGGGAGTTACGCTCTGGGGGTATATCCAGGGACAAACTTGGAAGCCGAACACACATCTGCTGAATTCTAACGGCACGGAACGTCCCGCGCTCCAATGGCTGAGACAATATCTGCAGAGTTAAACTATAGGTGGCACTTAAAACCCAACAGATGCGAACTTTTGCCAAATGTCTGGGCTGGGTAGATGTTTATTTGACGAAGTCTTGGCTGAAATGTTATACGCCCAAGGCTTCTTTTTATTTAGCTTAAACGTATTTTCTGGTTGAAATAAAACCGTCTGGACGGTATAGTAAAGAGGGGTGATCAATATGAATACAACTAAAAAAGCATTAAAAAGAGAATTAATTCTTAAAGCGGCCTCGATGATTGTGCACGAAGAAGGAGTAGAGAAATTAACGTTAGAAGCGGTGGCTAAGAAAGCGGGAATAAGTAAAGGAGGATTGCTTTACCATTTTCCGAATAAAGATGAATTGATTTTGGGAATGGTTGAACAACTATCGACCAGCTTTGTCTCCGAATTTAATGAGAGAGCAGAAAACGATATGCATTCCCAAGGAAGATGGACTCGCGCGTATATGAATACATCATTTTCTGGCGATCGGAATGCAAGTGACCTGTATACCGCTCTTTCAGCAGCACAGTTTACGAACCCTCACATGCTAAAGTTACTTCAGGACGAGTATGAGAATATCCAAAATAAAATCGAAAACGACGAATTGGATCCCGTTCGTTCCACGATCGTCCGATTAGCTATAGACGGCTTATGGTTTGCTGAAATGTTTGGGCTTGCTCCTCCCAATGAAGAAATGAGGCAAAAAATGATGGAAGAATTGAAAACATATATAAAGGAGAATGAATAATGGCTTATCTTTTCTTGGCAATCTCTATTGTTGGTGAACTTGTTGGAACTTCAATGCTTAAAGCTTCAGAAGGTTTCACCAGACTGTATCCGACTCTATTCACAATTGTGGCGTTCGTGATTTCTTTCTTCTTTATCTCTCTATCCCTTAAGACGCTTCCTTTAAATATGACTTATGCCATCTGGTCAGGTGCAGGAGCTGTTGCTACAACGCTTATTTCAGTATTGATTTGGAAAGAAAAAATCAATACAGGAAGTATCGCAGGTATTGCTTTAATTGTTATTGGCGTGGTGGTACTGAACCTATTTGGTGCAGGACATGGTGAGGCAAAAGGTACAGCAGAAACGACGAGTTCAATCGTTCAAAAATAAAATAAAAATTTTCGGGCCGAGGATACAAACACGCTTGAAGGCACAAGGGCATTCGTCGAGAAAGTCCTTGCGCCGTTCGGCGTGAGGGTATAGTTCTTAGTCAGTGCTGCAGCTAATCCAGGGAACTAAATCAGCATGTGAATTTTTTTGATTGAATTACAGATATAATAAGTCTATAATATCGATTGTAGGGTGCTTCATATTCACCACCATACGGAAGCAAGGTGTAGATATTAGTAGACTTTAAAATCTAATTAGTAGAAGGGATGTCTAATTAATATGACCCAGTCTTTATTTGATCCCGAAGTATGGAAGGCTGCTTGGATTAACGATCCGGAAGCCGGTGTAAATCGAATGCTTAGAGCGGGAACGGTACCGGCTCATTCGTTTGATGATATGACGAGGGCAAGAAGCTTCCACGAGCAGGCATTTAATGAAGAGGGAATAAAGAGAACAACCAGAATTATGGGATGGCTAAGGACACAGGGAGTTACCATTAAAGACTCCTCTATCCTAGATATTGGTGCTGCCTCCGGTGTCTTCAGTATTCCTTTTGCAGAGGAAGGGGCAAATGTTACTGCCGTTGAGCCTTCAGGACCGTTGACAGCCTTAATGGAAGAGAGTATTAAGCCATCGATAAAGGAAAACATTAAAATCGTGCGGGAACAATTTGAGGAGTTATCTATTGAGACGAACAGATGGCAAAACAAATTCGATCTGGTGTTTGCATCCATGTGTCCAGCCATTTTCGGTTGGGAAATGGTAGAGAAGGCGCTCGCCTGTGCCAGCCAGTTTTGTTACATCAGTACGAGTGCTGGGCCTAAGGAGCATAGTCTGATTCAGGAATTGCGCCCTGTAGTCGGAATAAAAGAGGACCTAGTACAAACGTCAGATATGGCATATATCATCCAACTATTAAATATATATGGCTATTCTTTTCAAACCCTGATTACTCGTGAAACCCAAACGGTAATGATGTCGGTGGACGAGGCGGTAAAACATACATTAGGCTGGTTCTCATTCTTTGGGATGCCGACAGATGAACAGTCATTACAGAAGGCCGAAACTTATTTAAGAAGGACGTACGCAGGAAAGAGAATTCCTGTCCAACAAGGGGGGCGCTTTGGTAAGGTTTTGGTCCGTATAAAGAATCAGCACATGTATTAATCGTTTTGTCATGTAGCTTCTATTTATTCCCCTTGCCCTTCAGAATCTCAACGTCTGTTACATAATATAGACACAAGAGCATTGTGGGGAAAATGTATTCAAAATAAGAGCCCTAATGAAGGGAAGAACCACTGCATTAGGGCTCTGGAGATTTACTACGACTATGGATCACTGCCAGTTTGTGTGAAAGGATCCTGCTGCATCACTTCGTTCATAAGTATGGGCACCAAAATAATCCCTTTGTGCTTGCAAAAGGTTAGCATTCGAAATGCCTGTCCGGTAACTATCATAATAAGTAAGTGAAGCACTTAAACATGGAAACGAAGTACCAGAATTAATACCCTCACAGACAACTTTTCGTAATCCTTTTTGATACTCTTTAACCTTTTCAGCAAAATACGGGGCGATTAATAGATTAGCCAAATTCGGCTGTTCTTGATATGTTTCGCTTATTACGTTTAAGAATTCGGCACGAATGATGCAACCACCACGGAAAATAAGGGCTATATCCTTTAAAGGTAAATTCCATCCGTAAAGTTCAGAAGTCATTTTATATTGTATAAATCCTTGCGCGTAGGCACAAATTTTACCCATAT
Organism: Paenibacillus sp. F4; assembly: GCF_002894905.1. Taxonomy (NCBI): domain Bacteria; kingdom Bacillati; phylum Bacillota; class Bacilli; order Caryophanales; family Paenibacillaceae; genus Paenibacillus; species Paenibacillus sp. F4. Next base: position 50,806 of record NZ_POVS01000006.1, read on the forward strand.
AAAAAGCTTGTCTAATGTACTCAATCCACACATCTTTATCTAAACTTCGCTGATCAATCCCGGGTCCTGTTAGAATATTTTCTGCATAAACTCGTTCTTCTTTTAAAGAGGAGATGTAACGGGCAAACAATGACTCTGTAATAATGGATGATGGGATCCCATTGTCAATTGCTTGAATGCTTGTCCATTTACCTGTACCCTTTTGCCCTGTTTTATCAAGAATCACATCGATTAGTGGTAAGCCTGTTACATCATCCTTTTTCCGTAAGATCTCTGCTGTGATTTGGATTAAATAACTTTTCAGCTCCCCTTGATTCCATATTTCAAAGATATCAGCAATTTCATTCACAGATAAACGTAACCTTTTTCTTAAAAATGTATAGGTTTCTGCGATTAACTGCATATCTGCATACTCGATTCCGTTATGTACCATTTTTACAAAGTGGCCGGACCCTTTTGGACCCATATAAACACAGCAAGGGTCTCCGTCCACGTGGGCTGCTATTTTTGTTAGAATAGAAGCTGCTTTTTCATATACGTTTTTATCTCCACCAGGCATGATCGAAGGTCCATTTAAAGCCCCAACTTCACCGCCGGAAATACCGATTCCTAAATAACCGATTCCTTTTGACTTCAATTCATCATATCTATGTTCCGTATCTTTGTAATGGGAGTTACCACCGTCCATGATCACATCGCCTGCTTCAAGAAAGGGTACTAATGTACCTATTACCGAATCGACCGGTTTGCCCGCTGTTACCATAAGGAAGATTTTTCTTGGAGTTTTTAAGGAGTAAACAAAATCTTGAATTTCGTAGTAGGGATGGATGGGGTGACCTTCACTTTTTTTAACAAGATCGTCAGTTAAATCCCTCGTATAATTATAGACAGCGACTTGCTCACCCTTACCAGCCATGTTTAAGGCGATATTACGGCCCATTACCCCTAAACCAATGACACCAATTGTGTTGGACATTTTTTCTGCTCCTTTTATTTGAAATGAATAGGCCGTAGATCCTCACTTATAGGCTTAGAAGATTCTAAGAAAAATAAGTGGGGGGATCTACCGCCCGGGAATCATGGTTTATACGAATAAACTTAGTACTAAAATAAATCCTAATCCAGCTACAGAAATGATGGTCTCAAGCAATGTCCATGTTGCAAATGTTTCTTTCATGCTTAAACCAAAATACTCTTTAAACATCCAGAAACCAGCATCGTTAACATGTGAAGCTATTAAACTACCCGCTCCCGTGGCAAGCACAACTAAAGCAAGATTAACGTCGGATTGTCCTAACATCGGAATAACTAAACCAGCGGTTGTTAAAGCTGCAACAGTTGCAGAACCTAAGGAAATACGTAATATTGCAGCGATGATCCAGGCAAGCAAGATGGGTGATAATGTAGTTCCATTGAATAATTCAGCTACATAGTCACCTACGCCGCCATTAATCAGTACTTGTTTGAAGGCTCCGCCACCCCCAATGATTAAGAGCATCATCCCAATATGAGTAATAGCCGTTGTACAAGATGCCATTACATTTTTGATTGGAATTTTCCTTGCTATTCCCATGGTGTAGACAGCTACCAGTAAGGAAATTAACATGGAAGTTGATGCATCACCAATAAAACGGATCGCTGCTAGTAAACTACTATCTTCAAATCCCATTGTTTTTTGAAGCAAAGTAATAACCGTAGCAATAGACATTAAAATAACAGGAAGCATTGCAGTAAATACACTGATACCAAATCCCGGAGTTTCCTCGGATTTAAATACTTTTTGTTCACCTAAAGAGGCAATATTACCCGTTTTCGTAAATGATGCAGGTACGAGTTTTTTGGCAAGCTTAGTAAATACAGGTCCGGCTAAAATAACAGTTGGAATGGCAATAATGAAGCCGTAAAGTAAAACCTCACCAAGGTTCGCGCCATATTCACCAGCAATAACTGTTGGCCCTGGATGTGGAGGTAAGAAACCATGTGTTACGGATAAAGCTGCAACCATCGGAATACCGAGATATAAGATAGAAACCTTTAATTCTTTTGAAATGGCAAATATGATTGGAATTAACAATACTAATCCTACTTCAAAAAATAACGCCACACCGATAATGAATGAAGCAGCTACGACTGCCCATTGGATATTTTTTTCACCAAATTTGTCTACGAGGGTCATGGCAATTCGTTGAGCACCACCAGAATCAGCGATCAACTTACCTAACATCGCTCCAAGTCCAAAGATTAACGCTAAGTGACCAAGGGTTCCGCCTAATCCGGCTTCGATGGTTTTGACAATTTCCTCTAATGGCATTCCAAGTGCTAAAGCGACGCCGAACGATACAATGATTAATGAAATAAAGGTATTCAATTTGAAGCCCATTATTAAAACTAATAATGCTAAAATTCCAATCGCTACGATAACTAATGGCATTGTAATTACCCCCTGCTTTTTATCTTTTTAGTGTTTAATTAAGCTTCTTTGATAATTGGAAATCCGTGTATAATCATCTTCTAATACTCTGGATAGGTTAATGAAAATCGGCAGCAATTTCCTATATTCCTTGGTTGCTTCTTCTTTTGGTGTATGTTTGTTGGTACTGCCAATCATTTCAGAAACGACTTCAAAGGACTGGATTTTTCCGGTGGCATACAAGCCTAAAATACAAGCTCCTAGACAAGAACTTTCGTAGCTTTCTGGAACGACGACTTCAGATGAGAATATGTCAGACATCATTTGCCGCCAAACATCTGATCTTGCGAAGCCTCCAGTAGCTTGAATTCGGGTCACAGGACCGTCCATACATTCGGTTAATGCTAAAAATACGGTGTACAAATTGTAAATGACTCCTTCTAGGGCTGCGCGAATCATATGTTCTTTCTTGTGTGACATCGTCAAACCGAAGAATGAGCCACGTACGTCTGGGTTCCATAATGGCGCACGTTCACCAGCCAGGTATGGATGGAATAACAATCCGTCAGATCCTGGTCTTACACGTTCAGCAATCTTGGTTAGTACATCATATGGATCAATTCCTAGTCTTTTCGCTGTTTCTACTTCTGATGAGGCAAGCTCGTCACGGATCCAGCGAAGGACCATCCCGCCATTGTTCACCGGCCCCCCAATAACCCAGTGCTTTTCTGTTAAGGCATAACAAAATATTCTTCCCTTTTCGTCTGTTTGAGGCTTGTCTATAATGGTTCGAATGGCACCGCTTGTCCCGATTGTGACGGCAACTTCGCCTTTTCGTATCGCATTAACACCTAGATTAGAAAGGACTCCGTCGCTAGCTCCAATGACAAACGATGTTTGTGGATCGATCCCCATCTTTTTTGCTAAATCTGAATCACAGTTGGTAAATATCCTGGTTGTTGGCACGAGCTCAGATAATTGAGAAGGGGTTATACCAGCAATTTTTAATGCTTCTTCATCCCAATCTAATTTTTCTAGATTCATCATGCCCATGGCAGAAGCTAGGGAATAATCCACTACATATTGATCAAAGAACTTTTTAAAAATATATTCTTTAATTCCGATATACTTTTTAACCTTGACAGCGGTTTCAGGAAGGTCATTCACAATCCAGGCTATTTTCGTTAAGGGTGACATGGGGTGAATGGGTGTTCCTGTTCGTTTATAGACTTCATGGCCATTCAGCTCATCTTTTATTTTATGTGCCCATGCTTCACTTCGATTATCTGCCCAAGTGATACAAGACGTAAGTGGGAGGTCATTTTCATCCATCGCAATGACACTATGCATGGCACTGCTAAATGAAACAAACGATAGCTTTTTTTGTGAGTGATGTTTCATGATATTCGAAATGGCCTGTAGGACAGCCTGAAATATCTCTTCTGGGTTTTGTTCAGCTGTCGCTATGTCCGGTGTATAAAGCGGGTATCCAATATTCTCTTGTTGGATGACTTCGCCCTTTTCGCTAAATAGAACGGCTTTCGTACTTGTGGTCCCGATATCTACACCCAACATATAGTTAGTCATTTTGTTGCACGACTCCTTTAGATAGCATTTGTTGTGACATCCATAGGTCTTCTACTTTACCTTGAACATCATCAAAGTTTTCATGTAAAGACTTGATCATGAGGTCTCTATCTTTTGCTTTGATTGCTTCAATATAAAGTTCGTGATTGTTTATAATCCGTGTAAAATCTTCATACTTTTCTTTGAAACGCATACGCATCGACAGAAGAATGAGACTTTCCATAACAGGCTTCAAATTATTCCAAATCATCAGAATATGGGAATGATTGACTGCACGAATAATCGTTTCATGGAATAAGACATCTTGATATGAAAACTCATCAGCATCACCATATTTGATGGCGACTTTCATCATTTCGAGTATTTTACTAAGTTCCTTCGCCAAATCATCAATGTCCATCTTTACAAGACGTTCAAATACGAAGGATTCTATGAGCAGACGGACATCATAAATTTCTTCTATTTCTTTTTCTGATAGGCCAATAACAACGGCTCCCATTCTTTCTAATCGAATGATATTTTCGGATGCCAGTATTTTTAACGCTTCACGAATGGGTGAGCGACTTACAGTGAAATCAGCAGCTAGTTTATTTTCAGATAATATGGTACCGCTTTCAATACCGCCAGAAATAATGCGCATTCTAAGCTCGGATGTTACGCGATCACCAGCAGAGGCTTTTAAAAGCCATTTGGAGGGATATAGGAATTCTGATTCGACCATCATTTCACCTTCTCAATTAATCAAGTATACTTGTATACAGGTATTATAATCTGAAATTTTAAATTTGCAAGCGTATACATTAAATTTGTGTGTGTTCGTCTGATATTTTTCTAAGCTTGATGGGTTTACGAATATTATGTGGCCGCAAGTATTTAATATGAAGATATAAATTTTTCGTAAGTCTTGATTCTGATTGGAGAAGATGGGCTTTTTATATGTGCAAATGCACAATCAATTTCGTCTGTTCTTCAATATTTTTAACGTGCGGCAATCGATATAATGAAAGCGTAATCAAAAATTGCCCGGGGGGTTAGACAGATGGAAGGATTGACGATCAGTTGGATAGGAGCTCTGGCAGGGCTGGCTATTGCAATTATTCTGATATTAAGAAAGCTGAATCCGGTTTACGCTTTATTTTTGGGAGCTATTGTAGGCGCTTTATTGGGCGGAGCCAATCTGGAGCAGACGATCAGCGTGTTAATAAGCGGTACGCAAAGTGTGATGGGGACGGTCATTCGTGTGCTTGCCGCAGGTGTATTGGCAGGCGTAATGATGGAATCTGGGGCGGCGGAGACGATTGCGCAGGCTATTGTAAAGAAGTTCGGCGGCAGTAAAGCGATACTCGCACTAGCCTTGGCGACGATGATTATTACGGCGGTAGGTGTATTTATTCCCGTTGCCGTGCTGATTGTGGCACCTATTGCATTGTCGGTCGGTAACAAGATGGGGATTTCCAAGCTGGCGCTCCTGTTGGCTTTGTCTGGGGGCGGAAAAGCGGGGAACATCATCTCTCCCAATCCTAATACGATTGCGGCGGCGCGCGGATTTAATCTGGATTTAAGCCACGTGATGTTGGCGGGTGTGGTTCCTGCGATATGCGGTTTAATCATGACTGTTTTGGTGGCATCTATGTTGAAAACCAAAGGTGTGAAGGTGTCCGACCAGGATATCATGGACAGTGATGTCGATACATCGAAATACCCGGCGTTGGGACGGGCGATTGTAGCCCCGTTGGTAGCTGTTATTTTGCTGATGATTAACCCGATTGGTTCCATCTCTGGTATTGAAGCACTTTCGAATTTCAAGGTGGATGCGATGTACATTTTGCCGATCGCTGGGATTGTGGGTATGCTGGCCATGGGACAAGGGCGCAATATCCTGAAGTATTCGGCCTCCGGTCTGAATAAAATGACGGCGACCGTGCTGATTTTGATCGGTGCAGGCGGGATTGCGGGTCTGATCTCTGCCTCCAATTTGTCTGCTCAGGTGGTTGGTCTGATTGAAGCTTCGGGAGTTTCCGGTACATTTTTGGCACCGCTTGCAGGTATTCTGATGGCAGCTGCCACGGCGTCCACCTCGACGGGCGTTATTTTGGCGACAGGCTCGTTTGGGGAAGCCATTCTGAACATGGGAACGGCCCCACTCGCTGCAGCTGTGATGGTGCATACAGGTGCTACCGTCATTGATTCCTTGCCACAGGGCAACTATTTTCACGTCACAGCAGACAGCATGAAAATGAGCATTAAACAACGGATGGGATTGATTCCTTACGAAGCTATTGTGGGTGGAACGATGGCAATTGTAGCGACACTCATGTATGGATTTTTACTTTAATATTCACGATGGGGTGACAAGATGAGAGAGAAAACATTTGTGCTGGCACCAGATTCTTTTAAAGAAAGCATGACGGCTAAAGAAGTGTGTATCGCGATGGAAAAAGGACTGCGCAAGGTCTATCCGGCGGCGAATTATGTGCATGTACCGATGGCGGACGGCGGTGAAGGAACGGTGCAGTCACTGGTGGATGCGACAGGCGGACAGATTCGTTATATCGAGGTGACAGGACCGCTTGGTGAACCTGTAACTGCTGTATACGGCTTGCTAGGAGACGGTACTACGGCGGCAATCGAGATGGCATCTGCTAGTGGAATCCATCTGGTCAACAAGGATAACAAAAACCCGCTAAAGACAACAACTTACGGCACAGGGGAGTTAATCCGTGAATGCCTGAACCAGGGAATTCGAAAAATTATTATCGGCATTGGCGGAAGCGCAACGAATGATGGCGGTACAGGAATGGCGGAAGCGCTGGGCGCCAGATTTTTGGATGCAACAGGCAATACTCTTCCGCGCGGCGGCGGTAGTCTGGGCGAGCTGGCCAGTGTTGATATTTCATCACTGGATGACCGCTTGCAGCAGGTACAACTGATTGTAGCCTGTGATGTGACAAATCCGCTGTGCGGAGAGCATGGGGCATCTCAAGTATTCGGGCCACAAAAAGGAGCAACCCCGGAGATGGTGCAGCAATTGGATACCAATCTTGCCCATTACGCCGATGTGGTGAAGCAGCAGCTGGGCAAGGATGTACGCGATCTCCCAGGCGCAGGCGCAGCAGGTGGATTGGGTGCGGGCTTATTGATTTTCACTCAGGCGGCGCTGCAAAAAGGCATTGAAATTGTGATTGAATACACCGGTTTAAAACAAAAGCTCGCCACTGCCGATATCGTTTTGACGGGGGAAGGCGGTATTGATTTTCAGACCAAATTCGGTAAAACTCCTTATGGAGTAGCTCAGGCGGCAAAACAGTCTGGTAAAAAGGTCATTGCGGTCGCAGGTTATATCGGGGAAGGGATCGACACGTTGTACAAGGAAGGGATAGATGCGGTGTTTGGCATCGTGCCGGGAGCCTCGGAGCTCGGTAAGCTGCTGGCCGAAGGGCCGCAAAACGTAGAGCGTACGTGCGAGAATATCGCAAGAGTACTTCAGTTCAGCGAGAAATGAACAGATGGAGAAGAGGGTTATAAACATAAAACGGCATCATACAAATACGATATAATACGAGCGCTCGCCTGTAATCCCGAACTTAGCCAAAGCCGGATTGGCTGAGGAATTTGGGAGTGACGGCGAGCGGAAATATGATATTACTGGCGCATGGTCTGGCGTGAAACAGCAGTTCATTGATACAGTGCCAATAAGCCGTGCGTAAGCTCAAAGAGCTGAAGGAGATTCCGGGGATCTTTACCGGTTAAGGTATGGATGCGCTTCAGGCGGTATTGCAGCGTATTTCGATGAATATTTAATTCATCTGCGGTAAAGGAGACACTGCCGTTATGATTAATAAAGCTTCGCAGCGTATCCAGCAAATCCACAGTATCTTCCAGCTTGCTGACCAGATAGATCGTGTTCGTCAGGTTCGTTTGACTCAATTTGACTAGAAATTCGACTTCCGCAAAAGAAATTTTCTGCACAGGCGGGCGCAAAGCCAGTAAAACATTCATAGCTGATTTGGCTTGCATAAAAACATCCGCAATGTTGTGCTCTTGTCTGCTGACCGTAATCAGCACATCGGGATGGCTGCGTACAAGTGGCTCTAGCAGTTTGTCTGTCGGCTCCTGATTTTGTATTAGGATGAGATAGCAGTCTTCCTCCATACGAAAGGACGGATGCTGCATGAATATATTAGACAATTCGGCTAAATGAGCTGGATCAGCAGGCAGATACTTTACATATACAGCCGAAGTTTTTAGAAGCAAATCAATGTGATATTGAGCTGCTTCTTTTTTTATTTTTTGCGTATAGGCTCCCTGATGATTTAACAACATTTCCAGCACAGACTTTTTGCGGTTGGCTTCGTGGGCCAGATGCTCCAACGAGATGCGCTGTTTAATCAGGAGAGACACCGTAGTTTTAACAATATTGCAAAAAGGACGCACTTCATCGGGATTGCCTGAAATACCAATGACACCAACTAGCTCATGATGAATGACAATCGGTTCATTGGTTCCCTTTTTCTCATAGTGGCCATCCTGCCACACTTCAACCATTTTCCCAGTTTCGAGTGCCTGAACAGCTCCTTGGTGAATGGTCCCGATTCGTTCACTCTCGCCGCTGCCAATGATGATGCCTCGTTCATTCATTATATTGATATTGTATGGAATATCCTTCATCATTTTGTCTACGATGTCTTGGGCTTGTTTTTCGGAGAGCTGAAACAAATCCGGATTCCTCCTTTATCTATAGTGATATAGCGTATTTTAATGTACCAACTTTATGAAAGGGCTTCCAATATATTGTGCATCTGAACAACATGATAAGGCAGGTTGTCGAACATGTCAGTCCATTTTATCATAGATGTGAAGAATCGTTGTACGCAAAAAACAGGGCTCATAGGAGCACCTGCTTTTTGTGTCTATCCTTTTTATTGCCAGCCACGCTGACTAATGACGAACCTCCCGGAAGCTATAGATAATGTCGTGTAGTTCTTGCTTTAAACGGCCGTCTTTAGACGCTGGTGCATATCCAAGCACCTGGTAGTAATCCTTTTCGGTCTCAATAATCGCTACATGGGTGACATAATGGTTCACATCTTTTTGTCCTTTAATCGTAAACTCAATGGCAGGATATCCATGAATCGTTGTGTTAGATGAAGGTCCTACAGTAGAGAGATTAAACTCTTTGGTCATGTTGTATTGAATTTTCTTTGTGTAGTGCTGGAGAGTTACATTGCCCAATTCCTTTTTCGAATTGGATACTACCGCAACGGATTTTTGAATGTACGGATTGAATATCGCAATATCAGTTATTTTTTCACGGTCCGGGTCTGTTGACCAGTCTAGCGGGGCTGAGATCTGAAAACGTCCATCTTTACTTACATAGCTTTGCTCTTTCTTGCTCACCGGAGCTTCAGGAGGTACGTAACTGTCTGCAAGTATAAAAATAGCATTTACAAACGAGGCTCCCAAGATCACCATTGCGGTAAAAAATATAAAGAGCGAACGTTTCATTGTCTTTTTGCTAATCGGCTCTAAATCCCGTACCTTTACAACATATGTACCTGCAGCTAAATCACCAATTCGTTGTCTTGATGCAGTTACTAACACACTGATACCAGCAGGTATCCCACCCATTAGCAATGGATTGGTGTCTATTAGCCTGAGCAGCGTACGAATGAGTGATTTAAGAAAACCAGGAGGCCTTCCTTCCCCGTTAACCACCTTAATACGAAAGACGAACTTACCCAGCGTATAGCCTGTGTAACCTTCCAAAAGCAAATAATAGCTGAAGAAAGCAATAAGCAGAATACAACGGGTTGCAATCGCTAAAGGCAAAAACCATCTGTCCGTTATTTGAATGACAGAAATAAAAAAACAAATATACCCGATTACAAAAAATATGCAATCAAAAACTGTTGCTCCCCACCGTCTAAACAGAGTAGAATTCCCGTATGTTTTTGATAACGCCGCCATCCTGTTTGGATCTACCCCATAATTTTGACCATGCCGAATGTACGTCTGTCTTGAAGTTTCCTGCGGAATGTGTGATATGTGCTGTTCGTCCAAAAAATACACCTCTTCTTAATAATTAAAAACACACTCCTTATATTAACGGTCATTTTACAATCCATGTTTAGGAAAACATTCTATAAACAAAGAAATTATTATAAATATCCCCTCCTCTCATTTACTTTATAATTGGAAGAAGAAGATGTAGGTGAATCAAACAGGGGAGCATGGATAGGAGGAAGGTTGATCATTGTACAACATGATCGACCTTCAGCAGCATACCCATTTCATATTGCTCAATGGGGTCTTTCGAGAGACCTATTTTTTGGGTAAAGCCTTCAAGAGACTCATTGTCAGACAGACAGATGGACACCTTCTCAATCTTGTGGATCTCTGCTGCTCTATGAAGGAGGGCGCATCCTAATCCTTGGTTGCGATGCTTAGGATCGACCCAAAGAAAGTTGATTTTGCCCTTAGCACTCATGCTTACCATGCCGAGGCACGTTTGATTCACTTCGTAGATGCCGAGAAAAGCTTCCTGTGTACTGGTGGCATAATAAGGTGTGTCGCTTTGCCAATGGATGTGGCAGTCGGTGAGGGTCTTACGAAAAGCTGCGATGTCATCAAATGTAACTTCCTTAAGAATATACGAAGATGAGAGGGCAGCGGGTGGGGCGGAGGGCAGAGTGCCGTTGTAGTATTTCAGCGTATAGCGTGGCTGATAGCCTTGATTTTCATATAATTTAACGGCTCGATGATTATCCTTGATGACTTCGAGCCATAGCTGCTGGCAGTCCGCGGAGATGGCTGTTTGTTTATGTAATTCCAGCAACTTGTTGCTAATCCCCTGACCGCGGTAAGCCGGAGCGATGCATAGCGTGCCGCAACGCATGGTCTTGTACCCGTCGAACTGCCGGACACCGCCGAGAATTAAGCCGATCGGTTGATCCACATCCATGGCAAGGAAAGAGTGATTCCGTGTATTACCCTCTGGACCAAAAAAACGTGCTACGAAATCGTCCTGATCCATGGTCAGGCGAATGGAATAATCCGAGAACCCAAGCGAAAACGCTTGAAAAATGTGTTCCATACTGACGTCATTGCATCTCACATAGGTGATCACCGTTATTCCCCCCTAGAAATTCATGCTATATTTGGATTATAGGGAATTAAGGGAGCTCCATCAATCTCCCACTGAAAATGAAAATAACCCCTTAAAAAAGGGGATTGGTGCTGGGTGTTGTAGGGTTGCAATTCGTGTCGCTAAGATCAGGATTGGTAGAGAGGTCACGATAATGGTTGAGCTTATATTCAATAATTTTTTGGGTTTCCATAAGTTTGGAAATTTCTTGTTGAATCTTCTGATTATGTTTTTCAAGTAAGGAGTGTCTGATCGGAATGGTGCTGTTGCCTTGCATCGAAAGTTCTCGATAATGCTTCATTTCCTCTATGGTCATTCCAGTGGCTTTTAATCGGGTTAAAAAGATAATCCCCAGAATCTGATCTCTACTGTAGAACCTGTGTCCGTTAGCCTTTCGTTCTGCATAAGGCAGCAAGCCAATTCGCTCATAATAGCGTATGGTATCCTCTGTTAAACCTGTTAGTTCTGCAGCTTGACTAATAGAGGTTATCGTCTCCGGAATTTCCTGCAAAGTATCCCACTCCTTCATTGTAACGATTACCAAGGCACTTCTCCATTCGAGTCGAAAAATCCTCCTGACGGCCCGTCATTATTTAAAGTGGCTAAACGAACAACGACAGCAGCAGCTTGTTGTACCGAACCCGGTCCTGTAAAGCCATTTAAGTCAGTGGCGGTAAAGCCAGGGTCAGCCGAATTAATTTTGAGAGGTGAGTCTTTGAATTCTTTGGCAAGGGTGACGGTGAACATATTAACCGCTGCTTTGCTGCTATTGTAGGCAAGCAAATTAAATTGTGCATGTTCATGCTCAGGATCGCTATTATAGGTTAACGAACCAAGGCCACTCGACAAGTTAACGATTCTACCACAAGGAGATTTTTGCAATAAAGGCAGCATGGCTTGCGTCACCGCGACCAAACCGAAAAAGTTTGTTTCATACGTTTCTCTTAAATCGTCCAAAGAGAACTGACTTGGAGGATTGGCTCCTCCCAAAGATATGCCGGCATTGTTGATGAGTACATCAAGGGAACCGAATTCTTGTTTGATCTGTTGGACTGCGGAATCAATCGTACTTTGATTCGTCACGTCTAACAAAATCAATCGGGCTTCTACTCCCTCATTAGCCAACTTAGCCACCGCTTCCCGGCCGCTCTGCTCATTCCGTGAGCCAATCAGGATTGTAAGACCCATACCCCCCAATTGTCTGGCTGTTTCATACCCGATGCCTTTGTTGGCCCCAGTAATAAGAGCTGTTTTCCCAATAGTCATGAGCGATTCCTCTTTTCATTATTCTTGAATTTGGCGGCCACCATGCTTTAAATGTACTACTTGGAGTATACTTAAAGTCAACACAAAACCAGCAAAAATATAGCTCGAAGTGCCCTGGACATTCTTTAACTTGGAAGATGGGAGAATGGAATGAATAAAAGGCAAATGGAAATTTTACGCATGTTGTTAACTGAACCAGACCGGTTGTGGTTAGCGCAGGATTTGGCGGATCTGACCGACTGCTCTGAAAAGACGATCCGCAACGATCTGAAAGTAATTGAAGATTATATCGTCAAGCATTCTGATGCCGATCTGGTGAGAAGGCCGGGACGCGGCATTTATCTGGAGATGGGTGAAGCGGATCAGAATGAATTGTTCCATCGACTGTATGCGGACGAGAGTACAGCCCAACATGAGTCGGATGAGGAAAGGGTACTGCATCTCGCCTATCGGCTCTTGATGAATGCCGAGCCTGTGACCATCCAGGATCTAGCTTCACAGTATTATGTGAACAAGACGGTAATTCGTAGAGATATGGAGAAGATTGATGGCTGGCTGCACAGCTTTAATCTGGCCTTAATTACCAAGCAGCGCGTAGGCTTGACCATTCAAGGCTCTGAGAAAAATAAGCGCATCGCTTTGGCGCGGATGAACCAGCTGATTGACAGTCCTGAGTTAACAGGACAGTTGATGCGCAAACAGTTTGAATCGCACGAGATTACAACCATAAATCATGAATTAAAAGCATTGCAAAAACGCCATGAGCTCAGCTTTACTGACGAAGCTTTCGAAGCTCTAATGCTGCATATCCTCTTAATGGTCAAACGAACTAAGATGGGACAACCCATTTCCCTCTCCAAGCAGGACATTGCCTTTTTGCAGGAGAGACGCGAATTTACATGGGCTACGTCTTTTTTGCAGCAGTTGCAAAAGTTGTTTGCCGTGCCTTTTTCCAAGGAAGAGACAGCGTATTTAACTCTGCACCTGCTTAGCGGGAAGTTCCGTTACCAGCAGGAGGAAAGAACAGGAAAACAAGGTGAGCTGGCAGATAGCCACCCGCTTTTGCCTGAGTTGATTGAGCAGTTAGTCCGGCGGATGTCCGAGCTGAATATGATTGCCTTTTCCAAGGACAAAATGTTGCTGAAAGGGTTGAATGTCCATTTATATACGACCCTGAACCGTCTTCAATATGGGTTGACCGTGTCCAATCCTATGCTGGCCGAGATCAAGAAGATGTACCCCTACATGTTCGACCGAGTTATTATTACGCTGGAAGAGGTGGGGAAATGGATCAGGCTATCCTTCCCCGAGGAGGAAGCGGCGTATTTAACGCTGCATTTTCAGGCTTCTGTGGAGCGATTGCACCAGAAAGAGAGTCATCCCCAGAGAGCCATCATCGTGTGTCACATGGGCATCGGTATGTCCCAACTGCTACGCACCAAGGTGGAACGTAAATTTCCGGCTGTACATGTGGAGACAACCCTTTCCAAAGCAGAAGTCCAGGACTATCTGGCAGCCCAGGAGGTGGATCTCGTCATTACCACTGTAGATCTCCCAGAGATGAACATTCCGCACATTCTCGTCTCTCCCTTGCTGGATGCCAAGGACGAACGTCGACTGGAGCAAGTGATCCGACGACTGGATGAGCCGGAACATAGGGCAGCAGAAGAATCGGTATTTTTTAAATATACAACACCTTTTTTGGTCTTTCCCCAGCAGGAAGTGCAGCATCCGGAACAATTGATCTCCAAGCTGGCGCAAATACTGGAGGACAAAGGATATGTGGAGCCTGGTTATGTGGACAGCGTACTGGCACGAGAAAAAATGTCGGCCACGACGATTGGGGGAGGCATAGCCATCCCGCATGGCGGTTCTGAGTGGATAAGGCAGTCCTCCATTGTAATCGCTACCTTGAAGCAGCCGCTTACCTGGGGAACCGAGAAAGTAGAGCTTGTGTTCTTGCTTGCGGTTAAACAAGATGGGCGGGAAGAGATGCGCCAGTTATTTAAGGAATTGTCCCTGATCAGTGAGCAGCCTGCTTTGGTTCATGCCTTATCTAAGGAGACCGATGCGATGAGATTATTAGGGAGAATGAAGGGATAAATTAAAATCAAAAGCTGTGCTCTGGAACAGGACTTATAGATAAGTCCTGTTTTTTGCCGGTATAATTCCGTTTTTCCGAAAGTTCCGGTAAAAAGTTCGTCCGATAACAGCAAGATAGGCGTTTATACTATCAATGTAAGCGGAAACAACAGAGAGAAGGGGAATGACTATGAAGATATTAGCGATTACCTCATGTCCTAACGGAATTGCACATACGTATATGGCAGCTGAGAATCTGCAAAAGGCAGCAGCAAAGCTGGGCATCGAGATGAAGGTCGAGACACAAGGCTCCATTGGAGTCGAAAATCAACTGACCGAGCAGGAGATCCGTGAGGCAGATGGCATTATTATTGCAGCGGATAAAACGGTGGTTAAAGACCGCTTTGTCGGTAAGAAACTGCTGGTCGTTGGCGTACAGGATGGCATTCGCCGTCCAGAAGAATTGATCCAGCGGGTGATGAAGGGTAATGTACCTGTGTACCAAGCAGAGCCACGTTCTGCCGAAGGTAGCTCACAGGAGAACAAACCGAAGCAAAATCCCATCTACCGCCACCTGATGAACGGTGTATCCTATATGGTACCCTTCATCGTCATTGGGGGATTGCTCATTGCCATTGCGTTGACGATTGGCGGTGAGAAGACACCAGGCGGTCTGGTTATACCGGACGGTTCATTCTGGAAGACGGTTCAGGATATCGGCTCAGCTTCGTTTACCTTTATGATACCGATCCTCGCCGGATTTATCGCGATGAGCATTGCGGATAGACCGGGGCTTGCACCGGGTATGATTGGCGGATTCATTGCTGCGAACGGCAGCTTTTATGGAAGTGAGGCGGGGGCTGGATTTATCGGCGGGATTATCGCTGGTTTCCTAGCGGGTTATGTTGCACTTGGGATTCGGAAAATTAAAGTTGGGCGAGCATTACAGCCGATCATGCCTATAATTATTATCCCTGTATTAGCATCTTTAATTGTTGGATTAATCTTTGTCTTTGTGATTGGTGCTCCAGTCGCACAATTGTTTGAAGCTTTAACAGGTTGGCTTGCAGGTATGCAAGGTACAAGCTCAATTCTACTGGCATTGATTCTAGGTGCGATGATCTCCTTTGATATGGGCGGCCCTGTGAACAAAGTTGCATTCTTATTCGGTTCGGCCATGATCGGCGAAGGGAATTATGAAATTATGGGGCCAATCGCCGTTGCGATTTGTATTCCGCCGATTGGGATGGGACTTGCAGCGATGATCAACAAACGTAAATTTGCACCTGCGGAACGCGAGGCTGGGAAGGCAACATTCACGATGGGGTTGTTCGGTATTACCGAAGGTGCGATTCCATTCGCGGCGCAAGATCCACTGCGTGTTATTCCTAGTATCATGGTAGGATCCATGGTCGGTTCAGTCATTGCGATGTTGGGGAATGTAGGTGACAAGGTAGCTCACGGTGGACCGATTGTAGCTGTACTTGGTGCAGTGGACCATGTGCTTATGTTCTTCATCGCCGTTATTGTCGGCGTAGCTGTATCGGTTGTCCTGGTGAGCCTGCTGAAAAAAGATATTGCAGCAACCCTAACTCCGGATGCTGCTGGGGAAGCGATGCCTGGACATTCTACCGCAGGAGCTGGACAATCTGCGATTACTACAAGGGCCGCTACGGAGTCATCTGCTTCAACAACTGTTACAAATAATGGGCCAGCCGTTTCTCCACAAGCCATTCAAATTGAGAAACTGACGGATATTGTAACAATGGATCTGATTAATTTGGATCTGGAAGGAACGACACGAGATGCTGTGGTTGATGAAATGATCGGGGCACTTGAGAGAAATGGAGCCGTAAGCTCTGCCAGTGATTTCAAACAGGCGATATTAGCCAGAGAGGAAGAAGGCTCCACAGGCATTGGAATGAATATTGCCATTCCTCATGGCAAATCGGAAGCTGTCCTGAAGCCAAGCGTGGTCTTCGGCATCAAGCAGGGTGGTGTTGACTGGAATAGTGCAGACGGAAGTGAAGCAAAACTGATCTTCATGATTGCCGTACCGCGCAACAGCAAGGAAAATGCGCATCTGAAAGTGCTGCAAATGTTATCACGTAAGCTGATGGACGATCATTTCCGAGAAGCGCTTCTGGCAGCTACAACGAAGGAAGAAGCATATCAATTGCTGGATCAGGTGCATTAATTCAATGCGCTAAGAACCTAAATTAAAGAAAAGAGGCTCCCGAAGTTTCAGCCGGGAGCCTCTTTTTTGAGAAGGTCTTTGCGTGAGTCAGCAGCGTTCACCACGTGATATAAGTATGATGCCGAGAAATACAAAGCCTGCACCAGCCAGATGAGCAAATGAGAAGGATTCACGGAGGATGATATAGGACAGCAGCAGTGTGCTGACGGGAATACAACCCGTGTATACAGCTGCTGTACTAGCCGGTACTCTTGATACACCCCTAAACCATAATACGTAGCCTAATGCGGTGACAAAGATACCATAATATAAGACTAGCCCAATCTCCCCTACACCAACGTGGTTAAAGTTGAACTGTTGGGCCTCCACAAAGGAACAAGCCAGGAACATGAGGAATGAAAAGAGTGTTATATACATGGTTCCAAGCAGGGAAGAGACATGGCTGGATAGCATCTTGCGTAACACTGTCAGTGCAGCTTCTCCGAACACAGCAGACAGAACAAGCAGCAGGCCAATGAACGAGGTTGCGTTAGGAGCATTGAACCAGAGCGCCGATATGTGAGGTACTTGTAGTGCCAAAACACCGAGCAGTGAACAGGCAATCCCTAGTCCGGGGCGGAGCGTAATCTTTTCTCTCAGCAGCACATACGAAAGAAGTGCAACAATAGCTGGGGTTAAGCTAGTTAAAATTCCGCTTTCGGAAGCAGAGGCGTAGGCCAGCCCGTACAGCATTAGGACGCGGAAGAGAAACATGCCGATCAGGGCCTGAATAAACAGGATTAAGGCATCCCGTTTGCTGATCCTTAGTGAATATTTCTTGATGAATACAATGGGTACCAAGAATAGAAGGGCAACAGCCAGACTGGCAGATTGCGATAAAAAAACAGGTAGCTGCATCACGACCAGTTTACCGACTACCACAGAACTGCCGACAATGGAGGTTGCGATCACTAATTCCATGTAAGTCGAAAAGGTTGGTTTGTTCATTTCATCTCACCTCTTGTACAGATATTGATATATACTGTAGCAATAGAAACTGGGCACTTGTAGATCCAGTTGAAGAGGTTTTTGACAGTACCGCTTGGGGGGCAGCTATGTGGTTATCTATCGATAAGAATGTGACAGTTCCGATGCTGCGTCAGGTATATCAAGCAATACGGGACCGTATTTTAGCCGGAGAACTGCATGCAGGATATAAACTTCCTTCGACCCGGGTGCTGGCCTTACAGTTGAATGTTTCCCGGAATGTTATCCTCGAAGCTTATGAAATGCTGCTAGCCGAAGGCTTAGCCATTGCGCGCTCGGGCTCAGGTACCTATGTAGCCGAAGGGGCCGTCCTTCCAGGTTATGTATCCGCACCGCCTATCGAGGCGTCTGCGTCTGCAGTGGAATCTGCATATTCAAATGAGATGTCGGTAATTTCCTTCCAGACAGGCCTTCCTGCATTGGAATTATTTCCGCGCAAATCATGGGCTGACTTGCTTCAGAGCGTATGCAAAGAGGCTCCTGATCTGGCACTAGGTTATGGCGATCCTGCCGGAGAGTCTGAGTTACGCAGGGAGCTGGCCGACTATTTGGTTCACACCAGAGGAGTGAAAGCCAGCCCGGAACATATTGTAATCACTAGCGGAGCAGTACAAGCGATTCAGCTTGTCACCCGTCTGCTACTGTCAGCTGGAGACGAAGCCCTGGTAGAGGAACCGACAAATGAAGATTTAAAAAGCATTCTGGCGGCCACAGGAGCCACATTGCGGAGTATGCCTGTTGATGATTCGGGAGTTATAACAGCCGATCTGCCGCAAAAGAGACACCCCAAACTGGCATATCTGACACCCTCGCACCAGTTCCCGCTGGGGGGTATCTTGCCGATCCAAAGGCGGATCGAGCTTATTCAGTATGCAGCCCGGACAGGATGTCTTCTGCTCGAAGATGATTATGACAGTGAGTTCCGGTATGACGGGGCGCCCGTCCACTCCTTGCAGAGTCTGGACCCAGAACGGGTGCTATATGTCGGGACGTTTAGCAAAATATTGTTCCCTGCGCTGCGGATCGGCTATATTGTTCTTCCCTCGTCACGAGTCGCTGATTTTATCCGTTTAAAGCAACTGGCGGATTACCAGACAGCGAGCCTGGAACAAATTGTGTTGAGTCGGTATATCAGGAAGCGACTCCTTCATAAACATGTACATAAGATGAAGAAAGTGTATGCCAAGCGTCGTCAAGTCCTGCTTGATAGCCTGGAGCAGCATTTTACAGGGCAATATCGGGTGTGTGGCCGATCGGCGGGTTTACATTTGGTAGCAGAGTTTCAGTTCCCGTTCCGAGAGGATTTGCCGAAATGTCTCCATAGTCAAAATGTATTTGCGGCACAGCTTGAAGGGAACCGGCTGCTCATGGGCTATGGGCATCTAAAGGAAAATGAAATTCGTGAAGGGGTTCGCAGAATCAGGAACGCACTGCAACGGTAGTAAACGCGAAAGCAGCCTATCCTTAGGTGAGGATAGGCTGCCCTTTTCATAGCAAGATATTGTGTTCCATGATCACTATTCATACGAGGTTTGAGCCATGTAATCCTACATAAAGTCAAAAAAATAACGGATTACATGAAAAAAGACGGGCGAGGTGTAGGTCAAGCTATCCACCCGGCTTAAATAGCTTTTTTTCAAAGCATCGAACTTATTATCATCGCCGATTAATAAATCCCGCTTCAGCACGGAAACCGTTAAGCTGCCGAAGAAACCGCTCAAGCTGATCAGCATGCCGAAAATAATTCCAAATTTCAGGTCAAACGGCGTCAGATAGGGATAGATGAAATAGGAAGCCGCTATAGTTACGGGAAAAGCGAGTGCAAAGCCTTCCCAAGTTATATTGGGATTGGATGTCGGGACGATTTTCCGCTTACCGAAATAGAGTGATGCTAGATAGTGTACGACATCATTGAGCTGCGTCAGTACCACTAGAAAAAGTACAAGTTTCGCTCCGTATTGCGGTGTAGCAAACTGAAAATAGGCCAGATGACTCAACCCGAAAACCATTAGCATGAGTCCCCACTGGGTCGAGCTGACACTGCGCAGAAATCCAACCGTTCCTTTGTTGATCAATCGTGGGAGCGGTAGCAGTAAGAATACATAGATAGGGATAAAGACAATGAACATTCCGTACCACCCGATATAAATCCAGTAAAATTGTACGGGAATCGCCAAGTACGCCCATAGAAACAATCTGCGATCAGCTTTTCTGGATCTAATCATAGAAAAGTATTCTTTTAGCGCAAAAAAGGTGAGTGCCATCAGGGAAAGCAGTGAAACAATCGGATTGAAAAGAGTTGCCAAGCAAAAGATAAAGAACATACCCCACCATGTCTTGAGGCGAAGCCCAATAGCTGTATAGTCTTTGTCTGGCTGTGTTTTGACTACTACTATGTAAATCAGATGGATGACCAATAAGGCTGTAAAAATAAGGATTAACGTTAATAGCGAACTGTCCATTACCACTCACCAACTTATCGCGAAATAGGGTTCCATTAGGGTTCCTATGTTATTATGAAGGAATAATTCAAACTTGATAAGGGGAAATTTCGTAAATGGTAGCAGATCAATCCGTCTTTATCTTGCTTACGAATACGGGAACGTTTCTTACGAGAGTCATTAAAAGCTATACGAGAGCGCCATATAATCACGCCTCCATTTCCTTCAACCGGAAACTTTCGGAGTTATACAGCTTCGGGAGAAAGACCCCTAATAACCCTCTGGATGGTGGTTTCGTGAAAGAGGATATTAAGACAGGTACATACAGCAGATTTCCGAATACAACATGTGTTATCTACGAGCTTCAAGTAACCGACCGTGAAGTTGAAAAAATGAAGCGAGTTTTACATGTATTTATCCGAAGTCGCCAAAAATATATGTATAACTTACTGGGTTTGATTGGTATTGCACTCAAAGAACCAGTCGAGTTCAGCAATTCTTATTTTTGTTCGCAATTCGTTGCAGAAATTTTACAGCGATCTGGCATAAAAATATGGAACAAGCTACCCGCTCTTGTTACGCCAGACGATTTTCGTCAAAGTGGTCGATTCCATTTGATCTACGAGGGGAAATTGAGCGAGTATGATCCTCAAGCTTGAGGATCAGCACCGCATGACTTAAACCTCTTCCGGCACAATTACCTCGATATGACGCGGTAAAATACCAAGCTCGATAGGCAAAGACGGCCCTTCCTCACCATCTACATTCGTACTGACCGGTTCTGCGGAGCTGACACTTACATGCTTTGCGGTAAAGTAAACGATATCACTATGATCCTTCAGGTTGCCTAAAAATAAGGATATGCTGGCCGTCACGGTGTTCAATATATTGAGGTTTTTGAAAATAAAGCAGTGAAGTAGACCATCATCAACAGCCGCATCGGGTGCCAGTTTCTCGAATCCGCCAACTGAATTGGTTAAAGTGGCCAAAAAGAGTGGAGATTTCCCTTCCCAGGTCTTGTCATCATAGCGGACGATAAGTGAGTGGGCAGGATGGCTGATAAGCTCTTTCATGCCTTCTTTGAAGTAGGCAAACGTGCCAAACATGGATTTATCGTCTGATGATACAGCTGATAGCGATTCAGCAAGCGAACCTGTGGCAACCACATTGGCAAACATTCGGCCGTTTAAGAGGCCCATATCTACGTTTTTCACGCGGGCAGAAGTCAGTGTACGGATCGCCAGCTCGGGACTTAGCGGAATTTGCAAGGCACGGGCAAAATCATTGACTGTCCCAAGGGGGATGACCCCCAGTCTTGGGCGATGGTCTTGATCAATGAAGCCGTTGATGGTTTCGTGAAGTGTGCCATCCCCGCCGATGGAAACGACTAGGTCACAAGCTTCCTCACACGCATTAACGCAAAAACGGGTGGCGTCCAGTTCCTTTGCCGTTTCTTTAACCGTAACAGCGTATCCTTGGTCACGTAGAATTTCTTCTACGTTTCTGACATGTTGGAGAGATTCCTCTTTGCCGGAAGAGGGATTTACAATGACCATAGCTTTTTTCATATACATGTTCCTTTCTCTGGGGAGAGTTTGTTGTACCAACTCTTACCCGAAAAGCAGACCTTTAGACTCTAGATTAGACATGCGTTATATTTTTAGTTACTATATAAAAGTAAATACAATCTGAATGGAGGATTTCATATGAAAATCGCATTAACAGGAGCAACGGGGCAATTGGGTTCCATCGTGGTAGATACGTTGCTTACATCTGTCTCCACAAACGATCTTATTGTTAGTGTAAGAAATCCAGAAAAAGCAGAGAACTTACGGTCTCGTGGCGTTGACGTTCGTCATGGCGACTTTGATAAACCGGAGACGCTGGATCAGGCGTTTGCTGGAGTAGACCGATTGCTGATTATATCCGCAGACGGGGATAATGATACTAGAATCCGTCAGCATAAAGCGGCTGTTGATGCTGCTGTACGTGCTGGAGTAGGCTTCATCGCCTATACTAGCGCTGCCAATGCCGCTGACAGCACTCTATTCCTTGCCCCCGTACATCGCATCACGGAGGAGTTCATTCGTGAGTCAGGCATTCCTTACTCCTTCCTGCGTAATAATTGGTATCTGGAGAATGAGGCAGGCACGATCCAATCCGTACTCGCGGGGGCTCCTTGGCTAACCTCGGCAGGGTCCGGTAAAGTAGGTTGGGCTACCCGCGCAGATTATGCACAAGCAGCTGCAACCGTTTTGTCTGGCGAAGGGCATGAGAATACAATATACGAGCTCTCCGGTAAGCCGATTACCCAAGAAGAGTTTGCAGCGGTACTTGCTGAGGTTCTGGGCAAAGACGTTCCTGTACAGCAGGTGGATGATGCTACGTATGCCGAGGTTATGCTCGGTGCGGGAGTCCCGGAAGGTGCAATCCCTATTGTGGTCGGTATTCAACAAGCGATTCGTGAAGGAGCCTTGGATGTCGTAAGCAATGATTTCGAGAAGCTGTTGAAACGCCCCCTTACGCCGCTTAGCCAAGGAATGAGTGAACTGATCAAGCAAACCCAAGCATAATAAACGTACCGTAGAGTACAATTTCAACATATGATACTGCTTATGATTAAAACGGATGCTGCCTAGAGAGGCCAGCATCCGTTTTAGTTACATGTTCACCCTCTGGGTATTTTCAGAGGCAGGGCGCTTACGTATCGGTACAAAACTCAGATTAATTTTATCCATGAGTGGAATCGTGACTGTTTATCCAATATACTTGTAGGGAACTCCAAGGGAGACTTGGAGCAAGCTTGGTCTATCAAGGAAGCTTAGCATAGCAGTAGAATTTGAAAATGAATGGAGTACATAATACCATGTCTAATTTACCAAATTGTCCTGAATGTAATTCAGAGTACACTTATGAGGATCGCAGTCTTTTCATTTGCCCGGAATGCGCTCATGAGTGGTCTACCGAGTCAGAAGCAAGCAGTGAAGACGTAAAGGTCGTCAAAGATGCGAATGGTAACATCCTGCAGGATGGTGACTCTGTAACGGTTATTAAAGACCTTAAAGTGAAGGGAAGCTCATCCGTCTTGAAAATCGGGACCAAAGTAAAAAACATCCGTCTGGTGGATGGCGATCATGATATTGACTGCAAAATTGATGGTTTTGGAGCAATGAAGCTAAAATCGGAGTTTGTAAAAAAGAATTAAAATGTAAGAAAGGAGAAGCCTAGGGCTTCTCCTTTTTTATGTTTATAATGGTGCTAACCATACGGTTCCTGTTCCCCTGTACACATTTACTAGCCCTTCGCCGGAAGCAGCCGAGCCCATTTTGGTTTTCCCGGATTTTTCGACGGTGAACTGTAAGGTATTGGACCACATGAGGGCGAAGTTACCATCCACCTTCAGCACATCATTTTGCAATTCTATAACGACCGCTTCTTCGGAAGGGATTGGCGCTTGAAGTGCCAGCACTCCTTTTCCGCGGGCGCTTAAATTAAATAACCCTTCTCCACCCAGTGCTGCAGAGGAAAGATTACTACGTGCAACGACGGATATGTCCAGCGTCGTGTCACAAGCCAAAAACAAGCCGTCTTCGATGGCAATATCATCATTGTCGACATCAATAAGCCAAATATATTGGTAGGTAGGCTCCAGCATAATGGTACCCGTGCCTTTATAGTGCGGTTTAATGGCACCTGTCCCGGTTACAGCACCGGACACCAAGTTTCGCATTAAGCCTCCCACGCCTTTTACACCGGTAGTCATTTCCATGCTACCCACAGTATATTGCATGGCTCCCGCCTTCATCATAATCTCACTATTGTTGATTTCGATCATGAGCTGTTTGCGGCGCATGTTACTTTTGCTCATATAGTAATTGTTTTTCGCAGCCTCCACCGAGGTGGAACTCAAATCTGTTATGTATTCCAGTACCGTAAATCCGCCTAATTGGTCAGTGATGGCAACATTGCTGTTATCCTTTAAATTGTTAATGACAAAAGCCATAAATGTATGTGCCCTCCTTGTTGTATTCATGTTGTGGGATGGGAATCTTCTTTATTCCATAAAATATTCGACAAAGAGACTTCTTTTCCTGCGGCGAATCTAGACACTTCCCTTGGCTGGTTTTCAGACTCAGAAAAAGATTGCTTGAAAAAGATGCAAAAAAGGTTCAATATAAAGATATCGGTTTTTAAAATGATTGGCTTCGAGAGCAGCCGTATGAGAATGAGGCATGAAAATAGGGGGTAGAACAAGTGGAGATAGGTATAAGCACGTTTGTAGAAACAACGCCGGATCCCCAAACGGGTGAGGTCATCAGTCATGCACAACGAATACGCGAAGTTGTCGAGGAGATTGTGCTTGCAGATCAGGTAGGGCTGGATGTGTACGGCGTGGGGGAGCATCATCGTAAAGATTATGCAGCATCTGCTCCGGCTGTTATCCTCGCTGCTGCTGCTGCGCAGACCCAACGAATTCGGTTAACCAGTGCAGTTACGGTGCTTTCATCGGATGATCCTGTACGTGTGTTTCAGGATTTTGCTACACTGGACGGCATTTCGAATGGACGAGCTGAGATTATGGCAGGCCGGGGTTCTTTTATCGAATCATTCCCCTTATTTGGGTATGATTTGGATAACTACGATGAGTTATTCGATGAAAAGCTGGAGCTATTATTGAAAATACGGGAATCCGAGAAAGTTACCTGGAAAGGCGGACATCGGCCGGCAATCAACAATTTGGGTGTGTATCCGCGTCCAGTTCAAAACCCTTTGCCCGTATGGATTGGGAGTGGGGGCAATCAGGAATCTGTGGTTCGTGCAGGCTTGCTCGGATTGCCGTTGGTTCTGGCGATTATTGGGGGGAGTCCTGTACAGTTTGCCCCGTTGGTGGAACTGTATAAAAAAGCCGCTAGGCATGCCGGTCATGATGCATCGCTGCTTCCAGTTGCATCACACTCACATGGTTTTATCGCAGAGACGACTGAGCTGGCAGCGGATAAGTTCTTCCCTTCCACTCAGCAGAGCATGAATGTGCTTGGGCGTGAACGTGGGTGGGGTCCTTACACTCGTTCCAGCTTCGATGCCGCACGCAGCTTTGAAGGAGCGTTGTATGTAGGCGATTCCGACACGGTTGCCCAAAAAATCATTCATCTGCGTAAACAGGTAGGCATTACACGTTTTCTGCTCCACGTACCCGTCGGGACGATGCCGCATGATGATGTCATGAGAGCTATTGAGCTATTGGGAACAGAGGTAGCACCACGGGTTCGTGAAGAGATATCCAAGTGGGAATCCGAGAGTAAATAAGCGGATTACCTCATAGATAAAAGAGAAAGGAGCAGGCCATGGGGGTGAGGTCGCTCCTTTTTTTGCTTCTAAAAAACTATATGCGAGCTGATGAGATCATTCTTTATTTTGTCCGTTTTTTATGAGCGATGCGTTTTTGCAATAGGATTTTACCTTGTTTTAGTCTCTTAGGTTTAGCAGGAACTCTGCGCAAGATAGGTTTCTCTTGGGTTGCTTTGGAAGGCAATGTCATGCGGAGTGTGGAAGATGCAGGTTTTCTTTGACTGCTGCTCGTTACAAAGTTGATAGTATAGTCGAAGACGAACGGGCTAACTGCGATTCTCCGCAGTCCCACGCTTCTACAAGTGGTACAGCCTGTATCCCAGCACCAATTGAAGGCATTCTCAGGAACTTGAGTGAAATATGAACCCCGCCATTCGCGTCCAAAATCATCTTCAGCGTAATAAAAGAACGTATTACCTCCTGCGTAGCCGCTCCACAACTGAACAGTCTGTCCGGGGTTAACGCGGTACCAGCCTGTTTTAGAGTAGTTAACAGGACTACAGCTGAAGTCCGGGTAGGCGAAGACTACAAAGATAGCCGCATTAGTACTGTTGCGAAAATTGAGACCCATTGTCGTCACTTCTTTCCTCATATAGTAATTTACAGTGTATCCTATGAGAGTTTTGAAAGAAGGGAACGGACATGAGTCTCTTAATCGCTAAAATTGAACCATTTGCTGATGTCTATTTTGTGATGTTCATTCATAGATCGCCATTCGTTTGATTCTGGTTGATAGGTATAATCTCTTTGCCAGGTCATGATGTTTTCCACGATTGCCCGTATGGAAGAGGCGATATAGGAGACTTCCTGATTCGTCATCATGGGATGGAGCGACAGACGCACCCAGCCTGGTTTTCGAGATAAGTCTCCCGCATGGATCAGGTCTGTCATTTGTTTAGATGTTTGCTTGTTGATGCCCAGCAAATAATGTCCGTAGGGGCCTGCACAAGAGCAGCCGCCCCGAACCTGAATGCCAAACCGATCATTCAATAGTTTTACAATCAGGTTATAGTGAATATGGCCGACAACGAAAGAAACGATTCCCATTCGTTCTTGGCTACTTCCTCCTAAAATGTGTAGGTCTGGTATGGTACTCAAGCTCTTTAGTAATAGAGATGTCAGTTCCTTTTTGCGCTCCAACAGGCGCTTCTGTCCCATTTGTTCCTTCAGCCGAATGCAGAGCGCCGTTCGAACGGCCTGTAGAAAGGCAGGCGTCCCTCCATCCTCACGGGCTTCAGTATTATCTTTATACTCGTATCCACCCCAAGGATTAGTCCAGCTAACTGTGCCCCCTCCTGGCTGATCTGGAGCACAATTGAGGCACAGCCTCGAATCCATAATTAAAACGCCGCTTGTACCGGGACCCCCAAGAAATTTGTGGGGTGAAAATACAATCCCGTCCAGTTTCTCAAGGGGATCTGTGCGGTGCATGTTGATCTCGGTATAAGGTGCGCTTGCCGAAAAATCAACGAAACAAACGCCGCCATGTTCGTGCATTTTGCGGGCTAGCTGGTAAATCGGCACTTCGAACCCTGTAACATTGGAGCAGGCGGTAAAGGCGCCGATTTTGATAGAGCGATGCCGAAATTGAAGCAGCAGTCGTTCGAGATGAGTTGGATCGACCATCCCGCCAGGACCTGGAGGAAGACACACAACGTCTCCAATGGTTTCTGCCCAGGAAATATGATTGGAGTGGTGCTCCATGTGTGTAACGAAAATAACGGGACGTTCTTTTTCGGCGATGGGGTAGAGAGGCTTTAAATTTTCATGTATTTTCAATCCTAACAGTCGCTGAAGCTTATTCACTGCACCTGTCATACCAGACCCGGCGAACAGGATGATATCATGTTCATTGGCATGAACGTGGCTTTTAATGATTTGTTTCGCTTCTTCATAGGCTTGGGTCATCAGAGTTCCTGTCAAATTAGACTCCGTATGCGTGTTCGCCACAAAAGGGCCTAATTCATTAGCTATTTTCGACTCGATGGGTCCATACAGACGGCCGCTGGCTGCCCAATCCGCATAAATCAGCTTTTTTTGCCCATATGGAGATTCAAAGGTCTGGTTATATCCGATTGTACTTTCACGATACCTTTGGAAATAAGCCTCGTTAGAAGGCTGATACCTACAATTACTGTTTCCAATTCGAGCCATGAGCATACGGCGCCTCCCAAGTCGTTCTGTCTTCTTAGGGTACGTAGGTAGGCCCGAATGGGTTAAAAAAAATAGGCGAGTGTCATCATTTAGTCACAATAAAAGCCTCATCCAAAAGCGGGATAAGGCAGTAGGTCTATCTTATATAAACAACTGCATATCGGATTCGAGCGCATCTTTTAGATACGTTTTGGCCTCGATAATTTCCAGTTCAGGTATAAATTCTTCCGGTTTAAAACCCATAATATCGACCGATAGCTTACAGGCATAAAATTTTACGTTTTTCTTCCGCGCTCCTTTCAAGAAATGAATAAGCTTCGGGGCTTCGTTATCTTCGATCATTTCCGTCAGCATCAGCTTGCCAAGACCGCTAAAATTCATTTTGGATAATGGCAGCTCTTCGGGTCCTTTTGGAGTCATCCAGCCCATGATTTTTTCATAAATCGTCTTGTCCTCCAACGTCATCTTGTCAGGGTCACGAACCAGAAATAGTCCCCAGAACGCAAAAAACATCGTCACGTCCACGTCCAATTCCCGTGCCGTATTTGCCAGAATCAGTCCAGCCATTGCCTTATCATAATCGCCGCTGAACATAAGCAGATTCATCCTTTTATCCACAATTCCCGCCTCCATTACCAACAGATATATTCAGTATGGATTTGGAAATGAGAAGTATGCCCAGTTCACATATTGCTCACAATTACAAGGCATAAGTTGCAAACATGTGGTAATTACACATAAAAACATTCTATTTGCTAATTAGCGGATGATCTGCGAGAAGAATGAGAATAATTTAAAGGCCACATCGGTTTAAAACCCTAAATGACTATTATGGTTTGATTTTATTCAATATATAGTACAACTTTAAAAAAAACAAAAAAAATCATTTCCTTAAGTCCGAATTTCGATTAAAATATAGGTATTCCTCATACCTATGAATCGGAGCGATGGATATGGATAAATTCAAATTTAATTCCGAACACAACAAAATGATTGTTGATGCTATCGTAGATGGATATCGCGATTATATTGAGCATCGTAAAGATCGAAAAGCAAAAATGAAGATCAGTTCAGCTTTTGCCTGGACCAAGGGTAACTTTATCGAAAGTAAGATCGCAGAAGAGTGCGTTGATTACGGTTTTACATATAAAAAATCGAAAGCTGGATTAACGTGGGACTATCTCCAATTTATCCATGGAGACTCTAAAATTCTTTTTCTTATTAAGAACGCGGCTTATTTCAATGAGAAATGTTTTTCACAGGCAAAGCTACCTAGTAATTACGGTGGGAAAGGTCCACGTCGTACCTATCTTCATGAACTTTCAAAAATTAACAAGGATTTATTGTTTTCTCCTACTCAGCAATCCTCCAAAATAGGAGGAGTACCTGAACAACTTTCTTTTCTAATTTTAGAGAGTCAGGTAAAAGATGAACTCGAAAGCTTTAAATCATCCTACAATGAGTTCCATATACTCACATATGCACTTGATGAGGCATATCAGATATCTGAAATAATACATTATTTGCCTAATCCCGATGATAATATTGCTTACCTAATAGAAGACCTCTCAAGTCTTATTTCTGGAGCTGATTTAACGGAAGAAGATCGCGAAGTAGTCGCGCCAGAAATGAATGAAGATATTATGGATCCAGCAGCTTTCGATATTGGGATCTTGGAAGAAGAACAACACAACTAGACAAACAAGACGGGTTAGTCAAATAAGGAGGGAGCAGCATGTTCATAGGTGAAAATTTGACCAATCTACGGATCATGCATGGATATTCAAGAAAACAGCTCTCCGAAATGTTAGGTGTTACAGAACAAGCAGTCTGGCAGTACGAGAATGCGTATACATCTCCTAAAATGCAAATCGTGAATGAGTTAAAGCGGATTTTTAACGTGAAAAGTAAATACTTTTATACTAAAGACATGCTTGCACGGAATATGACACCTGCCAACGTAAACGTAATGAACATCGCTTATCGTTCAAAAGTTTTGAATGTTATCTCGAAGACGCAGGCGGAAGCGAAGCATGTTGAATATTTAGATGCTTTTATTAACTATATCACAGCCAGAGTTAGGCTCCCTACCCTCAAAATTATCAGCTTAAGGGATGAAGTTATCGAATATCTAAACCATTCAGATGACGATAGATCCACTCAAATTGATAAAGTTGCTCATTTGGCACGAAAAAGACTGGGTCTAGCGCAAGATACAAACGACGATCTTATGTTTCTAGTCGAAAAAAGTGGAGTATTCGCCTTTGAGAAGGCAATGGGCGAGGAGATTGATGCTTATAGTCTCTGGACTCGAAACGACCGGCCTTATATCATATTAGGGAATATGAAACGATCAGCCGTTCGGAGAAACTTTGATATAGCACATGAACTGGGGCATTTACTGCTTCATTATCGCGTTGAATTTGCTAATTTAGATCGAAAAGAACACAAAATTATTGAAAATGAAGCAAATATGTTTGCGGGAGCATTCCTATTACCTGAAGACGAATTTACACTTGATATGAAAAATGTGGTTCATATCACAAATCCAGATAATTACTTGGATTTGAAAAAGAAATGGAAAACTTCGCTGCAAGTGTTGGGATACAGGGCGGCCTATTTGGGAAATCTCAAACCAAAAGATCATCGGAACTTCTATGCAGCTTTACATCGAAAAGGTTATTTGAAAATTGAACCACTCGATGAGTTAATTACAATTCAGAAACCAACAAAAATCAAAACGATTATCGACCTTGTCTCTAAAAAGGGCCTCGTGAACATACATCATATGGTTGAGAATGATTGGAAAACTGAAGTATCCTTCTTTTATCATATGACCGGAATTGTTCCTGACTTTTTTAATAAATATTTGGCGAAAAATCTTGATTTCGGTCTACAAAATGTCACGGATATATCCAAGCGTATCTCTGATGTAGCTAAGCAAGTGTAACTATAGCTTTTTAAAACATATATTTAAGGCTTTAAGACTGTCGAGAAACCTATCTTTTTAGATGCAGGTTTCTTTTGTTTATTTAAATTTTCGAGACTCCATTTTCGCCGTTACCAATGTCATATCTACAAACCGCTCCTATTCTGTATAATCTCAAGGGAATTCAAGACATAAGCCTGAGATCGGGAGGATCATGAGAAAGTGAGTATAGACAACAAATATAAAGCACTTGAACTGGAAACGCCGGGCATCTACGAGCTGGAGGGACTGGAAGTCGGGGTCACCTCTAATTGCAACTTCAAGTGTGATTACTGCTGCGCGTATCAGCGGAACGATGGGCAATGCATTAGCAGCAAAGAGGTCATTGATATTATTGATGACATTCCAACGTTAAAACGTGTGCGACTGTCCGGGGGAGAAGTGACCTTGAAGTATGAGGATTGTCTGGACATCGTGGCTCACTGTTCAAGCAAGGGCATCGCTACCCAGCTCAACACCAATGCCAGCTTGCTCAGCCCTGAACGAATTGAGAAACTACGTGATGCAGGACTTTCCAACATTCATATCTCTTTCAACTTCACGGATGCCGATAAATATGCAACCTATTATCATGTTCATCCTCGCATGTATGAGAAAATCGTTCAAAATATCCGGTTATGTACCGAAGCCAAGCTGGAAACGGTGCTGGAGACGTTGCTGTTTGCGGAGACGCAGAATAACATGCCAGCGATTAGCGAAAAGGTATATGAACTCGGTGTGCGTATCCATGAAATCCAAAACAGCATCGTAATGGATCATACCAACTGGAACGCTATTTCTACCAAGGAAGCGCTTGTTCGTTCCGTTCATGACCTGATTGCACATAAAAAGGACGATACTGTGTTGTATTTCACCTGTATGGACCGTTTTGCAGAAGCACTGGGCTTCAAGGAGCAGCCGGGTGTTTATTTTTCCAACTGTGTTGATGGTAAAAAACAGCTCCATCTTCACGGGAACGGGGACATCCTGATCTGTGAGCTATGCCATCCTGTGGTCATCGGCAATATTTATAATGGAACATCCTTAAAGGATATTTACAAAAATAAACCGAAGCAGCTTCAGGAGTTTCTCGACAAACTGCCTTGTCCTGCCTATGATGCGCTTTTTCCTGTAGGAAGCAAGTAGATATGATTTGAGATTGTGAGGCTATAAGCATCTACCACCCTAACAGTCAGGGTGGTGGATATCCTTCATGTAACTCCATGAATCCTTTATTATTTCTGGATTTTACAAAATCCTCATTTGTTTTAATGAAAGGGTTTACATGTTAAAATATAAAAATATGATCTTCTTATGAAAGAAGGAGTAGATATGAAATATAGAAATGTAGGCAACAGTGGTCTTAAAATTAGTGAAATCGGTCTGGGGAGCTGGTTAACGTACGGTACAGCCGCCGAGCAGGAAGCAGCTCATACCTGTATTGCCAAAGCCTTTGAACTCGGGATTAATTTCTTTGATACTGCGAACGCGTATAACCGGGGAGAAGGCGAGAAGGCTATGGGAGCTGCCTTGAAGCCTTATCGAAGAGAGAGCTATGTGTTATCTACCAAGGTGTACTTCCCTATGGACTCCGGTCCCAATGACAGGGGACTGTCACGCAAGCACATTATGGAGCAATGCGAAGCGAGTCTGAAGCGTCTGGGTACGGATTATATCGACATGTACTTCTGTCATCGTTATGATTCGGATACTCCTTTGGAAGAGACGCTGCGAGCGCTCGATGACCTTCAGGCTCAGGGTAAGATTCTGTACGCTGCTGTCAGTGAATGGAGTGCTGCCCAGCTCACGGATGCCCATGGGATTGGAAAAAGGCTAAATTTGCGGCCATTGATTGCTAATCAGCCGATCTATAATATGTTCGAACGTTATATCGAACATGAGGTACTTCCCGTATCCGGGCAGGTAGGTATTGGCCAAATTGTATTTTCGCCTCTGGCCCAAGGGATCCTCACGGGTAAATACAAGCCTGGACAACCTTTACCGACGGGTAGCCGTGGGGCTGATGCCTCGGTCAATAATGTCATCAGCAGTTACATGAACGATACCGTTCTAAACTGTGTCCAGGAGCTGGATAAGCTGGCGAAGGATTTGGGTATCACCCTGTCACAGCTCGCGCTTGCCTGGATTCTGAGAGAACCGGGTATCAGTGCTGCACTCATTGGGGCAACTAAGCCGGCACAAATCGAAGAAAATGTGAAAGCAGTAGAAGTGAGGCTACAACCGGAGACATGCGTGGAAATTGAGCGGATTCTCAAGCAAGCAGAGGGTTTTGAACCTTTGCGTTAAGCATTTTTAACTTGCTTCAAGCATGGCATAAATACCTGAACCCACACTAAATAAAATCCCGCTCACTAAAACAAGGATCTGCTTTTTACTGAGATCCAGCGGATCAAAAAAGATGGGCAACAGCCATTTTAGGCTGATGACAGCCCATAAACCCTCCAGTAATCCTAGCATCAACACCTTTTGTCCCCAGTGAAACTTCATTTGCGGTGTTAGCGGACCTTCGAGAAACAGGTCACCTGAAGTATGGAGGTTCCAAGAAACAATAACTACGAATATAAGAAGAGTTAATAGGGTTGACATAATATAGGTGATATCTTTTTTAGCCTCTTTCGTAAGTTTCGGCGATTTTTTAAACTCAGGCAGGCCAATCAGGAAAAAGACGATTCCTACGATAATAGCCACGCCTAAAGAGGAACCGAGTATGATATTGGCTAAGATGCCGATGCCATTGATGATTAATAATAAAATAAGCTCTCCCCCTTTGGGGTTACGATGATAGTTATTTTATTGTACATGTAGGAACGAAAATGCTCAAATATTTGAAAAAGCCCCAGCACTTTCGCCTGGGACTTTTTTGCTTTTTATCAATTACAATGCTGATTTAATGACCTTTTTATAATACAGGATGGATAGTATCCCGAAACTGGAATATAAGGCGGTGTACAGCACCATAACGATGATCATAGGCATCCAAATTTCGGTTCCAAACAAGAACCAGCCAGATTGGACAGCGAAATAGCTGTGTGATAGGCCAATTACTAAAGGAATGCCGAAGTTAAAGAGTTGTTTTATTTTAATGCCTCTAAGCAGGTCGCTCTGTGTGAACCCTAACTTTCTTAACACGGTGTAATTGGCTTTTTCGTCTTCGCTCTCATCCATTTGCTTAAAATAAAGGATACAGCCTGATGTAATGAGAAAGGTGAGTCCTAAAAATCCAACTACAAACATGATCACTCCCATGTTCCGCTTCTGATTGCTGCTCATTTCAAGGCGTGATGTTTGTTGATCATTAAAATTCGCAGCTGCAAAGAGACGATTGGCTTCTTCAATCTGTTCTGCGTTTATCATATCAATTCCAATATATAAGGATGATTTCTTTTGAATCTCAGGATTTACATCTTTCTTTAACCGCTCAAATATGGTTTCGTCTACAATGGCAGTGGGTAGTCCCCCGGCTGTAAAATAGTAGGGAATCACATACTCCTTTTTTAGACCCAAATATTGTTGATGTATGACTTCTTTTTTTCCCTTCAAATCCAATGGACCAAAGTTTTTCAAGGACATAAATTTCTGTAACAGATCATTATGGCCTGTTAAAATTGCTTGACCTGGAGATACATCCGTACCCTCCACAGATTGATCGCTTATGACAGGCAACGTCATGGAATTCGCACCGATATTTAACCCTTCCAAAGGAGTCTCCATGATTTGCGCTGTGTCCACACTGACTTGAATAACTTCAATTTTCTTCTCACGATACTTTATGTCATGCTCCTGAAGTAACGTTTTGAATTTCTCAGCATCCGGTACATTCGTCATTGCAAAATGGGAAGGTACATTGTCCTCAGCTGCTTGATCCGCAGAATAATAGGCGATATAGCTTAAGGAAAGTAAACCGATGGCAAGTGCCGATACTGTTGTAATAATGGTCAACATCAAAGCATTGGATTTCATGCGGAACATAATGGATGAGAGAGATAGCACCTCATTAATGTTCAAATAGCCGCCTTTACTTTTTCTGATGATATTGGAAATAAAGCGGATAGATCCTTTATAAAAAAGTAGTGTTCCGATGATGACAGTGCCCAAAATAAACACCATAGCCATAAACAACTCATTCATGGATGTAAAGTCTCCGCCAAATAATTTGGAGGAAACATAGTAACCTAAAGCGATGAGAGAGATGCCGATGATCCCGATGATCATCTCATAGATCGTTATTTTCTTGATTTTCCCTTCGGTGGTTGAGTTCACTCTGAACAAAGACAAAATACTTTGTCTCTTGATAAAGGAATAATTCATGAGCATGATCAACAGGTAGATGATACAAAAAACGATGAGTGTTTGAATCAGTGCTTGGTTAGAGAAATATAGAGTGGCAATGGCTTCGACGCCCGTCGTTTTAAATAAGATCATGATCACTAATTTGGAAAAGGAAAATCCAACTCCGATTCCAATAAACAGGGAACTGAAGTATAGAATTAAGTTTTCAGCACTCAGGATGCGAAAAATTTTGTTTTTGGTCATTCCGATCAATTGAAATAGGCCAATTTCTTTGCTGCGCCTTTTTATAAAGATATTATTAGCATATAAAAGGAAGATGCAGACAATGGCGACCAGTAAAACGGAAGCTGCCCTTATGGAAGCTGCACCTTTAACAGAACCCTTTACTTCGTCCATGGAAGGATCGTATTGTAATGTGACGAAAGCGAAATAGAGCGCAACACTAAAAATGAGAGCAAAAACATAAAGGTAATAATTTTTCAGGTTTTTTTTCAAATTCTTTAGAATGAGCAGATTAATGTTCATATTGGACCCCGCCTAAGACCCCTTGGGTTTTCATGATATCCTGGAAGAAGCTTTGTCTTTCCTGCTCGCCTTTATGAAGCTGCGTATACATTTGCCCATCCTTAATAAAAATAACCCGACTGCAATGGCTGGCTGCGACAGGATCATGCGTGACCATAATAATGGTGGCTTTGCGTTTTTGGTTCAACTGGCCCAGCTTATTTAATAAATCGGAAGCCGACTTGGAATCCAGCGCACCCGTAGGTTCATCGGCAAAAATAATACTGGGCTCATGAATAAACGCCCTAGCCGCAGATGTACGTTGTTTCTGTCCACCGGAGATTTCATTGGGGTATTTATCCTTGAGCTCATAAATTCCCAGTTCTGTAGCTACTTCCTGAAATTTTCGGTTGGCCTCTTTTTTAGGCGTTTTGGTGATGGATAAAGGCAAGAGGATGTTCTCCTTCACGGTTAGCGTATCCAGCAGATTATACTCTTGAAAAATAAAGCCTAAATGCTTTTTGCGAAATTCAGCCAGTTGCTTTTCTTTCATTTTCGTCATTTCGATATCATTGATTTTAATGGAACCTTGGCTTACTTTATCAATAGAGGAAAGAACATTCAGCAGTGTGGTTTTACCTGAACCGGAGGCTCCCATAATACTGACAAATTCCCCTTCTTCAATAAGGATATCTATTCCCTTCAAAACCTCCTGCATATTTAACTTATTACCGTAGCTTTTATGAATTTTATGGGCTTCTAAAATATTCACTTCGATGCACTCCTTATTGTTCTTGTAGCCTTATTATAAAAATAGAGCCGATGGTTTTCCTTTGATTAGGCGAACAATACATAAAAGCATGTGACATCTCTGTCACATGCTTACCACACTCACGAAATCATTTCGTTTGGGAAAAATTAAAGTGAAGGTTGTACCCACGTTCGGTTTGGAGTGCACATCTATATGTATGAGCAAGGACTGTGCTGCCTTTTTCGTTAAATATAACCCCATGCCCGTTGAAGTATGATCAGAATGTTGGGTTGTGGAGGTAAAACCTTTCTCGAAAATACGGGGTATATCCTTCGGATCAATACCGCGCCCAAAGTCTTGGACCTCAAGTTGTATTCGATCCCTTTGTTCATAGCTGTGAATGATAATATCACTGGCATCGCTATATTTGATGGCATTGGTTAAGAGCTGTCTGATGATAAAAGCCAGCCATTTGGCATCACTCAGCACTTCCATGTGCTCCAATTGGATGTCAAAACCGATCCCTTTTTGGATGCACCATGACTGTAGTGCTTTGATTTCATTAAAAACCAGAGATTTTAAATTCACTTGCTCGACATATAGATCATTTTCAATAAAGGATATGCGTTTGTGATGGAGCTGCTGATCCAGCAGTAAGTGGATTCGTAGCCATTCATAGGTTAGCTGAGCTTTTAGGGGCTTATCGTCCAACCGCTCAATCATCAAATGCATGGTGGTCAAAGGCGTTTTTACCTCATGAATCCAGGATAATAGTTCATCTTTTTCATGTTCAAGTGTCAATTGATTTTGCGAGATGATCTGTTGTAACCGTTCGGTCTGGTCAGTGATTTTTTGTTCAATGATTTGCTCAAACGGACTCTCCGGTTCGCCTATACCCGTTAGTTCAAGAGGGCTCCTCCATTCTTCTAGTGTTGTATAGAATTTGGTTTCCTTGGGATAGCGAATGATTAAAAAAACCAAGAAAATCATCATGGATAAGAAGACGATATAAAGGATGGGCATTAACGGAATTGCTGCATCCACATAAGCAATGAACAGGATCAGAAATTGCTGGCATACAAACAGTAGAATCCAGCTCCGCCTCTCTATAAGATATTTTTTAATCATAGGAAGGTGCCTCTTCTGTAGCCATGTAGCCTTGCCCGACTTTCGTTTCAATGAAACGGCCCAAATCCAACTCGTCTAATTTTTTACGCAGGCGGTTCAAGTTGACGGTCAGGGTATTGTCGCTGACAAAACGTTCATCATCCCAGAGGCTTTTAATTAATTCCTCTCGTGCGACAATTTTATTTTTTTGTTCGATTAGCAACTTCAAAATAAAAATCTCGTTCTTGGTTAATTCGATGGAGCCAGCCTCATTGGCTACTACATTTTTTTCATAATCGACCGTCGCTCCACACCATGTTTTCAGGGAGACGGGTTCTGTATTGTAATTATATACGCGGCGGAGTGTCGCCTGTAATTTTGCAATGAGTACATCAAAATGAAACGGTTTTTGGATAAAATCATCCGCTCCAAGCTGCATCGACATCACCATATCCGTAGGATGATCCCGTGACGATAAGAAAAGGATGGGAACGTTAGAGTGAGATCGAATCATTCGACACCAATGAAACCCATCAAATTTCGGCAATTGAATATCTATCACGACCAGATCAGGCTTTATCGTTGTGAATTCCTGAATGACTTTATTAAAGTCATGGATGCCATACACATCATAGTTCCATTGAGTTAACCGCTCCTTCATTTCATGGAACAAAGTTTCATCATCTTCAATTAGTAAGATTTTGAACAACGATTTCACCACTTTTTACTTTTTTTAGGATTTTGAAAAATTCGATTCCAGTCGCTTATTGGATTTTGCAAACTCCTCTTTTATAAAGTGTATAGCAAAAATTGTGTATGTGCTACATGTGTGGACTCAACTTGATATAGCGATAATCTACTGTTAATAGTTGAGGTTTATAGTGGGTTTATATTGACTATCTCATATATTTTAAAGGATGGATGCAATGATGGGAATTCACACGTATTTTCGGTCGCTAAATGAGCTGGAAAGAATCATCCGTTGTCCGGGTAAATTTAAATTTGAGGAACACAGCGTATCGGCTCATTCCTGGAAAGTGGTACAATATGCCAAAACGCTAGCTGATATTGAAGAAAGAAATGGGGTCAGTATTGACTGGAAAAAGCTATACGAGATTACGAGCAGTCACGATTACGGGGAGATTTTTATTGGAGACATCAAAACGCCAGTTAAGCATTCCTCTAAGGAACTACGGCTATTAATCCAGCAGGTCGAAGAAGGTATGGTTGAGTATTTTATTGAAGAGAATATTCCCGAAGACTTTAAAGCCATTTTTCGCAAACAGCTAAGGGAAGGTAAAGATGATTCTGTAGAAGGGTTAATCCTTGAAGTTGCGGACAAAATGGATCAGGTGTACGAAGCATTTGCTGAGCTTCAGCGGGGCAATACTGAAAAGGAATTTATAGTCATGTATCGTAATGCACTTGTGAAAATCAAGAATATTCAATTACACTGCGTTAATTATTTTTTGGAAAATATCCTGCCCGATATGGTCAAGGAAGAAACGCCCTCATCCATTGATATCAAAAAGATTACGGAAGAGGCCTTAGCTTTGTAAATGAATTCCCCTACCGTCCAGAAGCTACTGAAGCGCTTCTGTTCATACATAATAATTCTCCTTTCAAACCAGACAATACTTGACTTCAAGTTAACTTTAAGTAGTAACATACGGAATGTGACGTAGTGATTAGGAAATGCGATGACTATTCTGACAATTGAGGAGTGATAGAAATTGAAAAAGAAACAACTGGGTAACAGCGACCTTCAAGTATCTGCAATGGGTCTGGGCTGCATGGGAATGTCCGAATATTACGGTGAGTTGAATGATCAGGAGTCGATCAAAACGCTTCATCGTGCGCTGGAGCTAGGGATAAACTTCTGGGATACTGCCGATGTCTACGGTGTGGGGAAAAATGAAAAACTGATTAGCCAAGTTTTGCGGAGCCGCCGTGACGAAGTGGTGTTAGCTACTAAATTTTCCATTATGCGTGGGGAAGATGGCGCATTTATGGGGGTAAGTGGCCGTCCCGAATATGTAAAAGAGGCATGTGACCGCAGCCTGCAAAGACTAGGAGTAGATGTGATTGATTTGTACTACCAGCACCGTGTCGATCCGAATGTACCTATCGAGGAAACGGTGGGTGCGATGAGTGACCTGGTTCAGGCGGGAAAAGTCCGCTATTTGGGGCTGTCCGAAGCTTCTCCTGGGCTCATTCGACGCGCTCACAAGGTACATCCGATTACAGCCCTGCAAACGGAATACTCTTTATGGAGCCGGGAAGCGGAAGATGAAGTTATACCAACGTGTAAGGAACTGGGCATCGAATTTGTGGCCTACAGTCCACTTGGACGCGGCTTTTTGAGCGGGCAAATTCAGAAGTTTGATGATTTTGCAGAAGATGATTTCCGTCGCTCTGTGCCACGTTTTCAACCTGAGAATTTCCAGAAAAATCTGGATCTCGTGCAGCATGTTAAGGACCTTGCTGCCCAAAAAGGGGTCAAACCTTCTCAACTGGCGTTGGCATGGCTGCTTGCGCAAGAGGGAATTGTACCGATTCCAGGAACCAAGCGGGTTACGTATTTAGAGGAAAATGCAGGAGCCGTCGATGTGGTTTTATCCGCACAGGAAATGGAAGCTATTAACGCAATCATCCCCAAAGGAATGGCAGCAGGCCTTCGCTATCCTGCAGAGCGGATGCCGAATTGGCAAGCTGAATAATGAAGATAATGAGATAAACCCCAAAGCCGTCTTTCACGCGGATCGGCGTGAAAGACGGCTTTGCGGGTTTCATAGATAAGCAAGAACGTACTTTTTCTTTTTACAAAACGGGAGCTTGCAATGCAGTATTGATATTTTGCAGATCCATCGAAAGCTGCTCTTTTACGTTCCAAGGGTGATACCAGCCGCGTTCAATCATGTACGTGGAAATTTGCTCATGCGTATCAATAGCTTCATCCAGTTGCTTTGTAAGAATTGCCTTAATTTCTGGAGTTCCCGCTTCTGTTACGGCCATAGCGTAATTTCTCACACCGCTTTTGGCCGCGTTCAGAAAATCGGCTGCAATGACTTGGTCCGTTAAGGTATGCAGTCCGGTCAAATGCTCCAACAGTGTATTCATGGCTTAACCTCCTGTGAAATGGCTTGATCTAAGAGGGTGCCGAGTTCTTGTAATTGGCGGGTCGATAAGTCAACATCCTGCTGTAATATAGCTTTGAGAGTCGGATCAGAGATCAATGCTTGCATGGTTTTAGACTTGGTAAGACACACTGTTTTGAACGCTGACAACTCATGGACTTCAAGAGTTTCATGCAGGCCATACACCATATGACGTTTACCTCCAATACTCCAATATATAGTTAAGGTTTAAGCACAACTTTGATGCAATTATCCTGTCTGGTATCAAAAATTTCATATCCGTGTTTGGCGTCGCTTAACGGAATGACGTGTGTGACAACGTCTCCGGGGTCCACCTTTCCTGTATCAATCAGCTCATACATATAAGGCATATAGTGAATAACGGGAGCCTGTCCCGTACGTAAATTAACATTTCGCTGAAAAATGTCTCCCAAAGGAAAACCGTTATATCGTCCGCCGTATACCCCGGTAACTTGAATGGTCCCGCCTTTGCGCACAGCTTGTGTAGCTATGACCAGTCCTCCTAAAGCTCCGCCGTGAAGCTTGAGACCGGAAGCGAGAGATTCCAGCGGAGACATTTTACCGCTCATGCCGGAGCAGTCAATAACTACATCTGCGCCTCCTTTGGTTATCTCTTTGAGGTAGTTGCCAACGTTTTCTTGCGATTCCACATTAACAATCTCCACATGATTTGTACGCTTCGCATGTTGCAGACGATAATCCAGATAGTCTGCCGCAATGACCCGTTTTGCCCCTTTGAACCAGGCAAACTTCTGAGCTAACAGCCCTACCGGCCCACAGCCAATAACAATGACAGTATTCCCGTCCGTTACCCCGGCATTATCGACGCTCCAGAACGCAGTGGTCATGGCATCAGCAATCAGGCAAAGCTTCTCGTCAGGATGTTCACAACTCTCCGGAATTTTGAAGTGAGTGAAGTTGGCAAAAGGCACACGTAAATATTCAGCTTGTCCACCCGGATATCCACCAGTTGTTCCTGAATAGCCGAAAAAACCGCCCATTTCTCCGTGCTCATTAGAATGATCACATTGGCTTTCCAATTGGTTTTTACAATAAAAGCATTCACCGCACGCTATGTTGAACGGAATGATCACGCGGTCTCCCTTTTTCAAGTTGGTTACGCCGCTGCCGACTTCTTCTACAACCCCCATCGGCTCATGCCCAATTACATAATTCTCTTGTAGATTCGGAATCATTCCATGAATGAGATGCAGATCTGAACCACAAATAGCGGTTGTTGTCAGTCTGACAATCGCATCATCGGCTTTTTGAATACTCGGGTCCGGAACATCTTTAACCACAACATTTTTGATACCTTGGTAGGTCACTGCTTTCATGCCTGGTTTCCTCCCATATGTTCGTCCGGCGTGCGATCAAACATACCCTTGCGGGTGGTATCGTCTGGGAACAGTTTCATTTTACTGATGTCCACCGTCTTGTTGGCTGATAGTTGATCCAATTGATACTGCTTTTGCAGATCATAGGGATGAAACCATTTTTTTCGTACCATAAGATCAGTGATTTCCTGATGAAGCGCGATGCCTTGATGCAATTGATTGCGCAACAGAGTTCTAGCATCTGAAGAGACGGTTTCCGTCAAGGCTATGGCTGTATTTCGAACCCCTTCCTTGACGCGAACCAGAAAGTCCATCGCTAAGGTCGTGTCTGCCATTTCTGGCATATTTAATGAGTTTTTTGGATCCACATAATCCATTTTAGCGGACTGGATCTGATCTAATGTCACATCATTCACCTCAATTTAATATTGGTGTGGGACGGAATTCTGGAACAGGTGCCTGAAACGGTGCTTTAACATACAATGCTTGCAAATCGGCAATAGCTTGTATAGATTGCTGAACATCTTTTTCCATTAAATCCTTTAGCTCTTGATCGAATACTAAGCCCTGCATTAATTTGGACTTGGCTAAGCATAACGTTTTAAAATTAAGCGCTTCGTGGATCTCTAGGGACTCATGCGCCGCTAATGCAGACTGTTGGCTTATCATAGGATCACCTTTCTTTTATGATTCTCAAAGGTATGTTGTCCAGCGTAACTATGTTTATTCAGAGCTATGAAAAGGTTGGGTTACCGGGGTGTAGCTCTTCATGTAGGGCTCTTGTCGACTTCAACCTTGCCAAGCGATTTTTTTGCCGGTCCTTCAATGACTTCGCCTTGATATGAAAAGCGTGAGCCATGACAAGGGCAATCCCATGTTCTTTCCGCCTCATTCCACTCGACTTCGCAACCCATATGGGTGCATGTTGTGTCCACTAGGTGTAATGCTCCTTGTGGGTCTCGGTATGCGCCCGCTCTTTTGCCGTTTACCCGAATGACCGCCCCTTCGTCGTGATGCAGTTCTTCGGCTTTTTTGTAGTTGATCCCCAATTTCCCAGCAATCAAATGTTTAGCCACATTCGCATTTTGAGTCACAAATGTTTTAATGTCAGGGTCCATATGAAATCTTGAAGGGGAGAAAAGATCCTGATACGGGCTTTCCTCTCTGGTAATCAGATTCGTATTTAATAAAGCTGCCGCTACACTTGTGGTCATTCCCCATTTTCTATACCCCGTAGCAACGAGGATGTTAGAAGTGTTAGATAGTTCCTGCCCAATATAAGGGAGTTTGTCTAGCGTATACAAGTCTTGAGCCGACCAGCGATAAACGATCTCCTTTAATCCAAATGTTTGCTCTGCGAACTTTTTTAAAGCTTCATAGTACTGGAAAGTACAGATTCCTTGT
Organism: Paenibacillus sp. F4; assembly: GCF_002894905.1. Classification (NCBI taxonomy): domain Bacteria; kingdom Bacillati; phylum Bacillota; class Bacilli; order Caryophanales; family Paenibacillaceae; genus Paenibacillus; species Paenibacillus sp. F4. The sequence continues at coordinate 94,002 of NZ_POVS01000006.1, forward strand.
CCCGTTTTGTGGCCTTCCCCACCGACGATAACCATCGGTTCTCCGTTTATTAGTACAGAGCGAAGCGAACGTTTGGGGGTTTCCGCACTTAGGTACATACCACCCGGATAGGTTTTGTCCGTCTTGACCGCTAGTACATAAGACCGCTCGGCATGCAATCGCGCAAAATAAAGACTGTTTGGATCATTGAACGGAAAATGCGAGGAGGATACGACATGATTGCAGGTAATTCTCTTTCCGTCGCTTGTTGTAATGATGGCAGGGTTTCCTTTTTCTACATCTACAACGGTGGTTTGCTCATAAATTTTCCCGCCCTGACGGATGACTTGGTTTGCCAAATATCTTAAGAAAGGTACCGGATTAAACTGGGCTTGGTTATTCATCTTAATAGCTGCTTTAGTTGAAAAGGGCAGAGGCGTTTGTTCGACATAACTTCCCGGGATGCCAAGTTCCTCGTAGGCTTTATATTCGGCGGCGATTTTCTCCACATACGTATCTGCACATGTATAAACGTAGGCATCTTCTTCTGTAAATTGACAATCGATATTAAACTCTTCTACCGTTTGTTTGATAAATTGAAGAGCGTTGTAATTGGCTTCGTAATAGAGCCGGGTTTTTTCCTTGCCAAAATGTGAAATAAACTCGCTGTAGATCAAATCATGCTGTGCGGTAATTTTGGCGGTAGTATGACCGGTTGTCCCATGAAGTATCTGCCCTGCGTCGACGACGGCAACGTTTAGTCCTTTTTTAGAAAGTAAATAAGCAGTGGTAATGCCAGTAATCCCCGCACCTACAATGGCAACATCCACCTGAATATCTTCACTAAGTTTGGGGAAATTGGGGATGTCAGTTGAAGCTAACCAGTACGATTCGGGAAATTGCGGAAATGTGGTACGAGATTCGTCTTGTTTCATTTTTACAAATACCCCTTTGATTACAATTTATGTATATTGTTATCATTGTGGGCTTTTATATTCACTAAACGACTCTTTTTAATACGGAGGGAGTGATGAAATAAAGCCGTCCTTAACGCGGATCGGCGCGAAAGGCGGCTTTGTGGGTTTACATATACAGCTAAGGACGTGGCTTAAAAATGCCGAAAGGACGCCCGACGGGCAGGAATGTACGGCCAAAATGAGCATTCAGAACGGCAGCTCCTGTACCATACAGTGAGAGCAGACCAATGCCCATTTCAGCATAAGCGGCGATGGTATGGAACACCTCTGGGGCAACGCCAAATGCATCGAAGCTAAGACCGAGGAACAGAAAATCAATCAACACAAAAATAAAGAATAAAACCTTATGCGTCTCCATCGCTCCAATGGTCATGAAAAGCGTAAAGATGAGATAGCCCGCAAAGGCAAACCCGAGCTGTTTGCCATCTACAGCAGATGCCAGCTCTGAGCCAAATACGCCCATTTTAATCATCCAGCTACTGGCTACGGCCAACCAGAAGAAGGCGTAAGCACCAAATGCCGTCATGCCGAAGGTGTTGTTATGTTTTGCATCCTGAATGGAAGCAAATAGCTGTGCAAAAGCACCGAGAAATATAGCCCAAGGGATGATGAAGCTTAAGCCTTCGGTGAAGCCAAGCTTTTGGGATGAAGCCACAAGCGTTACAATAGCCAAGCCAAACAGGCCGATCGCACTCGGATCGGCCGTTATGATTTTTACGTTAGAATGAGATTCATTTTGCATAAAAAAATAGAAGCCTCCAATAATGTTCAAGTACGCGTCAATCTGCCGATGCCAGAATCACACTGACATATTGTAACGGAAACCAACCTACTCGCATAGTAGGTAAATCATAAAATTTCTAACGATCTGTCTTGTGATGGGGCAAGGATTTATTAAATGGTGTTACCGCAGGATTTGTGATAATATTTACACCTATATAGAATGAGGAAGTGACATAGTGATTAATATAACGATTCCAACTCCGGATATCACGATTACCAAACAGGTTAACCCTGAGCTCAGCCATATTTACGGATTTACCGACTTTCACCTGATCCCTAGGGATAAGGCAGGTATCTTTATGTTCTACAATGCGCAGGAGGAATTGCTGTTCGTTGGTAAAGCAAGAAAGCTAAGACCAAGAATCAAAAAGCATTTTGAAGATAACGTATCGCCGATCAAGGACAAGCGAAACGAAGTATCGATTATTGAGGTTTGTATTGTGGAAGATGCAGTAGAGCGAGAAATCTATGAAACCTACATCATCAATTCACAAAAGGCTAAATATAACGTCGAAAAAGTATTTTTTAAGTAATGGAGTAACTTCCGTATGAAAAAAAGAGCAATAAGTCGCAGTGACTGTACTGCCCTTATTGCTTTTTTGTATTTCTGCATTTTAGATCCTTCTAGAGAGGGGCCGTGGTATGAACAAAACAGATCGTTTGCTAGCGATCTTGCTAGAGTTGCAGCGTAAGGATATTTTACGAGCCGAGGATTTGGCAGCCATATTCGAAACGAGTGTGAGGACCATCTATCGGGATATTCAGGCTCTAAGTGAATCGGGCGTACCGATTGTAGGAGCACCGGGCATTGGATATTCCTTGATGGAGGGGTACTTCCTCCCCCCCCTGAGCTTTACCGCAGAAGAGGCTTTGGCGTTGCTAATCGGAACGGATTTTGTCGAACAAAAATTTGATACAGACTACGGTATCAAGGCGCAAGCTTCCCGCAGAAAGATTGAAGCCATTTTACCGGAGAACGTTCGCAGGGAAGTCTCCCGGGTGCGTACGACCATCAGACTGCTCGCGGTGGGTGAAGGAGCAAACCATAGCGAGAAAACCTATTTGGAAACGCTGCGTCTCGCTGTATTGGAAAAACGGAAAGTACAGTTTGGCTACTCCAAAAGAATGCCAGAGGCTGACGGGAATCGTCAAAGTGTGCGTGTGGTCGCTCCTTATGGTCTTGTACTGCTCCGTGGTTCTTGGGTGTTAATTGGGCAATGTGAATTGCGGCAGCAGCTTCGCCATTTCCGTCTGTCACGTATGGACGAGCTTATCGTGCTGGAGGACAGGTTTCAGTTGCCTGTCGATTTTCATTTGCAGGATTACAAGCAAACCGATGACCGTCATGTAACTGTTCGCATATTAGCACGTTTGGATATCGCAGATAAGGTGAAGGAAGCGAACAACTTTTATATGGAGGCCATAGAGGAGCGTGCAGATGGACTGCATATACTCTTCCGCGTCAGACAGCCGGAGGAATTACTGCAATGGGTACTTGGATGGGGTGCGGATATGGTTGTGCTGGAGCCTGAGTCGCTCCGGGAGCGGATACGTACGGAAGTGGAAAAAATGTTGAAATGCTACTGACATAATGCTGTCAGTAGCATTTTTGTATAGTAAAGCTACTTTGATAGAGAGGGGCAATTATTAATATATGAATACAACTGAAACATTACAGCGTTTCGAAGAAACGGCACAACACTATCTTCTTGAATTGGACAGCTTTAGCTTGGAGCAACTGCAGTACACACCTCAGGAGGGTCAATGGTCGCTTGGACAAATGTATCTTCATTTGGTGAACTCTGCACTGTATATGCATCTTAAGAACATTGATCTTTGTCTACAACCTAATGGGGAGACAGGAGTTAAAACGGAGGCAGGCACAGCCATTTTTAATCTGGGGAGCTTTCCACCAATGCGTATCCAAGTTCCACCATCCCCGCAGTACACTCCCCAACAACCCACTAGCAAAGAAGAAATTGTGGAGGGATTAAACGTCGTGATCCGCAAGATGAGAGAGATTGAGCCAACCGTTGGGAAATCAACAGGGCCGTCTACCGTCTCTCATCCCAGATTCGGCGCGCTGAATGCTGGAGAGTGGTTTTCGCTCATCGAGATGCATTATCGTCATCATCTTTTGCAGAAGGAGCGCTTGAAGCACGCAATAGCCGATTAATCGTCTCCCGACGCAGTCCAATAAACTGGCCGATTTCCTCCTGCGTCAGCACGTCCGTTAACGTGGCGGGTGCGATGTAGGAGTGGAACCAGCGTTGAAGCTTCCGAAGCTTCTCGGCAGGTGACACCTCGGTGAGCTGGTCAATTCGTTGCTGCATCATGCGCAACTTGTCCTGTAGCTGCAAAGCGATAGCCCGACATTGAGTTGGGTCTTGCTCCAGCGCCTGATACCATTCTTTTTGCGACAAAACCTCAACCTCAGAGGTTACCAACGCCACCGCTGTACCATAATAAGGATTGGGGCTGATCAGGGAGTGGTGCGGGATGATTTCATCGGGCACAATCACATTAACTAAAATTTGCGAGCCGTCTTCATGGACTCGGACAATTTTTAACAAGCCGCTCTTTAAGTGATATAAAGGGCCGGATTCTCCTTGTCGAAATAAGGTCTCGCCTTTGTGTAATATCATGAACGTAAACAGCCTCCATTCCATGTATTCCAGCTTTTAGATGAACCCGCCATTGACGCGGATCGTCTGCCCGGTAACCCACTGTGATTTGACGCTGACCAGGAACTCAATCACATCAGCGATATCTTCCGGTTCGCCGAGCCGACCCATAGCATTCATTTTTTTCATGCCTTCGATTTGCTGCTCGGTTTTTCCTGCTTGGAAAAGCTCGGTGTTCACAGGGCCGGGAGCCACAGCGTTGATCGTAATTTGCTTGCTTCCGAACTCCTTGGCTAGCTGACGGGTAAATTGCTCCACTGCGCCCTTGGTACCTGCGTATACGCTATATGCGGGGAACATTTGTCCGATCACGGATGTGGACAGGTTCACGATTCTTCCGTAGCTCTCCATATATTTCATGGCTTGCTGACAGGCAAAGAAAGTGCCCTTTACATTCAGTGCGAATTGTTTGTCAAAATCAGCTTCGGTTACCTCAGCCAGAGGTTGGGTGATCATCAGCCCAGCGTTGTTAACCAGAATATCCACTTTACCGAATTCAGCAATCGTATTTGTAAATAATGCTTCAATGTCACTCATTTTGCCCAGATCAGCGTGAAGTGCTATGGCTTTGCCGCCTTTTTGAATAATGCTCTCCACGACTTCTTGGGCTTTATCCGGACTGCTGGCATAATTGATGACTACATTAGCGCCTAGATCAGCCAGTTGCTCGGCAATGGCACGTCCAATCCCTCTGGAGGACCCGGTGATAATTGCTGTTTTTCCGTCCAAATGCTTCATATGCGTTTTGTCCTTCTTTCCCTTATCTATTTTAAGTGATTGCTTTTTCTAAAAGCATCCACACATCCGAAAACTCCTGATTAATCACGGGACTCTTCCATTCGTAAGCATGAGCGGGATGATGAAAACGAGCTGTGGCATAGAAAAGGGTACGCGCCAGTTGGGCTGGCTGATCTGATATGATGTCCCCGCGTGCAATGATATCAGCGAGCTGATCCACAATGTGGGCGATATGCTGGTCGATTAAATCAGCGGCTTGCTCGGTGACCCTCGTATACATCTCGAACATTTCCTCGTCGTCGCGGGCATAATACTGTTTGAGTTCAACCAAGGTCTGTATATATCGTTTTAAAAGTGGCGTTCCTAGTATAGATGAATTCTGACAGACCTCCGTTAACGGGCCAATAATCTTTTCATTCAGCCATTTCTCGGTCACACCTTCAAGAAGCTCGGCTTTACTTTTAAAGTGTCGGTAAATGGTGCCATGACTTACTCCCAATACTTTGGCAACATCGGTTACGGAGGTTTTGGCTACACCAAAACGCCTAAGTGTGTCTTCAGTAGCAATGAGAATCTGTTCCTTGGTTAGCACATCTGAGGATTTTTCCATAGGGACACGGTCAAGTACCGTGTGAGTCACCTCCTTGAAGTCAGGATAACACAAAGAGTATCAAATGACAAATATTAATTTTTGTCATTTGATACTCTTTTTTTAAAGAATCTAAAGAAGTGAACGGAAAAATTACAATAGCGATTCGATGACAGGATCAATGGTGCAGGGCTCCGTTGTTACTTCAAATCTCCCTTTTACCTGGCCATCGCGATCGACCAAGAATTTAGAAAAATTCCACTTGATACCGTCGCCAGCGTATATTTCTGGATATTTATCCCGCAGGAAATCCTCCATCCATTGACCGTCTTTGGTTTGGGTATCGAAGCCTTGAAACGGTGCCTGTTGGGTCAGATATTGAAATAAAGGATGAGGAGATGAGCCTCTTACATCCGTCTTCTCAAAGAGCGGGAAGGTTACTCCATGGTTAGTTTGACAGAATCCCTGAACCTCCGAATTGCTGCCCGGCTCTTTTTCATTGAATTGGTTACAAGGAAACGCAAGGATTTCAAAACCTTGTTCCCTCCGTCTTTCGTAGAGCCTCTGCAGATCAGCGAATTGACTGGAGAAGCTACACTTGCTGGCTGTGTTTACAATGAGGAGAACCTTTCCTCTGTAGTCTGAGAATTCAATCGGTTTCCCGTTAATTGAGGTTGCCTGAAAATCATAAATAGACATGTTAACGTTCCTCCTCACGTTATTATTAATACATCATATAACCAGAATTATTATTGGTCTAATATATTATTGGAATCAACTTTATAGGTATTCACAATAACTTCGTTATGCAAAGAACACATTGTCCATTTCTCTCTTGAAATCAAAGAAGACTCGCCTTAAAGAAAGTAGGAGATTTGCCTCTTTCATAGCAAACTGTGGCATTCGCCGTTACCAAGATAGAATATAGATGCATATTCATGTAATGTGTGCAAAAACCCAACAGAATCGAGGGATATTCGTGCCCATTGGAAAGATGATTCAATACAAGGAAATGCGACAACATCCCATTTTACGTTCTCACTTGCCCGAAACCCGCTGGATCAGTAATGCAAGGACTTTACGGATGCTGGATACCTACCGCACAGTCTTCATCAAGCCTAATTATGGGAGTGGAGGAACTGGCATCATACGTGCGAAAAAGCTGGGGAGGAAATATGAGGTTCGTTGTGGCTCCAGTCGCAAAGTCGTTAGATCCCACGCCGTAAGAAAAGCAGTTAGAACTTATCGGAGACCGCATCGTCGTTATTTGGTACAGCAAGGACTTAAGTTAGCCAAGTACAAAGGTTCGATTTTTGATGCCAGAGTGTATATGCAGAAGCCGGAATCGGAATGGGTCATTTCAGGAATAACCGGTCGTGTCGCTGCACCTCGAAAAGTCGTTACCAACTATCGGAAGGGAGGACATGCGGCGCCGTTGTCCAAAGTGCTTTTAAGGGTCTTTAAAAATGACAGAATAAAAATGAAAGAGATTCTGGACCAGATCATCGAGCTTTCTAGAATCATTGCCGACACGATAGATAAAAATCATCCGGTTCGCGAGCTGGGCATCGATCTTGCTATTGAAAAGAGCGGTCAAATCTGGATTATCGAGGCCAATCCGCATCCCGGACATATGTTGTTCAGGCAGCTCCCCAATCACAAGATGATTCGCAACATTTTGAGAAACAAACGTCGTATTCATCATTAGGATAAAGTTTTTGAAATCATTCATTGATAAGAAAAGGAGGAGAACGCCCAAGCAAAGATGCGGGAGCGTTCTCCGTTTTTTTTGTTAAATGACTGACGGATTTAAGACGAAGGCTTTTATGTTAAAATATGTCCGCCATCCACATGAAGGACGGTTCCGGTCACAAACTGATTTTGAATCAAATAAAGTACACCTCGTGCAACATCCTCCGCAAGTCCAACTCGCTTTACAGGAAGCTTATGCGCGACCGTATCATAGAATTGATTACGCGTATTTTCAGGCATTTTGCTGCGGGAAGGTGTATCAATAATACCGGGTGAGACGACATTCACGCGGATGGGAGCAAGCTCTAACGCCAAGGTTTGACCAAGATTTGAAACCGCTGCATTCACAGCACCGAGCGCAGAGGAGCCAATCATCGGCTTGTATGCCACCACTCCTGAAAATAAGGTAATGGAACCCTCGGTTGAAAGTTGGGAAGCTCCGTATTTAGCTGCATAATACTGGCCCCAAAATTTGTTTTCGAATAGCTTGCGGGCTTGATCCGTCTCCAACTGAAGGAATGACCCACCTGAGGTTTCTGCCGCGCTAACGATAAGATGGTCATAGGGGCCGACTTTTTCGAAGAAAGATTTTACCTGCTGCTCATCTGACGTGTCCAGCACATATATTGCAGCACGAGGGCCCAGCATTTCTTTGGCCTTGTGCAATTTATCCTCCGAGCGGCTGGCGATTACCACTTCCGCTCCAAGCGAAATGACTTGCTTAGCTGTTTCTAAACCGATACCTGAGCTTCCACCAATAATGACAATCTTTTGGTTTTGCAAATGGATTACCTCCTAGTATTCATCTGGATTTGTTAATCATGTAATACGGCTTGTAGATGTATATCGAGATCAGCAATAAATTTAGGTATATTTGGATTTTTAATAACATCGTAGCATGCAAAGCTTTTCAAAGGCTCCATACCGAGAAACGTATGTGCAGAATGCAAATGCCTGAGTGCGGCTTCTAGACTAGCGCCATTAAAAAATTGAGTTGGATCATTAAAAGCTTTTTCTGGAGCGTTCCAAGTCGTGGAGAACATATATTTCTTGTCGGTTAATAAACCTCCGCTCCCATATTTATGAGCACCCGTGAAGAATACACCGTAAGCATAGACTTCATCCATATAAGTCTTTAATAATCCAGGAACGCTGAACCAATAGATGGGGGTTTGGTAAATGACTACATCCGCCCATAAAAATTTTTCTTGTTCTTCGCTGAGGGTATAGCCATTTTGAACAGACGTTGTTTTGATTTTGTTCTCTTCACTTAAGAGACGCACCATATTGTCCATCAATGTTTGGTTCAATTTCCCTTCAGACGAATCATATTTTTGATGACCGTTAATGATTAGTATATTTTTCATCTCTTCACCTCCTCGTATTAGAGAAAACATGACTTGCTACAGTGATATTGTATATGTAGTAAGTTTATTTAGGGAAGTAGTGATATTTAATTCATATAGTTTCCTAAAGGGAACTATTGTGATACCATTGGGTTTAACAGATATTTTTTGGAGGAGTTCCTATGCACGCCCAAGAACCTATTGAATTGACCAAAGGAATACCAGGCAAGCCGTGTCCTATTGCCCAAACACTTGACTTGATCGGAACGAAATGGACTTTTTTAATCATCCGTGACCTGCTTATCGAAGGAACACTGAGATTCAGCCAACTTCAGAAATCCATGAAGGGGATTAGTCCCAAAACGCTTTCCCTACGCCTGAAGGAACTTGAAGATAACGGTCTGTTAGAAAGAATGGTATATGCCGAGGTTCCCCCGCGTGTTGAATATTCGTTAACGGAAAAAGGGAAGCGACTGGAAGGTGTTTTTATTGAGCTGAAGAGATTTGGCTTAGATTTAAAAGCAGATCATTGAGGGATATGACTGCAACATTCCAAGGTATCGTTGAGATGAACGATGCCTATTTCTTATATATAAAAAGAAGCGTTTACTATAAAGGAAGGGATGATGGAATTGCCAACAACGAAGAAAGAAGATTTTTATTTTGGTTTAATGATGTGCTTGGGGATGGTCGTATTTATGACATTTTATAATCTATATACAAATGACTTGATTGGCACAATATCTCTAAAAGTAATGTTTCTTCAATTTATTTTATGTTTTATCATTGCTTTCCCTCTGCAGCTCTTAATTGTAGGGCCGCTTGTTCGGAACTTATTTGTTAAATTCGTGAAAGGTACACGAATTGCGGTATCTTTAAGCTAAAACGTAGTCAACGACGGTATACGATTAGCTCAAAAGCCGCCTTCTGTCTGAGAAGGCGGCTTGTTTTTACGCAGAAGTCCCAGTATCTTTACAGCGTTTGTCCGCTGTCTACCGTAATAATCTGGCCTGTCATGGCTTCCTGTTCCAAAGCAGAGCAGATCATGCTGGCAATATCCTCGGGCGTGGAAATGCGCTGTAGGAGCAAATGAGGAAACAGGTGCTTCATTTGTTCTTCCCTGCCTGCCCACCATCTTGTTGCTACGGCTCCCGGCACGATGCAATTGACGCGAATATCCGGTGCCAGTGCTCGTGCTAAAGATTTGGTCAGCCCGTGGATGGCCGCTTTGGATACCGCATAGGGAAGCGAGGAACCTAGCCCTGTTTGCCCTGCTATACTTCCCAGATTGACGATAGCTCCTTGTTTACTACGCTTCATAAAAGGAGCTACGGCTCTGGCACAGTAAAACATGCCTTTTACATTTACATCAAATAGATCATCCCATACCTCTTCCGTGGCTGCCTCCAGATCATCCATAGGAATGTGATGTGTAATGCTAGCGTTATTCACGAGTATATCAATCGTACCGAATTGCTGGACAATCTGGTCAACCATAATTCGAACTTCCTGATCTCGGGAAACATCTGCCTGTAATGCGATAGCACGTCCGCCCTTTTCAAGGATCATACGTACAGTTTCCTCTGCATCGTTTTTAGAGCGGGAATAGTTTACGACTACCGTAGCTTTTCGATTTGCCAAGGCCATACATACGGCTCTCCCAATTCCTGTACCTCCACCTGTAACCAGTGCTACTTTTTGATGTAAATCCATAGATATTCGCTCCTTCCATCCAGTTCATCTTGCGTCTGAAAAATAATATGATCTGATATGTATCATTGTAGAGGATGTATTGTGTTCTGTATAATTGAATTAACTGAATTTACAATTCAATAAAATTGAATTAATTGTGCACATAGGAGACTGAGAATGGACATTAAAACACTCAAAACATTTCAAATGATTGTGAATTACGGGAGTTTTATGCGTGCAGCAGAAGAGTTGAATTATGCCCAATCTACCGTGACGATGCAAATACAGAAGCTGGAGTCCGATATGGGAATTCAACTGATCGAACGGGGCAAGAAAATAAAGTTAACTGAAGCGGGCAGGATGTTTTACGAGCAAAGTCTACATATTGTAAAGGATATGGAGCAATTGCAGGAAAGTATGGACAATCTGCAAAGAGGAACCGCAGGCGACCTTCGTATAGGAGTGACCGAACCGACTGCCAGTTACCGACTACCAGAAATTTTAAAACGATTCTTAACCCATTATCCGAACATTCGGGTTTCTGTTGAGTTTGGGAATACCCCTACTCTAAGCGAGCGTGTTCTCAAGGGGGATATTGATTTAGCGCTATGTTCCGCACCGGATGTGGGCACAGAGCTATATTTTGAACCTTTATTTAAGGAGAACTTTGTAGTTTTGATGCCTGAAAATCACCCGCTTGCGGAAAAAGAAAAGATTAGGCCGGAGGATTTACAGGGACAACGGTTGCTTATTACGTCGGCTACCTGTCCATATCGTCGCAAACTTGAAATGGTCATGAAGGAATATGGAATAACCATATTAAACACGATGGAAATTGGCAGCATGACGGCTCTGAAATTTTATGTGGAAAGCGATTTGGGTATTGCCCTTGTGCCACAAATTCTGGTCAGTCCTGTTCCGTCAGGAACAGCGGTGAGGGAGTTAAGCGACAGCCTGATCGATATGACCTTCGGCCTTCTTTGCAAAGCAACAGACTATCCGCTAAAGCCGGCAGGTTCAAGGCTATATTCTGTGTTGAAGCAGGAGCTTGGGGAGTTGCCTGGGAGCATTAAGCTAGAGTAGCGAGTATGCAGGGAATTGTGTTTTCTGCCACCTTATGATGTAAATGCAGTACGGTATAAAACCGACTGCGATACGCAGTCGGTTCGGTTTGTTTACTTTTTCTTAATCGGAATCCAAACTTCACTTCGGTAGTCTTCAGCATGTGAATCTCCCATAGTATACACTTCCAGTTCCGGGCCGCCTGAATGCTCATAATTACTGGCAGGGAACCATTCCTGAAAAATTCTTTGCCATACCTTTTGGATCGAGTGAGGCATAGGGCCGATGGATGTAAACACTGCCCAGGTTGAAGCCGGAATGGTTCTGGATTCCAGCCCATTCGCGGTTGCTACGTCTTCGCTGCCTTCTGCGGCAATCAGGTACGTGAGTTTCTCTTCTCCATGTTTGAAATCCAAACAAATACCGAGTATATCGTCGCCTGTCCCCAAGGCATGAATCCGATCCGATGTCCCATCCGCATTCAGTTCGTTCCAGAATTTTGGGATTTCTCGAAGATTATCACCGTTCTTAGTGGTGACTTGAATGGACTTGCCAATGACCGTAAAGGCCGCTTTCTCTACAATTTTGTAATCCATTTCCTGTTCTCCCTTCAACGATAGATGGAAGGTGATGCGTGGAAAGGCTTTCATGTTCACCCCAGGGCTTCTGGCCTCAGAGGGAGAAATACCGTGTACCTTTCGGAACGCTTTAGAAAAAGATTCGGGGGAATCATATCCGTATTTGAACGCTACATCCAGCACCTTGGCGGAAGAAAGACTCAATTCCTGAGCAGCCAAGGTCAATCGACGTTTGCGCACATATTCTGCTACCGTGACGCCGGTTAGCATATGAAACATACGCTGAAAATGGAAAGGAGACGAATAGGCTGCCTTTGCAATTTCATCGATATCGAGTGGCTGCTGCATTCTCTCTTCCATCAGATCCAGTGCGTTCTTGATCCGAAGTAACCATTCCAACCGCATCACCTTCCTTGGTTGTAATCATATCATTAGGAGTATCTGTAATCCTGTCTTTGCGTGCTCTAGTCGAACAGGTTCTGTCGCCTAGTTTAATGTGGCTTGTACTTTGTTTCAAGACATAATTTCTCGATAAAATTTTGGAGAAACAATGTGCCTGCCCCCTTGTGTTCATAATTAAAATTTGGGACAATGAAAGAGGCGCTTAAATAGCGCAGATTGCTTAAACATGCTATGATGCAATGATGGTTGAGACGAATGGTGCGTGCTTAGTTTTATATAGAGGAAGACGAATTTGAATGTTTTGAAAAGAGGATCGAACATGAAAAAAGAATCCATTTATGGATTAACGCTAGATCAACTGACAGCATGGCTCATCGAGCATGGACATAAGAAATCCCGGGCATTGCAGGTATGGGACGCATTGTATCGGAAGCGGGTTACTGATTTTGCAGCGATGGCAGAGGTTCATGAGGATTGTACTCGCCTGTTGGCAGAGCACTTTTTCATTGAAACACTTGAAGAACACGTAAAGCAACAGTCAGCAGACGGGACGGTCAAGTTCTTGTTCCGGCTCCAGGATGGTAATTTGATTGAGACAGTATTGATGCTGCATAAGTTTGGCTTATCCGTATGTGTGACTACCCAGGTAGGATGTAACATTGGGTGCAGCTTCTGTGCGAGCGGATTGTTGAAAAAGAGCCGTGACCTGTCCAGCGGTGAAATTGTAGAGCAGATTATGAAGGTACAGCTATACCTGGATCAAGAACGTCCGGGCGACCAGGTCAGTCACGTTGTTGTGATGGGAATTGGCGAACCGTTTGATAACTTCGTGAACCTGTCCGATTTCATTCGGGTCATTAAGGATCACAAAGGGCTAGCGATTGGGCCGCGGCATATTACTGTTTCCACAAGTGGACTTGCTGATAAAATCATTGAATTTGCAGATTCAGATCTGCATGTTAATCTGGCGATCTCCCTCCACGCCCCGAATAATGAGATTCGTACTCGCATTATGAAGATCAACCGGGCGATTCCGATTGAGAAACTCATGCAGGCGATTGATTATTATTTGGACAAAACAAATCGTCGAATTACGCTGGAGTACATCTTGCTGAAGGATGTTAATGATGGTAAGGAGCATGCGCTCGAACTGGCTGAGCTGGTGGGACATCGTCGTAATCTGGCCAATGTAAACCTGATTCCGTACAATCCGGTGGATGAGCATAGTCAATACCAGCGGAGTGAGTCGGAGTCGATTACGGGCTTCTATGATGTTCTGAAAAAACAAGGCATTAGCTGTAGTGTTCGGCTGGAGCATGGAGTCGATATTGACGCAGCTTGCGGACAGCTACGCAGCAAGCAAATCCGCAAGGATGCCAAGGGTAGCCGCAATGCGGAGCGCGAAGCCATTAGTTAAATACACAAGCGTACTCTCTAACAGGAGTACGCTTTTTTATATCACGAGTAGCAGGGCGAAACGTTGCCCGTAAATGTGAAAATAGTCACGTAATAGTTGCTGCTTTTACGTTATAGTGAGTGGTTAGTGGAGGGGTTATATGGCTAACGTAATTTCGAATGTGGCGCTCGTTCCGGGCATCTATGTGATGAAAATAGAGGGAAAGTTTAAAGGGAACATGGGGCAGTTTTACATGCTGCGCAGCGGGACAGGTTACCCACTGCTGCCCAGACCCATCAGCATTTATGATATCGGGGAAGAGAGTATTTCCTTTTTGTACCGGGTTGTTGGAGAGGGGACAAATTTGTTTTCCCAATTACAGCCTGGTCAGAAGATTCAGTTGGAAGGACCTTTCGGAAACGGTTTTCCGCAGGTAGAGGGTAGTTTGGCTTTGATCGGCGGTGGCATGGGTACAGCTCCGTTGCTATTGGCTGCAAAGTATTACCCACATGCGCACGTTTATCTGGGGTTTGCACAGCAAGCCTTCGGGGTTGAAGCGTTCGAAGCTGTGGCGGCATCTGTACAGGTCAAGGTAGGGGGAAGCATCGTCGAACAGGTCGATCCGACGCTCTATGCAAATATGTTCTCCTGCGGGCCAACTCCGATGTTGCAAGCACTCGCCATGAAAACGGTGGATACGTCGTCCCGTTTATATATTTCAACTGAAAGACATATGGCCTGTGGTATTGGCGCATGTTTGGGCTGTACGATGCGCACCCGTGGAGGCAATCGGAGGGTATGTAAAGAAGGGCCTGTATTCCCGGTGGAGGAGGTGGAGTTCGATGATCTCCATGGCGTGTAATATTGCGGGTGTACCGTTCAAGAATCCGATCATCATGGCTTCCGGTACGTTTGGATTCGGACGTGAGTATGCGGAATTTTATTCTCCTGAATTATTGGGCGGCATCGTCGGCAAGGGACTAACCCTGCATCCGAAGGCTGGTAATACGGGATCACGAATACAGGAGACAGCATCGGGCATGCTCAATAGTGTGGGGCTGGAGAATCCGGGTGTTGCCGCCTTTTTGAAGGATGAGCTGGATGATATGACTCACTGGAACACGGCTGTTATTGCCAACGTGGGCGGTTCCAATCTGGAGGAATATGTTCAGGCCGTAGCGATGATTACTGAAAACGCGCAAAAACGACGCACGATGAACCGCAGAGGCGTTGATATGCTGGAATTGAACATTTCATGTCCCAATGTGAAGCAGGGTGGAATGCAATTTGGTATCCAGACGGAGGTAGCGCGGGAGGTCGTGCGTCAGGTGCGCAATGTGACGGCGCTTCCGTTGGTCGTCAAGCTGTCTCCAAACGCTGAGAACATCACGCAGATGGCGGTTATGTGCGAGGAAGAAGGCGCAGACGGAGTTTCGCTGATCAATACATTTTCTGCAATGAAAATAGATATACGCCGGCGTCGCAGTGTCTTCGCCAACACGTATGCTGGTCTTTCCGGCCCGGCAATTAAGCCGATTGCTTTGCGCATGGTTCACCAGGTGGCACAGGCGGTGTCGATTCCGGTGATCGGGATGGGCGGGATTAGCTCGGTGGAGGATATTATTGAATTCACCATGGCAGGGGCCGCTGCCATTCAGGTGGGAACGTACAACTTTGTCCATTTACATGCAGGGGCTGAGCTGGTACATGGCCTTGAACAATGGATGCAGCGGGAAAAGGTGCAGTCATTGGATGAGATACGGGGAATTTTGTAAATTTGGAACCTTTTTGCATACACTAATCCATATAGAACCGGCTTGTCTTTTAAAGACAAGTCGGTTTTATTTATTTTACTGAAATAATCAAGCTCAACTAGTGGTTAATATCGCACTTGTTCAAGATGAACGAAATTTGATTTTCCAGCCGATGAATGGCCTCCTCGGACGCCTGGTCGTTCGCACCTTGTTCCTGAAGCGCAGCGAGTTCCTGCTTGAGCTTATGAAGGTCTTGTCCTGCATTAGCGCAGTTGTAATTGCTTTCGAGATTGTCAATCATCCGATATCCTCCATTTCATTAGGTATACGTCCTTATTATGGAGAATTGATCTTTCCTTATTCAGCATATCGTTTTATTTCAGATAAAGGCTACGTTTGTTGTCGGTGGAGCGCGCAGAGCTTACAGAATAAGAAGGAAATTGTCAAACGATGTCGAATAACAAGGGATTATAGGGAAAGAGATAGGCTCTTATTCCTAATGGAGAGCTTAACAAAGAAGCTAGGTGATGGGGTTGCGGTTAAAAAGTAAGTCGAAACCGAGACGACAATTCAAAGTTTCGCTACAATTCATGATTATTATTTTGGTTGTTTTAGTTATCATTATTTCTTTAATTATATCCTTGCTTCTCATTCGTAATTTCGTGATTAACAAACATTTTGATAATACGAAGGAAAAACTTTCGGGTATTGCCAAGATGGTTGCCAGTGACAACGATGTTATTCGTAATGTCGAGCAGGGAACTCCTGTGAAGCAGATCCAAGACTACTCGCTTGGAGTCATGCATAACGTTAATGTGGATTTTGTTGTCATTTTGAACCACGATTTAATTCGGCTATCTCATCCGAATGCAACGATGGTTGGTAAACCGTTCTCTGATTTGAATGATGCCAGAAGAGCGCTATCCGGTCAGGGACATTTTTCTGAGAATATAGGTATTTTGGGCAAAGGTTACCGATATTTTACGCCGATATTTAATCAACAGCATGAGGTCATTGGCATTGTATGTGTAGGGCTAACCATGAGAACCTTAAATCATGATTTGATGCAGGCGCAGTATACCATTTTTGGAGGACTGATGCTGGGGCTCTTTAGTGGAGTTTTGGGCGCGATCATTCTGGCTCAGAAAATCAAAACGATTTTATTTGGGCTTGAGCCGCAAGAGATAGCAACACGATTGCGCGAAAAAGAAATTATTGAAAATGAGGTCGCTGAAGGAATTATAGCCATTTCGGCGGACAAGAAAATTATGCTCATGAACAAAGAAGCTCAGGCCAAGTACCAACTGGCGAACCAAGAGATGAAAGCCCCGATTGGCGAGCAGCTAGATACCAATTTTTATAACGTGCTCTTCAAGAGAGTGTTTGATGATAAGAAGAAGATCAAGGATCGCTCATTTTATGTGAATGGTATAGAAGTCATTGCGACAGTAACCCCTATATATATTGAAAATGAGTTTTTTGGGGCGGTTGCAACGCTGCGCGACCAATCCGAGATGATCCATCTTAGCAACCAGTTAAGTGGTACAAAATATTATATTAACTCCCTTCGCGGACAGACCCATGAATTTATGAACAAAATGCACGTAATATCCGGGCTGATTGAAATGAGGAAATATGCGGAGGTCAGTCAATATATTCAGCAGCTAAATCACCGGTATCAAGATGAGGTGGGCTTTCTGACTGAGAGAATTAAAGTTCCGGCATTAGCAGGTTTTATTATGGGTAAAATCAACGAAGCACGCGAACAGAATATTTCGGTTCTTCTTGCAGAAAGCTCGAATGTCTCTAATGTGGAGATGCAGGATATCGTTCATGATGTCATACACATCCTGGGTAATTTTTTTGACAACGCCATAGATTCCATCTTACAAAAAAAAGAACCCGGCAAAATTGAGCTGAAATTGAACTATGAGTGTGAGGGAAATGTATTCATTTTGAAAGTGAAAGATAATGGGTTGGGGATTGATTTTGAGATGCAAAAAAGAATATTCGAGCATGGATTTTCAACCAAAGGAGAAGACAGAGGCTACGGCTTGAATCTGGTTAAAACCATGGTGGAAAATCATCAAGGAATCATTGAGCTTGATAGCCAACCGGGTCTGGGAACAAGTATTTATGTAGAGTTGCCCTGTACATTGGAGGTGACAAATGAATGAAGGTTCTAATTGTTGAGGATGATCCGATGGTTGCTGAGCTCAATCAACAGTTTATCGAGCGCATGGACAATTTGGACGTTGTATGTAAGGCAGATACCGTCAAGAAAGCACAGGACTGCCTTCAAAAATGGTCACCGGATCTGGTATTACTGGACGTTTATTTACCTGGAAAAAGCGGATTAACTTTATTATCACATATGCAGGAGCATCAGTATCATGCTTCAGTTATTTTAATCACGGCTGCAAAAGATATTCAGACGGTGAAGGAAGCTGTTTTTTATGGTGTTGCAGACTATTTAATTAAACCCTTTACATTCGAACGCTTTAGACTGGCTGTTGAGAAAATTCAGCGTCTGGCCACGGTGATGGAGGAAGGGAACGGAATTAATCAAGCTGTTATTGACCATTATTTTAATAAAGAAGAGCATGCGGGTGTGGAAAAGAAAAAAACTGTTGAACATCCATCGCATAATCTATCGAAAAACCTGTCTAAAAATTTGTCCAAATTGACCATGACCACGATACTGAAGAGTATTCAAGAGCTGGACGGACCATTCTCGGTTGAAACGTTAGCCAGAGAAGTGGACTTGTCCCGTATCACGGTAAAAAAATATATTCAGTTCCTGGTGGACGATGGCTTTCTGGTTGAATCGATAGAATACCACAAGGTTGGCAGGCCGCTAATGCTCTATCAGTTGAATCCTGATATAAAAGAACCGCCATTTCCATTGTAATCTGGAAATAGCGGTTCTTTTTTTGTTCAACAAAGGTGCCGAGCTTCCTAATTATTTATTTCATAGAGAGGACAGGAAGTGGGACCAGGTTATCTGAAGAATGAGTTGTAACGATATCATGGAAGTTGTCGTAGCTAGTTTCAATCATGTTGGATAACGCCGTAACGGTATTCGAGCCAGCATGAGGCGTTACCAAAACTCTTGGATACAGCTCCACAAGCTTCTGGATCGTTGGGTCCGGGAGCATTTGCCATGGTTCAAACGCTTTGAAAAATAGTTCTTCCTCTTTAGGGAAGACATCTGTCCCAAATCCCTCCAAATGATTACTGAGTAAAGCGTCCAGAATGGCTTGATTATCTTGTAATTCTCCACGTGAGGTATTGATGAGGATAGAGCCCTTTTTCATTTTTGCTAAAAAGCCAGCATTAATCATTTGGTCGTTCTGTCCCGGCAGATAAGGAACATGCACACTAACGACATCGCTCTCTGCCAGTAGTTCATCCAAGGTTGTGAATGGAATGACTTCCTTGGCTGCGTCGGATTGGTACACATCATAGCCGATAACAGAAGCTCCTAATCCTTTAAACAATTTGGCCTCCGTCAGACCAATGCGACCAACCCCGATAATCCCAACTTTACAGTTATGGATCTCTTTGCTGAATGTATGCTCATCCACAATAAAATTTTTGAACGAGCTTTTGGTAGTCATATAAGCGGTGTGTCGGAACAGCATCATCGCTAAGGTCAAGGAGAGCTCGGCGATGGCATTCGGAGAGTAGGATGGCACGCGTGCCACCTTCATTCCGAATTCGCTGCAGGCATCCAAATCAATGTGGTTGATTCCGACTGTTCTGGTGAAGACATATTGAATGCCGTATTCATTGAATTTCGTGATATTTTCCCGATTGGCAGCACAGTTTCCTCTTAGCAGAACGGCATCGTGGTGTTGCGCCAATTCTGCATTGCTGGTGGTTAACAACTCTTCGACCAGCGTTAGTTGAAAGTTATATTTATTGAGATCCTGGAAATAGGGTGTCTCATAAGAACGGACACCATAGCAAATGATTTTTAACATGTTGTTTTCCCCCTGATTTAGAAAATACCAATTTTATCAATGACATTGAGCGTAATGATCCACACTGGAATCATGACGACAGAAGTGATAGTAGATAGAAGCGATGCATTAGAAGTTAATATGGCTTCCTTATCAAAACTGATGGCATAGGCTGCGGCTACGGTAGCTGTAGGAGTAGCCATCATGATGACAATAGTAGCTAAAGCGACAGAATCGACTGACAGAATATGAGATACAGTCAACAAAGCCAGCAAGACGATGTTAACAATAGGTACAAGCCAAACCTTAACTATGCTGTAATACCAAGAGGTCTTATCCGTAGCTGCCGACTTGAAGCTGATTTCCCCTAATGTCGAGCCAATCGATAACCAGGCTAACGGAGAAGCTAGTCCAGCAAGGTAGGTCATGGGCTTGAACAGCCAGACAGCGGTTTGATCAATTCTTAGAAAGGCGAACTGCTGAATGGCCCCATCCTCAGTAGCTACACTCATCTGTGGCAAATAACCTTGAAACAACCAAACAAACAAGCCTAGAAACGTGGCGATAACGATTGGATTCATAAACATGGTTTTGAGATTTTTAAGCTCCATTTTCAGACCGCTCATTTTGATATAGCCATAGGAGTATAAGAAAATGCGGTACCCTATGTTAAAAATGGAGCTGTACATCACTCCGGTAGGGCCGTAAATGGCTCCGACAATTGGAATCCCGAAGAAAGTCGTAGAACCGAAAATGGTTAACACCCGCAAAACATCCTGTTTATCCTTGTTGTAACTCAGGAAGAACGGTTTTGAAATAAAGATGAGAATAATATAAATTAGAACTCCCCATATTAAAACATTCATACCTTGTTTTAACATTGTAGGATTAATATCCTGCATGAAAGAATTAAAGGCTAGTGCTGGTAGAGCCACGGTTAAAACAACCTTGGATAGCATCTTTCCTACTGCTGCGTTAAAAATCCCCTTTTTACGGCAAAAGAAACCAAGAAGGATAATAAAAACGGTGGAAGCGATAGAGCTGACAATTTTGTTATCTGTTAAGGTCGCTGTAATCATTTCTAGTAAAGACATAGATAAAACCCTCTCTTGTACCTTTTTTCACATATATACCGATGCAAAATGTGACGATGCAATTCCCTGATCTTTTGGCCAAAGTGTTGGTTTGCACTTTTATAGTAAAATGACTTTGTGAAAAAAAGAACAATATCTAATTAATTTAACTTATGAAACTAATTTAAAAAATTTATACATTACCTCAGATGGCAAATGAAACGAGAGGGGACATCTTCACGGAATGATTATTTCTTGGCTTTGTGAGTGCTCATCAACATTCGTGCTATAATGTAAATCATTAAAACCCACTTGATTAGTGGGTTAAATAGAAAAGACGAGCAGGAGGGGCCGCATGAATCCGATACAACATATACTGGACGAATTTCAGCTGATCGTGCTGGACGGCGCAATGGCGACCGAGCTGGAGCGTCATGGACATGATCTGAACGATAGCTTATGGTCAGCTAAAATCCTCCATGAGCACCCGGAGTCGATCAAGCGTGTACATAGGGATTATTTTGAGGCTGGGGCAGACTGTGCGATTACTGCGAGCTACCAGGCTACCGTTGAAGGCTATGTAAAACGGGGCCTAAGCGAAAATGAGGCGCTGGAGCTGATTCAATCATCGGTGCGGATTGCTGTGCAGGCACGCGATGAGTTTTGGGCTGACGTGCTGGCTACTGCAAGTCAGCGACATCGTCCCAAGCCGCTAGTCGCGGCCTCTGTTGGCCCTTACGGGGCGTTTTTGGCAGATGGGTCAGAGTATCGCGGCGATTACAAGCTGAGCGAGGAACAGCTAGTGGAGTTTCACAGGCCGCGTATGAAAGCTCTGATTGAGGCGGGAGCAGATATTTTAGCTTGTGAAACGATACCCTGTCTGGTTGAAGCCAAGGCCATTGCCCGATTGCTGAAGGAATTCCCTGGCACGTATGCCTGGATCAGCTTTAGTGCAAAGGATGGACAGCATATCAGCAATGGTGAGTCTGCCGCAGCATGTGCTGAGTGGCTGAATGGGCATGAGCAAGTGGCTGCTGTAGGAATCAATTGCACTTTGCCGAAATTCGTTCCATCGCTTATTCACGAAATACGCAGCCACACGGATAAGCCGGTGGTGGTATATCCCAATCTGGGGGAGGAATATGACCCGGTCACCAAGACATGGCACGGCAGCACTTGTACAGAGACGTTCGGACAAAGTGCCCGCCAATGGTATGAAGCGGGAGCTCGTCTGATTGGCGGTTGTTGCCGGACTCAGCCGCTGGATATTGAGGAAATAGCATCATGGACGAGAGATGTATAAACGAGGATAAGCGTAGGGTAGGGATAAAGGTTATCTATAAGAGGTAACTGGATGGTCCGAAAAAGACAAGCAGGCTGAACCAAGTTGTGCTCCAGTAACGGAGGGGCTTGGTTCAGCCTGCTTTGTTTACTACCTTCGCCGATCCGGTCAGCTTTCTGCCAAACGTTCCAGCAGCGCGTCCCCATTGCGGCTCACCCGAATATGGGCAAAATGTGCGTTCTGTTCTACAGTACGTCCGGTTCCCTCAGGGATGAAATAATTCTCAATACCGTACAGAATACGAGAACCATACCATTGTCCATTTAGAACGACCTCATGACTGGTAAGTTTTTCACCTTCTTGATATAGGCGATCCGCGACGTATACTCCTTGGCTATCTGGTGTGAGAACGACTTTGACCTTGCCTCGGCTCCATTCCTCCTCCTGAAGAGGGGTCTTGGAAGGCGGGGTAGATATGTCGTAATTCAGTGCCACATAATCGCCTTGCAGCAGGGAGCGCGGGTCTATAGGAGCCAGTTTGAGCTTAATGGAAGCCCCTGTGGCGAGCAGGGTTTCACTTCTCGCCGTCTGATAGCCGATGATCCCCAGCTGTAGCACGATGACAATAGCGATGAGTAACGGGCTTAAGCGCATGAAGCTAAAGCTGCGGTGGTCGGCATCGAATGCTGCTTTGCCGCTATGGGCCACTCGCCGATCCGCCCACCAGGTAATTCCGAGCGCAATGACCCCCAGTAGCGCCAACGTAAAAGATTTATACAGTAGCGTCCACAATAAATCATAGTATTTGAAGCCGATAAAAATAAACCAGAAGACAACGCTCATGATGGTCTCCGATTTTTGCTTCAGACGGGCAAAGGCAAAGATCATCCCGGTAACGATAACAAAATAAAAAATGTTAATGAACATATAAGAGTGTGGAACGACATCCTCGAAAAACGTCGCCCAAAACAGGAACAGCAAGCTGAAAAATAATGAGCTATTCCGCAGATGTTCTTTTAACTCCGTCTTGAATTTAAAGTAACTTACCCCATATAACACGGCATTGACGATAAAAAGAGAGAAGATGATGAACTTATAGGTCCAGTTCCAACCATCCCACTCCTGATACTGCTGAAATAAAATGGTCGCCAGATTCAGGTTTACAAAGGTGTAGGCAAAAAACAACTGCCTTTTCCCCTTGGAGCGAAACCATCCAGCGATGGAAACGATCAGAAATAATACCGAAAGCAGCGACTGATCTGACCATAGAATGGCCGCCAAGCCTGTAATATAGCTAATGGTCAGCAGGGTGTAACGTATTACCGAATCCAGCTTGGATTCCGGTATGACAATCATCAAAATCATAAGCAGCAACGACACAACCAACAGTACATATTCGGTGTGGTTTACATTCGTGCTAATCATAATCAATCCGATGAGAGATATACTACCGATCAGCACTCCAACCACTTTGATTACACGGGATACGGTTTTGCTGATCCATTCACTGCCACGCTCCTCGGGAACGGTCGTCTCCGCATCGGATTTTGCGATATCCCCGTCTTCCCTATTGAATATCTCCCCTGTTTCCGGCGGTGTTTTCCCCAAACGATTCAAATAACGGAAAAACCACACGTTACCGGTCAGCAGCAGCGCCACAAAAATCAAACCAAAAACAAAAAACAGAGATGAGTAGTAAGCCTCTGCCAGCTCTATAAATTTAAAGACAGCAAAAGCGGAGAGCGCCAAAGCATTCAAGGTCAGTAGCGTTTTATTCAGCCGTACCTTGATAAATATATAAAATCCTAAAGCAATCACAGCGATATGCGGTATATTCATGACCAGGCCATACCCATCAAATGCAAAAGAGTTGGTCATCGCCAACATCGCTATATGAAAAACAGTAAAGCTCATATATTGTAGTGGAGCAGAATGTATACGATGAAGGAACGTCAATAGGAACAACAACAGATTAACCAGTGCGAACACTCCGGCAATGGACAACGATTCCAGTTCGCTATAAGATGCACTTTGCATCGTAGGGTAAAAATAAAGCCACAAACCAAGGTGAATTAGTACATAAGACAGCATATAAAAAGGATTGTAGCGAGTAATCCAGCTAAGCAGTAGAGCCGGCACCGACCAAATGAAAAACAATCCGTAGCTGTCGGCATGGGAATTGTAAATTTGACCGAGCAATGCTACAGAAACGCCAAAGGCTATACAGCCAGCCACCAAAAACATATTAGACAGAAAAGCTTGTTGACCGGGAACAGCGCGTATCCGTGCAAATACAAAAGACAAGCCATAGAACAGAACAATAAGCGCAGCAGCCAGTACAATTTTGACTGTCCGATCCAGTCCGCCCCAATTGGAGGCGAAAAAATAAATAATTGCGGCCAGTATCAGAGAGATGCCCAGCAGATAGCCCGTACGTATCGCATTGAATCGCAGCATGGATTTCACGTACCTTTCCTGTTGGTTTGATGCCTATTATAGCGTTGAAAGGGCTCAGAACCAAGTGGAAATTAGGATCAGGTCATAAAAAGGGAGCCACCGTATACTGTGGCTCTCTTTAACGTTACTGGATTCCAGCTAAGCGTTGACGGTACGAATCTCTTGCCGGGACTGATGTCGGAAGCGATACTCACGCGGTGGAATCCCTGCTGTTTTCTTAAATGCCTTGGAAAAGGTGGACATATCGGTATAGCCGATGGACTGGGCTATGATCGACAAATTGTAAGTCGTCTGCTCCAGTAATCTTTTGGCTTCGTTAATCTTGAGGTTTTGCAAATACTTGGCGGGAGAGATGAGGAAGGTGGAATGAAATTTACGTGAAAAATGCGCACGATCCACACCTACATGCTCGGCAATTTGCTCAATCGTAACACGGTCACAATAATGCATTTCAATGTAATCTTTCCCCTGCTGGAGCCAATAATCAGAGCATACAAAGTTGCGCAGCACGTCAGATGTGTTGCGGGATAACTCCTCGAAGATCTGATGCAGTGTAATCAAGCGGGCCAGATCGCTGCCCTGTCTGCTGTTGTCATTTACAATGGAAAACAGGTTGGAGATAAGTTCGAGGATTTCCTCGCTCACTGCGTTAGCCATAAATGGCGTAGAGGGATTAATTCCGATCCGCTCCAGCAATGCGAGGGACTTGGGTCCCTCAAAGGCAAGCCATACCTTTTGCAACGGGTGCTCGTGATCGGTGTAATATTCATGGGCAAGATGCGGAAAAAAACAGAATAAATCAGACTTGTGGACATGGTACTTCTGTTGCTTATAAATAAACTCAGCCTGACCTTCAAGTACAAAAATCAAATAAAAATAAGGAACAGCCTTGGGACCGACATGGCAGCTTGTTTTCGAAATATCCATACCTAGTCTGACAGGCCAAACGGCGCTGGATTTTTCCAGTTCGGTGGCTGTGAAATAATGGTCTTCCACGATGTCGAAGTGATCTTCATTTTTTGCTCTTTTCATAACTTGTCACCTCTCCTTTGGTGGAGATAAGGGAATTTTGATTTTATTGTATATAAAGGAAAGCATAATTACAAGTTAATTCATTGGAATTAAGGGTTATATAATTAAAACTAGGTATGCCAAAGGCTCCATGGCCGGTTTGAGACGATCCATGGAGCCTTTTAAGTTCTATATTATGAGATGGAGATTAGTCTATATTTATACGTTCAGGATTCCTTCTTTTGGAGTAACGTTGAAGGCTTTGGCCAGATCGGCCAATTCCTGATCTGTAATCCGTTGCTGAATATCATGGTGAGCAATGAGCATATAAATTTGCGCCGCTTTTTCAATCGTTTCAATCAGGCCAAACGCTTCATCAATGGAGCTGCCCGTTCCGAAAATGCCATGATGAGGCCATAATACAGCGTGATGATCCTTCATTTTTTTAGCCGTTTCGCGGCCGATTTCGCTGGAGCCCGGTACCATCCAAGGGATTACACCGATACCGTCTGGAAAGACGACAATACATTCGGTACACATTTCCCACAGTGTTTTGGTGAATTGGTTTTCGTCCAGACTATGAATGAAGGTCATGGCAATAACATGGGTGGCATGATTATGAATCACAACACGATGGTTAGGATCGACCTTCAAGCGCTCAATGTGGCCCATAAAATGGGAAGGTAACTCACTGGTAGGCACCGCGCCGTGTTTGAGGCCCCACAAGACTTCCAATTGCTCACCATCCTGGGAGACACGAAGGACTCCTAAGTTAGCTTCTGGATCTGCAATTACGTTTTTAAAATATTTTCCTGATCCGGTGACGATAAAATATTTACCAGCCAGTTCATTCACCGGGAAAGCAGGTTTAATCGTCCGAATGACCTGATGAATATCTATATATTTTGCAACCTCAGCTTCATCCAGAATATAGCTTACATTACCTCCATTGCGTTCATCCCAGCCGAATTTCCACATGTTTTGTGTAATTTCCGCCATCTCGCGAACAAATGGGATATCCAGTCCCGATTTTCGTTCTTTTTGATTCTCCAGCACAGTAGTCATGGATAATCTCTCCCTTTGTATGATATGAATATAAGCATTATCAGTGTAGTAGTTAACCGTTTTAGCAGTTACCGTTTTAGGAGTATGTGCTGTTCATAGTTCTTCACTTCGGTCAGCCATTCCTCACGAACGGGAACGTCGTTTTGAGCGCAATAGTAATCCCATATGGCACCAAACGGATACGATTTAAACTCTTCGACTAGAGCAAGACGAGTGGTGAAGTCTCGTTCCTCTTCCGCCTGCCTTAATGCTTGAATTGGTTCAAGCATAGCGCGAAGCAGCGCTTTGATCGTGTTGCGTGTTCCGATGACCCATGCTGCCACATGGTTGATACTTCCATCAAAGAAATCAAGACCGATATGGGTTCGGGAAAGCAATTCACCGCGAACCAGCTCACGGGCAATGTCCAGCAATTCGTCGTCCATCGTCACGACATGATCACTGTCCCAACGAACCGGTCTGCTGACATGAAGCAATAATTGGTCGGTGAACATCAGCACAGAGGACAGTTTGTTCGAAATGACTTCGGTTGGATGGAAGTGACCGGAGTCGAGACAGATGGATTTGCCGCGTGTCAGGGCGTAGCCCATATAGAATTCATGGGAGCCCACGACATAGCTTTCCGAGCCAATGCCGAACAGCTTGCTTTCAACCGCATCGATGTTGTATTCCTCGCTGATTTCCTCGCTAAAAATTTCGTCCAGCGCATCACGCAGGCGTTCTCTTGGAGCCAACCGATCAACCGGAGTATCTTTATAGCCATCCGGCATCCAGTGGTTTGTGACACAGGGCTGACCGAGTTCTTTGCCAAAATGCTCTGCAATCCTGCGTGATTTTTTGCAGTGTGTGATCCAGAAGTCACGGATTTCCGAATCCTTGTGACTCAGTGTGAAGCCGTCTTCCGCTTTGGGATGGGAGAACAAAGTTGGATTAAAATCAAGCCCGAGCCCTTGCTGTTTGGCCCAGTCTACCCAGTTCTGAAAATGGCGTGGCTCCAGTTGATCCAGATCCACTTGTTCAGTGGTGTCCGCATAGATTGCGTGCAAATTGACCTTGTGTTTACCCGGAATGAGTGATAGAGCTTTTTCTAAATCCTGACGCAGCTCCTGCGGCGTGCCTGCTCTGCCCGGGTAGCTGCCCGTTACGGCAATCCCCCCGCTAAGCTGTTTATCTTTGAACAGAAATCCTTGAACATCATCTCCCTGCCAGCAGTGCAGTGATATTTTGATTTGTGAAAGCTTCTGTAAAATGTCGTCAACTTGAATACCGTGGCGGGCATACAGCTTTTTCGCTTCGTTATAACTGGCTTCAATAGCTTCGTTCATGGCTTTACTCCTTTATTGAGATATGTGAATAGAGGATGTTGCTTGTATCTTGAGGCGCTCCCAGCGTTCCAGAAGCTCTTGCATGCCTTCCACCGATTGCGGCTCATATAGCCGAGTCGGAAAGGAGCGGGCGATGGTTCGGCCAGCAGCTTTGAGATCCTCAAGAACACCAGAGCTGATTAATTGCACGACAATATTGCCGATAGCCGTAGATTCGGAAGGACCTGCCTGAACCTCAATTCCCAAGAGATCGGCTGTTAGCTGACATAGTAATTCGTTGTTAGCGCCTCCGCCGACAATGTGCAATCTGGTAATCGTTTCGTCTGTTAAACGTTGCAGTTCGTGTAAGGCATCGCGGTAGCTTAAGGCCAGACTGTCAAAAATACAGCGGGCGAGTGAACCCGGCGTTCTGGGGCTGGGCTGGCCTGTTTCTTCACAGAATCGCTGGATTTCAAGGGTCATACTATTCGGGTTTAAGAAGGATGAATGGTTGCAGAGGACGAGACTGGCAAACGGCGTCTCTGCTGAAGCCAGTTCGGCCAATTCAGCAAAGCTATGTGCGGAACCGCCCTCTCTCCTAACTTCCTGAATCATCCACAATCCCATAATATTTTTCAGAAAACGGTACGTACCGTAAGCGCCCCACTCATTCGTGTAGTTCGCCTGCATGGCTGCCTTGGTATTCAAGGCCTCGGATCGTTCCATTCCCAGTAGTGACCACGTTCCGCTGCTAATATAAGCCCAAGATTCTTCCCGCTGTGACGGAACACCTGCAACAGCCGATGCAGTATCGTGAGTAGGCGCAAGAATGATCTGACAGTCTGGAAGATCGTATTTTTGAACAAGCTCCGGTAAAAGAGAACCCAGAACCCGTCCAGGCTCGGCAAGCTCTGAAAACTGATTGCGTCGCAGTTGGAGCAGGGACAGCAGGTCTTCATCAAACTCTCGGGTGTTCACGTTGAGAAGTTGCATCGTGGACGCATTCGTCATTTCATTGATCATGATGCCTGTCAAGCGATAGTACAGATAATCAGGGACCATCAATATTTTATTCGCCTGGGCAAGCTGTTCCCGATCATGGACGAACAGTTGATACAGGGTATTAAAGTTTAATTCCTGAATGCCTGTTTTCTCATACACAGCCTCTCGACTGATGAGCTGATGCAGCCTGTCGGGTGCATGGAGGGTACGTGCATCCCGGTAAGCGTATACCTCCTGAATGCGGTTACCTTTTTGATCAAGCAGCACGTAATCTACAGCCCATGTATCAATGCCGAGCGTACAGGAATGAATCCCTTTTTGTTTAGCTTTTTGCAAACCCTGAATAATCTCATTCAATAGTTCGTCGATATTCCAGTAATCGTGTCCGTCCTTTTCGGTAAAGGAGTTGTTGAAACGGTGAAGCTCTTGCAAGTGTAGCTGGTCACCTTGCAGAGTTGCACTTACGAGCCTTCCGCTTGAAGCTCCAATATCAACAGCAAGATAATTATTCATATCCAATCTCCTTGCATGGATAAAATACGGGCAGCCTGAAAGTCTGCCTTTTGTTTTCTTAACTAACTCCATACTACTTCCGTTTTTCTTTGTAGTCAACAGAAACGGAAGTGAAATTCGTGGTTTTACTTTTGTTTCCTAAAATTATAATTAAAATTAAGTGTTGTTTTGTATTTATTTTTGTTTTTTTACATCTGTTTTCTGTAATCAGGATTTTGCAAAACCCTCATAGATATACCTTGAACAAAGGTCGATGTGATTTTACGATATTCCAATTGTGGAAGGTTCTCCAAATGCCGCTGTCTGTATGAAAAATAGTCTTGAAACCGCCCGCCAGAGGGTGTAGTATACAAGATATCAATTTCATATGACTCGTATAATATTGGGGATATGGCCCAAAAGTTTCTACCGGATGACCACTGTAATCGTCCGACTATGAGTGATAGCGCATCGGCTTTGGATGAATGCGGGCATTTATTTGTGCGCCAATCCGTCAGGGATTATAACCCCAAGGACAGGCTTCACTTGAGAAACAACTCAAGGGAGCCTGTCCTTTTTTGGTTTTGGCAGGTTTTATACTATTTTAAAGTACAGAAGGAGCGATACTCGCATAATGAAAGCTTTGGAGGAACGTATTCGTCAAGAGGGACAAATTTTATCTGACACCGTATTAAAGGTAGATTCATTTTTGAATCATCAGGTAGATACAGCATTAGCATTGGAGATTGGTAAGGAGTTTGCACGCCTTTTCGGTAGTGCTCGGATCACCAAGGTGCTTACAATTGAAGCTAGTGGTATTCAATTTGCTATGGCTACTGCTATTGCCTTGGGGGTCCCGTTCATTTATGCGAAGAAAAAGAAGGCAATCACGCTGAATGAGCAGGTATACTTCGCAGAGGTTCATTCGTTCACTCGGCAGGAAACCTATCAGGTGAGCATTTCTCAAAAATATCTCGATGCCAGCGACCATGTGCTGATCGTAGATGATTTTTTGGCTACTGGCGCAGCTTTGGTTGGACTTACGGATATTGTGAAGGAAGCAGGAGCGGAGCTGGCCGGGGTTGGCTGTGTGATTGAGAAGAGCTTTCAGGAAGGTCGTGGACTGTTGGAGCAAAGAGGCATTGCTGTGCGCTCTCTTGCGCGTATCGCTTCCATGGCACCGGGCGAGGTTCATTTTATAGAGGAAGCTGGCGCGGTGATTCCTTCCGTTAAGGAGAATGTGGGATGTTAAGTAAACAAAAGTTATTCGCGCTGGGCTTCCAGCATGTCATGGCGATGTACGCTGGAGCAATTGCTGTACCTCTAATTGTAGGGGGAGCATTGCACCTGACACCAGCCCAGATGGCTTATTTGGTGGCTGCCGATTTGTTCACTTGCGGGATAGCTACGTTATTACAGATTATGGGCACACGCTTTTTCGGTAGTAGACTGCCTGTCATTTTAGGCTGTACGTTTACGGCAGTAGGGCCCATTATCGCAATTGCTTCGACCTCAAATTTAGCGACAGCGTACGGTGCCATCATTTTGTCCGGTATATTTGTGGTGTTAGCAGCACCGTTGTATGGCAAGCTGCTACGCTTTTTCCCGACGGTCGTTACGGGTTCGGTCGTTACGATTATCGGTCTATCTCTTATTCCGGTGGCGATGAACAATGTAGCAGGGGGCCAGGGCAGCGCGGATTTTGGACAGCCACGCAATTTGCTGCTGGCGTTAGTTACACTACTGGTTATCCTGCTTGTGAATCGGTTGGCAAAGGGCTTCTTGCGCTCGATTTCCGTGCTTATTGGTTTGTTCGCGGGCACAGTGGTTGCTTATGCGATGGGAATGGTGCATTTTGCTCCCGTGGCGGAGGCCTCATGGGTGAGCGTTGCGCAGCCGTTTTATTTTGGTAAGCCAGAGTTTAGCATGATGGCAGTTTGTACGATGATTATCGTCAATATTGTCAGTATGGTTGAGTCTACAGGCGTTTATTTGGCAGTAGGCAAAGCGATTGATCAGAAGGTGGAGCAGAAGCAGATCGTCAATGGTCTGCGTTCCGAAGGACTTGCGATTATGCTTGGGGGTATTTTTAATGCGTTTCCTTATACAGCTTTCTCGCAAAATGTAGGTCTGATCTCACTTACACGCGTCAAATCGCGTAACGTTATTTTTGCTGCGGGCGGCATCATGGTCGTTCTTGGTTTGCTGCCTAAGCTGGCTGCCTTAACGACCGTGATTCCTAACGCTGTGCTGGGTGGGGCGATGATCGTCATGTTTGGCTCGGTTGCTGCATCAGGCATGTCTATTTTGTCAGAGGTGGATCTGCGGAAGGAAAGCAATCTGCTGATCGCAGCATGCAGCATTGCCGTGGGCCTAGGCTCTGCCGTTCTGCCACAAATGTTCGACCAGCTGCCGAGCTTTGCCAAAATGCTGTTGCAAAATGGTATCGTTTCGGGCTCGATTACAGCGATTGTCTTGAACATCGTTTTGACGAGAAAACAGGGCGAATCGGTCAAAAGCGTGACGGTTCAGGAGGTTCCACAGAAGGTTTGATGATTAGGAATAAATAAAGATAGCCGGAGAGAGGACGTATGCCTCTTTTCCGGCTTTTTGGCATGGAGTTATCCAGAACTAGTTATTTATTAAGCAGCATGAAGTTATTGATGAAACCCTCTTCCTGTATAAAGATCGGGGTTTGGATTTTCGAAGTAAAGTCATAATAGTACACGCCGCGTCCTTCCTCCTGATTTTTCTGAGAGGCGCTGCCTAAATAGTAGATACCCTTGCCGTCTGGGGACATATAGATAAAGCTTCGGGATGAAATGGGTAGCTCTAATTTGGTGCGTTTTCCAGTCGCAATATCGACAAGGCTATACTCGGGGTTGCCGTGATTAATGAAACGGGCAGTGACTAGGAGCAACTGATCATTACTGCTGGACAATGATAAGATTTGTTCGTTCTTTAGTGTAATGACAGACCGCTCTTGTTTAGTGGCGTTGTTGATTTCTGTAACCTTGTAGTCCGGAGGGAGCATAGTGGACTGTTTCTTGGTTGCGATGTCTCTTTGTTTATCTCGTCCATTTTCGGAAAATTGGGAAATGTACGTTGCGCTTTTGCTAGAGTTGTAAGATACAGACCAAGTATTCATATCCTTATTTTCATCATGTAAGAACTGCATTGTATGAGTCGATTTATTGTAGAAAATCGTTTTAAGTGTACGCTCTCCTTTTTTGACTGCAGCTAGTATAAGTGGACCTTCTGGAGTAGTTGGCACTATACGATTAATGGCAAATAAATTATCGGATAATTGTTCAGTTTTTTTTGAATTTAAGTCGTACGAAAATAGTTGGTCTCCCTTATCATCCACATCGGCAGAGTAATAAATTTTGTGATCAGGTAAGGACACCACGGAAAGTGGGTATTGAGAGGTATAAGGAACATCGGCCAGTTTGGTCATTTTTTTACTGCTTAAGTCATACGTCATGACCCGCATAACCATACCTTTATCTGTATTTTTCCCATTCACATATTCTGTATAGGTCATGGATAGATATTGGCCCTGTCCGGCTAGAGCTGTCTTTTCCCCTGATTGGACTTGTTTGGATGGGACTGGTTCTGCTGATGGAGTAGAGGATGGAGAGCAGGATGATAACAGAGCTGGAACGAGCAAGGAAAGTATAATGAATCCATAACTTCTTTCTTTCAAAAGGAACATCCTTTCTAAGATGTGGATTTGATTACGATAAATTAAAAAAAGGGCAAAAGGGACAGAACATAGGCCCTATCCCTTTTTTGAGGATAAAGAGATATTAGAATGTGTAGAAATATCTTCCTGAAAATGAAAGAGAAGAACTCCATGTCAACCCTAAATCCTGCACACCTGTTTTCCAAATATCAATGACTGCATCTGGAAGACTTCCATTATCAGCTTTGACAAAGCTAGTAGAAATATTGTTATCTATATTTCTTACTGCAATGCTTGTTCCAAACTCAGGATTATCAATAGCCCCTTTTGTTGCACAGTCGCCTCTTTTTAGTGAATTGGAATTTTCACCAGTTGAGTCCGTAAAATTTGTCCCTCTACCTGTGCCTTGAACCTTGCCGCTCGAAGTTCCGGTAATGACAATTTCATTATTATGTGCTCCGTATGTATAAGTCCCAGGTGCTTTGCGTGTTCCGCGTGGTAGTGCCTGAAGTGATACATTATTAGTAGTAATCACATTTTCCTTTTGATCAGGCAAGATAATATCTTTGATGTAACCTTCGCCATCATAAATTACTTTTAAACCAGGTTGAGGGTCAGGGTTATCAATATGATATACCGGCAGTGATTTGGCTTCTTCTTTGATTTCCTTAACTCGTGCTTCTTCCTTCTCTAGCTCAATTTGTTGTTCAGCAGTAAGTGGGGCAATAGCAGCTAGAGATTTTTGTGGTTCAGGTACTGGAGTTCCCTTTTCTAGTACAACCATATTATTGTTCTCATCATATTGGATGATAGTACCCGCCAACATCTGGTCAGGGATTTTTTCTCCTTTCTCAGCATGGGAGATTGCTGGACTGACGACCCCCAAAGAGATGAGTAACGTTGCTGCCAGAAAAGCTTGTGGTAGAAACTTTACTTTCATACAAAGTGCCTCCTTGAAAAATTTGTAAATCCATAGATAGCATAAAGGAGCTTACACACCATGTCAACCTTTTAATGGTATATATGAATATATTTATCTGTATTTGTATTAGCAAGAGTCCATTAGTCTGATATATATACGATATTTAATGACAGCCTTATAACAGCGGAATTGATAGTCCAGCAGGAGTAAGAAGCTGAAGGAGTTCCCCAAATGAATATTAGGAGCTTGATAATCTACTAGAAGAATTTGCTAGAGTGGTAGGAAGGGGCATGGTATAATCTAAATTATGGATTTTGAATAGTGGTGGATGTTTTCGGACCACGGTGCAGCTTCCCGATAGGGGGTGAAGCCGATGGTCACACTTGTGTCGTGCTACGATGTATTGCGTTGGATGGTTACGTTACTAAGCCTGGTGTTTAGTATTCGTAAACTTTATCGCTGGCTACGTCGAAAATTTCGGAACAAGCGAAAACCCACCGCGTAATTAGGTTAGGCGCCTAACGGTGGGTTTAGCTAAGTATTTAGCGCGCCGTGGTGATCCACAGCCTTTCAAGTCCTAAGAGTCTTTGCCGTTGGCGCGGCGAAGACTCTTTTTAGTATACGGACACAAAGGTTATCTTTATACCTAATTTTAGCACGTTCATTTCGTGCACGCAACGAATAGCCATTACCTTCATTCTTGCCATATTGTTCAAATTTAAATTATTGTGCAGCATTTATTGACAAGCCTGTGA
This sequence comes from Paenibacillus sp. F4, assembly GCF_002894905.1. Taxonomy (NCBI): domain Bacteria; kingdom Bacillati; phylum Bacillota; class Bacilli; order Caryophanales; family Paenibacillaceae; genus Paenibacillus; species Paenibacillus sp. F4. The sequence continues at coordinate 128,747 of NZ_POVS01000006.1, forward strand.
CAACAAAATAAGATCGTAATGGAAAGAAATAAAGGAAGAAAACAGGTGTGAGCCGGACGACTCTATGTACGGGGTTTTGTTGAGACCATGTGGATAGTTGTTGAGCGTGTTCACTTAAAAGGGAAGTTCGGTTGATTCCGACACGGGCCCGCCACTGTATACAGGCATCAGCAGGATACTGCTGGAGCTTTCAGAACAGCCACTGGAACTGTGAAGAACCGGGAAGGCCTGAAAGATACGCTTGGAGTCAGGAGACCTGCCTGTTTTGACATCACTGTCAGACCCACGGGATGCTGGGGAGGTGGTTAGGCGTGCTGCATACGGAATGTCTGAAACCGATCTGATCCCTTCTATGTTTTTGGAGTTGGCTTCGAGGTGTGTTTTGACATTTTATAATGAAAGCATTTCTGACTGCTGATCAAGTGGTCCGGAATGCTTTTTTCGCGCTTTGCGTTAGGTTTATATGATTTTACAAGATAGAGGGGGATTCATCGAATGATTAGCAATCGTAGCAGGCGTTCATGGTTGATATATACAGGGATGATGCTGTTGCTGGCAGTTATGGCTCTTTCGGGATGTGCCAGCAATAAGACGTCGGATAGCTCCGGCAAAGGTGAAAACGCGTCAGCACAACAAACAGCGACAGATAAAAAGCTGGTAATGGCGTATACATGGAAACCGTCAGGCGTTGACCCGCATGGAGATAATAGCTGGGATGTGATGCGATCCGGTGCAGGTGAGACACTGGTACGTTTGAATGAAAAGCTGGAGCCTGTGGCTTGGCTGGCAAAGGAGTGGAAGCAGGACAGTCCTACAGTTTGGACGTTCAGCTTGCAGGATAAAGTCACTTTTCATGATGGAAAGAGTATGGATGCAGCAAGTGTAAAAGCATCTTTGCTACGATCTATCGAGAAAAGCCATCTGGCGAAGGATTTACTGAATGTGAAGTCCATTGATGTAAGCGGCCCGCTGGCTTTGAAAATCACGACAAACCAGCCGAACGCGGCGCTGGTGTCCAATCTAGCTGATCCATCGACGATTGTACTGAATGTGGCATCGATGAAGGATGAGCAGAGCTACCCAGCGATGACAGGCGCCTTTAAAATTAAAGCGTTCAGCAAGGACCAATCCTTGGTCGTAGAGCGTTATGACGGATATTGGGGCGAGAAGGCACGATTGGCTGAGGCGACAATGAAGTTCATTACGGACGGGAATTCGCGCCTGATGGCGCTGCAATCCGGCGAGGTGGACGTAGCGACGGATATTCCGGTTGATAACGCAGAGGTACTGAAAAAGAACGACAAGCTACAAGTGCTGTCGGCTCCCTCCTTGCGCACCCATATGATCGTGTACAATATGGAATCGCCAGTATTCAAGGATGCGGCGAACCGTAAGGTGGTGGACAGCCTGATTCCGCGCACATCGATTGTGAGCGCCGTCATGAGGGGCTTCGGTACGGAGGCAAGCTGCCCGTTCCCGAGTATTCTTCCCTTCGGTAAAGTTGAGCGTAAAGCGCTGGACGGAACGGCAGAGCAACTGTTGACGAAGGATGGCTGGCAGAAGGACGCCCAAGGGACATGGACTAAGCATGGCAAGCCGTTCGAGGTTACGCTGCTGACTTTCCCTCAGCGTCCGGAGCTCTCTGTTATGGCTGAGGTCATCCAAAGCCAATTGCTGAAAGAGGGAATCCAGGTCAAGATTCGCAAGGTGGAAAATATCGACGAGGCGTTGACCAAAAACGATTGGGATTTTGCTATGTACAGTATGCTTACTGCTCATACAGGAGAGCCACAATATTTTATGGACATGTTTTATTCTTCGAAAAGCGAAGCCAATGTAAGCCGTTATAGTTCCAAACCGTTGGAGAGTATTCTTAACAGCTTGAAGCTGGCGAAGGATACAGCGCAGCGTAATGCCGTGACACTACAAGCGCTGGATATCATCAATACGGATTTGCCACAGTCGTTCATTGTGCATCCTGATAATGTGTTTGGCGTGAAAAAAGGGGTGGAGGGTTTTACACCGCATCCGATCGAGTATTACTACATTACAGCGCAATCCGATATTGCGGAATAACGAGCTGCGTATCCTATGATTCGTTTTATACTGGAACGTGTGGCGCAGCTGCTCATCATTGTATTCGTTGTATCCACGCTGACTTTTGTACTGATGCGGCTGGCTCCTGGTGACCCTGCTACCATTTTGCTCACCGCGCATAATGTCCCTGCCTCTGAGGAAGCGTTGACGACGCTACGGCAGGAACTGGGCTTAAACGAACCGCTTCATATTCAATATGTGAACTGGCTGCGGGATGTGTTCACAGGGCATTGGGGCACCTCGTATGTATCCAAGGAATCTGTGCTAGCCGAACTGTGGAACAGACTGCCTGCTACTGTGGAGCTAGCTGCTGCGGGCTTTGCCGTCATGACGGTGCTTACGCTGGGGCTGGGGCTGGCTGCCTCGCTAAAAATCAGCGGCCCACTGGATCGTCTGGGCAGGCTGTTCGCCCTGCTGGGATCGTCGATCCCCTCTTTTTGGCTTGGTTTTCTGTTGATCTATCTATTCTCCGTTCGCTTGGGCTGGCTCCCATCCATGGGAAGGGAGGACTGGACACATCTAGTGCTCCCAGCGCTGACTCTTGGTGCAGGTTTGGGAGCTGTGCAAGCACGTGTACTGCGTGCTCAAATGCTGGAGCTGGGTGACCGGAATTTTGTGAAAGCAGCGAAGGCCCGAGGCTTTTCCCGTATGCATATCCTCTTTTTTGAGATATTTAAGCATGCGGTTCTGCCTATAATTACACTGCTAGGCACCAATCTATCATTTATGCTGGCAGGTAATGTCATCGTAGAGACCATTTTTTCATGGCCGGGGTTGGGCAAGTATTTTATAGATGCGATTACACAGCGAGATTATCCGGTGATTCAGGGGTATGTTATTTTTGCTGTATTTTTAATTGTAGGAGTTCAGTGTTTGGTGGATGTGGTCCAGACGGCGATAGATCCGAGGCTGCGTTTGCGTTAAGGGGGAAGCTGAAAATGAAAAAGATACGGCTTTCCTTTCAAGGGAGCTTGCTGGCAGGAGGCGTACTGTTTGGTCTGATCGTGCTGCTTGGGTTATTAGCTCCATGGGTCGCTCCTCATGATCCTCTTCAAGTGGATCTTTTGAACCGTCTGGCACCACCCAGTCGGAAATATCCTTTCGGTACGGATCATCTGGGTCGGGATGTGCTGTCACGGCTAATTTACGGGATTCGGACGAGCGTGCTAATCGCATGTGCAATTACTGTAGCTACGCTGTGCTTCAGTCTGCCTATAGGGTTGCTCATTGGTTATGTGCGCGGACGCGTAGACCAGCTGGTCATGCGGGGAATCGACGGCGTACTGGCTTTTCCTGATATTATTTTAACGGTGGCGATTGTGGGCATTTTGGGTCCAGGTTTTGTTAACATGACCCTTGCGATTGTTGCGGTACGGTGGGCGGGCTATGTCCGGTATATCCGTAGTCTGGTTCAAAAAGCCTGTCAGGAGGACTACGTTCGGTATGCCCGTTTATCCGGCAATTCACACGTACGTATACTGAGCCGTTATGTATTGCCACAAGCGTTGCCGCAGTTGTTGGTTTATGCGGTATGGGATATCGGACGCGTGGTGCTGATGATCGCTGGGCTGTCCTTTCTTGGACTGGGTGTACAGCCGCCCAAGCCAGAGTGGGGCGTGATGCTGCATGATGCAACCTCATATTTTCAGGTGGCTCCGCATGTCATGATTTTCCCGGGCTTGGCGATTATGCTGTTCGTACTTGCCTGCCAGCTTTTGGGCGACCGCTTTTCGGAAAAGGGGGCGGCCAAATAGTGGAGGATCAAACAGCCCTTGGGGGCAAGGATACGATAGAACAAGTGGCAGGGCGAAAACCGTTGTTACACGTGGAACATTTGGAAATCTGCCGCACAGGCGGAGGAGCAAGCGGAAGTGGGAGCAAACCACTGCTGAGTGATGTGAGCTTTTCCATATATTCAGGGGAGATTGTAGCCCTGACCGGACCGAGCGGATGCGGCAAGAGCCTGACCGCACACGCAATCGCAGGCATGCTGGAGCCAGGTATCGGTGTTACGCAAGGACGTATCTACTATAACGGGGAAGACATTCTCCCGTTCCAGGAACGGCGCTGGCAAAGGCTGCGCCGAGAGGATATTGCCCTGCTCATTCAACAATCGCTGAGCGGGTTGAATCCGATCCGGACTGTCCGCGCCCAGCTGATGGATACGCTTAGACTGCACGGGCGGCGTCGGATGCCGCACGACCAGATGGAGCCGGTGCACGCTGATGCAGCCCCATCCCACACTGCACCGCAGCAAGTTCACCCACTGGGCGTGCTGCCACGGATGCGGCAGATGCTGAGTCGTGCCACGGAGATAGCCAGAGGAGGCGCTACTCCAGTGCGGGAGACCTATTTGCGCTCTCTGCTCCGCAAGGTTGGGTTTGCAGATCCTGAGCATATTTTGTCGTCATATCCTTTTGAACTAAGCGGAGGCATGTGTCAAAGGGTGCTGCTGGCTGCAATGTTAAGCTCCGGTCCGAGCCTCTTTATTGCCGACGAGCCTACTACGGCGTTGGATGTTATCAACCGCGACAAGGTTTTGGCATTGCTGCAACAGTTGAGAGAAGACTTTGATCTCACCATATTGTTGATTTCACATGATCGCCAGGGTATGAGCCGCATAGCAGATCGAGTGTTGGAGATGAGCCCGGAAGGGAGGATGCACCAGTGATGCTGGAATTGAAGAATGTGACCAAAGCATACCCTGTCCGCAAACGGAGAAAAGGTTGGTTCAGCACGCAAGATAGCGAGCAGGCCGTGAAGAAGGTGAATCTGGAGCTACGCCAGGGAGAATGTCTTGGATTGGTTGGAGAAAGTGGAAGTGGCAAAAGCACGCTGGCACAATGTATTCTAGGGCTGGAGTCGTTGACCTCGGGGGAGATTTGGCTGGGTCATCAGCCTATACATTTTGGAAAGATGAAGGATGTTCAGCTGTACAAACGAATCCAGTTGGTTGCACAGGATTCGTCCTCCTCATTGCATCCCCGTATGACCATTCGAGATATTTTAATGGAGCCGATCCACAACTATTTTCCTGAGCGAAAAGCGAAGGCACCGGATATTTGTCTGTCGCTATTGGAATCGGTAGGATTGGAGGCTGACAGTCTGGAAAAATACCCAGCGCAGCTGAGTGGCGGGCAAAAACAGCGGGTGTGTATTGCCCGAGCGTTGGCGGTGGAGCCGGATATTATCTTGTTCGATGAATCGATCGCCAATCTGGATACGACAACGCAGTCTTCTGTACTGGACATGCTCAAAAGAATGCAGATGGAACGTCAGTTGTCCTACCTATTCATCACTCACGATCTCCAATCTACTCGTCAGTTTTGTGACCGCGTTGCCGTCATGGTTCAGGGGGAGATCGTGGAAATATTTAAGGAATGGGATGAAGACTTGTTACAGCATGAGTACACGCGTACTCTGTTTCAAACGTTGGAGAATTAAGCCATAAATTTAGGATTTTGCAAAATTTGATTCCAGTCGCTCCAAAGTGCAATATCTAGACGAACTAGTCCATTTCGATCTATATCTTGTTCATTGGAAGTCGCTTATTGGATTTTTGCAAAATCCTCATTCTACAAATTTAAAATAAATAAGAGGATTGCTTGTCGAATGTTGTTGACAAAATAGAACGTGGTACCTATTCTAAATATGATTATGATAATCATTATCACATATATAGAAAAGGGGAAATACATTGATGTCCGTTCGACACCGCAAGACTGCCACACTTATGTTGGTGGCGCTCTTCTTATTATCCGTTGTTTTGGGCTGCGCGAAGCAGGAGAACACCCCTGCATCCACCTCTACTGGCGGAGCTGCCAATGAAAAGTCGATCACGCTATCGTGGCCGCGTGACATTGGTACGATGAATCCTCACGTATACAATCCTTCCCAACTTTTTGCACAATCCATGGTTTATGAGCCGTTAGTCAGCTACAAGCAAGGAGGCAAGCTGGAGCCTGCTTTGGCTGAATCCTGGACTATTTCAAAGGACGGCAAGATATATACGTTTAAGCTGCGCAAAGGTGTGAAATTTTCGGATGGAACGCTATTTAATGCAGCCATTGTCAAAAAGAACTTTGACGCTATTATGAAAAATGAGAAAACGCACAGCTGGCTTGGTATAGTAGGCGTTCTCGACAAAACTGAAGCTGTAGATGACAGCACCTTCCGAATGACGCTCAAAGAGCCATACTATCCAGTGCTTCAGGATTTGTCTGTCGTTCGCCCGTTCCGTTTTCTGGGTGAAGCCGGGTTCCCGGATGATGGAGATACGTCCAAAGGAATCAAGAAACCTGTAGGTACAGGACCTTGGATACTGGATGAATACAAGCAAGATGAGTATGCAACCTTTAAGCGTAATCCAAATTATTGGGGCACTGCACCAAAGGTGGATAAAATTACGGTAAAAATCATTCCCGATGGCGAAACCCGTGTAATGGCCTTTGAAAAAGGCGACCTGGATCTGATTTATGGAGAGGGTGTCATTAGTCTGGATGCTTTCAAACAGCTTCGCGACACGAATCAGTATGTTACCACGCTGTCCGAGCCTGTCGGTACAAGAAGTCTGTTGCTCAACTCATCCAATCCCAAGCTGGCAGACCTTCGGGTACGTCTGGCACTCCAGCATGGCTTTAACAAGCAGGCAATGGTGGAAGGTGTAACCTCGGGGCTGGAGGAAACAGCGGACACGGTTTTATCCAAAAACTATCCGTATACGAATGTAAACTTACAGCCTGTTGGCTATGATGTGGAAAAATCCAAAGCGTTGCTGGATGAGGCTGGCTGGAAGCTGCCCGCAGGTGGTACAGTACGGGAAAAAGACGGACAACAGCTGGATTTTGAGCTGATTTTTGATAAGACTGATCCGATCCAAAAGGCGATGGCTGAAACCATTCAGGCTGAATGGGGAGAACTGGGTGTCAAAGTGAACCTGACCGGACTGGAGCTGACGGTTCAAATTAAGCGCCTTAGATCCAACCAGTTTGATCTGTACTTCTGGTACAACTATGGTGCGCCTTATGATCCGCATTCCTTTATTAATGTCATTGCCAAGAAGAGCTTCGGAATTTCCGAGGTGCTGAGTGCCCTTCCGATGAAGAAAGACCTGGATCAGCAAGTACACGAAGCGCTCTCATCGACAGATGAAACCAAGCGTCAAGAGCTGTATGCTTCGATTCTGAAGACGCTTCAGGAGCAATCTGCCATTGTGCCTATTTCTTATATTAAGAAAACGGCAGTGTACCAGAAAAAGATTACAAACTTTGTATTCCCGGCTAATCGGGATGAAAATCCGTTTGAGGGAATTGAAATCGGAAAGTAGCTGAAGCCGATAGGTAACGGTAGTTTACAGGATAGGAGGACAACTCATGATCAGCTATATCGGGAAGCGAATGGTAGCGGTCATTCCTATTGTTCTCTTTGCCACCCTCGTTACCTTTGCACTGATTCATATTTCACCAGTTGATCCGGCCGAGGCCTATTTGACGGCTGCTCATATTTATCCTACTCCAGAGATTCTGGAGCAGAAAAGACATGAGTTCGGACTGGATCAGCCTTTGTTGACGCAGTATATGCATACACTTCAAAGAATCAGTCAATTGGACTTTGGTACTTCGTATCTGACCAACAAGCCAGTGTGGGATGAGGTCAAGGTTCGGCTGCCCGCCACTTTTGAATTGGCTGTGAGCAGTATGTTGCTATCTATTGTGGTGAGTATTCCGCTGGGCGTGCTGGCGGCGATGCGTAAAAATGGCTGGATCGACATGCTTAGTCGAGGAATTTCATATTTTGGCGCGTCTATACCCCAGTTCTGGCTGGGATATTTGTTAATCTTCTTTTTCTCTGTCCGATTGGATTGGCTCCCTGTAGAGGGGCGAGGAACGTGGCAACATCTGGTGTTGCCCACGTTGACCCTGTCGCTGGTTCTGATTGCTTTATATACGCGCTTGCTGCGTTCCAGTGTGTTGGAGCAGCTTCAGGAAACGTATGTGCAGTATGCCAGAACTAGAGGAATCCGTGAGCGGGTGATCATGCTCAAGCATGTACTGAAAATTGCCATTGCTCCACTGATTACAAGTATGGGTATGAATTTGGGCAAGCTTCTGACCGGAACAATTATTGTGGAGCAGGTGTTTTCATGGCCCGGATTTGGCCGTTATTTTGTGGAAGCGATTTTTAACCGGGATATTCCCGTCATACAATGCTATGTGTTTTTGGCGGCATGCCTGTTCATCGTATGCAATTTGCTCGTTGATCTGGTGCATTTGTATATGGACCCCCGAATTTCATCGAAGGGACGAGCAGAGCAGTGATGATAAGGTTGCGTACAATGTTCAAAGGTCAAAAGGTAATCGTGGTCTGCTCTGTCGTACTGGCTGCTCTTTTTATCATTATGGCGCTAGCTCCTTGGCTGGCTCCCCATGATCCGGTTAAAGTGAATTTACTGCACAAGCTGGAGGGACCTTCGAAAGAATACTGGCTGGGGACCGATCATTTGGGTCGGTGCAATTTATCCCGGTTGCTGTATGGAGCACGGATTTCCCTCGGTTTTGCGACATTAATTTTCCTGTCCTCGCTTAGCATTGGCGTTGTGGTCGGGTCGCTAGCAGGTTATGTGGGCGGCTGGGTTGATAGTGTGTTGATGCGGTTTTGCGAAGGTATTATGGCGTTTCCGAATTTGGTGCTTGTGCTGGGCATTGTCGGTATTTTTGGGCCGGGCCTCATGCAGGTGCTGCTTGCCTTAATGATGGTGCAGTGGGTGTATTATGCCAGAATGTGCCGCAATATGGTCGTCAGTCTGAAAGAACGGAATTTTATAGCTGCTGCAAGGATTAGTGGGTCCTCCTCAGGGGCCATTATCCGGCGGCATATTATTCCGAATGTGCTGCGTCCGATTGTGGTCATTGGTACGCTGGAAATGGGCTGGGCGATCATGGATATTTCCGCGTTGTCGTTCCTTGGTCTAGGCATTCAGCCGCCGACCCCTGAATGGGGAGCCATGATTCATGAGGGAACGGGATACATTCGCAGTCATCCGGAATTAATGATCTATCCGGGAGTTATGATTCTGGTGGTGGTGATGGCCTTCAATATATTGGGGGAGGCGCTGTCCGACCGATACGGAATTGCCAAACGTCAGTAAAACAGGAGTGAGTTACAACGATGGACGACAGGGCGAAGGTGCTGGAGGTCAGCGGCTTACAGGTGAAGCTCAAAACCGATGCTGGGGCGGTATCTCTGCTGGAGCCAACTCATTTTGAACTGAAAAAGGGACAGGTACTGGGTCTTGTCGGCGAGAGTGGAAGCGGCAAAACGGTGACTTGTAAAGCGTTGCTCCAACTGCTGGATCGCCAGACGATGGACGTCGAAGGTAGTGTCCGTCTGAACGGGCGTGAGCTGAACGGAATGGCGGCCGAGGAGATGCGCCGTATTCGGGGCAAGGAAATCGCGTTTATTATGCAAAATCCGATGAGCGCCTTTACGCCAGTGTATACGATCGGAGCTCAGTTTATGGAAACGGTCCGCACGCACACCGGATTAACCAAACGACAGGCCCGTGATCTTGCCATAACGGCTCTGGAAAATATGAATTTGCCCGATCCAGCCAAGCTGATGAAGCGTTATTCGTTCCAGTTGAGCGGCGGGATGCTGCAACGAGTCATGATCGCCATTTCCATGTGTCTGCGGCCAGCAGTGGTTATTGCGGATGAACCAACGACGGCACTCGATGTGGTCAATCAGCTACAGGTGCTAAGAGAGCTGGATCGCTTGCGTACGGAATACAATACGTCCATTTTGCTGATCTCGCATGATCTGGGCGTCATTTCCCAATTGGCGGATGAAGTGGCTGTCATGCAGCAGGGTCGTATTGTTGAGCAGGCTGAGGTCCATCAGTTGTTCGATCACCCGCAGGATGAATATACGAAAATGCTGTTGCATGTCAGACCCAAGTTGTCCATTCGGGGCATGAATCAGGTAGGTGGTTAGTCACCTGTTTGACAGTTACACTTTTCAAAAGGGGAGCGAATGCGCATGCTACAAGTGAAGAAAGTAACTCATAGCTATGGAAGGCGCAAATGGCTGGGCCGCTCTGAACCACGTACCCCTGTGTTGGCTAACGTTTCGCTTACTATAGAAAGTGGGTTTTGCCTAGGCTTACTTGGTACCAGCGGAGCCGGTAAAAGCACGCTGGGCAAGGTTATTCTGGGGCTGGAGAAGCCGCAGGAGGGTCAGGTGCTGTTCCAGGGACAGGACATTTATAATGCGAGCCCCCAAGTCCGCAGGGGACTGCGACGGGATATGCAGGTCGTATTTCAGGACTGCTACTCTGCTGTAAATCCCCGAATGACCGCCGGGCAGATTATTGGGGAGCCATTGGACAATTACGAACGGTTATCGGTGCAGGAACAAAAAAGAACGGTCGAAAGCCTGCTGGAACGGGTCGGCCTCAAGCCAGAGGACCGGATTAAATATCCGCATCAGTTCAGTGGCGGACAATTGCAGCGGATCAATATTGCACGGGCGATTGCGCTCAAACCAAAGCTCATCGTGCTGGACGAGTCCGTCAGCAGCCTCGATATGGTTCACCAGATGCATATTTTATCCCTGCTGGGAGAACTGAAATCTTCGTTTGGATTGTCATATCTGTTCATCACGCATGATATTCGGGCAGCTTATGCTGTCTGCGATGGCATTGCTGTGATGGAGCAGGGGAGATTGATCGAGCGCTGTGATGAGAAGGATCAGATTTTTGAATCTGCTCATCCGGCTGTACGACGGTTGATCTCGTCCATTTTGCCGGAACATCCAGCAGAGCGTTTTCCGCTTCATGGATAACAGTGGACCCGCAAGGGTCCTTTTTTTGTGCAACATATGGATAAATAATCGAAATGAAATTTACTTGTTGTATTATTTGAATAACCCGTTATAATATAAAATCATAGTAAATTACTTGGATATTAAAAAGGGGATGTCATATATGAAGAAATCTGCTTTGGTAGCAGCGATTGGCCTATCTCTTGTGTTATTAACGGGTGCCTTGAGTGGATGTTCCTCGAAGGATGCGGCATCGGGGGATAAGGTAATCTATGTCGGCACACAAAATGACTACCCGCCGTTTGCTTTTGTGAATGATAAAAACGAACTGACCGGATATGATGTGGACGTCATCAAGGAGATCGACAAGAAGCTAGACGGGTATAAGTTTGAATTTGTACCTTCGGGCTGGGAAGGAATTTTCCTGGCGCTTGAGTCGAATAAAATTCAGGTTATCGCTGACCAAATAGCCAAGAATCCGGAGCGTGAGCAAAAATACTTATTCTCTGATGAATCCTACTTTCAGGCACAATCTGTCATTGTTGTGAAGAAAGGTAGAACGGACATTCATTCCCTTAAGGATCTGGAGGGCAAGAAGGTGGCGGCTTCCGTAGGCGATTCGTATACTCAATTATTGGAGCAGTACAATGCAAAGAACGGCAACAAAATCATTTTGAAATACAATGATACAGGCACTTCAGCCGACAACCTTCAGGACGTGCAAAATGGTCGGGTGGACGCTTACGTGAATGATCCAGTCATGACAGCGGCTACGATTAAGAAGGAAGGCCTACAGGTAGAAGCTGTAGGCGAGCCTGTGCAGACGGACAGTATGCATCTGGTGTTCAAAAAGGATAAGCAGGGCGAAGAGCTGAAAGCTAAAATTGACCCGATCATTAAAGAGCTGAAAACGGATGGGACACTGAAAAAGCTGTCTGAACAATGGACAGGCGGAGAATTTATTCCTCAGTAACAAAATGTAAAGGGTAAAGTGGGGTTCCTATGGAAAAGCTGTTTGATCTTGATTATATGCTGAGAAGCCTTCCCCAGATCGTGGAGTATCTTCCCGTTACATTATGGATTGCGTTTGTCTCCATGCTGCTGGGTGCGATCATCGGGTTAGCTACGGCCTTAATCCGGATATACAAGGTGCCTGTCTTAGCGCCATTGTCTACGTTGTATGTTTCGTACATTCGGGGAACACCGCTTATTGTACAGCTGTTTCTCGTATATTACGGAATACCCAAGTTTTTGTATTATTTTCAGAGTGAATATGGTTTCTTACAGCAATTCAATGTCTACGTAATTCCGCCGGAGCTGTTCGCGTTGCTGTCATTTTCGTTGAACCTCGGAGGATATCTGTCGGAGACGTTCCGGGCGGCGATTCATTCAGTCGATCGGGGACAATTTGAGGCTGCCAATTCCATTGGGATGAGCCAAACACAGATTATGCTCAAAATTGTATTGCCACAGGCGCTAACGGTGGCTTTGCCCAATTTGGGGAACACGCTGATCAGTACGGTGAAGGATACGTCCTTTATTTTTATGATTGGTGTTGTCGATATGATGGGACAGGCCAAAATTATGGGCGCGCGGGCGTTGGCTTTTTTTGAGGTATATGTTGCGGTATCTCTGATTTACTGGCTGGTGTGCATCATTATTGAACGCGGGCTTGTCGTGCTGGAGAAGCGTATTCGAATTTACGAAAGAAGTGAGTAAGGGTATGATTCAACTTCATCAAATTCATAAGCATTTTGGGCAGCATCATGTGTTGAAGGGCATAGACCTGACGGTAGGCAAGGGAGAAGTTGTAGTCATCCTGGGCCCAAGCGGATCGGGGAAGTCCACGCTGCTGCGAAGCATTAATTTTTTGGAACAGCCGACCAGTGGTGTCATTGAAATTAACGGTGTAAAGGTCGATGCCGCCAAGGCGGGAAAAAAGGACATTCTTGGACTACGGATGGCAACGGCAATGGTATTTCAGCAATATCAGTTGTTTAAAAATTTGAATGCACTCCATAATGTGATGATTGGTCTGACCAGTGTGAAAAAGCTGGATCGTAAGCAGGCGAGGGAGATCAGTGAAGGCATTTTGGAAAAGGTCGGGTTAAAGGATCGTATGACCTATTATCCTGCCCAGCTTTCGGGTGGACAGCAGCAGCGAGTTGCGATTGCCCGTGCATTAGCATTGAATCCGCAGGTGTTGTTGTTCGATGAACCGACATCCTCACTTGATCCTGAACTGGTGGATGAAGTGCTGTCCGTGATTCAAAAGGTGGCGAGTGAAGGCAATACGATGATTATTGTCACGCATGAGCTTGGTTTTGCGAGAGATGTAGCGGATCGGGTTGTATTAATGGAGCATGGCGTGATCGTGGAGCAGGGACCCGTCGAGCAGTTTTTCACCAATCCGAAGGAAGAACGGACACGGCAGTTTCTGGGCAAAGCGTTGGTACAGAGAGCGCCACAGGAGCAGCCTGTATCCCCATAAGAAGTACGTGGATGGGTTATAGGTATGTGCAGCGCTGTAGAGTATTGCACCTATAGTAAAAAGCACGTTAGACAAGTCGCAGGAGGAAGGAAAGCCCGCGCTTGTTTGTCGTGCTTTTTTTGGCCCCTCATATCCCCAATTCTTTTCCATTGCAAAGTAGCTTATCACACTTATTCATGATAAATTCTAAGAACAATACAGTGAAGATGTAATCGGGAAGGAACATTGGCATATGAAAAAGGTTTTGTTCATTAATACCGGAGGGACCATTTCTTCCTCCTATCAGGAAAACGGCCTGACACCGACCCAATCGGCTGAAAATATTTTGGCGGAAATTCCGGAGCTGAAGGAGATTTGCGAGATTGATGCCCATAATCTGATGAGCATTGATAGCACAAATACACAACCTGAGGATTGGGCTTCTATCGCCCGTATGGTACATCGTTCGCTCGATCAATACGACGGTATTGTCATTGCACACGGCACGGATACGATGGCTTATACGGCTTCAGCCTTGAGCTTCATGCTGGGAACCGTAGACAAACCCGTCGTCGTGACAGGTTCGCAGGTTTCCATTTTGGCGGAGCACAGCGATTCCAAAAAAAATGTAATCGACTCATTCCTGACCGCATGTGGCGAGGTGGCCGGGGTTTTTGTCGTGTTTAACGGCAAAATTATTAACGGCAGCCGCAGCTCGAAGATCAGAACACGCAGCTATAATGCTTTTGAGAGTATTAACTATCCGTATATCGGACTCGTGGAGAACGGTAAGGTGGTCTATACGGAGGGCGTATTTGCAAATCGCGGTACCGCTCGTCACCCATACAACGACGGGTATGCTTCGGAGGTATTTCTGCTCAGGCTGATTCCGGGTACAAATCCGGCGATTTTCGATGCCATTCAGGGCTTGGGCTATAAAGGTATCGTCATTGAGGGCTTTGGTATGGGTGGCGTTCCTTTTAAAGAAAGAAGCCTGATTAGCAAAATCGAGGAGCTGATGAAGGACGGTATGAGTATTGTCGTGACCACTCAATGTCCTTATGAGGGCGGGGATTTGACGATTTACGAAGTGGGGCAAAAGGTACTGGAGAAGGGCGTTATTCCGGGGTATGACATGACAACGGAAGCGCTGGTGACGAAAATGATGTGGGCGTTGGGGCAGACGACCGACCCGGCAGGGGTAGCCAAGATTATGGCAACGAACTACGCGGACGAAGTTTCCTTGCCTGCGGATACAGCTTCCTTATAGGAAGCTGTATCCGCAGGCAAGAACAGGCATAAGAAAAAATACGGGATTAACGCTGGGCTTGCCCCAGTCTGCTTTTAATCTCAACAGCCACTTTCAGCGCTTGTACAGACGATTCCAGTGAAATCAGGCTTTCCGAATGTCCGCCAAAGCATTCAAGTGCATGATCCCAACTTTTTTCATATGGATTGGCAGATTCGAGGTTGATTTTTTGCTGTCCTGATACGGTATACTCATATAATGCGGTAGGTATAAGATCGTTTTCGTCGCTTTCATGAAATACCAGCTTGGCCTTTTCAAAATAAGCCTCATAGGCCACTGTGAAGGGGTAGCTTCCCGGCATGTGGGATGAGGCGATGACTTCTGTGAATGTATCCCGATGCTGAAAGTAAGCCCGAACCTGTGCTTGTTCAGGATGGGTAACTTCTGTACCCCAGACTGTATATGGATCACAGGGGCCTAATAGCCAGGTCAATAAATCCAGTTCATGAATCATGAACTGAGTAGGAATGGAGTTTAGTCCAAGATCCCCCCACAGAGGAGGCGTTTCTCTTTTCAAAGATAAGGAGATGAGCTTCCCGTATTTCTGTTGGCGGTATGCCTCATACAGATAGGTATAGGCGGGATCAAACTTAATGAACTGGTTGACCAGAATCTTTTTGCCATATTGCTTCTCAGCTTGTTGCATAAGAAGAGCGTCTTCGAGATCAAAGCAAACCGGTGTTTCACAAAATACATGCTTACCGTGCTTCAGCGCATCCACGGCATATGACCTATGCAGCTGGGAGGGCAGGCATAGATCGACGATATCCACGTCTGGGTCCAGCAGAATATCCTCTATATTTTGTGTGATTTCTACGTTTAGCTCCTCTTTCAGCTTTTGCAGCTTGGTTTCGTTCCTTCCAAATACCATGATTCTGTTTACCTTGGGATGGTTGTTTAACAGTGATGCATGATACGCGCCGAATCCCGTCCCCAATATTCCAATATTCATCATCCATTACACCCCTTTACTTCTATGATACACATCTATTACTGCCAACAGGGTGTCAACAATCTTTGCATCATCTTTTCAATTTGGGTTAACCATCTACTGTGGAGGTATGATTGTGAGACTGCATCGTTTAATCGCGATTTTATTATGTATCGAATCTAGAGGGAGAATGAAGGCCAAGGAATTGGCGTTGGCACTGGAAACCTCTGTACGCTCCATTTACAGGGATATCGACCTCCTTGCTGAAGCCGGCGTTCCGATTGTTACCGCATCCGGCCCGAAGGGCGGAATTTATTTAATGGAGGGTTATACGGCGAACCTGAAACAGTTGAATGGCGGGGATGTTATTCAGTTGTATTTAACAGGGATAGGCATTTATACAGGCGGGCCCACGGAATCGGGTTTGAAGTTAAAGAATGCTCTGCTCAAACTGGAAAAGACGATGCCAGACCCGTATCAGTCCGATATTAAGAAAGCCAAAGCGCGGTTTTATTTTGATGATACGCCGTGGTGGACGGAACGTATAGCCATTCCTTGTCTTGAGGCCGTGAGAACTGCAGTGTGGGGGTCCCATAAAATAACCATTCAATATGAGAAAGCTGACGGAATCTGTTCTTCCCGTCATGTGCATCCCTATGGACTTGTGGTAAAAAAAGGAGATTGGTATCTCATTGCCTTCTGTGAAGTTGGGCAGGAGATTCGGACCTTTAAGTGTGAGCGAATCAAGGAGGTTCTGCCGTCTGCGGAAGTGTTTGAGGTTCCGGTGGATTTTTCGCTGGAACATCATTGGATGAGGCAAGAAACCGCGTTTAAGCAGCTTTGTACAGAGAAAGAATACTATCCCGTTCTGATCCGAACGAATAAGAAGCAAGCGGGAATTATAAAAAAACACCTGCCTAGGGCAGATGCTTTTGCTTGTTAAGTCCAGGCCCAGAGAAATCCGTCACGATCCCAGGCGATTCTGCCACCATGAAGCTTGCGAAATGCTTTTTTGATTTCTTTTTCCAGAGATACATGACCATGCTCGCTTATAAATACATACTGCTCTCCATACT
Organism: Paenibacillus sp. F4; assembly: GCF_002894905.1. Taxonomy (NCBI): domain Bacteria; kingdom Bacillati; phylum Bacillota; class Bacilli; order Caryophanales; family Paenibacillaceae; genus Paenibacillus; species Paenibacillus sp. F4. The sequence goes on from NZ_POVS01000006.1 coordinate 145,450, forward strand.
TAGAGCGTACATATGCAATTGCATCTTCTTGTTTCAGGGTGCCCACTTCACGGATCTGCGCGACCATCCATTGTGCAATCTCTTGTTCTGTTGTAGGGGTGTTGTCCATTTGTCGTATCCTTTCCTGCTTACCGATTGGGTGTAGCTGTTCGGCTCACCTCCCCGTAGTATACGGCAATTCGGAGAATTATTGAATTTTCTGATATAAATTTACTTGAGCGGTTGGCTAAGTGGGGTTTCTTTTGTATAATTAAGGGAATATTCACGGGAATTTTCTTTTTTTGTATTGTAATCATGCAAGTAATCCCTGGGGGTGCCTGATTTGAAGGAAACAACCACAATTCGCGCAGAGCTGGAGCAGTACATCAGACGAGAAGGAATTACGATTAGTAAGTTTGGGGAGAACACAGGTATTAATGCAGGAACGATCAGTGCCATTATTAACGGTAATCGTCCGATTGCGATGCTGCTGTTGGATCGGATTGGCGCAGGCATGGGGCTTGAAGAAGGGAGCCTCTATGAGTTATACATTGATGAATTTATACGGAATACGGCACCGAATTGGCGACGGGTTCGTCCCTTTTTGCATCGCTGTGCAGAGCTGAACAAACTGGATTGCATTAAGCAAGTCGTGGAGTTTATGATGGACTATCTCATATACGCCCCAGCTTTGTTTGAGACAGCAGAAGAATTATTCAGTGAAGGTAAGTTCGAGGCTGCGGCAATTATTTATAAAAATGTTTCGGAAAGTGAGAAGTACCAACATTCAGAGCGTCTGGCGCTCTGCCAATACCGTTTATTTACGATTGCCGTTGGCGATGACCAGGACGAAAATTTATGGGCAGCCACACATTTCGAAAGCTTTGTGGACCGACTGGGTGAAGCGGACCAACTGGATGCCTTAAGAGACCTGGCTAATACCTATGCCTCCTTGCGGCGTTGGGATAAAGTAGAATGGTTTGCTGAAAAAATGGCTCAAAAAGCCAAGGTACAATACGAGCAAAAATACGGGAATACCAGAAGATCAGAGCGTGGCAAGGAACCCAAGGGTCCTTTGTTTATGTATATTGTATACTCTTACGTGTTGCGTGCCGGGGTGTGGGATGAGCGCGGGGATTATCAGAAGGCGCTGGAGTATGTATCCCTATACTCTGATTTGAGCTGGGTGCAAGAGGATACGGAAGAAGCTCGGCGTTTGAAGGCCCTTTGTAGCAACTGGGCTGAGGCCAACGGGTATTTGTATCAGTTGATGTCAGGTAGCCTGGATGTGATTCCGCAATATGTGGATTATTTAGAAAAAAACGAAGGCGAAATTCTGGTGGGGTTGCATAAAATTATGGTAGCGGCCAACCGTTATGACTTTAATGTAGATCATGTACTGTTGCACTTTGAAAAACAAATTGAGGCATTTGCAGATCAGCATGTCAAGGTAGGGACCTATACGGAGCAAATGTCAGCAGATCTCTATGCGCGATTTTTGGCAGAGATGGCTTGTTATGATCTCAACAAACATCGTTATTCCAAAGGTATGAAATTCCTACTTGAGAGCCTTTCCTATTCCGTCGTGCTGAATGGTAATCCTGTCACCATCAAATGTGTAGGACTATTTGAAAAGTATCGGCATACTGCCACTTCTGAGGACAAAGAGGAATATAAAAACTTACTTGGAGAGGTAGAGTACATCCATGATAAAAAAGATCGTTTTTTCTCTGCTCGCATTTAATGTTTTTGTCCTATTGAATTTTTCACCCGTTACCCCCCCTATGGAAGATCCTAGCGACGTCCACAGTCATGGGTTGGGGGGATGGGCTTTTTCATCCCTTGAACCACCCGCTTAGAGGATCTAGAAAGCGGCATTCAAAAAGGTATTCTCTTATGAAGAAGAGGATACCTTTTTTTGATGTGAAGTGCATTTGAAGGAGCACTTGTTGCCGTCAAGATTGAGGAGTTGGAAGTTGAGCAGGTGGAAACCAGACATGACGCAGGTCTACCCAGCCCTGACTGTTAAAGGATACACCGCGCACAGAAGGGAGATAGGCCGTCTGAACGGGCTTTTCATATAAAATATGCAGCTGGTGCTCATCCATGAGCCGAGTTTCGATATGCTCAAATTGCTGGGCCCTGACGGTATGGTCGGCTTCCCGCGCAATTTCACGCAGCAGTCTTTCGATATCCACACGGCTATGAGGCTCGACATGCCCGGATACATTGAGATACAAGTCAAACAGGCGTAATTGCTCATCACGGTCACGAAAGAGAGAAAAGATGATTAAGTCTGACTCCATACGGATAGATGAGCTTTTGAATTCATTCATAGATGCGGCCACGATGTTACAGGTATACCCATAGGATTCGAGCTGAGCCGCAACCCGGTCTGCATCCGCTTTATACTCGGGAATGGTGGCAATTTGCAGCGCCGCCAGTGGTTCATAAGAATCGTTAGATGAATCCACTGCTGGAGGAAGGGAGCGATGATCCAGACATGCTACAATGCGGGCACGTATTTCTGGATTGCGTAGTGGTCCATCCTTGTGTGTATTACATGTGATAAATTTGCGTACCGAAGCCGCCGAGTGAATCTGGCTCCATGCGGTATCCGTATCTCCCGCCGATACGGGATTATGGATAATGTGAAAAGAAGAAGCGGTGTCTTCCGTATCCGACGATTCCAGCTTAGTCGCCCACGGGAGCTGGACAATTTCCACTCGGTCCAGATGAGCCCGGCCTTGAAAATAAGGTGCGAAAGCCTCCAGTGTACACAGGCTTTCGTTCATTTCCGTGACTTTGAATGCCCCTGTACCGACAGGGCGGATGCCAAAGGCGGCTTCACCCACCTGATTAAGCTCACGCGGCACAATCGCAGCCCGGCTGGTACACAGGAAGGATAGAAACAGCTCGTTCGGCTCCTTTAGTACGAAGCGTACTATCGTTGGACTTAGCGCCTGGACGTGCTGAATTTGCCGGACGATAAAATGGTAAAGTCTCCTTCCCGGCGCCCGACTCAGTCGCTCAAAGGTATAGACGACGTCTTCAGCGGTCAGTATTTTTCCGTTATGAAACAGCACCTCTTTACGCAGGAAAAAGGTCCACTGTGTACGAGTGGTGTCCACCTCCCAAGCGTGCGCCAATCCCGGCAAAATCTCGCCGCTTTCGTTCGCCCGGCGGGCCAGACCATCAAAGACGTGGCTGGATACGAAGGACTCGGCGAGCCAGTTCAAGTACAAAGGGTCCAGCGTATAGAGCTGTTGGCGAATAGGCAGACGCAGCGTGTCGATCTGCTGCTGATCACTGCGCACCTCTGCGTGATGCCCAAAATAATTCAGCAACCAGCCTTGCAAATGCTCCTGCATGGTGGAGGAGCGCGAATGAACTCGGATTTCATCCAGTGCGCGTTTGATATCATGGCGGTCTATGGCTTGCATCATGGATTGCACGGCAATGTCTTCCGGCTGAATGAGGAAGCGCAGACTGGAGCGGCGACCTCTGCCTCGGCGTGGAGTCCATTGTATCCAGTCGTGCTGCTCCATTTTCTGAATGATCATCAAGGCGTTGCGGTGAGTACAGTCAAAAATAGCCGCCAGCTCATCCAGCGTCGTCTCTATGGTATGATTTTCGTCCTTGGCGTCAGCGGCGTGTGAGTGAAGCCGTAAAAATTGGGCATGGAGTTTCATTCAAGGTTGCTCCGTTTCCCCTATATTTGATTAAAAGCGTAGCCACTTTTATAAAATAGGAAATTTTATTTGAATTAATTTCTCTTTATCTTCTTATTTTATCATCTACAATAAGGGTTATAAAGCATATTTGTGGAGGTATTTACCATGCATGACAAGATGAATGGAACGTCTTTGCCGAAAACGTCGTTTCTGTCCGCCTTTGCTGGCGCAATTGTGTTGGCGCTGGTTCATCAATATCTGTTCTTCGGACATGGGCTGGGCGTGTCTATGCCAATTTTTGTTATTGGGTTTTACGCCTATATGTATGCCTTTAATCGAGACCGTTTCCAGTTGGGATCATGGATAGGGCGTTTGCTGTTTGTGATCATTTTCATGCTGGCATTGACATACGCGCTGTTCAATAACCCGGTCCTGTACGTGTTAAATGCGCTGGCGATACCTGCTCTGATTAGCGTACATATGGTGCTGCTGTTTGGGGAGAAAAGGCATGGCTGGTCAGAACCCGGTATTATTGGTCAGGCGTTAAGCCATTGGTTTTATCAAAACTTTCGTCATATCGTGACCCCGTTTCGGATGGTCAAGACAATAGCCCTTCGGAATGTAAAGGATGAGCGTAAGCGTGTATTGGGCAAAGTAATGATTGGTTTACTTATTGCCTTGCCGCTACTGTTCATTATCATATCTTTGCTGGCTTCGGCGGATGGGATGTTCGAAAAGTTGTTAGCTGGGGTACCCGAATGGATCGGAACCCTGTCCTTTGGGAGTGGTTTGCCGCGGCTGATCTGGACCTGCTTTTTCACCTTCTGTTTCTTCTGTTATTTGTGGGGATTTGTACAGCCTGCTCCGCGTAATACGCAGAGAGAGACCCAATCATGGCACGGGTTAGATGAGCGCACGAATGGCCAAACCACCGAGTATGATGGTCACTCTTCAGTGATGATTGACCGACCAACGGTGCCTTACCACGAGCCGGTCGCGATCAAATTTGATCCTGTCATTACCGCTACGGTGCTGATTGTCATGAATCTGGTGTATGTTGTGTTCGTCGTGTTGCAGTTCGGATATTTGTTTGGTGCATGGGAAGGTGCTCTGCCCGAGGGAACCTCGTATGCCGAATATGCGAGAAGAGGATTCGGGGAGCTGGTTATGGTAACAGGTATCAACTTTGTGCTGATGATCAGTGTATTGAAGTGGACTGAATTTGGCTCAGGTATAGTGCAAAAAATGAACAGCGGCCTGCTGTACATACTCGTGGGTTGTTCGGGTGTGATGCTGTACTCGGGATATACCCGGCTGGTTATGTACGAAGAAGCATACGGCTATACGTACACCCGCTATTTGGTACACGCGTTTATGATTTTTCTGGGCTTGCTACTGTTTATTGCAGCAATGCGTATTCATTTCCGTCAACTGCCGTTGGCGAAATATTATATTGTACTCGCTCTGGTTGCCTATGTCGTCGTGAACTATGTGGGCATTGATATACGGATTGCTGAAAATAATCTTGAACGGTATCGCACGACATCGGTGATAGATAAGGAATATTTGAGTGAGCTATCGGCGGACGCGATTCCGCTGCTGATTGACTTTAGCCGTAAGGAACATGGATCACTAGATGAGTTTTTACAAGCCCGTTTGACGAGCATGACGAGAGAAGAATCGGCTTGGCCTGAATTCAATTGGGCAAAGTATCGAGCGCAACGGGAATTGCACGACTATATTTTGGAATGAGAGGTGTTGGGGAATGATCGGAACAGATGCAGTACAGGGTATGGTATTGGAGCTACAGGATGAGATGTCACAGTATCAGCATCAGTTTGGTATAAGACGAAACCATTTTCTCGCGGAGGCGATGTCCTACGGAATGAGTGAGGAGGAAGCTCGGTCTAATGCTATCCAGAGTATTGGTCCGGTCGTTCCCGTCGCCTATATGCCTACGTTGGCTCCCGGTAAAATCCGACCACTCAGTCCAATGCTGGCAGCGCGGTACCGATATGCGGGGGATTGGAAGGATATCGACGAGCATCTGCTCCTACCTGATGAAGTCCTGCGGATCGCAGGTACAGAGCAGTTCCGCAGCTGGATCAGCGATATGCGGAATTACTGGGTGGAATCGGCTCCATACCGATTCGGAGATGATCGTCTTTCGCTGCTGTCGGTTGCGAGCGAGGAAGAAGGTCACTTTTCCATGCTCGTCTGGAAGGAGCCCGGTGAAGAGCCGGAAGTATGGACGTACGCTTCGCAGCATGAATACCGATTCAGTCATCTGCTCCATTGGTTCAAGTGGCTGAACGGGCGGAGTGAAGAATGAGAGGTACAGATGATGAAAAAGAATCGTAATTGGATCGTGCTATTTATCGGCATCGCTCTGATGGTGGGGGCAGCAGACTATTTAACACAAACGAAGCCTACGACTACTCCTGAGCTTATCGTTCCAACCGTAATCAGTGAAGAAAGCCTTCAGTTATGAGAATGAAGTTAATTTTTTGTAGTATTGCGTTGTTAAAGTAAGCCGGAAATCACCCTAATAGTTGAGAGGGAATTGAGGCCAACATCGATTGAGTGTGGAGCCATTCAGATGTTCAAGCGACTCCGTCATTTCCTCTACAACTTATATTCAGGGGGAATTTCAATGGCTAGAAGTGCAAGTACTTACGCATCTGTAATTGACGGTTTTAAGGTAGAAACGAACAAAAAGTATTCGCCGGTAGGTGGAACGAAATGTAATATTTTTGCGCAAGATGTGATGTCTGCGATGTCGGCACCCTTGCCAAGTGGCTTAGCCAATCAAATGGCTGATGCTTTACTGAATAAAAAGGCGCCGGGCTGGGACTCTGTAACCTTTCAGGATGCTCAAAAAAGAGCAAATCTAGGGTATCCTACCATCGGAATCAAAAAAGCGGATGGGCATGGTCATGTAGTCGTTGTCAGACCGAAGGGTTCATCGATTACGATTTTGAAAGAGGTACAGGTTGCTCAGGCGGGAACCAAAAATTATAACAGTAATACCATTAACTACTCGTGGGTGGCAGCAGATCTGCCTGGAGTGAAATTCTACACACACGACTAATTATATTCGAGATATTGGAAATTTAATGACCCCGGAAGCAGATCCACTCGATCTGCCGCCGGGGTCGTTTTTTTATTTTGAAACGGAATGTTTAGATACAATGAACGCTTTGCCTGGCTTGATAAAAGCAACAGCATAGCCATTGGAGAAGGAGGAGGATTCCACTCTGTACTCAAGTTTAGTCAGCAGTTGCCCCTGACGATTGATGTAACCGAATTTGCCGTCTGAGACGGATGATTGTGTTTGTTTACCGACTAAAGCAAGGCCTTCTTTGAACGGAGTAGTAACATCATATTTTTGTTGATATTTAATGACCAGCGTTCCGTTTTTATTAATAAATCCGACTTCGTTTTTTGCATTTTTGATACTCGCCAGACCTTCACTAAAATTCTGGGCATCTGTAAATTTAAAGGGAATCGCGACTTTCCCCTGTTTATTGATGAATCCCCATTTTCCCTTGGTATTTTGCACCGGGGCCAATCCTTCCGAGAAGTCTCCACCGGATTTATATTGAGGAGGAATGACTTCTTTCCCTGCTGTGTTGATATATCCGTATAGCCCTTTGCTATTCTGAACAATAGCCAAGCCATCCGAGAAACCACGACTGTATTTATATTTATAAGGAATTGCTAGTTGACCAGAGGCATTCACAAAACCGATCTTGCCCGTGTTGGGGGCGTAGGCAAGAGCCAGACCGTCCGTAAATATATATTCTGAATCCCCATTTTCTTTAAAATGAGAAATGATTTTTCCCGTTCGATCTATAATTGCATTTTCTTTGGTGTCTGCTATGGTAACCTTGGCTTTTCCTTCGGAAAAGAAATTGGCTTCGGTATATTGGCAAGGGATGACCAGTGTCCCTTTGGTGTTAATGTATCCATAGAGATTGGTTTTTGTATTTTTGACTACGGCTCGCTGCTCATGAAAATCACCAACGGGCTTAAGCTCGGCGGGAAGTGAGAAAGCTTTCTCTCCTTTGGTATTGTAATACACGAGGTTTCCAGCAGATGTTTCAGCGGCTAATAAGCCATCATGAAAAGCACCATCGCTCAGCGGACGAGCAACGTTGTAATCCAGAGCAGTTTTAGAAATTTCAATGGTTGTTGTGCTGGATGCGGCCCAGCCTGTTCCAATAACGGAGAGGCTAGTAACCAGAATCAATGCAGCTAATCCTAACTTTTTTAACATGCATAAGCTCCTTTGTGAGTTGATTTTTTAACTTTGGGCTTCGAAAAATCTTACCTCCATACGTAAGGTATTCCATAATATAGACGATAAAAATGTAGGAATGTTTCTTTATATTCTAAATTTTTCTAATTTTCATCTCAATAACCAGATAGGGAGCAAGCTAATCGCTTGCTCCCTCTACACCTAAACCTGCCCTATATCTTTCGGATGCTTAACAGAGAGTTGCCGTTACGCATAAACTCATACGGAACCTTGGCCTCTGTCACCCGTAAGCCTTCTGCCTCCAGCTCAAGAATCAAACGATCTAGCAGATCGTAACGAGTTCCCGTTAAATCGGTCAGAGGAAAAATGCGGACTTCCTCTGAAGCCACTCGCAGCAGTTCGTGTACCGTATTCTTATGAAACTCATAGTCGAGTCGATCACTATACATAAACAGAAAATGGGCAGACAGCACGATATTAAACTGTTCATCTTCAAAGGGAAGCTCCGGCAGTACCGCAGCAACGTAGCGTTCTGGGTGCTTCCTCATATCCTGCGTGCAATCCTGGAGTGCTTGATGGCGCTGCTCGCTAAGCCCTTGCACATCTCCATAACAGCTCCAAACATAATTATCTTTTGCACGTTCTAGCGTTTCCATTGCATGCTCAATATCCAATAGGCCTTTGCGTTTCAGATCATCAATCTTGTGATGGTAGGCGATATCACTTGCGGTGATATCCAGCGAGGCTTTGGCGCTCAGAGCGGTGAAGGAACATGCTCCCGCAGGACAGTCCAAAATCTTTTTGCCTACAAGTTCAGGAATGTGCAAATTGAACATTTGGACGTACTCCTCAAACGTGCGGCCGATGAACACGACCCGGTCTAACTCTTGCTTGGTTTTACTTTGACTCTTCTCATCTCTCCTCATCTCTTCTCACCTCAGCTATTCTTTGGCTACGGAGGGGCTATTAAGTTTACTCCGTAAGCTTATGTTAACATTTTACAGAACCGAATAACATATCATTTGGCAGAACCTCTTATAGGTGAAAATCGATTACTATTGAGAGATTAAAGATAAGAGATTACGTTCATTTTCAAGAAAAAAAGTGAAGAAACAGTGTCATTTTAAAAAAAGTCTATACATATATATTAAATGTATAGACAAATCAAAAGACTGGATTTATAATTACGCTGTAAACGTTTTCTAGTAGTTAACATCCAATCAGACCTTGAAGGGAAGGAACAATCATGAAGAAAATTTTGCTGGCGTGCAGCTCAGGTATGTCTACAAGTTTGCTGGTTACTAAGATGCAGGATTATGCTAAGTCCATTGGAGACGAGGCTGAAATTTGGGCAGTAGGTCAAGATCAGGCAGCAGAAGACATGGCTAAGGCTGACGCAGTATTGATTGGCCCGCAAATGAGTTTTCTTAAAGGACAGCTGGAAAAGGAAGCAGCCCAATATGGTATTCATGTAGAAGTGATTGACATGATGGCATACGGGATGGTTGACGGTAAGAAAGCCTATGAGCAAGCAGTGAAGCTGGTGGAACGCAAAAATGGATAAAGTCAATATAGCTGAACTGACGGAAGAGCAAATTAGTTTCCAACTTATTCTTCATAGTGGAAGCGCTCGCAGTAAAGTAATTCAGGCGCTGACCGAATACCGAAATGAGAATGTAGAAGGTGCGGACGAACTGCTCAAACAAGCCAAGCAGGATTTACGTGCTGCGCATGATATCCATTTTCAAATGGTTAAGAAGGAAGCGGGAGGTACCCAAACTCCTTTCTCGCTCCTTCTAATGCATGCCGAGGATCATCTGATGTCCACGGTTACCATGAAGGATCTGGTTCTAGAATTGCTAGAGCTGTTCAAATCCAGAAATTTATAACGGAACATGTAAGTTTGTGAAATTTGGGACATGAAAAGCTTGCAACCCTATTGATGCAAGTCACTTCGCGGGGAGGAATAGGCTTTGTTTGAAAAATTAAGCCGGATACTGATACCTATTGCCGGTAAACTGAACAACAACCGCTATCTTACTGTACTGCGTGATGCATTTATGCTGTCATTTCCATTAACTGTTTTTGGCTCCATTATCGTCGTTATTATCAATCTGCCGTTTCTAAAAGGGTGGATGGGCGACGGCAATTATGCGACTTTTAGCAGTCTACTGAACATTGCGCCTAATGCCACACTGAATATCATGACCTTATTTGTAATCGTCGGGATTGGGTATTATTTATCTCGAAGTTATAAGGTCGAGCCCATATTCGGCGGGATGATTGCGTTGGCCAGTTTCTTGATGCTCACCCCGTTTGTGCTGACACAAGAAAGCGGTGCCACGATTGCTGGTGTCATTCCGGTTGATCGGATCGGTGCCAAAGGCATGTTCCTTGGTATGATCGTCGCTTTTATCGCGGCTGAGATATACCGAAAGGTGACGCAGCGGAATTTTGTCATTAAAATGCCTCCAGGCGTTCCGCCGGCAGTTGCCAAATCATTTGCCGCTTTGCTTCCGGCATGTATTACATTGGGCATATTTTTGATCATTAATGTTGTAGTTACACTGACCCTTCATAATAACCTGCATGATCTGATTTATCATGCTGTACAGGCACCTCTGGTGCATTTGGGCAGTGGCATTATACCTACATTGATTGCTATTTTCTTTGTTCAGCTTTTATGGTTCTTTGGGCTTCATGGTCAAATTATTATTAACTCGGTTATGGACCCCATCTGGAATACGCTGGCACTTGAAAACTATGAAGCGTACTCCAAAGGAGCAGAACTGCCGCATATCATCACCAAGCAGTTTGTGGATATTTACACCGTAGGTATCGGTGGTACAGGTATGACACTGGCTGTCGTGCTTTCGATTCTGATCTTCCTGAAGAGTAAGCAATTGAAGCAGGTCAGTAAGCTGGCCCTTGGACCGGGTCTGTTTAATGTCAACGAACCCGTCATATTCGGTCTGCCGATTGTGATGAATCCGCTTATTTTTGTTCCATGGGTTATTTCTCCAATGATCGTTACGCTGATTACTTACTTTGCCATGACCACCGGGATTGTTCCGCCGCCAAACGGAATACAGGTTCCTTGGACGATGCCGTTGTTCTTTAGTGGAATGATGGCTACGGGCTCCCTGATGGGTGGCGTGCTGCAGTTGTTTAATATGGCTGTCGTCTTTGTCATCTGGTTCCCGTTCCTGAAAATTATTGATCGGATGAACGTTCGTAAAGAGCAGGAAGAGGAGCTTAGCCAAGCAGCCATTGCAGGTAAGGATCAAACTGTTGGAATGTAATGTGAATAAGCTGCTAGATTAGCAGTTTATTCACTGCAAAAGAGAGAGGAGTAGAGCTGTGAATCATACCGAAATGAAAGATATAGAGCAGCAAACCATTCAATACCGTTTTCCATCCGACTTCTGGTGGGGTTCCTCAGCTTCGGCTACCCAAACAGAAGGAACCGTGGAGGGAGACGGCAAAGGACCGAACATTTGGGATTATTGGTTTGAGCAGGAGCCGAACCGTTTCTATGATGGGGTTGGCCCTGCCGATACGTCCCGTTTCTATACTCGTTACAAAGAGGATATTGCACTCATGAAAGAGCTTGGCCACAACTCTTTCCGGTTCTCTATTTCCTGGTCACGCCTGTTTCCGGCAGGGAAAGGTGCAATAAACCAGCAGGCGGTTCAATTCTATACTTCCGTCATTGAGGAGTTGCATCAGGCGGGTATTGAGCCGTTTGTGAATCTGTATCATTTTGATTTGCCGATGGCTTTACAGGAAAATGGAGGCTGGGTGAACCGGGAGACGGTCGAAGCTTACGTGGATTACGCTAACACTTGCTTTGAGCTATTCGGGGATCGTGTAGCCAAATGGTTTACGCATAACGAGCCGATTGTCCCGGTGGAAGGCGGCTATCTATACGATTTCCACTATCCGAATGAAGTGGATTTCGGTAAAGCTGTACAGGTGGGATATCATACCCTGTTATCGAGCGCCAGTGCTATTAAGGCTTACAGAGAAGGCGGTTATAAGGGCAAAATCGGAATTATTTTGAACCTGACGCCGACTTATCCGCGTAGTCAGCATCCGGCAGACGTGCAGGCTGCTGAAATATGCGACGCGTTCTTTAACCGTTCCTTTTTAGACCCATCTGTGACGGGAGAATTCAATCCTTTGCTCGTGGAGCTGTTACGCCAAGAGGGATATGTACCAAGCATGGAAGACGGAGATCGGGAGATTATACGCCAGGGCACTGTGGACCTGCTGGGGATTAACTATTATCAGCCGCGCAGAGTCAAGGCTCGCGAAAGTCTGCCGAACCCGGATGCGCCTTTTGTGCCGGAACGTTTCTTCGATTATTACGTCATGCCTGGTCGCAAGATGAATGAGATGCGGGGCTGGGAGATTTATGAGAAAGGCATTTACGACATTCTGACCAATGTCAGAGAAAATTATGGCAACATTGAATGCTTCATTTCAGAAAACGGAATGGGCGTTCAAGGTGAAGAAAAATTCAGAGATGAACAGGGCATGATCCGCGATGACTATCGCATTGATTTTATCCGTGAGCATCTAAAGTGGGTTCAACGGGCGATCTCAGAGGGCTCCAATGTAAAGGGCTATCACTTATGGACGTTTATGGACAACTGGTCCTGGACGAATGCTTATAAGAATCGCTATGGTTTTGTGTCTGTCGATCTTCAGAACGGTGGCAAGAGATCCGTTAAACAGAGTGGGCACTGGTTCAAACAGGTGATCGAGAATAACGGATTCTAAGGTGGTCCTCTGGACCGCCTTTTTTTCTTCATCATCGTCATAGAACTGTGCTGTACGCCGCTGGTGAGAAAGTATAATGTTCGGTATACTTACTTATACCGTGATACCTTAACGTCCCGCCTGCAGAACAAAAAGACCAGCGCTACCGATGTTTTGGTAAAATGCTGACATAAAATAATTTTTAGTACAGGTGGTAGACAGATGAACAAATACGAGCGGATTGCACAAGAGGTCAAAGAGCGGATTATGAATAAGACCTATAGCAGTGATGATCCGATTCCCGATGAGATCTCACTGGCAAAAGAGTTTCGTGTAAGTCGGATGACGATTAAGCGGGCATTGGACACATTGGTGATGGACGGGTTGCTAAATCGTAAAAGAGGACATGGAACCTTTATCGTCAAATCGGTTCACAACGGCCCTGTTAACGTTGTCGTAAATGAAATGCTGGGGTTAACCAACGTACTGCGCGGGAAAGAGATTAAAAATAAAATCGTCGCCTTTGACGTTCAATTTCCATCCGAAGAGGTAGCGACCCATCTATTCATTGATGCCAATTCTCCTGTATACCATGTGATCCGTCTGCGTGTCGTGGAGGGTGAGCCCTATGTTATCGAGCGCACATACATGCCTACGAAGCTGATCAGCGGTATTACAGAGGAGGTGCTGTACGGCTCGGTGTACAAACATATTAAGGAGGAGCTGGGACTTAATATTGTCGGTTCACACCGTACCATCCGGGCATCCAAGTCGACGGAACTGGATCGGGAGCATTTGGACTGCGCAGCGGATGATCCAATCTTGGAAATTGAGCAGGTGGGTTATCTGGATACGGGTATACCATTTGAATACTCGTTCTCACGGCATCGGTACGATAAATTTGTGTTTACCACAGTGAATCGGATGCGTTGATTAGTAAAAAAATAAGCATAAGGGTTCGAGCTACATATTCTCGAATCCTTGTGCTTTTTTGTGTTTACAATAAGTTTAAGGAAAATGAGATGCTTTATTTTTTACAATAAGCAATAAAACTTTCTATCCATTGTATGGTTATAGTTTCGCGTAAAATAGCACCATCTAATACAAGATAATCGCCAAAATTATCACTATCAAGAGGAGGAATAGTTTCATAACGTTCTTTATTTTTGCGTAAATGTTCCAGCCTATCTTGATGTTGAAGCAGCTGATGTTCCAACAAATATAATCGGGTTGTTATATCCAGATGATTAGAAAAATACATTCTCAGCCTAAACACATCTTTGGGAGTGGGTTCAATAGGCTCTGCTTTTTTTAGCCATTGTAAAAAATCTTCTTTGCCTTTCTCCGTAATCGAATACAATTTTTTTTCTAAAATTACTCCGCTAATTTGGATCTCGTAGACGATAAGTCCCTCATTAAGCAGTTTTTTTAATTCTGGATAGATCTGACTATGCTTTGCAGTCCAAAATTCGCCTAAATCTTTACTGAATTCTTTACCTATATCATAACCAGTCATAGGTTCTTTATTTAACAAGCCCAGAATGGCATATTTTAAAGTTCTCATAAGGCATTCTTCCTAACATTTTCGTCGTTTATTGGTTAAGTATAACATATTTAGCGAGTCTACAATAAGATTGATATATTATTGAAAACATATTTAATAAAACATATAACTACATACATGTTCCTGTTGATATATTAAAAAGCGCGTGTTAATATTAATTCGAAATATGTGAATGATTTCACAATACAACGACGAGGGAGAAGAAGATCTCAGTGGAACTTACAAAAAAGAGATGGATTATTCTGATTGCAAGCTGTTTTATTAATCTGTGTATTGGATCAATTTACGCGTGGAGTGTATTTTCTGCCCCAATGGCAGAATATTTGAGCAGCGTCACAGGACTTAGTTTAACACCGGGGAATTTGGCTATTGCATTTACGATTACAAATTCGGTAGGTCCTATCACGATGATTTCAGGTGGCTGGATTAATGATCGATTCGGGCCCAAGAAAGTGATTTTTGTAGGGGGCTTGCTATTTGGAGGCGGTATGATTTTATCAGGATTTGCAACATCTGTAGGTTACCTGGTATTGGCTTACGGTATCGTACTCGGCCTAGGAACGGGAATGGTTTACGGATGCACAATTAGCAACTCTATTAAGTTTTTCCCTGACAAAAGAGGATTAGTTGGCGGTATAACAACGGCTGCTTATGGAATAAGCTCAGTTATTATACCTCCTATTGCCAATAGTTTAATCAGTAGGTCTGGTGTGACATCAGCATTCATTATCATCGGTATAGCATTTCTTATTATTGTATGTGCTGCTTCTTTCTTCATTGAGAAATGTCCATCTGATTTTGTTCCTGCAGGATGGACACCCAAGACTGTAAATGTTGGCCGTTCTATTCAGAACGACAAAGACTGGAAAGGCATGCTCTCAAGCCCTCTGTTTTATATCATGATCTTGTTATTAATGTGTGGTGCTTTTGCCGGACTCATGTGTACATCACAAGCTTCTCCTATAGCTCAGAAAATGATTGGTATGTCTGCGGCAGCCGCTACGACAGTTGTTTCCGTATTGGCATTGTTTAACACGGGCGGACGAATCGTTGCAGGCTATATTTCGGACAAAATCGGTCGAATCAATACCCTGGCTTTTTCTTCTGTCTTTTCGGTCATAGGACTCACATTGCTTTATTTTTCAGGCGAAGGTAGTGTGTTGACATTCTATATTGGTATTTCAGTTATTGGTTTATGCTTTGGTGCACTGATGGGGGTATTTCCTGGATTTACTGCCGATCAGTTTGGTGTGAGAAATAATAGTGTGAATTATGGAATTATGTTTATTGGATTTGCAACAGCAGGATACTTTGGCCCATCCATTATGAGTCATGTTTACAGCACAGACAGTAGCTATCAGAGAGCTTTTGTCATTGCGGCCGTTCTTGGCATAGCCGGACTTATTCTAACATTTGTATATAAGTTGACTACCCGAAAAAATCAGAAGATGGCTGTGGATATGAATCAGAAAGCTATCAATTAACCCATAGCAATAAATACAGATAAGGAGCATGAGATCATGCAAAGAAAATATCCCAATCTATGTAAACCAATCACAATTGGAAATGTGACTTTCAGAAATAGAATGTTTGGCTCTCCTATGGGAGGTACGGATATTACAGCAGACTGCACTATTGGACCGAAATCTACAGCTTTTTATGAATTAAGAGCCAAAGGCGGTGCTGCGTCAGTCACGGTCAGTGAAGTTGTAGTTCATCCCGAAACGGAAGCTTCCCATATGTACCATCTGGATCTGGGGACAGTAGATTCTCTTGCTAGTTTCACCTATACTGCAGACGCTATTCGCCGTCACGGGGCAATTGCCAGTGTGGAATTGTCTCATTCTGGACAGTATGCAGGAACTTATCTGACTGACAAAAATAAGAAACAAGGACTTGCTCAGTGGGGACCCAGCCCCGGAGTACGCCCGGATGGCAGAGAAGTAAAGGAACTCTCGCAAGAACTAATTGATGATATCGTAGCAGCTTATGGTAGATGTGCTGGACTTGCCAAGAGAGCAGGTTATGAAATGATTATGGTTCATGGCGGACATGGATGGTTGATTAATCAGTTTTTTTCTCCTTATTTCAACCGCAGAACAGACAAGTATGGCGGAACTTTGGAAAACAGGGTGCGTTTTGCACAGGAGGTTCTGGACAGTGTCCGTGAAGCGGTGGGTTCTGGCTTCCCAATCGAGTTTAGAATGAGTGGTTCGGAGTTATTTGAAGGTGGCTATGACCTGACAGAAGGTATAGAAATTGCTAAATTAATCGAATCAAGAGTCGATTTACTCCATGTATCTGCTGGAACTTATCAGACAGGCTTTGGTATCACACATCCTTCGATGTTCTTGCCTCATGGAAGTAACGTTTATCTTGCAGCAGAGATTAAGAAGCATGTAAGTGTTCCGGTTGCAACGGTCGGCGGATTAAATGACCCGGCTCAAATGGAAGAAATCATTGCCAGCGGTCAGGCGGATGTTGTTGAAATGGCTCGCGCACTGCTTGCTGATCCAGAGCTTCCAAGAAAGGTGATGAGCAACCGCGACGAGGACATTATTAAATGTCTGAGATGCTTCACCTGTATGGCAGAACGTGCAGAAACATCCACAAGACGCTGTACGGTTAACCCATTAATTGGTCGTGAGATGGATGGAACAGAAATTTACCCTTCCCCTAATCCACGCAAGGTTTTAGTAGCCGGTGGAGGCCCAGGCGGGCTTTATGCAGCTCTTACTGCAGCCAAACGCGGACATAAAGTTATTCTATGTGAGAAGGCTGACGAGGTAGGCGGTATTTTGAGGGGAGAGCAGGCGATTCCTTTTAAATATGAGATGTATGAATTAGGTGTTACTCTCGGAAAGCTGGCTAAAGACGCTGGCGTTGAGATCCGTTTGAATACACCTGTTACTAAAGAGTATGCAGAAAAAGAAAATGTTGATGCGTTAATTATAGCAGCTGGTTCCGCAGCAATTGTTCCTCCAATTCCTGGATTGAATGGTGATAACGTAGTCATTGTTAATAACTACTACCTGGAGCAGGACAGGGTCAGCGATAGCGTAGTCGTATTGGGAGGAGGTCTGGCAGGCTGTGAAGCAGCCATTCACCTTGCTCAGGAAGGTAAGACTGTTCATCTGGTAGAGATGAGAGCAGAGCTGGCTCCGGATGCTAATATTAGACATCGTCCCATTATGTTAAAAGAAATCGAAAAGAATAACATTCAAGTTCATTTAGGATTTAAAGGGCTATGTGTTACACAAGAAGGTGTTGTTTGCGCTGATCAAAATGGTGAAGAACATCTTGTTCCAGGTACTTCAGTCATTTGTGCGCTTGGACAACGGCCAAGAAGAAACGTAGTAGATGAGTTAATTGATTGTGCACCTTATGTCGCACAAATCGGAGATTGCGTTAAGGCATCTACCATCACGACTGCAATATATCAAGGATATCATGCAGCGCTTGATATCTGATTATCTGCGACTCACTATCACTGCCCGGCATGTGATACTTCAGGAGTCTAAGAGAGGCACTCGAACATAGCGGTTCAACACAAATCGCACAGCTCCTGCAAATGGGTACAACATTGCGCAAGAGCTGTGCGATATTTTTTTAAGGATTAAGGCAATATTCCAAGTGTGAAAGTTAATTGCCAAGCAATCTTACTTCATGCACCGTCGGGGTATACCAGTTGTTTGGATTATTGAATAGCACTGCATTTACAAGGTTAATTCGCACGTAGCGAGCTTGAAAATTGACTTTGTCACTGGTAAAACCATACGTGGTATTACCTGTGCGATCAATCGTGGAGTAGTTAACTCCATCCATGCTGTATTCAATTTTATATTTGTAATACGCTTCAGAACCTTTGTACATAAACCATGAAATATCCACTTCGCTGATGGTCTTGGTACTGCCCAAATCGACCTGCCACCAAGCGGGCCAGGATGCGGAAGCAGCCTTCCACGAGGTTTGGGCGTTGCCATCGTTCGCCAGTGAAGCTGGAGAACTGGATGCGGCTGAGCTAGCAGTCGCTGTTTTGCCCTGTGCGTGATTCACAAGGGACGGTAGGATTACTGCGCCTGTCGCAGCATCCAGATCCCAGCTACTGTACCAGTTCAGGGTTGCTGTTTTGTTGGAGTCATTCAGAGTTAGTGGCAACCAAATGAATTTGTGGTCGCTCAGATTGAGCGGATTCCAGCGGTCGCCCATATAGATGTAGCTGGTTCCTGCGCTACCCGTAATCGTGGCGATGGAATGGATTTGCGAGCCATAAGCCGCCGGATCACCGAAGGGCGACAGAGCAGACCAGCTTCCAGTCATGGAACCGGCGGTTGCGTAAGCGCCCTGATTCGGATACCAGCCGGATGCCTGCGAGGTGAACAGGTAGTAGGTATTGTTCTTTTTCACAACAGCAGGAGCTTCGCGATAGCCATTTTCAAAAATCCAGCCAACGAACGACTGCACGCCTGTATAATCGGCTGTCAGCTTGAAGATCGCCATCGTATCATTGGCGCCGCCATTTTTACGGGAAGCTGTAATAAGGTAGCCGCTACCGTCAGTATCCGTGAACACCGTCATATCACGAGACTCGTAATTCAGCGGGCGGAAGCTGCCTTGGTAGGCAAAATTTCCGTCGGGTGTATCGCTGGTAGCGACGGCTACACGACCGAGTGAGTAGTCCGTGCCATTTTCATAGTGCGCCCATAGTACATATTTTCCGGTGGTTTTGTTGTAGATGACTTTGGGACGCTCGATTTTGCTCGAATTCAGCTCAGGGGCGGAATCTTTGGTGAGAATACTGCTGCGGAAGGACCAATTTTTCAAATCGGTTGAGGTATATACGTTCACTTTTTCAAATTTCCAGTTTTCGGCGTGCTCGCCGTACCAATAATAAGTAGAACCTACTTTTAGAATATTACCGCTGTTCGCCTGAATCGGGTTACCTGCGGTGTCTTTCCAATCCGTTCCGTTCGTAATGGCTGTGCTTGCTGTTGCGCTCAGGGATAGTTCAGCATTGGTGACGTCCAAGCCATTCAGCGCTTGGTTTACCTCGGTCCCGTAGGTTGCTTGCGTAACGCCTCTTATATTGGCATGTGCTGTGTCGGGTTGAAGACCCGCACTGGTCACTGCGAATAGGATACAAATCCATGCGGCTAACCATTTGCTGCTGTTGATCCACTTCACGATATCATCTGCCTCCTTTAACACGGATAGGATGGGTCGGAATGGCTTGTCCGGCACCTCATCTTCGATTTTATCCTAATTGGAAGCGTTTACAAGTGGAATAAATTGAAGTCTTTAGCATGGTGAAACTGTTGTTACGAGAAAGGACAAATCTGATCACTGCATACAAAATAGGTATATAGATATTTGAAACTTTGGGGAAAGCTCGTCAGTTATGTGGGAAGTGTTTGTAATTGTGCGTTTTGTCATTGACACGTTCACATTATTTCAAATTTAAAGTGACTGGAATCACATAAACGGTTACTTTATGTGGATATACTGGGTTTTAAATTGAGGATTAACAAATGGGACATATGTTGAAATACCCTTTGTTATCTTATTTTGGAGAGAAGAGGGATACAAAGATGCTAAGTGAGCAAACCATTGCAACGATCAAATCGACTGTACCTGTTTTGGAGGTACACGGAACTACAATCACCAAGCGTTTTTACCAGATGATGTTTGAGGCCCATCCCGAGCTTCTCAATATATTCAATCACGCGAATCAGAAGCAAGGACGTCAACAGGGAGCGCTGGCCAATGCTGTATATGCGGCTGCACAGCACATTGACCGCCTGGAGGAAATTCTTCCGGTGGTACGCCAGATTGCACATAAGCATCGCAGTTTGGGAATTAAGCCAGAACATTATCCTATCGTCGGAAAATATCTGCTCGCTGCGATCAAGGACGTACTGGGAGATGCGGCTACAGACGAGATCATTGCCGCATGGGCTGAAGCCTACGGTGTGATCGCTAACGTATTTATAGACATGGAGGCTGAAATGTACAAGGAGGCTGGACAGCAGCAGGGAGGCTGGTCAGACTTTAAGAGTTTTGTTGTGCAGAAAAAGGTTAAGGAAAGCGACCAAATTACGTCCTTTTATCTGGTGCCACAGGATGGACAAGTGCTGCCTGAATTCGAGCCTGGGCAATATATCAGCTTAAAGATGGAAATTCCGGGCGAACATAATACCCACATCCGTCAATACAGTCTTTCGGATGCACCAGGCCAATCTCACTACCGGATATCTGTAAAGCGTGAGGATGCTGTAGAGTCCCGCCCGGCAGGTAAAGTATCCGTGTATCTGCATGAGCAGGTGCAAGAGGGCGATGTGCTTCAAGTATCTGCACCGGCGGGTGATTTTACGCTGGATCGGGCAGATCGCAGACCTGTCGTGCTGATCAGCGGCGGGGTCGGGCTAACGCCGATGGTTAGTATGTTGGCTTCCTTAGTGAAATCTGCTCCGCATCGGCCTATCACTTTTGTCCACGCAGCAGTCAATGGGGATAACCATGCTTTGCGTAATGAGGTAGAAAAGCTGGTCGCCACACATGCACAGGCTGCAGTTCGTTGGTGTTACAGCAGGCCAACGGAGCAGGATCGGCTGGCACAGGCTTTTCACAAGGAAGGCCGTTTGGATCTGGCCTGGTTACAATCCGTGATACCGGATCGGAACGCCCAATATTATTTTTGCGGTCCTGAAGCGTTCATGCAATCGGTGTATGCTCTGCTGAAGGAGTGGGATATCCCCGCTTCGGATATCCACTATGAATTCTTTGGCCCCGCCAGCGCATGGGAAGCAGAAGCACAATGAGACATCAAAAAAGACGAAGGATATTTGTCCTTCGTCTTTTTTGCGATGATTACAATCGGAAATCCTGCTCATTGGGTACTACTTTTCAAAGTGCGCTCCTGTTTTCATAACAAGGGAGTACGCAAAAATTCCATACCTCGCGGCATATATGGGCGTAAAGCCTCCGGAATACGGATCGAACCGTCCTCTTGCTGGTGATGCTCCAGCAACGGAATCAGAATCCGGGGTGAAGCGACCGCTGTGTTGTTGAGCGTGTAACAATATTTCAATTTGCCGTCCGCATTGCGGTACCGGATGTTGGAACGGCGTGCCTGGAAATCAAGCAACTGGGACGACGAATGTGTCTCGCCGTAAGCTTGGCGGCTGGGCATCCATGTCTCGATGTCCACCTGCTTGTAGGTTTTTTGCGCCATGTCGCCTGTACAGACAGCCATCTTGCGATAAGGCAGCTCCAGCTGTTGAAGCAAGTCTTCCGCATTGCGCGTAATTTCTTGAAACATCTGTTCCGAAGCGTCCAGGTTAGCTTCGCAGATGACGACCTGCTCAACCTTGGCAAACTGGTGCACACGATACAGTCCGTGCACATCCCTTCCGGCCGAGCCGACCTCATTGCGGAAGCATACGGACACGGCAGCCAGTCGAATCGGGTCGGTAACATCCACGATCTCACCGCTGTAATACGAGACCAGCGGCACTTCCGAAGTGCCTACAAGCCACTGATCCTCTCCTGTGATGCGGTACGTCTGATCCAGTCCGAGCGGAAAAAAACCAGTGCTGCGCATCGCCTCTGCACGTACCATCAGTGGAACGTCCAACAACTGGAATCCGCGTGCAGTCAGCAAATCCACCGCAAGCTGCTGCACAGCCCGATGCAATGCAACCCCTGCTCCCGTCAGATAGTAGTTACGGGTACCAGCTGTTTTGACACCCCGAGGGACGTCGATAAGCTTGTGAAGCTCACCGAGCACCATATGATCCTTTGGTTCAAATCCGAAGTTCGGAACCGACCC
Source organism: Paenibacillus sp. F4 (assembly GCF_002894905.1). Classification (NCBI taxonomy): domain Bacteria; kingdom Bacillati; phylum Bacillota; class Bacilli; order Caryophanales; family Paenibacillaceae; genus Paenibacillus; species Paenibacillus sp. F4. Next base: position 167,520 of record NZ_POVS01000006.1, read on the forward strand.
GACCCGCTCCAGTTCTACATTATCCTCATCCGATCTTCCCCGTGGCGTATCTAGCGATACGATATTAGGCATCAGAAGCAAAAGCTGTTGAAACTGTTCCTCTACTTCCTGTTGCGGCGCTTCCAGAAGATCTAGCCGTTCGTTAATTTCTTTGACCTGCCGCTTCGCCCCTTCTGCCTGTTCACTCTGGCCGGCATGGATTAGCGCGCCAATATCCTGACTGCACTGATTACGCTTCTGCCGAAGCTGTTCCACTTCCTGAAGTAGCTGCTTTCTGCGATCATCCAGGGTCAACAGCTCCGCGACCGATACCTGTATTCCTTTGCCGTCTGCTGCTGTCTGAACCTGTTCTTGATGCTCTCTGATCCATTTGATATCTAACATGACACCGCACTCCTTTTCGGATAAAAATACAAAAAGCGCCCTCATCCACATGGGACGAGGAGCGCTTTGATCTCGCGGTGCCACCCAAATTGACCGGACAGCATGACAGATGTCATGACTCTCCAATCCACTTTGCTCCGCTGTAACGGGCGGGTCCGGTTTACTTAGTTACATATCGCCATATCCTACGCTAACGTATGGTCCTTGGCGTAAACGCCTCCGAGTTGGATGCTCTTCACAGGCATAATATCGTTTGCTTTTTTGTTAGTATACGGATTTTCGGCAGGGTAATCAAGGGCATGAGTCTGCACAATGGATTAATTCCTTTTTTCATCGTGATCTTTCCAATAAAAATAAATACACAGCGTAATTAAAATAAGTGGAAATAAGTAAAAGGCATCATTATAGCCTACAGAATGGCTGACTCTCAAATCGTATAAAAGCCAAAAAATGGACATGCTTGCTATCAAAGCTATAGTGCCACTTACTGAATACATATATATCTCCTTTCAATTTGGGTTTCATGTTTGCGAAGGGAAGAGGTAGGCTTTATTTCATATGTATATCCATCCTACTTCATCTGCGCTCATAAAACTGGAAGAATATTTAAGTAAAAGCCCCAATTTAACGCCCAAAATGGGCTATAGTCTCTATAATGACTTTTTAATTTCATGTAAAATGTAATGATTACCAAAATGGACAGCGATGGAGGAGAACATGGAGGATTTTAAAGATCGTTTACATACGATCCGCCAAGAACAGAACAAGCTGCTCAAGGAGTATCAAACATTAATCGCGGACTATGAAGCCTCAGATATCATTCTGGAGAATGAGGTTCTGCGAAAAAAGTTCGAGGATTATCAGGCTCGCTGCATTCACTTGGAAGAGCGAGTACGAAATATTGAGCAGGAAAATGGAAAGCTGCGCACTGCGCTGACGGAGCAAATGTTGAGTGAAAAGGCGAATATGATCCGCATTTCGCGTGAAAAGCTGGAGACCTATTTTGCCTCCAGAACTAAAGAAGGGGAAAATCGGCTGACATCCTTTGAATATGGGGCTAAAAACCGGGTGGACCAGCTTATTCAGCAAACTACGCATGAGCTTAAAGAAGATCAGGACGAGATCGTCGCCAGACTGCGACTGTTTTCAGAGGAGATTCGTGACCGGATCATGGAGCAACGCGTGCGGTTTCAGGAGGCCGAGCGCAAATTGCTTCATCAGACGGCAAGCGAATTCCAGCAGCTCGGAGAAGAAGAGATCAGCGAAGAAACGCTGCAAAAGCGAATGAAGCAAAATCAGTTTGAAATGAAGCTAGGCTTGAACTGGATCAACAAGCTGGGGATTTTGCTCATTATATTGGGTGTGGGAGCCGCTTTTAAATACTCATACTCGAACTGGTTTACAGGAAATATGAAGGGTGTGGCCTTCTTTCTGCTAGGAGCGCTGATGCTAGGAGGCGGCGAATGGTTGTACCGCAAGCAGAAGCAGACCTTTGCGCTCGGTATTTTGGGCGGCGGTATTTCTGTACTGTACGGATCGATTTTTTACAGCTACTTTTTGTTAGAAATCATAGGAATGTATACAGGCATAGGCTTGTCCGTACTAGTTACGGTGACTGCTGTGCTACTGTCATTAAGGTATGAATCCCGAACGATATGCTCTTTCGGTTTAGTAGGGGGATATCTTCCGCTCTTTTCCTATATGGCAGCCAACGGGCTGGAAGGGAACGCCGTGTATATCGCCATGGGCTATTTGTTCCTGTTAAACCTGCTGATTCTGCTTGTATCCTTCCGCAAACGGTGGGTCGTCGTGCAATATATCAGCTTTTTGCTTAATACGCCCTTGATGATTGTGCTGGTGTGGTTATCGGAAAGCGCCGTAGCGAGCATGCTGTATGCAGTCATTACATTTGCGATGTACCTCGGAATGACACTGTGGGTGCCGTTCCGTTTAAAAACAAAACTGTCATGGCTGGATTTCTCCCTATTGGCTCTGAATACAGTCGTGAGCTGTTCCGTTCTGTATTCTCTATTCGGCGATGCAGGCCTGGATGATTATAAAGGCTTGCTGGCTCTGGTCTTTTGCTTGGTGTACGGGGGTCTGGGACAATGGGTCCGTCGATATATTCCAGAGGAGAAACAAACCAAAATATTATTTTATGCGACTTCATTGACCTTTGCCATCCTCATGATTCCGTTCCAGTTTGGAGTTAGATGGTTATCCATGGGCTGGTTGATCGAAGCGGTTCTTCTTACATTATATGGTCACCGTTACCGGTTGAAGGAATTGGAACGAGCTGGCTGGGGCATTTTATTACTGTGTCTGGGCGCATTCTTTTTCGTCGATTTCCCTATATATCTGTTGTCAGGATTTGAGACAGACTATTTTGGACTCAAATATACGCTCATTACACTGGGAATGTTGATCGTTACCGTCTTCTATGCGATTGAATTTAGCCGTCCGAATGCTTTCAAAAACAATCGGTTGTACGAAATGCATATCATGCAAGGATTTAAATATGTAGCTTTGGTGAACGTGTATTTCTACCTTTTGTATGAAGCAGGGCATTGGTATAACATCGTCTTATCTGACGAGTTTGCTCATTACACCTTGTACAAAGTATTGTTGTATACCTGCGTATCGCTGGTGTTGGCTTATTTCCTGCCTAAGGTGAGGTTGCTGTATGATCGGGTGATTAAATACTACAGCTTGGCGTTGTACGTCATAGGCTACGCGCTGGCACTGGTGGTCACCGTAACGGTTCCAACCTTGCATGAAAATTATGCGCAAAATACGGCTGCTGATTATGTGGCGTTGGTAGTACTCGCAGCCTTTAATGTGCTGGTATTCTTCAGCAGCAGGGATTTCCTGAACGCACTGATGACCCGACATTATAGAAGTAATGAGTTGTATCCGGTCATTATGGGTGTATATTTGCTGGGCATCCTAACCGCCTTTCTCGGAGTTCAGTTCCGTCTGGGAGATGCTGGTCTTGTGTTCAGTCTGGTGTATTTGCTACTAGCCATTTTGTATATTGTATATGGCTTCCTCAAGCGAGTGGTCTACATTCGCAGATTTGGATTGGGTTTGACCTTGCTGTCGACAGGTAAGCTGCTGTTGTATGATCTGCACCTGTTAACGACGGGGAGCACGATTGTAGCCTACTTCTCTTTTGGTGTTGTACTGTTGGCGATTTCGTATATTTATCAAAAAGTATCTAATCGCATGGGAGAGACCATAATAAAGAAGGATGTTGAAGAAAACATGTAGTTTTCTGTTGTATTTTGTAGATACGGAACATTATGAAAATAAATCCGGTAATAGTGAAAAATTATGCATGACCTTACATCCTACTTACGCTATAATGAGTAAAAATTATTTATGTACGCATGCTCATGTTTATGCGTAAGTAGAGAGAATGAGGGGGATATAATGAATTTGAGCAAGGGGCAGAATAGCCTGTCTGATAAAAATGAACGCTTCTCGTCTGCTGGATTTATATTGGCGGCGATCGGGAGTGCGGCAGGACTAGGTAACATATGGAAATTTCCGTATATTACAGGACAATATGGCGGAGCTGCATTTTTCTTATTGTTTATTGTCTGCCTGTTGCTTGTTGGTTTGCCTGTACTTTTAGCAGAGCTTGCGCTTGGTCGTGCAGGTCGAGGAAGTGCTGCTTCTGCAATGGTAAAAGTAGGCGGTCATCCGATTTGGGGCAAGATGAGCATCATGTTTGTTATCGTGCCGTTTGTTATCTTGTCGTTCTATGCCATTGTAGGAGGCTGGACACTGCATTATGCCGTAGAGGCATTTAGCGGAAATCTGTTTTCAAATAATGATTTTGCTGGACAGTTCGCTTCTTTTTCCTCCGGCTATGCGCCGTTGGTTTGGCTGTTAGTTGTTTTTGCATTTACAGCAGTCGTGGTTACTCTTGGGGTATCGAACGGGATTGAAAAGTTCAATAAAATTTTGATTCCTGCCAAGGTTATCCTGTTGCTCGTGTTGATGATTAACGCTCTTATGCTGCCAGGCTCTGGTGCAGGCGTATCCTTCTTTCTGAATCCCGACTTCTCTAAGCTAAGTATAGAGTCTGCATTGGTTGCTTTGGGACATGCCTTCTTCTCACTCTCACTGGGGATGGGAATTATGATCACGTACGGTGCGTACGTAGATCGCCGTCAATCGCTGGGTGGAGCCATGCTGGCAGTTGGTGGCGGAGATTTAATCTATGCGTTTATCGCAGGTATGATTATTTTCCCTACAACCTTCTCCTTCGGAATTAACCCAGCTCAAGGACCATCGCTGGTTTTCATTGCTTTACCGGCTGCTTTCTCGGCAATGCCTTTTGGTGCATTCTTCGGCGGTTTGTTCTTCGTACTGCTGGCGGTTGCTGCGTTAGGTTCTATGGTATCCTTGCTGGAAGTTCCAGTAGCCTATGTCATGGAGCGTATGCGTTGGAGCCGGGTTCGCTCCGTTATTGTCGTATCGGTTCTGTGCTTGATGCTGGGCGTCCCTTCTGCATTGTCCATGGGCCTGGTGCCGGAATTGAAAGTGGGGGATAAATCATTCTTTGATTTCGTAGACTTCACGGCGTCGAACATCTTCTTACCGTTAGGCGGTTTGTTGATTGTTATATTCACAGGTTATTACTGGAAGACTGCGGCTGAGCATGCGAACATCAAACCCTTCTGGTTCAATGTATGGTTATTCGGTCTTCGGTATGTTGCACCGATCCTGATGTTGTTGGTCTTCCTTCATACCTCAGGTATCATCAAATTTTAAGAGAATAGAATACTAATAAAAAGGCATTTTCTTCCTAAGGGAAGAGATGCCTTTTTTTGTATATCTATCAGTGGTTACCTAACTGTGGAAAGGAATGATATAATAAAAACATTGTCATTAATTTTAACTTCATTGAAATCATTACGATTATGAAGTTTTATATAATGAATGAAAAGGCTACAGGGCATCGCAGACGATGTGCAGGAGAGGGAAAGGGCAGAAGAGCATTGAAACAGACAGGGAGCTTGAATTTGCAAGAAGGACGGCGGCTGAAATGAAGTCTAATCGGTTGTCGTCACAACGTCGTTATATGCCAGGTTTGGATGGTTTAAGAGCGCTGGCGGTCATCGCAGTCATTGTGTATCATCTGAATCCAGATTGGTTGCCGGGTGGTTTGTTGGGTGTAGGTGTGTTTTTTACTTTGTCGGGGTATCTGATTACAGATATTTTGGTTAGTCAGTGGGATACATATCATAGTTTTAAAATGAAAGATTTCTGGTTGCGTCGTGCCAGAAGGTTGCTGCCTGCCATGTTGACGGTTGTGGCTGTCATTGTCCTGTGCTCGTTGCTTTTCGATCCGTCACGGCTAACGGCCTTGCGCGGAGATGTACCTGCTGCATTAGTGTATATGAGCAATTGGTGGTTTATTTTCCATCAGGTTTCGTATTTTGAAAGTTTCGGCCCACCTTCTCCGCTTGGGCATCTGTGGTCGCTGGCGGTGGAGGAGCAGTTTTATATCCTGTGGCCCTTACTGCTGGCGCTCGGGCTAAAATTCATGCCCAAGCGTATTGTGCTCGCAGGCTGGGTAACTTGTCTGGCGTTAATATCTGCGCTCCTGATGGCCGTGATTTACGTACCGGGAAGCGACCCGAGCCGGGTGTATTATGGCACGGATACGCGTGGATTTGCTTTACTGATTGGTGCAGCGCTGGCCTTGGTGTGGCCAAGCGGCAAGCTGAAAGAGCAAGCTTCTGCTAAGGCGCGTATGCTTCTGGACAGCATCGGTGCAATAAGCTTGCTGTTGCTTTGTCACTGGGCGTGGGCCTCGAATGAATATGACCCATCTCTGTACCGGGGCGGCCTGCTGGGCATAGCTTTAGTCACTGCTATTGTGGTCGCAGCGTTGGCACATCCGGTAAGCCACCTTGGCCGTCTGCTTGGAATCAAGCCGCTACGTTGGATTGGAGCCCGTTCCTACGGACTGTATCTGTGGCATGTTCCGGTTATCACGCTAACGACGCCTCAGGTAGATACCGATGGCGTGCATGTGCTGCGTATCATTTTACAATTGGTAGCTACCGTATTGCTGGCGTCTCTCTCGTTTAAATATATTGAGGAGCCGATCCGCCATGGAGGATTCCGCCACTGGATCACAGGAATCCGTTCTGCGGTTCGTAGACAGGCGCGGTGGAGATGGATGCCTACAACTACAGCGGCTGTGCTGTCTGTAGGTATTCTCGTGGGTACCGTCCACCTGTACGTGGCTTCTCCTGATGCAACTATTCAGGCGGCATCAAGTGATGAGAAGCCAGTCGCAAAGGCAAAGGCGATGCCGCCGCTTCACGGAACGGTATCCGTGGCTTCCAAGGAGCCCCAAGCCACCAAGCTCCAAGGGTCCGAGGGCAGCAAGGCGCAGACCCCAGTCCCGTCTCAAACCCAGACGCCTAAGAATACGGCGGTCCAGGCTGGTACTACGGACGATGTTACGAAACCGTCGGAACCTTCAGACAAACCCAAAGAAGCTACGCCTAAGACAGGTGATGGCTCGAGTGTTACCGCCATTGGAGACTCTGTCATGTTGGATGTACAGTCGTACATTCAGGAATCCTTCCCGGGAGCTGTTGTAGATGGGCGAATCGGCCGTCAGATGGCGGAGGCGCCTGCCGTACTGGAGCAGCTAAGACAGAACGGACAGTTGGGTAAGACGGTTATTATTGAGCTGGGTACGAACGGCGCTTTCACCAAGGATCAGTTAGCAAATTTGCTCGCCAGTCTGAAGGATACGAAGCGTATTATACTCGTGAATACCCGTGTGCCTCGGCCGTGGGAGAGTATTGTGAACAAGCATCTTGCCGAAGCAGCGTCCCAGGACCCGCGAATTACAATGATTGACTGGTATGCAGCCAGCTCTGGTAAAAATTCATATTTCGAGCATGACGGAGTACATTTAAAACCTAGTGGTGCTAAAGCTTATGCGTCCTTGTTGGCTCAGGCCCTAACGAAGCAAACGTAATAAACTGCAATGATACTCATAAATTATGCAAATGCAAGACAAGAAAGCCACCGGGAGTAGGTTGTCCTCTGGTTGAAGTGCATCCCTAAATTTTCATCGGCTAAACCTAAGGGTTTTTCCAATGTCTATTCTAAGGTGTGTACCTCAACCCTGATCCGGTGGTTTTTCTTATTTTAGTATGGAGGTACATAAGCTAATGGAAAAGGGCTATTCACATAGTAGGACAATGGAGCACCGCTTGAAGAGGAACAGAAAAAGACTCATTTGGATTGCTATTATATTATTTGTGGCAGGTTGTATTACTTTCATTGCAATGAAGGTCTCAGATAACAAAACACATGCGCCAACACAGGAGCTTGCTAAAAAAACAGATTCCGTATCCAAGGACTCATCAAAAGGTAAAGCGGTCTCTCCAAAAAGCGACCCCGAAGTAGAAGATGGTGCCTTTGTCGAAAAATATTTAAAGCAGCAAATGCTAGGGCAGATGCCCGATGGAGCCGATGGTAAAAAAGTGGCCTACTTATCCTTTGATGATGGTCCATCCGTGACGGTAACACCTAAAATATTAGACATTCTGAAAAAACAGAAGGTCAAGGCAACCTTTTTTATCGTAGGAAAAGAAGCCGATGAAAATGAACATACCAGAAACATTATCAAAAGAATTGTTAAAGAAGGTCATGCGATAGGAAACCACACGTACTCTCATAATTATAAGTATTTATATCCTAACAGGCGGGTAAGCACGGACCATGTTATGCAGGATATTGAGAGGAACAATAAGGTGTTAAAAAGTATTCTGGGGCCAGAATTCACCACAAGAATGATCCGGTTTCCGGGGGGCCACATGACATGGAATAGAAGAGATCCACAGGGGATGGCTGCTTTGGATAAAGTTTTACTTCAAAAGGATTACCATCAGGTAGATTGGAATGTATTAACGAAGGATGCAGAGGGAAAATCCAAGAAAGCACCCGCACTAATCAACCAATTTATGAGATCAGTGAAAGGTCGAGAAAAAGCCATCATACTCATGCATGACACCTATGGTAAAGAAGAAACTGCAAAAGCCTTGCCGCAAATCATAGAGTATTTAAAGAAGCAGGGATATGAGTTTAAGGTTATGAAGTAAGATATGTTTATATGTAAGAAAAGGACGGGGCTGATGGCCACCGTCCTTTTTGCTATTAAGGTATATCGTTCGCGTGTTTTAGATGCGTTCTGCTTCACCCATCGCCTGAATGAAAGCTCCGATACCTTTGGGATCGTTGGTTATAATCGGCTCGCTGATATAGTAAGCGAAGGTACCATCCCGACGATCTTTACCACCCAAACCGCTTACTTGCACCGTTTTGTTCAGATTCACGAGTCCTTCTTCAGTAATCGTGATAAATTCATCGATAATTCCCTTACGGATGATTTCTGCCTCTTGACGATATTGCTCCGGCAGATAGCCTTTACGAACGCCCTTGGCAATAGCATAAAGAATCATGCAGGAAGCAGAGGCCTCCAGATAGTTGCCTTTCACATGGCCCAGGTTGAGCACTTGATAAAAGACTCCACTTTCTTTATCACGCACTTTCAGCAGGGCTTCCAGTGTTTCCGTCAGCATATCGATCAGGACGGGACGGTCTGCATGATCCTCTGGAATATAGTCCAGCACGTCAACGAGTGCCATAACGAACCAACCCATCGAGCGTCCCCAAAAGTTCTTAGAGCAGCCTGTTTCCGGGTTGCACCAATGCTGCTCACCCTTCTCATCCCAAGCATGGTAGAGCAGGCCTGTTTCAGGATCACGTGTATGTTCGTAGCAGAGCTTGAATTGCAGGGTCACATCGTCAAACTCTGACGGATCTCCGAATTCACGGATAAATTCAGCGTAGAACGGGGCACCCATGTATAAGCCGTCGAGCCAAATTTGATACGGATAAATTTGCTTATGCCAGAATGCGCCCTCGCTTGTGCGCGGGTGTTTTTCCAGCTGACTGCGTAATTGGTAGGCTGCCTTTTTATATCGTTCATCTCCTGTGGCACGATACAGAGAGAAGAGTAGCTTGCCGTTATTCACGTGGTCAATATTGTACTCATCTACTTTATAGCGCTGAATTACGCCATTTTCGTCAACAAAATGATCCATATGTTTTTTTATAAATTCCATATACTTGGGGTCGCCTGTCAGTTCGCCAACCCATTCCAGACCTCTGTAAATGACGCCGTGGTCATATTCCCATTTTTCATAAAATTCCGGACTCCGTTGTAGAACGGAATCGCTCATACGTACAGCCCAAGAATCTGTTTTTGTAGGACTGGTGGTTGGTTGTGATGTTGGATTTGCCATGATACAGTCACCTCTTTAGTAAATGTTTAATCTGTAATTGTTATTGTTGTTACATAGACGGAGTGTGTGTCTTAGGGTCAACGGGTTTGTTCTTGAAGCCCACATTATTGTTGCCCCAGCACCGATCGTAATGGAAACCTGTCAGTTCCTCGAATACCTTTCGTGCTTCCGGTTTGGCTGATTTCATGGAGCCACCGTTTTTGAGGCGGTCAATTTCGGCGATTAGCTTCTTGTGGCTGTCAATATCCAGCTTCATCACGACAGAAGCAATCATACCGATGATCGCGAGAACGATGGTACCGACCACGAGCACATAAAAGATGGCGTGCTGAGCAGCGACTGGCTGACTATCAGCCCCGGATACAAAGCCAAAATGCTGTAACACCCAGCCGAGAATGAAGACGACAACGGCCCGCACCATTTTCCCGGCAAAAGTCATCATACCTGCATAAATACCTTCCCGGCGACGGCCGGTCAACGCTTCATCCACATCGGCAAGGAACGTGTATTGATTCCAAGGGATGTAGTAGACGCCCCCAGTACCAAGCCCCATGAACAGGGTGATGACATATAGCCATACCATCGTATTAGAGGCTCCCGTTATATAGAGCAGGCCATAACCTGCTACGCTAAAGCAAACGACAACGAGTGCGGCGATGAAAGGCATACGGAACCCTTTACGCACACAGAATTGGATGAAGAAATAGGTGGAAATCAATTGAATGACAGAGTTAAAGCTATTCAAATTGGATACCATCTCCGAGCTTTGGAACAAGGAGAAGACAATAAAGTACGTAAAAGCAGAAGTAAATAGCCACTCAGCTGAAAAGCCGCCCAGGTACATCCCGAGATGATGACGGAACGTCTTGACCCGGAAGGTAGAGGAAATGTCGACAAACAACTTTTTCATCGAATCTATAAAGGAAAGCGGAGCTTCACCTTCCAGTTCCTTTTGCAGTTCCTCACTTGGACGTTCCCAGGAGTTTTTGTACAAGAATGCCATCGCAATCAGCAGAATAGCTGCAAAAACGAGACCGGTATAAAAGAAAGGCAATGGAGAGTCTTTGCCATACTCGGCAATAAAGCGACCAGGGATAAAAGCAGCGGCAAAATTGGCAATTTTGCCAAACATGGCCTTCCATCCGGTTAATCTGGAGCGTGCGCCGAAGTCGCGGGTCATCTCTGACGCTAGTGCTTCATACGGCACCATGACAGAGGTATATACCAGTTCAAACAGCACGTACGTACTCAGGTAATACCAGAAGCCCAACCCATCTACCCAAAGCATCGGATACACGAGCATCAGCGGGATACCCATCATGATGAAAAAGCGTCGTCTGCCGAATTTACGGCCCAAGCGGGTCCGGTGAAAGTTATCGCTGATAAAGCCCATGACCGGATTGCTGACTGCATCTATGATGCTAGCAACAGAGAAAATGGCCGCGGCCTGAACGGGAGACAGTCCGCAAAAGGTTGTATAAAAGTACATTAACCATGCACCGCTAATCGCAAGTGCGCCACTTCCCAGCATGTTGCCGCTTCCATAGGCGAGTGTATGTTTCAGTGTGATTCTTCGTTCCATGATCTGTTCACCTCATATTTTGTCTGGTTATGAGGACAATCACCGGTCGCTATATTATGCAGAATTGTCTAAGTTGGTAGATGGGCCAGGGCGTCCTGATTAGGCGGGGCTTTTAACGTGCCCCTATATTTTTTCCGCTCGGAGTACCCGAGCCGATCAGATCGCTTCCTTTGGCCAGCTTAAGGAAATCACCGAGCTGGATGGAACCGTCTGCACTTCGAGTGATAGAAGGCGTGAGGCTAACAAAGTCGTCTGCACTGACTACCAGACCTTTGGCATTCGTCGATTTCTTGTTTTTCCACCAAACGCTAGAGTCGTCCTGATCTGTACCGCTTGTTTTATCACTTGCTGTTCCTTCAAAAGAAAGATTGTTAATGAACACGTGATCACCCTTGTCAAAAGCAAAATTACTTTGTCCATTGTCCCACGAGGTATTATTGGTCAACGTAATGCTGCCGGGGTTGCTATTGTAGGTGAAGCCGTGTTTTTTGTTCTGGAAAGCAATACTGTTTTTCACAATATGGTTGACTTTGATTTTGTCTCCACCCAGCTTAAATCCGTTGCCGTCGCTGTTCGCGGTAGACGTTCCATCTGCGGTCTGCCCGTTGTGGTGGGCCACACTGTTCAAAATGGTTACTTCGCCGATGGGACCCGTTTCGGTTTTGCTATACAAATCCCAGCCATCGTCTACGTTGTACGCAGCCAAGCAGTTATCAAACACATTGCCTGATCCCACAGTCAATTTGGCAGCGAAGCCATCGGCATCTTCACCATTATCGGGATCAGCGTTATCGTGAGAGTAAGAATTCAAAATCAAATTGTTCGAAGGCCACTCACTAGTGGAAGCGTTAGGGGAGTAACGTCCAAGCTGAAGTCCAGTATCCCGGTTGTGGTGGGTTTCCACGTTTTCGATTCGGTTATTGCTGCCGCCGATATAGATACCATTATCTCCGGCACCCTTTACTTCAAGGCCCTTTACCAGCCAAAAGTCTCCGTTAAGCTGAAGTCCACGATTGGCTGAACCAAAGGCTTGAGCAGAGAAATCAAGTACCGGCTTTTCACTACCGTAAGCGACCAACCCTTTGAGTGAGCCGTTATTGCCGCTATTTTCACGCTGAATTGTAATCGTTGAGGAGTAAGTGTAGTTACCACCGCGCAGGTAAATGGTTTTACCAGGAGCAATTTGTGTAAGTGCTGCTTCGAGCGTGGTAGGACTGGATATTGTACCCGGATTGGACACGTTACCATTTGGCGCCACATACAAGTCTCCTGCTGCTAACGTTGTGGAGACAGTGGTTGAGTCGGTTGTACTGACTGCCTCTTCTGTGAGTGCGGAAGAAGGGATGTCGTTGGATAGCGTATCTGCGTAAGCGGTTCCAATAAGGCAAGAAGAAGCAAAAACAAAAGAGACACCGAGTCTTAGAGCGTTAAAGCCGGTTTTTGGACGATCATTTCGTTTAAACATGTAATTTCCTCCTTATTTGAGCTCATATTTTAAAAGAAGATAGCATCTATAAAAGTGACTCATGCTGTCTTTCCACTAAAAACAGGACACCTCCTGGGGGGACAGATTGATCTACCATTAGTCCAAAACGCTCTAAGAAGTATATGCACAGTGTAATATATGTTAACGTTTGCATCAACAGTTTTTTACTGTTTTTTTGATATTGTGAAAAAAAGTTCACACTTTTGTTTCAACTAAAAATGCAATTTTGCCAGACTGGGAAAATTTGATTATACTTAAACATTATACATATAATAGGAATGAAAACTGTGAGAAAGGGTGGGTTTAGTGCATGGAGAGTGGAAATCATTTGACGGATTCAACTGTCGAACAATTGCAGGAAAAGCAGCCACGAGTGAAAAATGAGATGATCGATTGGCTTAAGGCCATTATTGTAGCCATTGTGCTCGTGTTCATTATACGTTGGCTATTATTTGCGCCATTTATTGTTGAGGGAGCGTCCATGGAACCGAATTTCAAGACAGATGAACGAGTAGTCGTGAACAAGGTGATTTACGATTTTCGTGATCCCAAGCCGAGTGAGGTTGTTGTATTCCATGTGAGAAAGGAACAAAGAGACTTTATAAAGCGTGTTATTGGGGTGGCTGGCGATACGATTCGGTATCAAGGCGACAATCTTTATGTGAACGGTAAGAAAGTAGAGGAGTCATACATTCAGGGAGCTATTCAGGATGCGCACGCCAAGGGAGAACTATATAACAATGTTGATTTTCCAAATAGAACCATAACCGATTCCAAGGTACCTGAGGGTTATATTTTTGTGATGGGTGACCACCGCAATAATAGTAGGGATAGTCGTGCTATTGGCTTTGTCTCTATTAAAGATATTGTTGGCCGTGCGGATGTGATTTTTTGGCCGGTGGATAGCGCACAATGGGTTAAGCATAAATAATATAAGAGCGCCTAAGAGAGGAGGGATTCCTCACTTAAGGCGCTTTTTAGTTTATAAACTTCGAATATTTGACTCAGCCTTTGACGGCTCCAGCGACGACGCCTTTGACAATGTATTTTTGCAGAAAAATAAATACGATGATCGAAGGCAGAACAGCCATTACCATCGCTGTCATGGCGTATTGCCAGTCTGACGTATACTGTCCGACAAAGGTATAGGCGGCCAGCGTCAGCGTTTTGGTGCTGGGTGAGCCGTTGACCATGAGTAACGGAAGCAGAAAATCGTTCCAAATCCACATCACATCGATAATAACAATGGTGGCGGTGACTGATTTCAGCAAGGGAAAAATCACGGAAAAGAAAAGCCGGAAGCCTGAGGCCCCATCGATTTTGGCGCTTTCGTCAATCTCAGCCGGAATACCTTTCACGAAGCCGTGATAGATAAACACGGCCAGCGGTGCACCGAAGCCCCAATACAGCAAGCCAAGTCCCCAAGTGCTGTCTGCCAGATTTAAGTCTTTTGCCAGTCGCAAGACAGTGAGCATGATGGACTGAAATGGGATCAGCATCGGCATAATGCACAGCATGTAAATCACGGAGCTCCATTTGCTTTTGGTTCTTGCCAGCTTGTAGGCCGCGATGGAAGATATCAGTACGATACCTGCCAGTCCGACGACGGTGATAATGGTGTTATTCAGAAATAGGCGCGGATAGTCAATGAATTTCCATACATATACGTAGTTATCCAGCGAAAGCTGCTTGGGCAGCGCAATAACGTCGGTCATGACCTCAGCGAAACTTTTGAACGAATTGTTAATGGCGAGAAACAGCGGGTACAAAAATAACAATGATAATACAATCATGCCCGCTTCTAGCAAAATACGTCCCGTACGGCTGCGTTGCATCAGGCTTCAACCTCCCTGCGTTTGAAAATAGACAATTGAATAATCGTAATGATCAGGACTGCAACGAATAAAATCAATGCTTTGGCTGTTCCGTAGCCATACAGATTGTTCTGGAACGTATCCCGGTAAATATCATACGCAATGCTGTATGTCGTACCTCCCGGCCCACCGCCGGTCAGAGATAAAATGACGTCAAACACTTTGATCGAGTTGGTCAGTGCCATGAAGACCGAGATCGTAATGGAAGGTGCGAGCATCGGTAGAATAATACTGAAAAATCTCCGAATTGGCCCCGCGCCATCAACAATGGCAGCTTCTTTTAGATCCTCTGGCACAGATTGCAAACCTGCAATATAAATGACCATGTAAAAGCCAATGGATTGCCAGATCGATACCGCCAAAATGGAAATAAACGCGAGCCCTTCCTCACCCAGCCAGCTTAGCTGGAAGATGCCCCAGCCTGTACTCTGTCCCAGTGACTCAAAGCCTTGCATGAAGATGAATTTCCATATAAAGCCGACAATCACGAGACTGAGGATATAAGGGATAAAGAAAGCCGCTCGCAGCCAAGCCGAGCTTTTCAGCTTCATGTCGAGAACGAGTGCCAGCAAAATGGCCAGCACATTCACCAATACAATGTACAGAATGGCATACTTGACGGTAAACCAGGCTGCATGTGCAAAATTGGCGTCCCCAAGCAGGATTTGCTTGAAGTTATCCAGACCTACAAATTTCGGATGTTTGGATATGCCGTTCCACTTGGTCAGGGAATAGCGTATCGTCATCAAAAACGGAATATAAAATGCAATCGTAATGCACAGGATTACGGGCAGTGTGAATAAACCGAATTCCAGTTTACTGCCCTTGTCGCCCCGAGTTCCCCTTTTTTTCAGCATAACGCACCTCTTTTTCTCAACATTTTCCGATCTTTCGCTCCAAGCTGTTTAAGATATAATGAAAGTATAGGATAGCCCCTAGGGCCGGACCAATGGATTTAAGAAAACAGTTGAGGGTAAAAATGTGTACGCTTTCAAAAGGGGCGGTTATCATGATGTCAGAGCGTGTAGGAACGATTCTTCGCTCCATGTGGAGGAGGATCACGCAAAAATTAGTGAACAAGCTCATTCTTCTTTTTACCTCGGTGATTATTCTGGTGGTGGGCTCACTCACGATTATTTCCTATCAGATGATTGAAAAGGAGTCGGTTAACCATAGCATCGCCAGCACGACGAATAATCTGCTGCTGGTCAATCAGAATTTAGAGGATTATTTGGAGGGAATGCAGCAGTTGGCCCTTCCGCAGCTTCGTTATAACGATATCATGAACGCCATTGCCAATGAGAACCGGGACTATGCTTCGAGAATGGTCATTGAAAATTACTTGCGCAGTATGTTTTATTCACGTAATGATCTGGAAGCGATCTATCTGTACGTGGCGGACCGACATCAATACTATGTGGTTACCAGGGAGACGTACAACATTACGGTGCGCAAAGGAATAAACACGGATATTCCCAAGCTCCCTTGGTATAAAGAGGCGATGGCTAGTACCACGAACGAATCATTTCAATCCTTTGTAGGGTCCCGCTCTGATATGGGTTATGTGGCGCCTCAAGCAAGCTTTATGGCATACCATCGAGTGCTGAGGTCGATTGCATCCCGCCATCCGCAGGCGGTGCTGTCCTTTTATTACAATACGAGCGCCGTGGACGAAATCATGCAGAACATTCCACTGGGCAAAGGGGACCAATTGATGCTCATGAGCCCTAAAGGGGTTCCCTTTTATGTGAACAGCTTTCCGCTATATGAGCGGATGCGTGATTCTGGAGTGTTGACACAGATCGGCAAGGGAGGAAGCGGGCGAGTAACGTGGTCAGATAGCAGTGGCAACCAGGAGTATTTGGTCGTGTATGATGCTGGCGAAAAGGACGGGTGGCAGCTCATCAAGCCCATCCCATACCGTCAAATTTATGAAGCAGCTACGACAACACGGAATTGGAGCTATGCCATCGGGGCTTTATTTTTAGGTGTGTCTATTATATTAGTGACACTGACCTCGAACGCCATTACCCGACCTTTACATAAGCTGTCCACCCAGATGAAGCGGTTTAGCACCGGGGATTTTGGTGCAACAGCTCCTGTGAAGGGTCATGACGAGATTGCATATTTGTCGCTGCATTTTAACGAAATGGTCCAAAGAACCGAAGAACTTATTAATGAGCGCTATCGCATGAAGCTGGTCGAAAAGAACGCCATACTCAAGGCGTTGGAGGCTGAAATTAATCCTCATTTTCTGTACAATGCCCTGCAAGCCATATCCACACAAGCATTAAAGCGGGAGATGTTCGACATGGCAGATATGGTGGATGCATTGGCCCAAACGTTGCGGTATTCCATCAACGGCAAGGATATCGTAGTTGCCCGCGAAGAGCTCAAGCACATTGAACGGTATATAGGTCTGCAAAAGGCAAGGTTCGGAGCGAGACTGCGGGTCGAAGTGGTATGGGAAGAAACGCTGATGGAGCTGCCGATTCCGAGATTATCTGTGCAGACGTTGGTGGAAAACGCTATTAAGCATGCGTTGGAAAAAGTATCAAGCGATATTCTGATCGTCATTTCAGCCGAATCGAGTTCTACAAATGCCACAATTACAGTCAGGGACAACGGACCTGGAATTTCAGAGGACAAGCTGAAAATGGTGCTGGATTCGTTTCATGAAAAATGGGAAGACCGGGAGAGCGAGCATATCGGCTTGAAGAATCTGAACACACGCTTGAAGCTTTTGTATGGAGAACAGGCAGGATTATTCATACTTACGGATGAAACAGGAACGGAAATGAGAATGCAAATTCCCCGGGGAGGAGTCAGCCATGTATAACGTATTGATTATTGACGATGAAGAACCGTTACGCGAAGCCATTCGTATTGTTGGAGACTGGGGTAATCTGGGCATCGAGCATATTTATGAGGCAACGAATGGAAGGCTGGGAATGGAACTGTTAGGTCAACATCACATCGATGTGGTGATGGTAGATATGAAGATGCCGGAAATGAACGGTATCGAATTTCTACGTGCTATCGAAAAGGCATATCCCCATATGCTGACGATTGTCATTAGCGGCTACAATGACTTTGAATTTACACGGCAGGCGATTCAATCCCGGGTGGTGGATTATCTGCTCAAACCTATCAATCGTCAGGATCTGAATCAGGCACTGCGCAAAGCAGTGGACATTCTGGAAAGCCGAGAGCAAAGCAAAAACAAGTTCATTAGCCAGAACATTACGCTGAATATGTCACTGCCGAAGCTGAAAGAGAAGCTATATTTGTCCATTTTGGACGGTAGCTTTAAAAGGCAGGCCAATACGGCGTTGCTCCCATTGATCGGAGCGGATCAGCCGTGCAATCGCTTTGGGGTAATCGTGCTGCGTCTGCTGAACAGGGATGAGATTCGCAGGACGCGTTTTCATGGCGATGCCGACCTGATGGATTTTGCCGTGACCAATGTGTTAGCTCAGACGTCAGATGAACGGTTGAGTTGTTTTAGCTTCTCCCATCCGCGACGGGAGCGTGAGGTCGTTTCGATCTTTACCCTGGCCTCAGGACAAGAAGAACATATGGCCTTACTATTGGCACAAGTGACACAGAAGGCGGTGGCGAACCTGCATGGGCTGTTCAGCATGGTGGTAGTTGCCGGATTGGGTAAGCTTTGCTCAGATGTATTGGAGCTAGCGTCTGCTTATATGGATGCCAAGACGCTCATCCAAAGCACGGATGTGTTGAAGCTGGAAGGGGAATCTATTCTTCATACAGTGTCACGGCAAATGGGTACGTTAGAGGAAATGTCATGGACGGAGCGACTGTTGTCGATCCAAAAGGATGCTCAGACAGGTCAGGCGAACCGGGCAAAGGTACTGCTGGGCGATCTGCTGAAACAATTGGCATCAGGCCCTATTTTCCGTTTACAGGATGCGGATCGAATGATGAAGGAGTTCCATTTTTTACTGAGAGAAGCTGCGGTTGAGTTAGGTGCGTCTACGTTAATGTTGAATCAAGATAGAGCTTTGGAAGAACCAGAGCACGTGGGTGAAGAGGATTTGTCTGCTGATTTTACGAGCTTTGTCCACTACGGTCAGAGATTGAATCGGATGCTGGAGCTTTACATTGCTGGGGTCCAACATACTCAAGCGGGGAACCAGCCCTTTGACATAACGGACATCAAAAGACACATCGACCGTTATTATTTTGAGGATATCAAAATTTCGTTTTTTGCCGAAACCTATTTTTTGAGTCGGGAATACCTGATGAAGCTGTTCAAACAGCAGTTTGGTTACGGTATTCACGAATATGTACAGAAGGTTAGAATGGACAAGGCGAAGGAGCTGCTGGGCGATTCTAGCCTGAAAATACAGGAAATCTCGGATATGCTCGGCTACAAAGATAAAAATTATTTCAGTAAGGCTTTTCGTAATTATTATCAGGTGTCACCGTCTGAGTATCGCGTGAGCCTGCAATAAACCACTTTTTTACCCTTAACGCTTCACTAATCTGCCTTTTTAAATTGGAGTATATTTTTTAGAATGAGCGCATGGACGTTGATCACAAACAAATGGGGGAGTATCCATGTTAAAGAAGATGATGGCGTTATCCGGCAGTTTGCTTTTGACGGTCGGTTTGTTGAGCGGATGTGGAAGCAGCGGCGGCACGGATGCGTCAAAAGAAAGTGCTGGCGGCAAAGAAGATTTGAAAACGGTTACAATAAATATGTTCACAGCCTCACCGGAGTATACCGATGCTTTTAACGCGTATATCGAGGAGTATAAGAAGGTCAAACCTAACGTGAAGATCAATCTGGAGATCATGCAGGCAGACTACAACACGATTCTGAAGTCGAAAATAGCCTCAGGTAGTACACCGGATGTATTCCAAACGACGGCAGGAGGCGACATCGACACGTATGCGGATTATAGCGCCGATCTGACCA
Organism: Paenibacillus sp. F4; assembly: GCF_002894905.1. Classification (NCBI taxonomy): domain Bacteria; kingdom Bacillati; phylum Bacillota; class Bacilli; order Caryophanales; family Paenibacillaceae; genus Paenibacillus; species Paenibacillus sp. F4. The sequence continues at coordinate 187,141 of NZ_POVS01000006.1, forward strand.
ATGAGCCGCTGGCAGCAGCCATGACGGATGCTGTTCGAGCGAATATGAGCTCCAGTGACGGCAAAGTGCTGGGACTCCCGGTAAAGGGGAACCTGTTTACGCTGATTTACAATAAGGATTTGCTTACCAAGGCTGGGGTAACCTCCCCACCGAAGACGATTGCAGAAATGCAGGATGCGGTTACCAAGCTAGAGGCAAAGGGCATTACTCCATTTGCCAACGCATATAAAGAGTGGTGGGTATGGAAGCATATCTTCCAACACTATGTAGATGCTGCCGCACAGGATGCAGGCGTGGAACCGAAGCAGCTCGTTAGTGATTTTATCGCAGGCAAAGCAAAAATCAAGGACTACCCAGTGCTGTACAACAACTTCTTTAGCTTCATTGATTTGACGGTGAAACATGGCACAGATAAGCCACTGGAACGGGACAGCAATGCGGAAGTAAGTGATTTTGCATCCGGAAAAGCTGCGTTTATGACGGGTAAAGGTGCATGGGATGAGGAAGCAATCAAGAAAATTAATCCTGATCTCAAGATTGGCATCATGGGATATCCGGTGAGTGACAAAGCGGATCAATCGGTCATCATTACCGGTGCGGATCAGGCGCTGCGTATCAACAAGGATTCTGAAGTATCGAAGGAAACGATTGAATTTTTCAACTGGCTGTACACTTCGGAATACGGTAAGAACTGGTTCTCCCAGGTAGCGAAGGTGATTCCTCCAATTAAGGATGCACCGCTTCCTGATCTGGAAATGCCTAAGGAAATGGAAAGTATTTTGAAAACGTCGAAGTCCGGTGATCTGTCTGTGAACTACTCGCTGGATACATTCCACCAAAAATTTGGCGAGCTGATGCAGGCATATATCAGCGGTAACATGAATAAGGATCAGGCGGTTGCAGAGATTGAGAAGGCATGGGTGCAATTAGGCTCAGCACAATAAGATTAGTTCCGCAGAGGCGTCCGTAAGGACGTCTTTTTGTGTTATAGCCAGGAGGTGGGGAGGGGATGGATAAAAAAATATTTAATAATAATTAAATATTTACTTGCAAAAAGTTATTGAGTTATGGATAATAGATTGTGTGCAATATATCTACAACATACGACATACATAATGACTGCAAGTTGCAAATGTGAGAGATCCCCCGTTGGAGGGAATCTCTTTATTCCGTTTGGACTATGCCGATTATGTCTATAATAGACCGTGTTAACTTGGAGCGTATTTTCGTTTATGTGACGAAGATAAAAAGGAGATGAACGTTTTGACGAACTCGTTGTTTACACCGTATACACTGAAAGATTTGGAATTAAAGAATCGTGTGGTGATGCCGCCGATGTGCCAATACTCGGTGACAGCCAAGGATGGGATTCCGAATGATTGGCATCATGTTCATTACCTGAGTCGGGCTATTGGAGGTACGGGCCTGATTATTATAGAAATGACGGACGTGGAACCGGATGGACGGATTACAGATTATGATCTGGGTCTTTGGTCAGACGAGCATGTCCCAGCTTATAAGAAACTGGTTGACGGCATTCATGCGCACGGGTCCAAGGTAGGCATCCAGATTGCTCACGCGGGCCGTAAAGCTGAGGATGCAGCTGAGCCAGTGGCTCCTTCGGCCATTGCATACCCGGATGCGAATTATAAACAGCCACGCGCGCTTACGACGGAGGAAGTCCGTAGCATGGTGCAAAAATTCGCAGACGCTACCCGGCGTGCAGTTCAAGCAGGCGTGGATACGATTGAACTGCACGGGGCACATGGTTACTTGATTCACCAATTCCATTCGCCAGTTACGAACAAGCGGGACGACGAGTACGGTAAGGATTTATCCCGTTTCGGTGTTGAAGTTATTCAGGCTGTACGCAAGCAAATGCCTGCGGGTATGCCGTTAATCTTACGCATCAGCGCGGTGGAATACGTAGATGGTGGGTACGATGTGGATCATGCCATTGAGCTGAGCCGTGCATATCAGGCTGCAGGCGTAGATGTGATCCATGTTAGCTCGGGCGGGGAAGGCCCTGCTGGCGCCAGAAAGCCGGGCAACTATCCGGGCTATCAAGTGCCGTTCGCACGCCAAATTCGCGAGGCACTGAACATCCCGGTGATTGCTGTCGGTTCGTTGGATGACGCAGCCTTAGCGCAGTCCGTTATCGGCAACGAGGATGCCGATCTGGTCGCTGTGGGACGCGGATTGCTGCGCGATCCATATTGGGCGATTCATGCAGCAGTGACGCTGCGCGGCGAGAAGCCTTCCATACCTGAACAATATCAACGTGGCTACTGAGGCCTAAGTAATCCCACGTTGTTTATATATAAACAAGGCACCTGCAACGAAGTGTACGCTTCGTCAGGTGCCTGTTTTGTTTTATGGACAGATGGTACAGTGTAAGCAATCTTACACGTAGTAGTGGTTATATTTTGTATACTTGTATTATTTAGTGATTAGGAGGTTTGAAAGTGGAATATATTATTGAAACGAAAAAGCTCCGTAAACAGTTTGGGATGTCAAAAGCCGTAGACGACATATCCTTACACGTGGAGTGTGGCAGTATCTATGGTTTCCTCGGTGAAAATGGAGCTGGCAAGACTACTACCATCCGCATGCTGATGAGGCTGATTGAGCCTACAAGTGGGGAGGTTTTTTTATTTGGCGAGCGGCTGGAGAAAAACTATCCTTCTATTTTCTCGAAAATAGGTACAATTATCGAAACGCCTGGTTTATACGAAAATTTGAGTGCACGCGATAATTTAAGGATTTGCTGTATGTACATGGGGGTGCAGGATGATGGGAGAATTGAAAGAACATTAACTACTGTGGGATTAGAGCATACCGGCAAGAAGAAGTTTAAGGATTTTTCCCTAGGAATGAAGCAAAGATTAGGGATTGCGAGGGCGCTTGTTCATGACCCTGAGTTGCTCATATTGGATGAGCCGACGAACGGACTGGACCCATCTGGAATTAAGGAAATTCGTCAGCTATTGAAGCGGTTGTGTGAGGAGAATGGGAAAACCATTCTTATTTCCAGCCACATCTTGAGTGAAATTCAGCAGTTAGCTACACACATCGGGATTATACATAATGGAACGCTGTTAACAGAAGATCGTTTGAGTCAGTTGGAGGAAGAATTTGAACAATACACAGACATAAAAGTAAACGATGCAAAAGCAGTACAAACGTTTCTGCAAGAGCAAATGGGACAGCAGCTTCAATCTAATGTGATATCCCCACAACAACTAAGAATTCATAGTCCGATTGAGAATACAGCCACGTTAAATAGACAGTTAATAGATCATCAGTTTTCAGTCTATGAGATACACACCTCAAAACAGACGCTAGAGGAGTACTTTCTGACTCTCATTTCGGGAGAGGATGTGCGACGTGATTAGAGCAGAACTCATTAAACTTAAAAGTTCTAAAGCCTTCTTGTTGAGCTATATTATATTGCTGGCTGTTGTGCTGTTGGAATTTGCGACGAGCGCTATTTTTTACAGATATTCAATTGATAAACGGGGTTGGACTTACTATTTCGAGGGCATAGTTCTCTTCGTCAATGTTGCAGCTGGATTTATCAGTTACTACATATTAACCGGTCATATTTTTGCAAGAGAGTATCAGGAAAACACGCATCTATTTATGTTTACCACGCCTGTCACCAGGGTTAAATTTTATTTTAGTAAATTGATCATTATTTATGGATTTATTATTGTATCCTTATTTCTCGTTCTGTTTTTGTCTGCCTTATTAGGCATGTCCATTACAGATCGACCTTTAACGATGGCTATCTGGGTATACCAAATCCAAGTGTTTGCTAAAATGTGTGTGATGCATGCGATGTTAATCCCAATCGCCTCTTTTTTTGCTATACGCTGGAAGAGCATTATGGTGGTTGTACTCGTAGTTTGTACTGCAATATTTTTGAATTTTATATACAAAAGTGAATGGTACCCTTGGATTGTGCCCTATCTCTTATCTCCTAATGAAAGAAATGCGACTATACCTACCAATGTTTCAATAGCATGGTTCAGCTTATCCGTGACCTTTCTTCTTGGATTGTTTTTATCCATATGGACATATCAAAGAAAAGACTAAATGGAGAGTTTTTGAGAGGAGGGCTACTATGTTTGACCTGTTTAGAGCAGAGTGCTTGAAGCTGAAAGGAACTAAAATTCTTTTTCTAAGTGTGTTTATTTTAATAGCAACCGTATTTTTGACTTTTAGTACTTACGCCATAAATCCTAAACTTTCCTTGGATCGTGATGGATGGAATGAATACTTTATGGATTTGGTATCCTCCATTAATTTAATAACTGGATATATGAGCTATTACATTTTGACCTGCTATATATATGCGAGAGAATACCAGGAGAACACTCATATTGCACTGTTTACAAACCCGGTTCGCCGAACTCGGATTTACTTCAGCAAGCTACTCGTTATTTATATGTACATCGCTGTTAGCCTACTGATGGCATTTGTGCTATCTACAGTATTGGGTACGTTTATTACAATCAGACCGCTAACCTTTGAAATCGTTATGTATCAGCTTGGGGTATTTGCTAAAATGATTGTCATGCACGCTATGCTCATCCCGATCATCACGTTCTTCGCCATTCGTTGGAAAAAATTTGTACCCGCCATTATTGGGATGTGTACGGTTATGTGCTTAAATTTTGTTTTGGTTAATACACCGGGGAATACCTTTTATCCATGGACAGTGCCGTTATTGTTTTCTCCCCATGGACAAATGGGCAGAACATTCACGTATGTTCCTGGAGGGGTCATCAGTATTTTCTTTATTTTTGTGCTGGGACTTTTTTTAGCGTTGCGAAGTTATGTTCGTATAGAAAAATAAGTAGAGTATAACAAAAAGAAATAGACCGCCCTGCTCAAGGGGAAAACGGTCTATCTCTTTAGATCGCCTTTGAACAGCCGACCGCTCTTCAAAGCGGCTGTTGCCAAGAGTAGGGATGTTACCAGCATCCTTGCTCTTTTTTAGCATATCCTTCTATAACTTATTTTAGCGCATCTGAATAATCAATGTAACTGAATATGACTGAATGTGACTGAATGTGACTGTTACTTAGTGAAAATTTTAACTTCCTTTGGAGCAAGAGTCACGGTGATCGAACCGTTGTTGATCTGAATGGAGTCGTTGCTCAGTTGGTTGGTCAGACGGGTACCGTTGGACAGATTGTCGAAGTTGCCAATCGTGCGAGTTTGACTGCTCCATGAGTTGTTGATAAGTACGATGGCCTCGTCGCCGTTTTTAGAGCGCTGGAAGCTGTAAAAGGAGTCGTCTACCCATTTTTCCTTTTGGCTCCCGTTTTGCAGGGCAGGGTGGCTGTTGCGCACACGGTTCAGCTTAGCGATGTACTGATACAGATCATGATTGGCGTTAAACACAACGTTTTCCCGGTTAGCAGGATCATCTCCGCCACTAAAGCCTTGCTCGGTGCCTTGATAGATGATAGGAATCCCGCGTGAGGTCAAAGTAAAGCCTAAGGCAGCTTTGAGCTGAGGCCATTTGTCATAGTTAGCACCCGGCTTGCCAGAGGCGTCATTCAGGAAACGTTTTACATCATGATTGTCGATAAATACCCCGTTGGTCTGGGCATCGCGATAGTGACGATCATCTGAGTAGCGCTCCTTGATTTTCTTCATAGATTGATCGTGTCCGAACACATCCTTGATTGTATAATACATCGGAAAATCCAGCGCGGCATCGAGATATCGGGTATAATCGCCCACATAAGCGGGGTCGCCACTAAAAATCTCACCGATGGTAAAGGTATTGGCCGCTTGGTCAAAATCCTTCAGGAACCCTTTGGGTACATGCTTCACAGTGTCCACCCGCAGTCCGTCGACCCCCGACTCGTTCAACAGCCATTTGATCCAGTTTTTGAGCTCATTTGCTGTTGCAGGGTTGTCCTGATTCAGGTCGTCTAATCCAGCCACGTCACCGTTTTCGATTTTCGATTGGTTGTTGGAGCTGTAGTCTGCTCCTGTGATGTCGCCATTGTGATGATACCAGTCCGCTTTGTCAAAAGGAGCCTTGGCGATGCCGTTCCCAGGTTGAAAATCGCCAGTGTGATTGGGAACTACGTCCAGCATAACAGCGATATTTTTGTCGTGTGCTTTACCAACCAGCTCTTTGAACTTGTCCATGGTACCAAGATGTCCGTCTACCGCATAAAAATCATACGTATGATAGCCGTGGTAAGCGTATTCGCTCTTTTGCATCGTTACCGGAGTAATCCAGATGGCGGTAAACCCCATATTTTTAATGTAGTCGAGTTGGTTAATAATACCTTGAAAATCGCCACCATGCCACTTGCGCTGATCGCTGTTGTTGGAATTGAAACCACCGTAATTATCGTTGGATGGATCTCCGTTGCTAAATCGGTCTGTCATGATAAAATAAATGCTCTGTTTGCTCCAGTCTGTGTTGAGGGGAGTGGGCTTGGAGAGGGTATTCAGATCTATAGGAGTGAAGGCGCCCGAAGGCGCCTCCGTTTGAATAGTTACTTCAACCCCGTTAGAGTTGGGTACGTACGTAGAAGTGCCTACATTTAAGGATGCACCCGAAAGTTCCACTGTTTGGATAGGTCCTGCAACTTCGTTGAGGTTGGTTGTGTAGGTGGAAGTCCCTACGCTGAGGATGCTCCCCGAAGGTGCCCCCGTTCGAATAGTTCCTGCGGCTCCGTTAGAGCCGGGTGTGTAGGTAGAAATTCCCGTGCTGAAAAGGTAGTTTTTTGTGTTGTTGCTGTCCCAGCTGTTATTGCCGTCGTTAAAAGCGGCTTCCAATTGGGAGGCAGAAGCGATATCGACGGTAATTTTAGCATAGCCGCTAATCTCGGCATCCTGCATTTTCACACCGGGTACGGCAGTCCAGTTTCCACCAGCCGGGCGGTAGTGAATGTAAGGCGAGTTAAAGCCTTTTTTGTAGTATACCGTTACCTTGTTAGTTGTACCGCCGCCATCCCCGGGAATCGTGCCCGCTGGAGCGCCTGATGTGATCGTTCCCGCATTGCCGCTGTTACCGGGCGTGTAAGTAGAAGTGCCCGTGCTGAAGGAGTAGTTTTTGGTGTTGTTGCTGTCCCAGCTGTTATTACCGTCGTTAAAAGCGGCTTCCAATTGGGAGGCAGACCCGATATCGACGGTAATTTTGGCATAGCCGCTAATTTCGGCATCCTGCATTTTCACACCAGGCGCAGCAGTCCAGCTTCCGCCAGCCGGACGGTAGTGAATGTAAGGTGAGTTGAAGCCTTTTTTGTAGTATATCGTTACTTTGTTGCCTGTACCGCCACCGTTATCGCCGGGCTTGGCCTTGTTTACGATATACTGTTTGAATCCACTCAACTCACCGGTTGGTGAGCCATCATTGTTGACGAGATTGTTGATGCGCAATAACGTAAACCCGTGATAACCGAACTTCGTGATTTTCTCCTCGATTTTTTGGAAGCCGCTGCCGCCTGTCGGGAGTGCATTTTCACCATTCAGGCGAACACCCTTGGCATTCGCGATCGAGGAGACGGTATCAACCAGGGTGGACGGCAACGAATAATTCGGTGCTGTGCCACTGTCACTCATCTCCAGGCAAGTAAATGTCAAGTCTAGATCGGCATCCTTGAATTTCTGAATGAGACGGTTGTAATCATAATATCCACCTGCTTGCTCTGTGCTGTGAGGCATGGCAGGATTGTTCATCTGCCAGTGCAGACCGGAAATCTTGGCTCCGATACGGACACCGAACACAGAATCGAAGTTTTTGTGTGCAGCAGCTCCGATGACGCCCAGATGCTTCTCAAGCACGCTTTGGTACCACGACAAAAAATCCTTCCCATACGTGGAATTATACCCGCCATTCGTGTAAAATCCGTCCCCATCGGTCGGCGGATTGATTTGGCTAAGGCTGCTCAGCTTGGTGCCCCATGCTGCATTAATCTTGTCCATTGATCCATACTTTTCATTCATGGCCGTGCGGAACGCACTTTTAGCTGTTTCAGTGTAGGCTTGGAATTTGCCCCGTGCAGGATAACTCCATCCCGCTGACGGATAGTATGAAGGATATCGCAATTCTCCAGAGGGCCCACCGCTTAAATAAATTTTGGGAATGATGCTTTTGTAGCTAGCAAAGGTTTGAGCAAATGAGGCATACAGCTCGTCATATTGTTTACCAGTCCCGCTCCATAATGGAGAGAGGGCTTCGTTATTGGCAAAACCGCTTTCGTCCTTGAACTGCATTTCATCTGCACTGCCCTTGCTCGACAGCCAGCTTGGCAGCGGGATGTTGCAATCATCCCCCACATTTCCCCCACACTTATGCGTAGAGATAATAGGAACCCACTTCAATCCCACTTCTTTCACGGCATCTGCATAGGTCTTGTAGTAGCTCCAATCGAACTGGTTATCTCCTGCGCTCTCCACATGGCCCCACCAGACGTCGGTGGTAATAGCATAAACACCGTTACTTTTCAGTGTTTGCAGTTGCTTTTTGAAGGCACCCCAGTCATTAATTTTCGCCAACGGTCCCATGACAGAAGCTTGAAAATCATCAGCAACCGCGGCGCTCGCCGTATTGGAGGGTGAGCCAATGAAGGCGGTCAGAGATAGTACAAGGCTTAGCAGAATCAGGCACCCTTTGTTCCATAGACTTCGATACAAGGTCAAACCGATCATCCTCCCCAAAGCATAGTCTAATTCGACAAACTTTTGTAAACGTCTACAAAAACAGTATAAAGCAAGCGGTTGCATAAAAAGAAGAATTTATTGCACACTCAGAGTGGACAAATATGACATTTTACGTAAGCAACCGTGTGCTTAAAAGTTTTCAGGCAAAAAAATAAGGCATAGGTCTGAGTAAGACGCATGCCTTTTAGTGATGTACCGATAGCCAATGCCAGTATAGGAAAAAGCGAACCTAGGCGTTGAGAAGCTTTGTTCCAGTCTGTATGAAAGTATTGCCGAGACAGCTTACTTAATAAATAGGGCGATTCCTTTCGTCGGGAATACCACTTTTGCGATAAAAATACGTATTGATCCGATCCCGCCATTCTTTGGCGTGCTCAGCCTGATGCTCCAGCCGCTCCAGCACCTGTTCATACATGGCATCATTCAGTTGCCCTTGTAGACTAACCCATGTATCTCGGAGATGGGCCGCACGTTCTGCACCTTCAAAATGGGTATCATAAATGTGCTGTATGACGGTTTGGCCAGAGTGGAGCAAATGTGTATAAGGAACATGGTGAAAGAATAAGAGCAGCTCATCCGGGCAGGTGTCCGTAGATTCGTAGATATCAGTATTGGGAGAAAAATATTGTCCTGCATAGCCCGTTCCGGTTGCAGTCGTGCGATCTACCCCGATCCCCCAGCAATCAGCAAAATGGTAGGTGCCCCACATGGAATATTCGTACCCGTCTACATCCGGCCCATAGTGGTGATCGGGACTGACCATCCAGCCGACTCCGAGAGGGGCGGTGTAGGATTCGTAGATATTCCATGAATCGAGCAGCATCTGTTTAATGGTAGAAATTAAATCTGTGCCGCCGTCGGTATTCCCTTGTCTGCCAAACGTCAGCCGAACCCACTCATCAGCGATTTTGTCTGCGGACAGCTCCGGGTCCCAAGCCAACCGACCATAGCCATAAAGATTGGACTGGGCGAGCAAATGTCCGGTCCAATTGGTGTCTGCGCCAATATTGGATACAGCGGCTATTCCATAGTTGGTATGCTTTGGAGAATGCAGAGCGCCACTCACGATACGCTTGATGGTGGAGCCTTTTCCTTGGGCGTAGGTGTCAAAATCCAATACTTCCTTCCATTGGGGAACAAGGTAACATAGATGCTTCTGTTGGCCGGTGTACTCTTGCGCAATTTGAAATTCCAGCAGTACCTGAGTGGATTCCAGCGCACCGAATAGGGGGGAGACAGGCTCCCGCACCTGAAAATCCATGGGACCATTTTTGATCTGTAAAATGACATTTTCTCGAAACAGTCCATCCAGCGGTTTAAAATGGTCAAAGGCTGCGCAGGCCCGATCTGTCTTGCGATCGCGCCAGTCCTGCTTGCAGTTGTAGACAAAGCAGCGCCAAATCACACGTCCGCCAAAGGGCTGCAACGCATCTGCCAGCATATTGGCTCCATCGGCGTGATGGCGCCCGTAGCTGAACGGTCCAGGTCGATTTTCGGAATCGGCTTTGACCACAAAACCACCCAGATCAGGAACGGCGGCGTAAACTTCCTGGGCTTTGGTCTGCCACCATTCAGCTACAGCAGGTTCCAGGGGATCGGCTGTGGTTAACCCGCCGAGCTGAATAGGACTGGCATAGTTAATGCTCAAGTAGATCTGTATGCCATAGGCGCGAAATACCGCAGCTACTTTAGCCACATCCGGTAGGAATTTATCTGTAATCAGCTCGGTTTCTACCTGATGGACATTCACATTGTTAATGGATAGCGCTTGAATGCCTACAGAAGCGAGTAGACGGGCATAGTCTCGCAGGCGCTCCCTATTTGTAGCAAAGGCATTATTGTCGTAGAAAATGGACCCACCCGCATATCCACGTTCAACACTACCATCCATGTTATCCCAGTGGTTGATCATGCGGATGGGATTAGCAGGGTTGGATAATTGGTCTAGAATGGGGGCGTGCAATGATTCGGTGGTGGGCTTCAACTTCCCATCTAGTCCTCCCTGCAGGTAGCGCAGCAGATGAAAGACTCCGTACAATACGCCTTTGGAGGTCTGCCCTGCGACTGTAACGTATTGTCCTTTGAACTCATCGTTACCATGCGAAGCTGAAGCCGGATCTGGCATCTCTATCCCGCGAATTCGGTAGCCTTCTGCGCCCACTTCTGCCTGTTCCTCTGCGCTGAATCGTTCTGCGACCAAAGGATGCGCTGGGAACGTACCCAGTGCAATGAATGGCGCATTCACAGGAACGGCGCTGATCTTCGGCTGCTGTCCAAACATGGAGGTCAATCCGTGCTGAAGCTCACTCGCAGCCGATTCAAGTACTTCATCTGTCTCATGGACCACGATGACCCTGCACCAAGCGGGCAGCTTTTCTACCTTACTATTGCGGCGGTAATGCAGCCAAGCCGCATAGCCGCTCTCTTTTGGGATATCCATAAGCTTGCTCATATTGGAGCCTCCTTTTGGGCAGGTGAAGATGATCCTCAGACATGCTGTTCCTGATCCTGACTCATATGCTCAGGGAGAGTCAGGCGATTGCCGTTGCCTTCATACAGCCACAAAATAGCGGTAACTCCGCGCGGATAATATTTGCTGCCGTGAGCAATGCCGGAGAGTATCTGATCGCTCCAGCACCAATAGGATTCTTCAGGGTGAAGGAGCCATGAGACGTGGGCAGCGTCTGCGGCCTGCCCAGCTTCTTCCCAAGGCAGTTCCAGCAGCTCGCGGGCAATAAACTGTGACAGATAGATTTTGCTCAGCCAGGAGTTGTTACTGGTCGAGGACAGCTTCCAGCCTCCGTCTTCAAACAGACAAACTCCCGGTACCAGTACAGTTTCCAAATGACGCCGCAGTGCTTGGATATATCCACCGAACCGTCCATCAGACTTAAGCGCAGCCTCACATCCTGTAAAGTAAGGGAAGATCAGTCCCTCAATGGCAGGAATAATCTGCGAGTCATTGCCTTCCTTAATAACTGCAGGAATATAGCCCTTGTCTGTCATGTGTGCTGTGATGGCTGCTGCGCATTTGTCCGCCTGTAAGCCAGCCTCCTGTGAGAGGGAGTTAAGCCCTTTTGAGGCAAATATCTTTTCCAGTGCAACATATACCGCCCAGCATTTGCTGCCTAGATAAATGTTGTTGCGGGACTGACCCAGAGATACGTCCAGACTGTCGTAGGTCGTAATTTCCGCGCCGCCCCGGGTTCTAGAGCTGTCCAAGCCCATCAAGCCGTTTCGTTGTGCCGGGTCGGGGTGATCCCGCCGTAGCATGCTTTCAAAGCAGTCACACAAGACAGGCAGCATACGTGTTGTAAATGACTGGTCCTGTGTCTGCTCGATATATACTGTGGCGCAGCAAAGCCAGTTCACCAGTTCCTCGTGGCTCATGTAAGAGAAGCAGTCGTCAATCCCAGCCAGCTCATAACAGGAGTACCCCTGCCGGGAGAACACGTTGGCCACCCCCATATCATGCGTAAACGTGATACCACCCGGATAGGTCTGTTCCTCTCCTGGAAAGCGTACCTCATCCCGATAGCTGTACCTTTGGACAAACCACTCCAGCTCGTTGCGTACCGTCCATGGATTTAAAATCAATTCATAGTAGAGCTGATCAGCCGTCAAATCGAGTGTATTCATCATCCGATACTCGCCTTCGTTCACAACCCAGATCGGTTCTCCATCCGCTTGGTGACTAAGCAGTTGGGTGCTGCCGTAGTAGCTGTGGATCGCCTGAGCGAGCATGAATTCCTGATCGGGGCTCAGGTTGGCCGACTCTATCCAGCGATTAGCCTGAACACAGGCTGCGGTGAGGTCTGTAAAATGCTTCAATGCATAGCTCCCCGCGTCTTCAATATCCTTGAACAGCCGGGTATAGTAATACGATGCTTCGATGCCTGTCGTTACGATGCCGCCGCGATAGAAGCATATGGCGAAGGTATATGTGCGCTTCTCACCTGCGGGAACGTCCATCAGGAGCGCACCCGTCGTGCCCAGGCCAAAGGATAAATTCTCGGCCATGGTCTCCCCAAGCAGCTTCTCTATTGCAAATCCGCTGGCAGGTACCGCTTCACTGCTGTTGGTCACAATGGCTGTGCTGCGCCCTTGGCCGATGCCTGTGAGTCTTCCCTCCAATGGGGTAGAATCCGTAGCGTCCCTGCGCGGATCTTCTCCTATAATGCGTATGCCGCTATACGGATCACTGCCCTGATAGCCGAAAAAAGCCTTTCGTGCTGCAGTCCCCTGCGTGTTATCGACTGTTAGCTCGGCGAATACCGCCGGGACCAACGCTGCCCGCAACTCATCCATACCCGCATTTCCCGGCTCGGGCACCGGGCGAACAGGAGAGTACAGCCGGAACGTCAAATCTCCAGCCTGCCATGTATCCGTTCCTGCTTTTAGTTCACGAGTAATGTCGGAATCGGCAAAGGCCATAAGCTGCGGTTCCGTTCGTTTACCCTTTTTCTCCACATCATAGCGGGCACTTTCATCCTGTGTGGATGCAAAAAAGGGAAGCGCCTCGTATGCTCCGCCATCTCTGGATTGCAGCCCGATATATACATTTTCATCGGCAGGCTTGCCCAGCTCCAAACCAAGTCCGCCGCGATTGCCCTTAAACCCAAGCGTAAAGCTGGAAAAGGAACCGATAGGTGCGTGCTGCGTGTTATAAAATATATTTTTCGACATATAATGAAACCCCTTTCAGAATAAAGTTTAACTTTGACTAACTTCACTTAGAGCCTAGCATGTCATGTGGCGGGGAACCATTGTCAAATCGCGCAACTATTTATCCAAATCGCGCTGAAAGCGATATACTGGAGTATATCCATGTAAGTAAGCCAGGAGGGAAAACATGTCGTCATCACGGTTACCGAATCGTCCCCATCATCCAGACCTTACAGCTGCCAGAGAGGAATTCTTTTTTCCCGATGTACGGACCACGGTCAATTTGTTTGCCATTCATACACGAAGTGTCGGAAGAGAGTGGAGCTATCCGCCACACGAGCATCCTCAATATGAAATTAACATCGTGCTTGTGGGAGAACAGATCATGGTTGTGGATGGTCGCAGCTATACCCAGCGACAGGGTGATCTGGTGCTGCTGCGCCCGGGTATTGTCCATTCGAGCCATAGTAACGGAGAAGGATTTACGTATTTTTGTATGCATTTCGACATTGATGATAAGCTGTTTCTCTCGCTCCTGAGTCGTCTGGAGCAGGTTATGTTTCCAGCTGAAGGCACCGTGGCAGGTCAAATGGGACCAGCGTTGAGCAAGCTGCTCGATCTTTCAACGCCAGAAGACATAGGAGTAGGTAGTGATTCGGTGGCAAAGCGTATGCGGATTCAATCTGCTGTGTTTGAACTGTTCGCAACGTTGTGGGAGGCTGTATCCAGTGAAGCGGCCCATCTGCCGGGGCGTGGATATGTGCAGGCAGAGCTTGCCCATCAGATTGCCAGTCGTCTTCAGGGCAGAGTGAATCAGCCCTATGGGCAGGCCGGATCGGTGGAAAAACAGGATGGGATCGAGGGGATTTCATCCGAGCTAGGTATTAGCGTGTCCCATTGTAATCGTGTATTCCGTAGCGTTTTCGGCGTATCTCCTCGTGTGTATCTATCCGGGCTTGTGCTGCATGAGGCCAAGTTGCTGTTGGCTGATCCGCAATGGTCGGTACAACAAATTGCCGATATGCTCGGCTATGGGGATATTGCGCATTTTAGCAGACAGTTCAAGCGCTGGTCGGGCCAGTCGCCGACATCCTATCGCAAAAGCACGGTGCAGGACAACCCGTCTGAATAAAAAAGTAAGTATGACTTAAAAATAGTGATTGGCGGCAGTGCAGGTATAGGGCTGACAACAGCCATAGAAGCAGCAAAGCAAGGGGCAAGCATCGTGATCGCTGGGCGTTCCGTAGAAAAACTGGAGCAGGCGAAGAAGGTCATCCTATGGAGCGGCTAACGGCGCGATTGAAAGTTTGGGCAAGGCGTTGGCAGTAGAATTGGCCCCAGTACGGGTTAATGTTGTATCTGATGACGAACAAGTTTACCACCGGAAGCGTGCTGTTCCCGGATGGTGGTTATACGTTGATCCAATTCGCAACGAAGTGTGCATGTTTCATTCTGATCCAATCCGACAGGCAGGAATCAATCTTTAAACAAAAATCGGTTCAACACCATACAAAGTGTTGAACCGGTTTTTTATGATAACAGGCTTGGCCCTCTTGCAACTCTTTAGCTTTGCATATCTAATCCTTTATATTTTCGAAGAATACGCGGATAAATCACTTTAGACCCGATGCATACCATCGCCAGCATAGCGAACAGCAAACCGCTCCACAACGTCCCATGGATCCCCGCTCTGGCAATAAACCATCCCCCTGCCAGCGAGCCCAGTGAGACCCCAAGGTTAATAAACGAGATATAAAGACTGTTGGCAAACGCAGGAGCTTCTTTGGCCTCATCAATCACCCAAATCTGGGCGACAATCAGCCCGCTCGTATGAACGGCCCCCCACACGATAATGATGAAGAGCGTAGGGATAAATGAAGAACTGATCCCGTACAACAGCAAATAGGTGCCCCCCAAGACTACTGGATGAAAAAGAGCGGTCCGTACCTTATGCAAGCCCATGAGCTTGCCAGCCAACAGATTGCCGAGCATTCCGCCGATGCCGAAAATAATAAGCAGAAAACTGATAATATTGCTGCTCATCCCTGTATTTTGCCCCAAATATTCGGCAGAATAGCTATACACCGAGAACATGGCTGCAAAAATAAAAGTAGCCGCCCCGATATTGAGCCACAGCGATACTTTACGCAAAATGCCAAGCTGCTTCCGATAGGAGAACATTTCGGCTTGCGGTGTATCCGGCAGCATAAATAAAATACCGATCCCTGCAATCCCATTCGCTACCGCAGTAAACCAGAAGGAGGCCTCGTATGAAAATTGATTGGCGATATAGGCCGTAATTGGAATACCGAGTACCATTCCCATGCTCGTGCCGAGAAAGGCCTTGGCGGAAGCTTGCGTTGCTTTTTCCGGGGGATACAACGCAGTGGCGGCGACAAAGGCAAGCGAGAAATACACCGGGTGAAACAGGGCCGGAATGATACGTAAAATCACTAGTAGATAAAAGTTGGATGTATAGGCTGACAGCAAGCTTGTTACGGCAAAAACAAACAACGACATTGTCATGATTCGCTTGCGGTTAAACCTGGACATCAATAGCACCATGAAGGGACCGAACAGCGCGATGATCAATGCAAATGAACTGACAAGAAACCCGGCCTGAGCTGCCGTAATATGAAAACGTTCAATGATGACCGGCAAAATGCCAACCACACCGAACTCAATCGTGTATACACCGAATAGGCCAAGCGCAATGAAAAGCAGGGGCTTACTATATTTCATTAGTTTCATTCCCTCTCCATGTCTTCCTGCTTTACGTCCTTGATTTTGCATGCTAATATTTCATTAAATCATAAAATAATAAGGCGATATTCGAAATAATACATAATAATAATTGTGTTTTTGCAATATTACCTTGGACTTAAGGAGGTGGATTTGATGGATCAAGTAGATCATAAAATTTTGTTGTGTCTACAAAACCAGGCGCGTATCTCCATGACCGAGCTGGGTAAGGAGGTTGGACTTTCCCAGCCTGCCGTAACGGAAAGAGTGCGGCGCATGGAGGATAAAGGTATTATCACCGGGTATCGTGCCATAGTTTCACATGAGAAAGTTGGAAAGCCGATCATGGCTCACGTGCTCGTGCACACGAATCAATGCAATTCATTTGTTGAGTTTTGCCAATCTGCACCTGAAGTCATTGAGTGCCATAGAATCAGCGGCGAGCAAAATTACTTACTGAAAGTCATGGTTGAGTCTATGCTCAAGCTGGAGCAGTTCGGGGATGAGTGTGGAAAGCACGGGCACTCTACCACGTTAATTGTCCTGTCCTCGCCTGTAGACCATAAACATGTAACCCCCACTTTATTAGACCCTATTTGAGCTACCGTAAATGGCTTGGCAAAGCTCGGTTGTAAACGGACCTGACATCCCTTCAAATGCTGTATTGGTAAAGGCGACCACACTGAGTCTTAGTGCGGGATCAACGAACCACGAATGACCGTAAGCTCCTCCGAGACGCCACGTTCCGGGTGATTCTGCTGTTCCACTTTCGTCGGAATTTTGGAGTACGGTGAATCCCAGTCCAAAGCCCCGCCCCGGCCAGCCTGCCAAGGGAAGGTTCCCGGTCTGGATGGTGCCCATTTCACGGACCCATTCCTCTGAAAGTAACGGATTGCCGCCGTTTCGCAGTGTTTCCAGCAGGCGCATGAAATCTTTTGCGCTGCCAATCATACCCGAGCCACCAGAGTGGAAAGCCGTGGGATCAAAGGCTCGTGCAGGCTGAAAACGAAGTCCTGCGGTGCCTTCAAAAACCTGCGCAACCTCAAGCTCACGCATCCGCCGGGGTTCTGATATATCGTTGACATAAGGAGCCGCAAGCCGTCCGGCATCCGCGACCGCGAAACTGGTGTCGTGCATACCGAGAGGTTCTGTAACGAGCTTTTTAACAGCTGCATCAAGGGTTGTGCCACATACACGGCTAATGATAGCGCCGAGCACATCAGTAGCAATCGAATATCCCCACGCTTTACCCGGTGTATATAACAGAGGCACAGAAGCCAAACGTTGCAAGTTCTCTTCCAGCGTAAGATTTGAAAAATCCATGCCATCTGATACGCCTGCACGATGATAGGGGCCGCCGCCTTCTTCCTCTAAAAAGCCATAGGTCAACCCGGCTGTATGTGTCAACAATTGGCGTACTGTAATGGAGGGCTGCTCACCACTGATTAATCTGGGGCGAAAATCGGGCAACCAGCGTTCAATAGATTCATCGAGCTTAATCAATCCTTGGGCTGCCAAAACCAAAGCCGCAGTAGATACAATCGGTTTGGATACAGAAGAAAGCCGAAATAAAGCATCCTCATGCATAGGACGTTGTTCTTCTCGATCAGCCAGCCCCGCCGCTCGGACATACACGGGTGAACCGTCCATATATATCATGACGACTGCGCCAACCAGGCGCTTCTCGGCAAGGGTTTGATCTATAACTGCATTTACACGTCCGTCCAGACCAGCTTGTATCGCAAAAACTCTATTATCCAAACCCATAAATATCTCATCCTCTCTATGATCCAGCGGTTACCGCTTGATGGAACTTAGTTTACAGGATGGGAAGACGACATTACATAAGGTAACAAAGGTATTCAGTGAGTATTTACGTTAAAATAAAATTATATTAAAAGAATGGCCTTGGATTTAAATGAATGGGATTTTACAAGAAGTTATGCTGCGTTTTACAGTGCCTTTTTAAGTTGAGATACGTTGAAAATAGGTGGTAAAATTTACAACAAAGGGGGTTTTATTTATTGAGGATTGTATCGCGTAATAAGTTGGCTTGCTTGGTTGTCTTAGGAGGGATTTTGACCGTAATTGCTACAGGTTTTGGAGGAGGTAAGGAATCTTATAAACTTCCCGATAAGCCCAAAGAGGCTGCTGTCTCGACATTTTCAGAATATATGAACGCTTCTATGAGTCGCGATTACGATAAGATGCTTTCACTGTCTGATGATTATCGCTTTAAAACAGAACAGGCACGGCTTAACTTTCTAAAAGCTCAGGGAACACCGATTGATTATCGTATCGTGTCTGTGGATGATTCTAACCCTTCCAAGATTGTTGTTTCGTCGATAACGAAATATGAGGATATGGAGTTACCTTCCATTAATCATATTCTTGCTTTTGAGGAAGGAAAGTACAAGCTACAAATGAGAAATGTTGTGATCAATATGATTCCTTCATCACCTGACTATAGAACGGTCGAGTACGAGCCTGACAAAGTAGACGACAATTTAGAAGGTAATTTCAAGTGATTTTAATTTTTCAATTTTCTAATCAAACGGTCCAAAGCGTATCCAATGAGATACCAGAAAATTAGTGTAGTGAAGTAAACAATGGTTATGGGGATGTTTGCCTCTCGCACAAATCGAAATGATTCATACATCCAAACTAGCGGGCTAATGATAGCCAATAGTATATTATAGTCGTCGTACCCCGTAATATTAACAGTAATAACTAGACATGAGATTAGGACTAGCCAAAAACGAAAAGATTTCATTGCCTATACCTCCGCAATTGTATTTGTTGTTATAGACGAATAAAAAAAGCTGAAGGTAGCATTTATTCCAAATTTATTTATTAAAATGTATTAAAAAGAACGATATTTCGATCCTATTTACTTGTCACGATTTTTAGCCGTGCGGTATTCGTATGGATTTGAGTGACGCTGGATTCTTTCAGACTTTTCGATTTATGATATACTCTCGATATATGATTTGGATGGGATGGTGATGGCTGAATGAATCGTACACACGACCTAGGCAAGTTAATCAAACTAACTGGAGATAGAGCAAAACTGGACGCTAAAGCAAATGGCACATATATCGTCTACAAAACACCGGATGGTCAATTTGTTAAAGAGTACAGTAATGGTCAAGTCGAACGAATTAAAGAACAGGATATTTTATCATGAATGAGCCGTTTGCTACTATGTTTGTATTCGCAGGAAACAACGGAAGTGGTAAGAGTACAATTCGCAATCTAATCGTTGATAGACTGGGTGTAAGTGTTAATATCGATCCAGATGCGTTAGCGCGAGGGATTGATCGTGAAAACCCTGATCGACACAAAGTATCGGCAGGAAAGGAAGCGATTAAGCTAGCGCGGGATTGTATAAGAAATAAACGAGATTTTACCGTAGAGACGACACTTGCTGGTGGCAATGTGATTCGACAAATGCGAGTGGCAAAAGAAAATGGCTTTGAAGTTATCATGTTTTATGTGGGCCTTGGTGATTATCGTCTTAATATCGAGCGAGTTGCTGCACGAGTTCGAAATGGGGGTCATCATATTGATACCGCAGATATTATAAGACGGCATCAGACCTCACTGGACAATCTGCTCTTACATCTTAAACTTATCGATCATTTAATTGTCATTGACAACAGCAGCTCAGATGGCGTGATTGTATTGGAATCAGATAGTGAAACGATAAAACATCATGTGGCGTTGTTACCGGATTGGGTTAAAATCATTGATAGTTACTTGCAAAATAAAAATGCTGATCAAGAATAAACCGATCACTGTATGATTCAGTGATCGGTTTATTCTATATTTACATCGTATTGTGTCCACAATGTCAATTCGATGTGTATTGCCCTCAAAATGGAACCCGTTAGTAATAAACTGTTATTATTTTTCAACAGACTTTAGCAAGAGGATGAACAGCATCCTGATCGTAGCGGCTTCTTGGGATTCTTTTTCTCTACACTTTTTTCACTGGACGTAACACTGCGTAGCCGTATCCTTCTGGGAAATGTCGCTGATAATCCTGCTTTGTTTCCTCATCCCATTCATATCCCAGGCTGCTAGGGTCAAAGTTCCAAGCCTTCTCCTCCACCATTCTCATAACGTCTCCGTTGTTTTTTAAATAATTGAAGGGTGGAATCTGATTCGGGGATGTCCCGGCACTTCATTCCTGCGGGAATCTCTCCGGCGTAGTCAGCGGCGACCGATATTCCATAGAGATAGCCCTTCTGACCATCTTGATAGAACCAGCCCGCAGTTTGACCCAACTGTTTGGGAAGCTTGAGATGAGACATGCTTTCCAATGTCCCGCAAATTTCATCACAATTGTGACCGTTTCTCCAGAAATCGCCGTAGTTCCGAGAAGAAGTATCCCAGATTCCAATAAATTTGTGTGCTGGTATATGCTCGATCTTGACTTCAGCTTCTTGCAAATGCTCCTTAACCATCTTATCCCGCTCCTTCAAATGGTAATGATAAGGAGAGAACACCTCAACGCGAATGGCTAACGGAATAGGTCGGGGCTCTTTCTGGTATACAGCCGGGGTTACCTCGAACGCTTTTACAAATGCCCGTGTAAAAGCCTCCTGTGAAGAAAACCCATACTTTATTGCAACATCGAGGATGCGGACATGGCTATCCCGGAGTTCCAGTGCGGCACGACTAATCCGACGCATCCATACATAGTCCCTTAACGTCATTCCTGTAAGAGAATGAAACTGTTTTGTACAGTAGTAAGGGGAGTAGCCTAACTGATTGGACATTCTCAACAACGAAGGTGCTGAAGTAAGATTATTATCAATCCAATCGATCATGAGCTGGACCATTTCGTTCCATTCGTACACGAGGGTTCCCCTCCTTTCGACTCCATCTTAACAGCCGGAATGCAGGAATATTTGACTTGAGTTGCATGTATTCTTTTCTCTTATTCTAATTTACTCCACTACATAACGGATATATGGGTGTTGAAAGTACCTTTGATCAGACACGAAATAATATTGTTTGCCTATAACCAGAGGAGGGATCACAGACTTTGAGGAAAAATATAATTCTTTATATTCACCTCCACTAGAAGCACCTCTCTGTATGACCAAGTAATCATCTGTAGTTTTAACTAGCTTAGCGGTTTCTGCCGAGTGATGACCTGAATAATAATTAATCCAGCTAAAAACTAGTGAAAAAAATATAATTCTTAAGATAGTTGCAGACGTTTTATTCTTTGTAATCAACATTCGTGCAAACCTCCCATAATCAATTCGTTCATTTGTAATAAAATATGTATGATTGGTTAATTACCCTGTTTATGTATATTGTAAGGCGTATGATCGGTTGACGAAAGTAACTTTCACACAAAAAGCCTATCTGCCGTTGTTCCGGCAGATAGGCTTTTATAACATAAACAATTCACTATACTTCGTAACCATATACAGTCTGTGTCTTTACATTGCAACTGCACCGACAACGTATCCTGATCTATCGTTAGTTATTTTTACGTTGACGGGCGCGGGCCTCGCCGCCTTTGCGGCCTGCTTCTTCCCTGCTCATTTTCCCGTCGCTATCACTTTGGTCTGAGTTGCCACGGGCTTCGCCGCCCTTGCGTCCGATTTCTTGATAGAATTCCTTGTCATGGTTTTTGGCAGTAGCTTCTCCACCTTTTTCACCAATTTCTTGGTAGAAGTCCTTGCCATGACTTTTGGAAGTGGCTTCGCCACCTTTTTCGCCAATCTCCTGATAAAATTCTTTGTCGTGATTTTTAGCAGTAGCTTCTCCACCTAAACGTCCTGCCTCTTCGCGACTCAGTTTGCCATTTTGGTTGTTGTTAGCCATGTTCAATCACTCCTCATCGAATTTTAGTAAAGCGGGTACGTGTATCTATTAACCTTTGTGTCAGGAATTAAACATGTCTCTTTTATTTTGCGAAATCACAGATAACTGGATATATCTGCCTCGGTCAGCGTTCCCATGCTTCTGTGTGCAGTTGTTGCTGGCGGTTAAATAATGTCGGATAAATGAACAGGCTGAGCAGCACGCTGGTCAAAATAGCAGAGGTCATGGTAGTGAATACAATTAGCAATTGCAAACGCACGGCGGCAATCGGATTGGCACCTGCGATGATTTGTCCGGTCATCATGCCGGGAAGCTGGACAAGCCCCAGCGTTTTCTGCCCCTCAATGGTTGGAATCATACTGGAACGTATGCAATCCTTGAGTATAGGGAAGATGGCTTGTCTAGGCGTGCCGCCTAGCGCCAGAATGAGCATGATTTCAGGCTTGCGCAGCAGGACCTCCGACTTGAGCCGGGACACCAGCAGGCTGGATAAAATCATGGAGCTGCCAATGATCATGCCGCTAATCGGAATCATATACCGTGCTGTCGCCGGAATAATATGCAAGCCAATCAGGAACGCCTGCGTAACGATTTCCACACACAGCAGCGTCAGGAACGATTTCCACATGAGACCGGGGATAAATCGCCCTTTGCGCGCAACATTTTGTGAGGCTACGGTAATCATGAGCAGAATGAATAATACGATAAATCCGTAGCTTTGCATCCCAAAAATCAAATGCAATACATATCCAATTGCCAGCAGTTGAACCGACGCTCTGATCGTGGCGATGATCATGTCTCGGTCCAGACCGAGTTTGAAGGATTTGGACATGACGATAGCGATAAATACAAAACCGAGAGAGAGAATCAAGGCAACAATCGTCATACCGATTCTCCTGCTACAAACCTGCGGGTCTCACTATGCTGCGGGGCATTAAAAAACGTCTCCGTATCCGCTTGTTCTACCAGTCTTCCGTCGATCATCAGCCATGTTTCGTGGCCCACCCTGCGGGCTTGTTCCATATGATGCGTAATCCAGATCATCGTTGTTCCCTCTTTTTTGTTCATTTGCAGCAGCAGTTCCTCAACCTCTTTGACCGAGGCAGGGTCCAGTGCAGAAGTAATCTCATCCAGCAGTAAAATATCCGGGCGGTTCGCAAGCGTTCGCGCCAAGGCCAATCGCTGTCTTTGTCCGCCGGACAGTTCCTGCGCCTTCTGTTCCAACAGGTCGCGAGTGAGTCCTACGCGTTCCAACAGGCCAGCCGGATCATACAGCACCGTACCGTGCAGCCGTTCTACGGTTTGGAGATTGTACAGGACAGTTCCTTGAAGCATGGGGGCATCCTGAAAAACCAATGCTACTTTCCGTCTCAGTTCAGGGATCTCCCACTCCGATATAGGTTTGCCGAGGACACGGATGTCCCCTTCATCCGGTGTCATTAGGAGGTTGCACAGTGAAAGCAACGTGCTTTTACCAGACCCCGATGGACCGACCAACGTGGTGATTTTGCCGGGGGAGACTTTTGCTGTAATCCCGTTCAGAACAGCACGTTGCTGTCTAGACCCGGTGAAATATTTGATAATGTGATTGAATTCAATAGCTGGAAATGGCTTGGGTTCCATAAATATAGCTAGCTCCTTTGTAGGGGATCGGGAAAGGGATTAGATCCGTTCTATGATCTTATTTTTTATTATATCAGTAATGACTGCTATGCTCTTCTATAAAGGTTCGATGCAGGTTGGCTGTTGTAAACGGCATCTTCTTTGTATAAACTAACAGGATTAGTTAAAATAGAATCTGGATCGACTCTGTATATGTATAAGGAACCGGATTACATAGAAATTCGATGGAAGGAGACAGGATGATGTCGCCTAGAAACGGAGTAAAACTGCAAGATATCCTGCGGGCTGCCGAGGACATTGCCAATGAACAAGGGATGGGGGATGTCACGCTCACCACGCTGGCGCAAAAGCTGCACATTCGTCCTCCGTCCTTGTATAACCACGTGGACGGATTGAACGGACTGCGCCAAGTACTGGCATTGCACAGTCTCGAACAGTTGGAGGAAACTTTGATGAGCGCAGCGGTTGGTAGAGCGGGCGAAGATGCACTGACCGCTATGGGGAAAGCGTATATGCAGTATGCTCGCGAGCGACCCGGTTTGTATGAAGCGATGCTGTATGCAACTGATCGAAATAATACCGAAATGAGGCAGGCTGCGGATCGCGTGGCCAAGCTGGTCATTACCGTCCTGTCCAGTGGTTATGGCTTTAAGGAAGAAGATTGCATTCATGCAGCGAGGGGATTCCGTAGTCTGCTTCATGGATTTGCCTCGCTTGAACAAAAGGGCGGCTTTGGTTTACCTGTGGAAGTAGACCGGAGCATTGAGGTGATGATGGCTACCTTTTTGGCAGGTCTGCGTGTGCGGCAAAAGCGAGATGCCGAGCTTACCAAAGAAGTCTGATTTCAACCTGATGCAGCTAACATGATTGCGTCGCAGACCCGAAGGGTAAAATACATCTGTATAATGTAGATGAGAGACTGCGAATACAGGAGGGGTATGAGTGAACGTACTGGTGATTGGTGCAAATGGAAAAGTAGGCAGACATCTTGTCCGTCTACTGGGGCAAAATAAATCGCATCGCGTAAAGGCGTTGATCCGCAATTCGGATCAGGCCGAAGCGCTTGAACGTTTGGGAGCAGAAACGGTGGTAGCTGACCTCGAAGGGACGGTTGGTGAAATTGCCGCAGCTATAAAAGGCAGCGATGCTGTCGTATTCACAGCAGGCTCCGGTGGAAAAACAGGAGCGGATAAAACGTTGCTTATCGACCTGGATGGAGCGGTCAAGGCAATGGAAGCTGCCGAACAAGCGGGTATCCAGCGCTTCGTTATGGTCAGCGCCCTTCATGCGGAGAATCGGGAGCAGTGGCCTGAATCCATTAAACCGTATTATGTGGCGAAGCATTACGCTGACCGCCTGTTGGAAGCGAGCAACCTGGACTACACGATTCTTCGTCCGGGTGGCCTGACGGATGATGTGGGCACCGGAAAAGTTGCTACCGGTGAGGAGCTCACCAGCCACACCATTTCTCGTGAAGATGTGGCGGCAGCGGTGGTAGCAGTGCTGGAGGAACAGCAGACGTATCATCGTGCAATTAATCTGGTGTCTGGCAGTACGCCTATTGCTGAGGCAATCCGGCTGTAATTACGGATGAAGTTGTTGCCCAAGGGACGCTTATAAATGACAAAAAAGCGAGAAGACGGCCACAATGGTCATCTTCTCGCTTTATGGGCATCTGGAATTACTCCGTTTGATAAAGAGGAAATAGCCAAGAAGGCTTCGTTATTAATAACAGGAGGAAATGCTCCTTCTAAGATATCTTTAACCGATATGCGTATCTAAGATTAATTCTTGTTTTGAGAGGCATCCCCGGGGGCAGAGTCCCGGGGATGCTTTTTGCTATTTTCTCAGTATGATCGTCTCCGTAGCAGTTCCAAGCTCCAACTCCAGCTGAATAGCAGCAAAAATATTTGCTTAAAACTAATTATGTTATTTATAATACTAATATAATTAGTTTATAATTAAGACAAGGAGATGAGATAAATGCGTATTGTTCAGGTGCAGCATGTGTATCAATTGACGTTTATGCCCCGGCTGTTCCCGGTGAACTGTTATTTGGTGGAGGAGAAAGAGGGGCTCACCTTAGTAGATGCCGGATTGCCATACAGTACCCGTGGTATAGCGCAGGCTGCGGCGCGGATCGGGCAGCCGATTATTCGAATTGTACTTACCCATGCCCATGGGGATCATGTGGGGGCGTTGGATAAGCTCAAGGCAAGGTATCCTGACGCGCAAGTATTCATTTCAAGGCGGGACGCACCGCTGCTACAGGGCGATGTATCGTTGGAGGCAGGAGAACCGGATACTCCTATTCGAGGCGATGTACCGAAGCATATCCTTACCCAGCCTGACGTTTTACTGGAGGACGGGGATCATGTAGGTTCGCTGTTGGCGATCAGCGCACCGGGACATACGCCGGGCTCGATGGCATTTTTGGATACTCGTACCCGAGCGCTAATTGCAGGCGACGCCTTTCAGACCCGAGGCGGTGTAGCGGTATCGGGAAGGCTTAAGCCGCGGTTTCCTTTTCCGGCACTGGCTACCTGGAACAAGGAAATTTCGCTGAAAAGCGCCAAAAAGCTGGCGAGTTTCAATCCATCTTTATTAGCTGTCGGTCACGGTAACATGCTGAAGCATCCACAATCTCAGCTGGAAAGGGCGATTATGGAGCTGGAACGACAAACTTCAGTGTGATGATTCGGTATTCAGCCAACATTCAGCCAGAACTCACAAAGTCCTAAGCTAAGGCAGATACAATATGGGAAAATAGAAACAGAGAGAGGTGCATCGGATTTGAACGTTTGGAAAGCGAACGGTCTGAAATATATACTTCTATTTAGTCTCATATTGTGTGCTGTCGCTAGTGTCGTTTCGTTATGGAGTTATTCAGGTAGTTCTGCGTCCCAGTCTGCGGCTGTTAGGCAGGGCCCATCCGGTGGGTTCGGAGGAGGAAGCGGACCTGGTGGAGGTATGAGGGGACCGGGGCAACCTACCAACTCCTCCACTGAGGGGACATCGACATCGGGTGACAAAGGTACAACGGCCGGGAATGATACTTCTTCGGGCAGCAGTGGTGTTGCCGGAGACGGACAGCACAGAGGCCCCGGTGGCATGTCTGGTAACGGATCTGGCATGGGCGGTGGAAGAAGTGGCAACTCCTCATCTGCTTATGCTACTCCGCTGGCGATTTTCGCCGCTTTGTTCTTCGGTGCGTTCGTGTTTATTGCGTGCCGGTTTCGGGCTCGTGAATGGAAGCTCGGGGAACGTAATCGGGGACTGATGCTGTGGACTGTGCTGGGTGTGGGGTTCTTTTTAAGAATGGCGATCGCCCCGTGGATCTCGGGTCACATGGATTTAATGCTATTCCGGAACTGGGCTACGACAGCAGCGGATAGCTTATCGGGCTTTTACACGAACGGATCAAGTGATTATCCGCCGTTCTATATTTATATTTTATATGTGATCGGTCAAATCGGCTCTACGGATGCTTTCAGTCCCTATATGTCCGTGCTGTTGCGGCTTCCCAATATATTAGCCGATATCGTGACAGCGTACATGCTGTACCGGTTGGCGAGCAAACGGGTCGGCTTTGGAATAAGCCTTGGATTGGCTATATTCTACGTGTTTAACCCAGCTGTATTTATCAATTCGACCTTCTGGGGGCAGGTGGATTCTTTCTTTACTATGCTGATTGTGGGCATGATTGTGCTGCTTGTGGAAAACCGGGTCGGCTGGTCAGCCGTATTGTTTACGGTAGCCGTATTGATGAAGCCGCAGGGGATTATTTATGGGCCTGTTTTGTTCTTTGAGCTGCTGAGACAACGTAAAATACAGCCTTGGCTGTTGTCCATTGGCGGTGCCGTTGTGACGACCATTCTGGTCATATTACCATTTTCGTGGGGGCAGGAGCCGTTATGGCTGCTAGATCTATACAAGGGAACGGTTGGCGAATATCCGTATGCTTCGGTGAACGCGTATAACTTTTTTGCACTGATTGGTGGCAATTATACGCAGGACACTACAACGCTGTTCCTGTTCAGTTACCATACGTGGGGTATGATCTGCATTGTGTTGGTGACTCTATTTACATGGTGGATGTATATCCGCAGTCGCAAACCACAATTTGCAGCAGCAGCTGCGCTGGTGCTCATTGCAGGTGTATTTACCTTCGCTTCCAGCATGCATGAACGGTACTTGTTCCCTGCGGCCGCGTTAGCTGTACTGGCGTATCTGTATTTACGAAACCGCAGATTTTTGTGGCTTGCGGGTGGATTCAGTCTTACCATTTTTCTGAACACCTTTGATATCTTCTATAGCTCCAACTCTCGGGATCAATACGGTATTATTTTGTGTGTGACATCATTGTTGAATGTGTTGTTGTTTGGGTATTTGGTCAAAGTAGTGTGGGATTGCTCCAAATCGACCACGATTGAGACTGCTCCTTCTACAGACAGAGTTTCGCCAGAACTTCCTTCAGCGCAGCCTGCATGGGGAGCGTCTTCCCAAGGTGTAAACACGACAATTGATAGTTAGTGGAGTATAAAATATGCTAAAAAACCGCCTTTTAACGAAATGGAAGTGGTTGATAGATCAACTGCAATCCATAAGTTAAAGAAGCGGTTTTTTGTTGTCCTCATGTTAGAGTAACATTGTATCTATGTGTCTCAATCCATATATTCGTTCAGTTTCTGTACATCGCAGATGGTAATCTCTCTTGTACCCTTGCTATGAATAATCCCCAGCTGTTCAAATTTTCCGAATTTGCGACTGATGGTTTCGCGGGTGACACCCACATAATTAGCCAGTTCCTCACGTGAAAGGGGGAGATTTATTTTAATGTAGGAGCCGTCCGGCTTGCCATATTTATGTCCAAGCTCAAGAATCATATAGGCGATGCGGATTTCCGGGTCTTTGGTAGCTAGGCTTTGAGCCAGGTTTTCGGTATGTGCCAAGCGTTTAGTAATGGTTTTGAGCAGCTTCAAAGAGATATCGGGATTGTTGCGGATCAACTGCTCCATATCATCCTTGGTGAGTATACAAATATCAGTATCTTTTAAGGCATACGCACTAAAGTTACTCAGCTCATCGCTGTTAAATATGTTCAACTCGCCAAAAAAATCGCCAGTTGTCAGAATGTGCAGAATTTGCTCCTTGCCCTGAGGCGTCATCTTCAGCAGCTTGACATGCCCGCTTTTAATAATGTACAGCGTATCGGATGCTTGTTCCTCGATAATCAGGGCTTCACCCTTCTGATATTTTCGGTGTCGGATCATAGAGCTGACCTTACACAAATCTTCGCAGGACAAAGAGGAAAAGATAGGCACTTTGCGGGCACAGGGCTCCTTTTCGCACTGGCAGGGACAGGACATCTCATTCACATTCATTCACTCCATTCATAAACCGGAAACTACAGGTTATAGCGCATGGTTGTTATTCTGTATCATCTATTGGGGCAAAATGACTTTGATCCTCACCGCAGACTGGACAAACCCAGTCTTCTGGAAGATCCTCAAACGCTGTACCAGGCATAACGTCTTCATCGGGGTCACCGATAGCAGGATCATAAATGTATCCACAGGGCTGACATACATATTTTTTCATCTCTAATTCTCCTTGTCATTCAAAATTTTTGTAAGCTCTGGTGCGTCCGGTTTGAGTCCCTGCATGATGGCTGTTTTGTATGGTAGTGAAGCAAGGGCATCCCCAAAGCCAATCACGCCGCAGATAGAGCCGTTTTGTATGAACATACGTGTATAAGAAGCTCGATTTTTAATAATCAGGCTGGTGTCGCAGACTTGTTCATCTACCAGACCGATGGAAAAGAGAGGAGATTCATAGCAGTTCGAAAGGGTTACAGGGAGGGGACGCTGATAGCTGACGGATGCGCCCGCCATATTAGCGCCTGCTATTTTTCCCTGCTCCATTGCGCTTTCCCATAACCCATCTACTCTACTCTGAAATTCGGCTGCATCACCTGCTGCATAGATATTGGCGGAGCTGGTCTCCATCTGCGCATTCACCAGAATGCCTTGTCCAATATCAAGGCCGATTTGGCGAGCAAGCTCCGTATTCGGTACAATTCCGATAGAGTACACGACATGCTCGCAAGGGATAACAGAGCCGTCCTGTAGTTCCACACCTTCTACGTGATCTGTGCCTGTAATACGTTTTACGCCTTGCCCAAGGCGGACCTGAGTACCCCGTTCGGTCATTTGATCGGTCAAAATAGCGGAGGCCTTTTCATCTAGCTGGCGGGGCATAAGCCGCTGCGAAGCTTCCAGTATGGTTACAGCATACCCTGCTTGCTGGAAGGACCAGGCGGTTTCCACGCCTTGAATACCGCCGCCGATGATACATATCCGGTCTCCCTGTCGCAATTCCGCTTTAAGGCTATCTGCATCTTGTCGAAAACGGATATTGTGAACGTTCCTTAGAGAAGCCCCATCCAGCACAAGCTTACGGTTGTGAGCTCCTGTACACAGCAACAGCTTGTCATAAGCAACGGTTTGTCCATCTATTGTTTTGATAGTACAGTCCTCAGGATGTATCTCGGTTATCTTGATGCCGGAATACACATGAATTCGTTGATTGGCAAACCATTTTTCCTTTTTGATCAGGATTTTGTCACTGTGCAAATCAGTGAATAGTCCCTTGGAAAGTTTGACTCTGTTATACGGAAAGGATGCTTCCTCCCCGTAAATAGAAATTTCGGCCAGCTCATCATGATCTCTAATCGCTTTTGCCGCGTTGACGGCGGCGACACTGCCTCCGATAATAACGTAATGTTGGTTACCCATTCAGTATCTCTCCTATTCGCTATACGCTACTGTGTTTTAAATAACACTAAGCAGTAGATCTGAGACAAATTCAGCGGCATTTTTAATTTTTTTCACTTTTTCAACTTCTGTAGGAGAGAAACGAATACGTACCGGGAATTCTACATGGGTCATACCCGTTGATTTGATTACATCTGAAGTGCTTTGGACCTTCATATTAGTACCGTTCAAGTAATCCTGTACAACTTCAATGGCTTCCCCGCTCCAGCCGTAGGAACCAAAGGCAGCAGCCAGCTTGCCTTCCAGATTCATCTTTTGCATTTGTTGCAATAGGTCTTCCAATTTGCCCGTCATGTCGGCATATTTGGTAGAGCTACCGACGAAAACAGCATCTGCTGAGGCAATACTATTCAATATTTCCGTTTCATCGGCTTTATCCACGTCCCATAGCTCCACCTTGATTTGGTTCTCCAAAAAGCAGTCCTTCAGGATGTTTGCCATTTTTTTAGTATTATTTTTCAGGGTGGCATAGACAATCGCGACTTTTTTATCCTCCTTGGTTTCGGTACTCATAGAGGCGTACAAATCAATAAACTTGGCAATATCATGTCGGATCGCGAAGCCGTGGGAAGGTGCAATCATCTCAATATCCAGATCGGCAACAGCTTCGATTAATGTGCGCACATATCTGCGATGTGGATGAATAATAGCCTGGTAGTATCCGATAAAGTCCTCGGTGATATCAAAACCAGCCTCATCGGCAAATAGATGTTCTACAGCCACGTGTGTACTGAAAATATCGCAAGGGAACAAGATTTTATCTTCTATACAATACGTAATCATGGTTTCTTCCGTATGCAGATAAGGAGTTTCTTTGAACAGCAGCGTTTTGCCTCCAATGTCCAGTTGATCCCCATCCTTGATTACGAGGAAGTTGCGATGCTGAAGCTTGTACATTTGTTGAATTTCCGGAACGGCAATCTCAGTGCAGACAATCGTAGCGTTCGTTGCCTTGGAAGCAAGTGCCGCCAATCCGCCCGAGTGATCTGGTTCCGTGTGATTGACG
Organism: Paenibacillus sp. F4; assembly: GCF_002894905.1. Taxonomy (NCBI): domain Bacteria; kingdom Bacillati; phylum Bacillota; class Bacilli; order Caryophanales; family Paenibacillaceae; genus Paenibacillus; species Paenibacillus sp. F4. The sequence continues at coordinate 218,560 of NZ_POVS01000006.1, forward strand.
ATGATATATTGAATATCCAATGGATCGATCAATTCGGCTACAGCTTCGGCAAATTCTCTACCGAACGCCATATCCACGGTATCTACAATGGTCGGTTTTCCGGTTTTCAATAGATATGCATTATAGGTTGTACCCTTTGATAGTAGAAGACGATGAAAGGGAACCTCACGATTATCAATTTTTCCTACCCAATAAATATCCTTTGCCAGCTTGAATCCGGGCTTCATAGGAATAACCTCCTGCTTGTTATTGTTTTAGCATCTTGCATAATCCGATTCTAGTTGGATGTGTCGATGAAAAAGATGATTGAAATCAAATTTTTAAATAATTAAAAGTATTTTTTACTTAAATTTAGTTTTGTGATTGCAATCACAAGGCGAACGAAATAATCCAATACAATAAAGGTATTAATCCATCTTAAGCAAATTTAATTTCAAACAGGAGCGTGAACCAATATGAAAAAATCAAATCTCATTCAATTTCAGGAATATAAGGAAGCTGCGTTTACAAAACGAATTGTGCATAAGGAAGCCGACAATGTAATTTTTATTCTCAACTTTACTCCTAATGCTGAGTTGCCAACACATAATCACCCAGGAGCGAATGTATATTTGCTTGTTCTTGAAGGCAGCGGTATTGTAACTGTGAACGGCGAAGCAACGGAAGTTGTCCAAGGGGATATCATTCATGTTACGGGAGATGAGCACTTTTCCTATCGTGGCGGTGCAGAGGCAAATTCCAGTCTGCATGTAGTGTTGACCCAAACGCCAAGTGAAAGCTATGCGCAGAACATATAAAAGAGGGCACAGCACCATCATTGTATAAATGGAGCATTGGCATAAATCGTAAGAGTGGATCTCTAATTGGCAATATATAGATATTTCATAATGCAACATGCTCATATCAAAAAAAAGAAAAAGGTTATTTTTTTTTACACTTATATTGATAATGAATATCATTATCAAATTTTAAGAAGAGGTGTTAATAGCCAATGCAGACAGTAGATTACAAGCAGGTGCCAGGGCACTGGATATTAGCAAGTCTCGGTAAGCGCGTGCTTAGGCCCGGAGGGTTAAAAACGACACGTTGGATGATAGAGGGACTTGACGTAACCGGACAGGATGAGGTTATTGAGTTTGCCCCCGGATTGGGTATAACTGCCCAAATCACACTGCGGCTTAATCCCCGTCGTTATATTGCAATTGAACAGAATGAGAAGGCGGCTTCTATCGTAAAAACGTATGCAAGCGGAGCAAATCGGGAAGTCATTATTGCCGATGCTGAACAGGTTCCGTTGCCGGATGCCTCTGCGACGGTGGTATATGGGGAAGCCATGCTGACGATGCATACAAGGGCCAAGAAAGCGCAGATTATTTCGGAAGCCAGGCGGCTTTTGAAAGTAGGCGGGAAGTATGCAATTCATGAGATGTGCCTTGCTTCTAACCATATTGAGCCTACGCTCAGAAAACAAATTTACAAGGATTTGGCTGTAGCCATGAGAGTTAATGCGACACCGCTGACGGTGTCAGAGTGGGAACAGCTGCTGAAAGAGGAAGGCTTTAAGGTCGTTAAAATCTATACGGTTCCCATGCACTTATTGCATCTGCCACGTATCATTCAGGACGAGGGCTGGTTGAGATTGGGAAAAATTGCCTTTAACCTTATGCGTAACCATGCTGCCCGGACAAGGGTTATGGGTATGCGCAAGCAGTTTGTAAAGTACGCCGACCATCTGCAAGCGGTCAGTATCATCGCTGAGCGATAGCCTGAATTCACGAATAAGAGAATAAAGCTTTTTACGCAATAGCAAAAAAGGAGACGAACCCCTATTCAGGGATTCGTCTCCTTTTTGTATATTTGCTGCTTTGGCTTGGCCGCTGGCGTGCGCATGCTTTGCACCCCTCTGTTCGTCATATAATAGGCGTAATGAAAATTTCCAATTCCTGATGTTTTACATTACCATAGTGACTGAGATCATTGGAATAGTTAACCAAAATAATAAAATAGGCATACTTCAAAAGGAGGAAGCGTGTTATGAAGCTGCATCGAGCCATTGTGGTGGATGATGAAACCTTTACTCGTAAAGGGCTGCTTCAACTCATGGATTGGCAAGCCTGTGGTTTTGAAATCGTAGGAGAAGCTGATAACGGTGAGGATGCGCTGGAGCTAATCAGCCGTATTCACCCGGACCTGGTCATTACCGATATTCGTATGCCTGTGCTGGACGGATTAGAGCTGATTCGGTCTGTGCTCGAACAGAGTACAGAACATCCCGCGTTTATTATCTTAAGCGGCTATAGTGATTTTGCTTATGCGCAGCAGGCAATCCGCTATGGGGTTCATGATTTTATGCTTAAGCCGATTGATGAGGGTGACTTTTCGGCTACATTGCGCAAGCTGAGTGAAAGACTGCATCGTGAACAACAGAATGCACAACGATATCAGAATCACCATGCAGGTGGGCTGTTAGAGACTGTGATGATGAACCCAGTGGATGATGTAGTGGTGACACAGTGGGAGCAGCAGCTACGGCTTGGGGAAGCCACTTATATGTACTATGTACTCGTCGAGCTGAATGACCAACATCCCTGGCGCTCCGGTGACAATAATATCATGCTATCGCTTTTCCAATTCAGGGAGCTTATAGAGCAAGCGCTTCATCGTTTAATGAATGGCAAGTACCCTCTCTATGTTCATGAGCATCGTAACCGGATTGGTCTTATCGTACCGGACTTCTTTTTGGAGTGTTTTGAAGGCAAGGTTGAGGTTTTTATGAAAGCGCTACAACGAGAGATAGAGGGGATGAAGACACTAAAAGATCAGCTGGGAAGTCGAGTTTTCGTTTATGCAGGAAAGCCTGTGAATCGGTTGCAGGATATCCAGCAGTCCTATGCCTGTGCGAAGGAAGCAGTGCTCCATAAATACATTTATGACCATGGCGGTATTGTTGTTTATCTACAGGAGGAAATGCCACCACTTCACTATAAGACCATCCCTCAGGACGTACTGGATCGCTTGACGGAACAAGTTGAGGAACTGCGGTTGGATGAGCTGCGTGTGGCCGTGGATTATTTATTTAGCAGCTTTCGGGAGGAGTGTTATGCTCCTGAGGCTATGAAAATGAGTTTGCATCAGTGCGTACTTAGTATCGTTCGGGTCATTCAAAACATGCAGGGAGATGAGCGCTCACTTCAGTCACTAGAACCGATGATGAACTGGCAGGACATGAACCTGTCCCTAGGTGAACTACAGCGATTGTTTACAGCTTTTGCAGAGGAAAGTGGAAGGTATATTGGGGTTCTGCGCAAGGATTGTCAGCAGGGAGGCATCCAGCACATCCGTGCTTACATTGAGCAGCATGCCGCCGAGAATATAAGCCTAAAAAGCATTGCGGCTCGCTTTTACATGAACCCGGTATACCTCGGTCAATTGTTCAGAAAAACATACGGTGTGTACTTTAACGAGTTTCTGCTGAAATTGCGCGTTCAGCAGGCGAAACGCTTGTTGCGGCAGACAGATCTGCGGATTTATGAAATTGCTGAGCGCGTGGGCTTCGGTAGTTCAGACTATTTTGTTACCCAGTTTGAAAAGATGGCGCACGCCACACCAAGCGAATACCGCAACAGCCTGATTGTTGGCAACGAGTCAGAGAGGGCCGGCGAATGAAGATGCTGAGAATGACTCTTGATCATGTGCGACTGCGAGATAAAATGCTGCTGCTTTATTTTCTCTGTGTTTTTACGCCTGTAGTGCTGACCAATCTGATTTTTTACCATGTCACCTCGCAAAATGTGAAAGAACAGCGTATGCAGGATATTTCGCGCGCACTGGAACAGATTAAAATTGAATTTTACCGTGAATTTGAAGATGCGATGGAAATCTCGTCTATCTTTTATACTGATCATCAGCTCAATGAGGTATTGGAAGAAACATATCCCCACCCTGCTGACTATATCGCCGCTTATGACTCTTATTTACGTCATATTTTGAACAACACGTACAGTCCTGCATACCATTCCGTAGGTGGAATTACGATCTACACCAATAATTCAACGCTGCTGAATTCCGGGGGAATCAGCTTTATAGATGAGAGAGTCAGAAGCTTGCCCTGGTATACCAAAATCCCGCCTGGACGCCAGTCCAAGCCTATATTTGTACGTACCGATGACAGTACAGGCGAACAGCTGTACCCTTTTAGCCTGATTCGGCGGATGAACTACTTTTATTCCCAAAATGGTCGTGAAAAAATACTGAAAATAGAACTGCGAATGTCGTCCATTCGGGAGATTTTCAATAACCTGAATTTGCAAGGAAGTCTCTTTCTGCTGAACGAACGAGGGGAAATCCAATATACAACGGACCCCAAAGTGGATATAAACCACAAAAAAGTGGCCTATAACACTCTCAAGCTGTCCGAGGACACCATGGAGTTCAAGACGAATTATGTGCTTACGAGCAATCTGAATGGCTGGAGCATTGTGGCTGCGGTATCGAGAGATGCAGTGCTGTATGAAATGCAGAAATCCCGCAATTTTGTGCTCTTGTTAACCTGTGTAAATATGCTGCTGCCAACATTAATCATTATTTGGATTACACGTTCGTTGAACGTGAGGATTCATCGTATTTTAAAGCACATGAAGAAGGTGAAAAACCAGCATTTTGAGCTGATTCGCGGTATAGAGTCGCGAGATGAAATCGGGCAATTAACAGGTGAGTTTAATCGGATGACGCTGAAAATAAAGCGACTGATTAACGATGTCTATATGGCTGATATACAGCGAAAAAATCTGGAAATTCAGCGCAGACATGCCCAGTTGAATGCACTTCACAGCCAGATCAACCCACATTTTCTGTTCAATGCACTGGAGACGATTCGCATGCGGAGCTTGATGAAGCATGAGGATGAGACAGCGCGCATTATTCATAACATGGCACGGATTTTCCGCAATTCGCTGGTGTGGAACAAGGATCGGGTTACTTTGCGGGAGGAGCTGGAGCTGATCCGTTGTTTTCTGGAAATCCAGCAATATCGCTTTGGTGAGCGAATACAGTACGAAGTGCAGGCGCGCTCTGAAGACTTGGACAATCTGCTTCCCAAAATGGTTGCGCTGACACTGGTTGAAAATGCAAGTATCCACGGCATTGAGCCGCTAAAGCATGGGGGACGCATTGAGATTCATTTTGAGCATGAGGAAGAACAACTGATTCTAACGGTTCGGGATGATGGGGTGGGCATGTCTGAGGAACAGGTACAACGCTTATATGGTTACATGCAAAGGCAGGAAGAAATGGGTGAGCGTATAGGTCTACAAAATGTCATATATCGTCTTAAACTTTACTACGGGAGCCGCTTTGAGCTTGCCATTCGCAGTGCACCCGGCGAGGGTACGGAGATTCGAATTAGGATTCCTGTGGATCGGGAGTGAGGTGGAGAGCAGTACCTATTTTGCTTTGAAGGACCTTTACCTATAGTTTTCTAAGTAACACCTTTAGATTGACAGGTGAACGAAATGAACAGCATTTTATAAAATGAAAGTGCTTACAATTTAGGGTGTGCGGGATTCTCAGTGCTTGAGGTACGTGCACACGATATTCACACACAATCGACAAAAGAGGACGAAAGGGGAAGGTCTGGCATGACAAGCAAAAGGTTCGGAATCATCGGTCTGGTAATGGTTATGATGGCATCTATGATCACTGCTTGCTCAGGGAGCTCGGGGAAGGAGCCAGCGTCAGGAGATAGCAAGGAGAAGGTCACATTCACGTATTTTAATGCCACTGCGGGCAGGGACATTAATACCAATGAAACGCGGATCGGCAAAATCCTGGAAGATCAGACGGGGGTAAACTGGAAGCTGGAGCATTTGGTGGGTGATTCCAATACAAAGATCGGTACATTTATTGCCAGTAACGATTACCCGGATGTGATAGTACCGGATGGCACGATCGATAAGCTGCTGGATGCCGGGGCTTTTATTCCCCTGAATGATTTGATCGACAAATATGGACCAAATATTAAGCGTGTATATGGACCGTACTACAACTTGATGAAGGCGGAGGATGGGAACATTTACTTTCTGCCGCTCAGTGCGGTGGTAGGCGATTATTTACCTGCGCCTAACTTAGAGCAAGGAGCCTTTTGGGTGCAACGCAGGGTATTAAAAGAAGCGGGATATCCCAAAATCAAAACACTTGACGAGTATTTAGCCCTGATTCGTAACTATGCGAAAAAGCATGCAGATGAGGGCTTGACTGGGTACCTGGCGTTAACCACGCAGGATAGGTTTTATGCTCTTACGAACGCGCCGATGCATCTGGCAGGCTATCCGAATGATGGCGGCACGATTATTGATATGAAAACACACCGGGCCACGGATTATGGAGATATGGAAATCACAAAGCGGTATCTGAAAGAGCTAAATCAGCTCAATGTAGAGGGCCTATTTGATAAATCGTCCTTTGTGGACAATTACGATCAATATTTGGCGAAGCTGACCTCGGGTAAGGTGCTGGGCTTTTTCGACTACCGCTGGCAGGCGGGGCAGGCCCTGAATAATCTGCAGGAGGCTTCCAAGCAATCGGGCAATGATGATATGGAGTATATAGGGCTGCCTGTTGTATACGACCAGAATATAAAGGATCAGTACATTGATCCGTCGTCATTCGTTAATAACCGAGGCATAGGAATTACGGTCAGTGCCAAGGACCCGGTACGTATCATCAAATTTTTTGACAACCTGCTGACCGACGAAAACCAGATATTATCCAACTGGGGAATCAAGGGAGAAACCTATGATGTAGATAAAAAAGGACGCTTTTACCGGACTGAGGAGCAAATTAAGCAGACTGGTCAGGACGCGTTCCGCGAATCATTCGGGTTCAAATATTTTGAATACAGTTGGCCGCGATACGGTAGCGGTTCTACCCTGCCTGACGGCAACTCGGTTGGCCCCGGACGGCAGCCTGAGGTTGCGCGTATGTCCTACACCGATGGAGATAAAAAGCTACTAAAAGTCTATGGTGTAGAGTCCTTCTCGCAAATGTTTTCCGCACCTGACGAGCGCCCATGGTATCCGGCCTGGAGTATCCCGATTGCTCAAGGCTCAACTGCGCAGCTCTTCCAGCAAAAGAAGGGGGACCTGCAGCGCAAATATTTCCCGCGTTTGGTGTTGTCTGCACCGGAGCAGTTTGATGCGATTTGGAATGAATACACTACTGAATTCAACAAGCTGGATGTAAAGGCGTATGAGGAGCTGATCACGAAGGAGGTTGCCAAAAAAATCGAAAATCCCGGTAAAAAATAAAGGAGGAAGCAGCTATGGGCCACTCGTCACCACCACCTGTCACGATCTCCCCGGATCATTTGCCGTCCTCGCGGCGAACCGGCTTTAGGGGATTTATGCACAAGCTGAATCAGCAACGGGCACTGGTATGGATGTCCGTCCCTTTTTTAATCTGGCTGTTCATCTTCAAGTATTTGCCCATCTGGGGCTGGACGATTGCCTTTCAGGATTTTAAGCCTGCCCGCAAGTTGCTCGATCAGCAATGGGTCGGATTAAAACATTTCCATTTTCTATTTCAGGATGAACACTTTCTGCGGGTCATGCGCAATACGCTGGCGATGAGCTTTATTAATCTGGTGCTGGGTTTTGTCACCGCTATAACATTAGCGATTTTGCTGAATGAGCTTCGCCAGCTCGTATTTAAGCGGGTGGTACAGACGATCAGCTATCTACCGCATTTTATTTCGTGGGTGGTCGCGGCCAGCATCATTAGTACGGCGCTGTCTGCAGATGGCGGCATCATCAATGAGGTGCTGATGTGGCTGGGGTTGATTAAGGAGCCTATTCTGTGGCTGGGCGAGGGAAGCTATTTTTGGGGCATTCTCGGTGCATCGGAGGTATGGAAAAATGTCGGCTGGAACACCATCATTTATTTGGCTGCGATGACGATGATTGATCCCTCGCAGTATGAAGCAGCCGAGATGGACGGAGCGGGACGTTTTCAGCGGATTTGGCATGTGACATTGCCGGGATTGAAGCCTGTATTTATCATCCTGCTCATTATGAACATCGGCAATCTGCTGGAGTCCGGCTTTGAGCCGCAATACTTACTGGGCAACGGTATGAACGTGGATTACTCGGAGAATCTGGATATTTTCGTGCTGAAATATGGTATCCAGATGGGTAATTTCTCGCTTTCCATTGCTGCTGGGATGTTCAAAACGGTGGTCAGCTTCATCTTACTGTTTAGCGCCAATCATATTGCGAAGCGGTTAGGGGAGGAGAGGCTGTTCTAGAATAAAGGGAGTTATGGGGGGAGAAGGCCGCTTCGCGTGCGGATTGTTCTTCCGATCGCTGTTATCCCCGTATTTTCTTATTGGAATAAAGATCATAGGTTAAAATCCGGGGATAAAGGCGAGCGCTTCGCTTCTTCAGAACAATTCCGCCCGCTCCGCTGCTGCCCGCCATAAAATCACTTTTTTTGAGAACTGAGGGTAGTGGCAAGGGGAGAGCTTAAGGAAGACGCGTGACTCGCGCTTCCTTGGGTAAGTGCGTCATGATGGCTGGCTCAGCTTCGCTATCGGCCATTAGAGGCTGTTTTTTAGGACTGTGCTATTCGAAGGAGATAGCAGAGGGTGCGTGCTCATGCATACTACAGGTGCAAGTCAGTGGATTCTTAGCAGGCCGCTTCGCTGACCTTGCAACTTCTAATTGCCACTAATAATCAATAAGAGTCTGCTCAAATAGCTACTCAAATTTTTACTCGAATTCCTATCATTGTAGCCACTAATATAACCGTTTCAATTAATAGCACCAGCAGCATCAACAATATTAATCGTATGAATTACAAGGCTGGGTGCTTAAGCTATTTTTTAGAAAGGAGCGGAAGTCATGGGCAAAGGGAAGGCCGTACACGGGCGATTTCGGGCCCCCTCAGATCGAATTTTTGATGCGTGCAATATCGTGTTTATGCTCTGCCTGATGGTGTTCACGCTGTATCCGTTTTTAAATACGCTGGCGGTTTCGTTAAATGAAGCGAATGATTCGATTCGGGGCGGGATCTATTTGTGGCCGCGTGAATTTACGTGGAGTAATTATGAATTTGTGTTCAAGGAAGCGACGATTTTCCATGCTACGCTGATTTCTGTATTACGTACAGTTGTGGGTACAGTGACTTCGGTATTTTGCTGCGCGATGGTGGCGTATACGATCAGCCGGCCGGAATATGTACTGCGCAAATTTGTTTCAATTGCTTTTATTTTAACAATGTATTTTAGCGGTGGATTGATTCCAAACTTTCTCCTGATTCGTGAGCTTGGGATGCTGGGGACTTTCTGGGTGTATGTCGTGCCGGGATTGATTGGAGTGTTTAATGTGATTGTCATTCGCTCCTTTATTGAAGGATTGCCGGAAGGGATTTTAGAGTCGGCGCGTATTGACGGGGCTGGGGAGTTTGCCACTTTTATGCGCATCGTTTTGCCGCTGTGTGTTCCCGTGCTGGCGACGGTGTCGCTGTTTACAGCGGTGGCACAATGGAATTCCTGGTTCGATGTGTTTTTGTACAATTCGTCATATGAGCAATGGAGCACTCTTCAATATGAGCTGATGAAAATACTGCAAAATTCTAACACGTCTGTTAACGCTCAGGACTATGCGAGCCAATTTGCTGGTTCGGAAAATCTGGCGAAGTCGGTCACGCCTACCTCGATTCGGGCCACGATGACGATTGTCGCTTCAGTGCCTATTATCTTAGTTTATCCTTTTTTGCAAAAATACTTTGTGAAGGGTATGACCTTGGGAGGTGTCAAAGGATAGTAACTGAAATCCAATAGTGCCCAATACGAATTCAAAAAATTGGAGTACGGGAGGGATTGCTTTGCGGTCATGTTGGGTTAAGCCTTTTTGTCTGGTACTGGCGGGAGCGCTGTTGTTATCGCCTGTTGGTTGGTGGGGAGCGTCTGTGGCGAAGGCAGCTGCGTCTATAGAACATTCCCCGCCCGTTTCGGATATGGTGCTATCGGTGGGTAGTATCCATAAGACCATTGGAACGTATGGATTTGAGCAAGGAAACAGCGATGGCTGGAAGCCCCGGGGAAATTATACCCAAATTGCATCTGTCACGGAAGCAGCATATGGCGGCACGCACAGTCTGAAGGCGACCGCTCGTACAGCGGCTTGGAACGGGGCAGAGCTGGATGTGAAGTCGCTGTTGCAGCCGGATGTGGAGTATGAAATTAGTGGCTATGTGAAGCTGGATGGTCATTCTGCGGTTCCGAGCATGGTTAAACTTACAGTGGAGCAGCAGCCGACAGGCGGGACTACGACATGGAAGACGGTAGCGCAGACAGAGACGGCGGATACATCGTGGATCAAACTTCAGGGGAAATATACTTTTACCGGGGGGATGGATGCATTGAAGCTGTATGTGGAAAGCTCGAATCCCGCGCAGGCCTACTATGTGGATGAGGTAGAAATAACACAGGTATCGAAGACGCCAACGGAGCCAACCCATGGTATCGTATCCGGGTTTGAAGATGGTACGGCTCAAGGATGGGTGTCCCGTATGGGAGCCGAGACCGTGCAGGTTTCGGATGCCGATGCACGAAGCGGCTCATACAGTCTGCTGACAACAGGCAGACAAAAGACATATGCCGGACCCAAGCTGGATGTGACTGCTACGATGCAAAAGGGCAGCCGATATACGGTCAGTGCCTGGGTGAAGCTGGCGCCGGGTGAGCAGCCTGCCAAGGTGAGGCTCAGCGTACAGCGTGATCACCAAGGGGATAGTGCGTATGAAACTGTTGTAGGCGACACGGCTACTACGACAGGGGGATGGATGCATTTGTCTGGTACGTATACGCTCGCGCATGATGCAGACAGTGTTTCTATGTATTTGGAAACGGCAGAAGGGATGTCTTCCTTTTATATGGATGATTTCGAACTGTCACTTGTACCTCCGCTGGCTATTGAAAAGGACATTCCTTCTTTGCATGGATTATATGGGGGACAGTTTAGCATTGGCACGGCGATTGAAGCTTTCCAGACCGAAGGGGCTTACGGAGAGTTGGTACAGAAGCATTTTAACAGCGTCGTTGCAGGGAATGCGATGAAGCCAATCTCCTTACAACCGTCCGAGGGACAGTTCCATTGGGAGGAAGCAGACCAAATTGTGCAGTTTGCTAGACAGCATGGACTGGAAATTCGCTTCCATACCTTGGTGTGGCATAACCAAACTGGGGATTGGATGTTCAAGGATAAGAATGGACAGCCGATGACGCCGACTGCTGAGAATAAAAAGCTTTTGCTGGATCGGCTGGAGACGCATATTCGCGCTGTTGCAGCCCGGTATAAAAATGTCATCACCGATTGGGATGTGGTGAATGAGGTCATTGATCCTGATCAGCCGGATGGCATGCGCCGCAGCAAATGGTATCAGATTACTGGTACTGATTATATTGAAAAAGCATTCCGTGTCACGAGGGAAGCGGCGGGCCCGAACGCACGACTATTCATTAACGATTACAACACACATGAGCCGAAGAAACGGGATTTTCTGTACAATTTGGTACGTGATCTGCTCGCTAAAGGTGTACCGATTGACGGGGTAGGCCACCAATCGCATATCCGTCTGGAGTTTCCCGCTATTAGCGAGATTGAGCAGTCCATAGAAAAGTTTGCTTCACTTGGTCTGGATAATCAGATTACCGAGCTGGATATGGGGCTTTATTCCAATGACACAGATCGCTATGAAACGATTCCAGAATCTATGCTGATCCGGCAGGCTCACCGCTATCGGGCGCTGTTCGATATGTTTTCAAGGCAGCAGGATCATATCAGCAATGTGACGATTTGGGGTACGGATGATGGAAATACGTGGCTCAGCACGTTTCCAATAGCACGGCTGGATAAGCCGCTACTATTCGACGAACGGTTAAAGGCCAAATATGCCTATTGGGCACTTGCTGATCCGTCCAAAGTCCCGCCGTTGCCAGCAGGGAATAACGAATAAATGGTTTGAATACATGGCGGGCTTGTTTTGCCTTATTCTATGCTGTATCGAGCGTCGCCTTATACATGCATACAAGCAGGCTGTCCTTCACATGTGACATGTAAAGGACAGCCTGCTTTGCTATCGTAAAGGAATTTCAGTTTATTCCAAATTGGCGTGTTGGCCAAACATAGATTTGGAGGTCAGCTTGCGCAGCTCCATCGTTCTGAGTACCAACGCGTCACCGTACAACAGCAGGGTTTGCTCAAACAATGAGCCCATGGGCTGAATCGTCTGGTAGTCCTTGTTGGACGGGTCCTTGGCCGCACCAGGCAGCTTGACGATGATATCGGCCAGTTTACCAATGGTGGAACCGGGAGAAGTGGTTAGAAGCGCCAGAGAGGCCCCGAGTTTCTTTGCTTTTTCTGCCATGGAGATCAGGCTTTTGGTTTCACCAGAGCCTGAACCGATAATGAGCAGGTCGCCCTCGCCCAAACCGGGAGTTACGGTTTCCCCGACCACGTAGGCTTGAATCCCCATATGCATCAGCCGCATCGCCAGCGAGCGAATCATGAACCCTGAGCGGCCCGCACCTGCCACGAATACCTTATTCGCAGTGGCGATGGAGTGGATCAGCTGTTCCGATTCCGTATCACTGATCAATTGTGGAACCAATTGTAGCTCCTTGAGTACCTCAGATAAATATTGAGAGGTTTCCATTGGGGTTAACCTTGTTTGATGAGCTGTTGCATTTGGGAAGCTACAGCCTTTTTGTCATCCTCGCCAGTGATACCGCCGCCGACGATAACCAGATCCGGTTGAGCCTTCACGACCTCAGCCAAGGTGCTCAGTTTAATACCGCCAGCCACGGCAGTTTTGGAGTTTTTCACGACTTTTTTGACGGTTTGCAGTGCTTCGAACGGGCTTTGTCCCTCAGCCTGCAGATCGTAGCCTGTATGCACACAGATGTAGTCAACGCCCAGAGCGTCGATTTCTTTCGCGCGTTGCTCCAGGTTTTTAACACCGATCATATCCACCAGGATTTTTTTGCCGCCTTGTTTTTTCGCTTCTTCTACTGCGCCTTTGATTGTTGCATCTTCAGCTACAGCCAAAATCGTAATGATATCTGCACCAGCCTCGGAAGCTTTTAGCACTTCATAGCCCCCTGCATCCATAACCTTCAGGTCAGCCAGCACTTTCAGATTCGGGAATGCTTCTTTCATTGCTTTTACTGCATGAAGTCCTTCATTGATGACAATCGGCGTACCGATTTCTACGATATCAATATACGACTCTACTTCTTTTACCAATGCAATACCTTGCGGGATATCTACTAAGTCTAAAGCCAATTGAAGTTCCATGTTATTAACTTCACTCCTTAAGTGAATTTATATTTTGATGAACAGGTACATGTTCTGTTGAGTATTACTCTATACTTTGGTTTCATGCACAGGTTTGATTGTAAGGCTCCGATATCCGATTGAAAAGTACGCACTAATTCGTAACGTAGTTACCCCCACGATACTATAGCATCATAAAAACCATCCATGAGAGGGCCTACATTTTGTCTTCTTTAGCATTATTTCTATAAGGGGAGTCAACTATTCGCAACCAATAACCATACACAGCAATGTAAGGTTGCAAAAAAAAGAAGGTAGCGATGATTGAATTGACTTCAAGTTAGGTTTTGACTATATTTGTAATATACTGGTATGCAAAAAATGGAGGCTAAGAGCATAACTACCCTGAAGAGTAGCCGCTGTGCTAAGGGGTAATCGCAATTTTCAGGATAGGGAGGCGGGTTTTAGTGGAAGAGGTCCTGAACCAAAGGGAAGCCATTTATTTGTTGTCGGACAGCCACGAACTCGATAAAGCTTGTGAGTTGTTTAGAATCAGCTACACACATAATGATTGGGATGAAGCGAACAAAGTAGCAGATTATCTGCATACGTTGGCTGAAAGCCTGTATCACACCCAACTGAGAAATGCTGCAGACGGCAAGTATGAGACATTGGACACCAAACACCCGCTAGTGTTTTATTATGCTTACAGTTATTTGGCGAAATCTATTTACTATCAGAATATGGGCAAGTATGAGGAAGCCAGGAACTATATTATGAAGTATAGCGAAATGGGTTGGTTTATGGGGCTGGATCAGAGCGGTCACGAAGAAGTAGAGAGATTCCGTTTCCTCGCCAAGGCCAATTTATTTACGATTGAATTACTTTCGGGGAGAAGGGAACTTTTGCCTGAGTACGTTCAATTTCTTCACGACAATGACGAGGAGCTACTTCCAGGATTGGTTGGTATTGCCGAAGCGGCTAACTTGAATAATTGGAATATAGACGACCTGCTAAACGATTTTGCTGATGATATTAAGATATTTGAAGGTTATGAAGATAGAGCAAACCGCGTATATTATTTAAAACTGGTCAACCAATTGGCTATTTACCATTTCAAGAAGAAGCAGTACTCCGTTGCCTTAAATTATGTCCTTGATTCTCTGCAATTCTCTGCCAGTGTAGAAGCGGATGCCGATTTCAGGATATTGGTTGCTCTGTTTGAGACTTATCGAGATTTAGCAACACCATCACAGCAAGAGCAATATCAAACCATTTTATTAAGGGGGCTTCATAATGAAAAAGGCATTAATCTCGGTAACTATGGTCTTGGCGTTTCTTAGTATTGCTCTTCCGGTGGCAGATACAGTGAGAGGGTTAAAACCCCTACATCCTTCAAATCATGGTGTCTTTTCTCATCATGTTTGAGCATTGGGTTTCCGTGATGAGGTCCAGCAGGACTTTTGTAAATAAAGGGAGCGCACTTTTACGCATTTTGCGATCAGTGGGCTCCCCTTTTTCATGCCGATGATTTATTTTACGATATAGGAAGTCAGGTTATTGGCCAGATGTTGCATCGTTTCGCTCGCCTTTTGCATACGCTCCATCACTTCGGTGAAAGAGCTTACCAGAGTCGCCTGCTCCTGAGAAGAAGAAACAATTTGCTCAATTTCCTGCTCCATTTGACGAATGGAGTTCTGCACATCCTTGAGGGCTCCTTCAATATCGACCGTTGCTTTTTTGGATTCTACGGATAGCTTGCGCACCTCTTGAGCGACGATACCAAAGCCTGCTCCTGCTTCTCCGACACGTGCGGCTTCAATCGCCGCATTCAATCCAAGCAGGTTGGTTTGATCGGAAATTTCCTTGATGAATACAGCTACCTGATTGATTTTACCCGAGTTTTGTACGGCGATTTGGGTATTTCTTAAAATCTGTTCACTGGTAGCTTGAAGCTCCTCGGAATGAGCTGCCACCTGCTGCACCATATCAATAAGATGCTCGGTGATGGAGCGGTTCTCGGATACGATTTGATCCAGTTCATTTTTGTTAGTCAAATTATAGGAGGCCGCAAACGCTGCGATGACTTCACCTTTTTCATCAAACACAGGAATACTGATCATATCAAGTGGAAACCCCAGAATTTCAGCAGGAATGTGGGTCAAGCTGGCTTCACGTCCATTTTTAAGCATGGCAAAATTTTTATAGTCCTCGAGCAGCTCTGAGCCCGTTTCAAATCCGAGGTCCATACCCTCCGATTGAGTATACATAAGGACATGAGTACGGTCGAAGAGAGAAAGGGTCACTTTCTCACGCATAATCTGTTGTATGTAGGGAATGGCTGCAATTAATGCATCTATTGTATTCAAATAGATGACCTACCTTTCTTTACTAGATATATTTTTTATAGCCTTGTATATAGTTGTCGGTCTATGGACGGATAAAAGTTATAAAGGTATTGAAAACTCAAGGAAAATGAGAGTTTCAGAAAAAAAGGCATACCGTTTCCAATATGAAACGATATGCCTTTATATTTAATCTTAAAATGTAAGTGTTTGGTATAGCTGGGTCACTTGCCACGCTGCTCGAACAGTTGTGCGATTTCTACAATAACCTTGGTAGCAAGTACCATGTTGTCCACCGACACATACTCGAACTTACCGTGGTAGTTCTCCCCACCTGTGAAAATATTCGGTGTAGGCAGTCCCATGTAGGACAGCTGTGAGCCGTCTGTACCGCCACGAATCGGCTTGATAATGGGTTCAATATTCAGCTTCTTCATTGCTTCATAAGCGACATCGACGATATGCTTGACGGGCTCGATTTTCTCTTTCATGTTGTAATACTGATCTCTCAGCTCTAGTGTGATACGGTTTTCTCCATATGCCGCTTGTAGCTCTTTTACTACATTCGTCAAATAAGCCTTCCGGTTTTCAAAGCTCTCGCGGTCAAAATCACGGATAATATAGTTCAGTTTAGCTTGTTCTGCTGTGCCTGTAGATTCCAACAGATGATAGAAGCCATCATATCCGTCTGTATATTCCGGGGCTTCGTTCGCAGGTAATCGACTGTGCAGCTCCATAGCGATTTTGGCGGCGTGGATCATTTTGTTTTTAGCTGTACCGGGATGCACATTCACACCGTGAATGGTAATATGAGCGGCTGCCGCGTTGAAGCTCTCATATTCCAGTTCTCCGAGCGGTCCGCCATCTACGGTATAAGCATATTCAGCGCCAAAAGCGGCTACATCAAAGCGTTCCGGTCCTCTCCCAATCTCCTCGTCCGGTGTAAAAGCAACGCGAATTTTTCCATGTTGAATTTCTGGATGATCAATCAGATAGTGGATAGCTGTCATGATTTCTGCGATCCCGGCTTTGTTGTCTGCACCGAGCAGGGTGGTACCATCTGTTGTGATCAGGGTGTGGCCTTTATATTGAGCCAGTTCGGGAAACTCACGTGGAGAAAGCACCACACCAAGCGAAGCATTCAGCGTGATATCGCCCCCATCATAGTTTTCCGTCAATTGCGGTTTCACCCCTGCGCCAGTCAGCTCGGTAGCCGTATCGAGGTGAGCGAGAAAACCGATGACGGGAACCTCTTTATCCGTATTGGAAGGAAGAGTCGCCATCACATAACCATGATCATCAATGGTTACGTCTGTCATACCGATGGCTTTCAATTCGCCCACCAGGAGGTTGCCCAATGTGAGCTGTCCGGGTGTGGTGGGGCAAGTGTGGCTGCTTTCGTCGGATTGGGTATCTACCTGAACATACGTAGTCAGGCGGTCAATCAGTTCCTGTTTCATGTGTATATCCTCCTTGTTATCATTTCTTTTATGGTACGTATTTTATCATGATTAGACCTGTGATATGAAAAAAATGGTTTAACCTTTTGGAATGACGGGTTGTGTTGCACAGGGAGGACGAGTAAGATAATAGTAAAATAAGAAGTAAAAATAGAGTAAAACCATTAAAGGAGCCTGCAATGCCTACGTTAAAAGATATCGCTCAGGAGGCAAAGGTTTCGATATCCACGGTCTCCCGGGTGCTGAATTATGATGAAACACTGTCTGTGTCAGAGGAAACGCGTCGTAAAATTTTTGAGGTTGCCGAGCGCATGAAATATACGACTGTTAAACGTAAAAATGGCGGTATTGGCCGTCAGCCCCGCAAGAAGGCAGAGGGACCCATCCGGTTGGGTATGGTGCACTGGTTTAGCGCGTACAAGGAACTGGAAGACCCTTATTATCTCTCCATCCGGTTTGGCGTGGAAAAAGAGTGCCGCCAAAGCGGGGTGCAGCTGGAGCGTATTTTCCGACAAGAGGACCTGACTGCACTGAAGACGTCATCCGAAGGGCTGCATGGGCTGATCGTGCTGGGGCATTTTAGCAGCAAAGAGGTCGAGCGCATGCTGGAACTGCCCATTCCTTGCGTCTTTCTGGATCACCCGGTAGATCGTACAGGGGCAGACTATGTTGTCATTGACCTCGCTCGCGCTGCGGCAGATGCACTGGATTATTTGATGGGTGCGGGCCATCGTCACATCGGATATGTAGGTATGGGCAAGGATGAGCAGGCCCATGATTCCGAACGAGCGGAGCTGGATGCCCGTTATGAGACTTTTTTGCGGTATCAGGAACAGCACGGGCTGTGCACGTCGGATGACATTCATGTGTGCGGCGGAACGGCGGCAGACGGCTTCCGTGCGATGGAAGCGGCCATTCTGGCAGGGACCGAAAACCTGCCTACAGCCTTCTTTGTCGCGAGCGATTCGGTGGCTATTGGAGCGTTGAAGGCACTGGAGCAGCATCACATTGCTGTTCCGGAACGTATCTCAATCGTTGGCTTCAACGATATTCCGACAGCCGAATATTTGACCCCATCCCTGTCAACGGTCAAAACGCATACCGAACTGATGGGAGAAACAGGCGTTCAGCTTTTGCTGCATACGGTGCGTAATGGTCCGAACGAGGTGGGGCGCAAGGTCACCATTCCGACCGAGCTAATGATTCGCAACAGCAGTGCGCCGCTGCATACCCATACAAAATAAAATCAACATTATTGATTTGAACAGCTCCGGCTTACCAGGGCTGTTTTTGGTATAGGAAGATACAAAAATGGAATTGACAATTGTTTTGTAAATGCTTACATTGAAAGTATAATTATTTTACCAAGTTTTACTCGTCATTTTTACTTAAATATTTTACTATGGTATAAGAGTGAAAAATAAAAGGTTGAGGTGACTGCCCATGCGTACCATTTTGCCGCTAAATGACCAATGGTTTTACCGTCCCGAATATGTCGAGAGCGAAGTAAGCGCAGGCATTGATGCGAGTCGGTATGAGCCAGTTCTGCTGCCGCACACTAATGTAGAGCTGCCGTATAATTATTTTGACGACAAGGCATTTCAGTTTATTTCTACGTATAAAAGGGAGCTGGATATTCCGGCAGATGCCAAGAGTAAGCGAGTGTATGTTGATTTTGAAGGAGTCATGACCTATGCCCAGATATATCTAAACGGGGTGAAAGCAGGTGAGCATAAAGGTGGCTATACACCGTTCAGCGTTGAATTGACCGAACTTGCCGAGTATGGCGGCTCCAATGTGCTCACGGTTATTGTCGATTCCACGGAACGGGACGACATCCCTCCCTTTGGGGCAGTCATTGATTACCTGACCTACGGCGGTATTTACCGCGAAGTGCAGCTGCGAATCGTCGAGCCTGTGCATATCGGCACGGTATTCGTCCAAACACCGGAGCCGCTTGCGGCCAGCAAGGCGGTGCGTGTGGTCGCAGAACTGGAGGGACTGGGCGATCAGGAGGAAGACTTGACGCTTGGTCTACGACTGCTGGACGGAGCGAGTGTGAAAGCGGAAACCGGGCCGACAATAGTAAAGGCGGCGGATGTAACGCTGGAACTACAAGAACTGAACGGCTTACAGCTTTGGGAGCTAGACGATCCCAAGTTGTATGAAGCAGAGCTGACGCTGCTGTGTAACGGGGAAGAGCTGGATCGGTTGATCGTGCGCTTTGGCTTCCGCGAAGCCGAATTTCAGCCAGATGGTTTTTACCTGAACGGGCGGAAAATCAAGCTGCTCGGCTTGAACCGTCACCAGTCCTATCCGTACGTTGGCTATGCCATGCCCAAAAGAGCGCAGCGTCGTGATGCGGATGTGCTCAAGGAGGAATTGGGACTGAATATGGTACGGACATCCCACTACCCTCAGTCTCGTCATTTTCTGGATCGTTGTGATGAGATTGGATTACTCGTTTTCGAAGAGATTCCGGGTTGGCAGCATATTGGCGGTGAAGCGTGGAAGGAGCAGGCGGTGAGGGACGTAGAGGACATGATTATCCGTGATCGTAATCATCCCTCCATTGTAATCTGGGGGGTACGAATTAATGAGTCGCAGGATGACCATGATCTGTACACGCGTACCAATGAGCTAGCACGAAAGCTAGATCCGACCCGTGCTACGGGTGGCGTACGTTATATTGTAGGCAGTGAGCTGCTGGAAGATGTATATACGATAAATGATTTTGTTCATGATGGTGGGCACAAAAAATATTTGGCGAAGGAAATCCGCAATTTTGATACGTATGACGATACAGAAGGCGTAGATGGCGAAACGACAGGCTTGCGCCAGCCGTCTCTCGTTACAAAGCTGGATCATCCGGTCCCTTATCTGGTAACGGAATATAACGGGCATATGTACCCGACCAAGCGTTTTGACCAGGAGGAACGGGTAATGGAGCATGCACTGCGCCATACGCGGGTCCAAAATGCTTCCTATGCCGATGAGGGCATTGCCGGAGCGATTGGCTGGTGTGCTTTTGACTATAACACACATGCTGATTTTGGTTCCGGTGATAAAATCTGCTACCACGGTGTCATGGATATGTTCCGCCTGCCTAAATTTGCAGCGAGCGTGTACCGGAGCCAGAAGAACGTCGAACAGGAAATCGTTATGGAGCCGGTCACTTACTGGTCGCGTGGCGAGCGGAATATCGGAGGCATCGTGCCGCTGGTCGTGTTCACCAATTGCGATGAGGTGGAGTTCATCTACGGTCATGAGCGCAAAGGTGTTTATCGTCCGAACCGAGAGAAGTACCCGGCGCTTCCTCACCCCCCTGTCGTGATCGACGAGCTGACAGGCCACTGGGGCATGAAGTGGGAAGACGCTGTATTCATTGGGTACGTAGATGGGCAAGAAGTGATTCGTAAATACTATTCACGTAATCCGGTGCCGACAGAGCTACGGGTAGCTGCAGATGATATGGTACTGGAAGCTGGCGATTGGGACGTAACCCGAGTAGTAGTGGATGCTCTGGACGAATACGGCAATGCCCTGCCGTTCTATGCAGATCCTGTTTCGGTGGAGGTCGAGGGAGTGGGTCAATTGATCGGTCCTTCAAGCTTATCCCTAATTGGTGGACGCATTGCATTCTGGATTCGTACAAAGGGTGAGGCTGGCAATATCCGCGTGAAGGTTTCCACCCCTTCCCGTTTCAGTCCGCAGGAATTGAGCATTGACGTGCAATAAGGAAGCAAAGGCACATACAATCCTGCTAACTGCTTTTATACTGTCTGATACTTCTATTATTTAGTAAGGAGTTGTCCGCAGATTCTGCAAAGAATCTGAGAGGGCAACTCCTTTTTAGCATAGGTTAGGGTACGTTAATCTATAAGTCTTTCAAATTGTGTCTTATTACTGAGTCACTTAACGTTACGCTCGTAGATTGGAAGCATAGAATACACTATCAAGCGCAAGGGAGGTGAAAACTATGGCGATTCTTTTACCTCAACAAAACTTTACGATAGCGGCTGGTATCGGCAAATCGTATTATGAAAATTTGCGTGGTGGTGCAGATGCAGCAGTAACCGTTAATAATAACGGTCCCTTTCCGATTGATCTTGTCCTTACTGTTGTCAATGCGCCTGTGATTACCTATACGATCCCTGCATTCACTAGTCTTACGGTGGAAGTTGCCTTATTGCTGGTAGCTGGTTTATTGACTAGCGCGGCCGGAGGCACATTTGGTACGATTCAGATTGCGACAGCTGATCTTTAACCTGTAACGACCTGATCCTCTAACTCTAGCTTTGCCATGTGGCGAGGTTAGAGTTTTTTGTTTGAAATTTTCTGAAACTTTTTTCATATTGTGCCGATATATACATATAGCATAGCAAACAACAACATTGAAAAGGAGTACCCTGTATGAGCTTTAGCAATCCGGTTTTACGTGATGACATCTTTTTGCGCGAAGATGAAAGAGAAGCTAGCGAACAACGCATGACCATCGGAGGAACGGTGAACAAAACGTTGCTTCTGCTGGTTCTGCTCATCGTCTCTGGCAGTATTACCTGGTACATGACCTACGAAGGAACCGTAGAGGTACTATCCTTGCTGACGGCAGGATTTATTGGTATGGCAGGCGTAGCACTTGCGATATCCTTTTTTCCCAAATCGGCTCCGATACTCTCCCCTGTATATGCGATTCTGAGTGGTTTTGCTTTGGGTGGCATTTCAGCTTTTATGGAGTATGAGTATCCTGGGATTGTGGCCAATGCCATTTTGCTGACCGTGGGTATCTTGTTCTTGATGCTCTTTATGTACACACAGCGAATCATCAAGGTGACACGCGGCTTTATCTCATTCGTTGTCCTGTGTACGATGGCAATTTTTCTGGTGACGCTGGTTGATTTTATTTTGAACTTTTTCGGTATGAATGTTCCGTATATCCATGAAACGGGTTGGCTGGGTATTGGTATTAGTTTATTTATCGTGATCATTGCGGCTTTGAATCTGCTGGTTGATTTCAATTTTATTGAAGAGCAAGCAGATCAAGGTGCACCCAAATATATGGAATGGTATGGTGCTTTTGCATTGCTGGTGACTCTAGTATGGCTGTATGTACGGATTTTGGATCTGTTGGCCAAGTTCAGTAAGAGGGACTAAGTGCAGAGTGAGAAGAAAAGGATGGCTGAATGCCGTCCTTTTTTGTATTAAATAGACGGTTTAAAAATTGCATTTTACGTTAAATACATAGAAGTTGGGTAAAACATAAAGACAGACAGGAGAGGAGTGAGTGCATGTATCAAGTGGTGCTGGTTAGGCATGGACAGAGCGTGTATAACCGACAAAACCTGTTTACGGGCTGGACGGACGTGGACCTGACTGAACAAGGGACTCATGAGGCCATTGAGGCGGGACGTATTCTCAAGGAGGCTGGTTATACGTTTGATTTGGCATTTGCCTCTGTGCTAAAACGATCTATCCGCACGCTGTATCACATCTTGGATGAGCTGGATCATCTGTGGATACCTGTGCAGAAGTCATGGAAGCTGAATGAACGCCATTACGGTGCTCTTCAAGGGCTTAGCAAGCTGGATTCCGCCGTGCAATACGGCGAGGAGCAGGTTCATATCTGGCGGCGTAGCCTAACAGTGCGGCCGCCCATGCTGGATGAGAAGGACGAGCGGAGTCCGCATCGGGAAGAGCGTTATCGCAATATTAAGCCAGAAGAGCTGCCGCTTGGGGAAAGTCTGGAGGACACCGTGCATCGGGTCGGTGAGTTTTGGAAGCAGCGGATTGTACCTTTGATTCTCAAAAAGGATCGAGTTATCATTTCTGCACATGGTAATACTTTACGGGCCTTAATCAAGTACATGGAGAATCTGGACGAAACCGCATTACTGGATTTGAATATTCCGACAGGCATTCCACTGGTGTACGAGCTGGATGAGCATATAGATCCCATCCGGCGCTTTTATCTCGGTGATCCGAGTCATGTAGAGGCAAAGAAACAGGCTGTGGCCAATCAAAGCAAGGTAACGGAGTGACTTTTCATACACAAAGAGGACAGGGCGCTTCCTCGCATCCTGTCCTCTTTGTGTTGGTATAGATTAAGCGTTCGCTTCTTCTTCTGTTTCCTGGCTGTCTTCCTCTGCGGGAAGTGCCCACACCGATACACTGCCGGCACGAACGGGAAATATGCCGTAGCCATCCTGCTCAATCTTTACGGTATGATCGTGATGTCCGGTCAAATCCATCCATTCTTCCCCTACACGTTGTTTGCCTACGAACATGCGCTTTTCTCCGTCATTTGCGTTGGTGATCACCACAGCACATCCGGAGCCTTCCAGCTCAGGCACGCCTTGACGAACCCATCCAATCGTATGGGGATCATCAAAATAATCTTTTTGCTCACCATAAGCCTTATGGTACCGGGCATATAGAAGTGGGTCTAGCTCAGCCTGCTTGCCTTTCACGGGCGTTTGCCCCTGGATACCGTAGTAATCGCCGTAGAACACACAGGGATAACCGTCCTTGCGCAGCAAGATGAGTGCATAGGCGCTAGGCTTAAACCAGTCCTCCACCCAGGATTCTAGCGCTTCATGCGGCTGGGAATCATGATTATCGACAAAAGTAACCGAGTTCAGGGGATGGGTATGAACAAGCGTATCCTCGAAAATGGTGCTTAAATCGAAATCCTTGCCACCCAAGGAAGCGCTATGTAGTTTGTAGTGGAGGGATACGTCAAACAGGTCGATTTTATAATCAATGGTATCCAGGAACTTTTGACACGATTCCAGATCCGGTTTCCAAAACTCGCCTACCATATAAAAATCCTGCCCGCGTTTTTTAATCATTTCTGTAGCAAACTCTCGTACAAATTCATGATTAATATGCTTGATTGCATCCAGACGGAATCCGTTGCATTGCAGAGTATCTACCAGCCATTTCCCCCAACGGATCATCTCTTTGCGCACATCCTGATGATTATAGTCAATATTGGCGAACATTAAATAATCATAATTGCCGAATTCATCATCTACATTTTCGCTCCAGCTTTTATTTTTACCTAAAATACGATAGATTCCTGTCCGGTCCTGGCTTGCATCGTAATCGGTTCCGTTAAAATGTTCAAAGTTCCATTGAAATGTGGAATACTGACCTTGACGGCCGGGGAACGTAAATTTAGTCCAGCCTTCGATATCAAAGGGCTCGGAAATGACTTCATTGCGGTTATCCGGGTTAACCTCGACGACCTTGAATACTTCAGTTTCATCCGCGCCGGCCTTATGATTCATGACCAGATCGACATAGACGGCCACGCCGTGGCGAACACAGGCGGCAACAGCCTCCAGCAGGTCTTCCCTGGTTCCGTATTTGGTGCGCACCGCACCTTTTTGGTCAAATTCGCCCAGATCATAAAGGTCATAGACGCCGTATCCCGTATCCTCGGGCGATTGGCCTTTGGTGACAGGTGGAATCCATATCGCGTCAATTCCTTTGGCCTTCAGTCCCGGCGCCAGGCGGGTAAGCTTTTTCCAGTGAGAACCGTCAGCTTCGACATTCCACTCGAAAAATTGCATCATCGTATGGTTCCTTTTCATGTGCGTCCCTCCTTCATATATAACAAGTTACCCACCAAGTGAGGGGGGCTAAACGTCAGACGGTCAATATGATGCTGAATGAAGAACAAGGATCACTGTATAACGTATGCTAAATTATTAAAATTTGTTATACCTAAGTGGTCACAACGACTCGGGTAGCTAGAAAAGGGAACGTGAAAACGGTAAAATGAATCTAACTTAACAATAGTTCGGGTTTTGGGCAAACTGTGAAGCGCGAGCAACAGAGGAAAGGAGGAGTGGGCGTGACAGAACCGCAGCAGAACAAGAATGAAGCGAGCAAACCACTGATAAAGAAATGTACGTATTGTCAGGAGATGAAACCTTTAACGGACTTTCAGCGCAGAACGGGTCGCCGGGCTGGTCCTTATTCCCGGCGTGGTCCTTGCCGTTCCTGCCGGGGGTTGGCCCCACAAGAACGTGCAGCTACGTCCGCTCCCTCCGGCGAGGAAACGAACCCCTCGGCTGCTCCCGTGACGCAGCATAGCCTCGAAGCAAATACGGCTGCGCACAGCCTGCAGGCGTCACTACCTATGGAGGCACAACGCCCCCGCAGGAAGCCGGTCACGGATAAAGCGCGTGAGCGCCACCGGCAACGGGTTCGGCATCTGCTTAGCAGGCTGAAGCCTGCGGATACCCGGGCGTTGCGGCTCAATCGCAATGGCATGATTCGGCTAAGAGGCAAAACCGACCAGGGGAGACGCTGGCATCAAGAGATTGAGCTTGATCTGGCCATGACCCTGGTCAGAGAGCGTATGGCGGTGATTGTTAATCCATACACCGTGCGCAGACTGTATAGCAACAAGGAATTTCGTCAATATGTGCTTAAGCGTGACCGTTATACTTGCTTTTTTTGCGGGGGCTACGGTGACACGATTGATCAT
Organism: Paenibacillus sp. F4; assembly: GCF_002894905.1. Lineage (NCBI taxonomy): Bacteria > Bacillati > Bacillota > Bacilli > Caryophanales > Paenibacillaceae > Paenibacillus > Paenibacillus sp. F4. Next base: position 244,193 of record NZ_POVS01000006.1, read on the forward strand.
TTACTGCCTCGGGCAAAAGGGGGACACACGACGCCGGTCAATTGTGTATGTGCTTGCAATGAATGCAATCAAGTTAAAGCTGCCCGCGATGTAGATGAGTTCATTGAGTCTGGTGTACCGCAGCCGTCTCCTGATGATTTCGAGGCACCTGATAATCCTGATGCTTCTGAAGGCACCCTACATACGTAGGGCGACTCTTGGAGCGTAGGTCCCTTAGTACAGTTCTACTTCAAAGCCGGATTCCTTCCAGGCTGTTGTTCCGCCTTCGATAAAAACTACATTGGTAAAGCCCATCTGCTGGAGTGTATAAGCTGCTAATGCAGCTTGTCCGCCTGCCCCACAAGTGGTGATAATCGGGCCTCCGTATGAATATATTTTGTGTTATTTTCATATTATCGAACTGAAACGCACGCTCTCTATTACCCTCCTCTAGCATAAAATGACCCTTCTTTTAAGGGAAACTTGGACAAAAATCGAGCTTATTCTAATTTTTATCTAAAATAACAATAAAAATTTTGCAGAAATTTGTGCAAATTTAAAATTTCTTCGACGATTGTGTCGTGAAAGGTGTAATATAGAGGTATAGGGTTCCGTTTCGGCCTGTTGTAGTCACGAAGGAGCGCTTCGTGGAATATTCCGCAGCAGTAACAACAGAATACCGTCTGAGCAATATACAATTGGCATCTGCGATAAATCAGTCTTGCCCTTTAGGGTATAGGCCGGTTTTAGCTGTGCTTCTTGCATGTTTAAGGGCGTGAATTCGATGAATGTTTTATTGCTAGAGTTTATGGATACAGGTTACGAGAAAGGAATGGACTTCTATTTTCACAGTAAAGGAGGACGTTCACGCATGTCTGAAAACCAACAAGAGGTGGCAGTAACACAGGAAGCTACCAAAGAGTCTCGGGATGTATTGGACCAATTGATGAAACCGGAGGTTCAGCAATCGCTGACCGTGCTGGTAGAAAATCTGCCCAAGTTGACTGAGATGGTTACTTTGATGACCGACGCTTATGATGTAGCTCGCAGTCTGGCGACTGACCCTGTCTTTATCGGAGATATGAAAAGCTCCATGGGAGAGTTTGTGAAGCCTGTTACAGATTCGGCTAAAGGATTGGCTTCTGCTGCAATTGAAGCAAATGACCGTGTACAGACTACGGACGGCAGTGTAGGTCTGTTTGGCCTGCTCAAAATGCTTAAAGATCCGAATGTACAAAAAACGCTGCGTTTCAGCCAGGCTTTCCTGGATATTCTGAATGAGCGCCAACGCGAAAGCAAATAATTACCTGATCAAGAACGGAGGATGGACATGTCGAAGCAAATTTTGATCTTGGGCGGCGGATACGGCGGATTGCTGGCCGCTCTTACAGCACGCCAGCATATGGACGCTAGCCAAGCAACCATTACAGTGGTTAACCGCTTTGCGTCGCACCAAATTATTACGGAACTGCACCGTTTGGCGGCAGGTACAATTGCCGAAAAAGCTGTTGCGCTTCCTTTGGAAAAACTGCTGCGTAACAAAGAAATTATCCTGAAAGTGGATACTGTTTCCGAAATCAAGCCTGACGATAAAAAAGTAACCTTGGCCAGTGGCGCTACGTTGAGCTATGACGCTCTCGTTATTTCCCTGGGCAGCGAAACGGCTTACTTCGGTATTCCAGGACTGCAAGAGCATAGCTTCACGCTGAAATCAGTGGCAGAAGCCAATCGTATTCGTGTACATGTGGAAGCTCGTCTGGATGCTTACAAGCAATCCGGTAACCAAGCAGACTCTACAATCGTTATCGGTGGTGGCGGTCTGACAGGTGTTGAGCTGGTGGGCGAATATGCTGACAAATTGCCTGTAATTTGTCGCGAAAAAGGTATTAACTACGAAGATATCAACTTGTATTGCGTAGAAGCTGGACCATCTATTTTGGCAGGCTTCCCTCAACCACTGGTTGATCGTGCAGTAACAAGCCTTGAAAAACGTGGCGTTCAAATCGTAGCGGGTGTTCCGATTACAGAAATGAAAGCTGACGAAGTTCTCTTGAAAGACGGACGTTCGATCAAAACGAACACACTGATCTGGACAGGCGGCGTACAAGGTAATGCACTGGTTGGCGCATCTGGTATCGAAGTAAACCGTGGTCGCGCAACTGTGAATGGTGCACTGCAATCGACTTCTCACGAAGACATCTTCCTCGCTGGCGACAGCGCAGTGGTGTTCCCGGGTGAAGGCGAGCGTCCATACCCTCCAACGGCACAGTTGGCTTGGCAAATGGGCGAATTAGTTGGTTACAACATCTTCGCTTATTTCAACGGAGCGAAAATGGAACGCTTTACACCAGTATTCTCCGGTACACTGGGCAGCTTGGGCAGAACAGACGCGATCGGTACTGTAGGCGCGAATGGCACCCAACTGAAAGGCGCTGTAGCTACTTTGATGAAGGAAGGCAGTAACATCCGTTACTTGTCCCACATCAAAGGACTTTTTGCATTGGCCTATTAATATTCCTTATATTTTATATGTTTCATTGGAAGAGAGCGCTATTCAGCGCTCTCTTTTTTTGTAGCTTTTCTTTTCGACACTAGAGTTGCTTACGATTCATTAGTCTTAATTCACTTCATCTTTGCTAACTCTGCCACCTGTACAGGGGGGAGCGCACCTTCAAATATACTCAGCTCATCAATAGATCCTTTGAACGCAGGGTCCCACCAGTTGACACCTAAGCTGAATGTTCCAGATTTGGAGGTAAAGACATCTGGGAATCCTGAGCCGGTAAATTGAAGCTTGCCATTCACATACACAGCTAACACCCCACGATCTACAGTGAAGGCGAGATGGGTCCATTCATTTGTTTTGATCTTTAGGCCAGTACTGCCGGTATACCAAGATGAGCTGCCGGACCAGATCATTGTGTTATCCTTCTCAGGTCCTCTGGGCAAAAGGCTAATCCAGTGATTACTATCCATAGCTCCAAAGAAAGTTGGTGTATGAACAGTCAATTCGCTTGGTTTTACCCACAGTGACACGGAATATGCTGAGCTGGATATGAGTCCTTCGGGCAGAGCAATGCCTGATTTTCCATCAAGGACTATAGCTTGGCCCTTTACGCCTTCAGCGTAGGATACACTTCCTCCCTGGCGATCGATTCGGTCACCGATAACTTCGCCATTAGCAAAAGCATCTTGCTGATCCTCCAGATTATTTTCAAATGTGTATGACGCAGTCAATGTTGCCTTCTCATAAGGGGATACCGTGATGTTAAAAACTTTGTCCCGACTACGTTCTCCTTTGGTAATGGTAGCTGTTAAAGTGGCAGATGCAGCCTTTTCTCCGATTCCTGGACGTTTGATTTCACCTGTATCCGTAATGACGCTTTGGTCTGAAGTTTTCCAGGTAATCCGGGATTGCCGACTGCCTTCCTTCGGAAGATTCAGGCTAGTCGTCACCCGACTTGTATCGCCAAGATCTAATTCACGATACACACTGTCCACTACTGTCGTATCGGTCATATCAGGGAGCTTACTGCCCCAAGCCATCTCACCTTTATTTGATAAAACTGTAAACGCCAGGATGTATTGATTCGAAACCTGATCCCATTGTCTTAAGAACACCCCATCAAATACAGCACCATCCAGTGTTAATTGGATATTCGCATCCCCTGAATTGCGCCATGTTCCTTGCACATCGCCTTCGATGGTATGATCTGCTCTAAGCTGAATAAATTGTGTATTCTTGATCGTGGCCGAAGAATCACTGCCATGATTAATATATTGATAATCGCCAATGAATTGTTTCTCATCCAGCTTTGTAAGCGTCTCGCCACCGTAACGGTAAGGAGCTACGACAGGCCAGTCCTCCTGATTCATGAACATTTGGTGTACACGCAGCTCATGTGTCTCCCCCTGCTGAGGGAATCGGGTATGAAAGACGACAAACATTTGTCCAGTAGCAGGATCGGTGTATACAGAATTGTGTCCAGGGGAAACATAGCCGTAGCCAGTGCCTGTACCGGGGTCACCTATTTTACTATCGAACAAGAAATTACCTATCAACTTGTTGCCATAAGTTGTATTTTTGGTGTTTGCTGGCAGAACAGCATTTTGCCCTTTGGCATCCTTATAAGGTCCTGTCGGACTCTTGGAACGGAATAACCTCATGTTATACCCTCCGTCCGCTGCAAGACCGCCGTAGGTTACATACAAATAGTAATAACCCGTTTTTGGGTTGTATTCAATATACGGACCTTCCCCGGACTCACCGTATCCACCTGCGATCTTGGTGCCAAAATAACGATCAATCAGACGGCCGTCCTCCGTAGTTCCATCTTTACCTGGGTACATGGGTTTGCCAGTTGCCTTATCTAGCTCGAGTAAAAATATTCCCCCGGACCATGAACCATACGTCATCCACAAGCGCCCGTTTGCATCGTAAAAAACGCTTGCATCGATTGCATTTGGGAACATCCGATTCGCATAAGAACCATCGGTATTAAACCATCCCGGTCTGGGACCCTCAAGCTTGCCTTCCTTAATGAGTTGTTGAATCGGCGTATTTGTCCACTTTTTATCCACTTTGCTATCTTTATCGAATGCAGTCTCCTTCGTAAAACCAGTGTGGATAATGGTATCCACATATTGATATGGACCCTCGATTTTGGGTGCAACTGCAATGCCGATCGCGGAACGAATGTAGGTGGAAGATGCACTATAATAAATCATATATGCCCCTTTTGTCCCATCCTCATTGACATAATGCTCATTCCAAAATACATCGGGCGCCCATACCGAGAATCCTCCCTTACTGTCCGCATCATTCTCACCCGCCCAAGCGAAAGATCCGGCCAGATTCTTCGATAAATCCCCGTAAAGTGTGTTCCCAGGCGTAGTGTAACCGTTTGCAAAAGAAGTCCAGTTTGTAAGATCTTTTGACTTCGCCGCAGAGATGTGTGACCCAAATACATAATAAGTGTCACCGTCTTTGACAATGGAAGGGTCATGAACCGATACATTAGAGAAGGTTGGCGCATCCTGCTTATTATTCTGGTCTGGCACCGTTGCCGCCGCGTCTATTGCACTTGCACCTAATGGTACGCTTGCAATTGCTAATAATAATGTTAGTGTTATTGCAATGCTTTTCCTGACCTTACGCTTAACAAAACTTCTCATCATACACATTTGCCCCTTTCTGAATTAGAGTACAGTGATATATTCTGCTTTTATTGCTAAATACCTTTATATTTATGAGTATTATTAATGTATTTATGAATTATATGGCTATAAGGAGGGTCTCAGCATCCAACACCGAGGTATACCTGTAAGATGAATCCTCATTATTTTAGATTGAGTCTTTCGGAGGATGATCTTTATTTAGGTAAAAATTATAAATTATGGTTGACGTTGTGATTATGTGAGGGTAATCTAATTAAGAAAAGTAACTATAAGAACGGTTGCTTAAACAAATTTTTGTTTTAGCCTAAACGCTAACAAAGGAGAGCATTATGAAAATCAGACTGTTGGTCTGCCTTATGCTTGTACTAAGTCTTGCTTCTGCACACTCGAATTCGACATCAGCTCAAGCTCAAACCCCCATACACCTGAAGGTCAATGATCATTACGTTTTATACACCTACCCTGCATCACCCTTTGTGGATAAGAAGGGGAGACTGCTTATACCGCTCCAAGCGGCTGAGGATATACTGGGCGGCAAAGTAACTTATAATGCAGCGAACAAAACTGCTTCTGTTGATCTGTTGGGCCGTAATGTAGCGGCTACGATCGGATCACCTGAAATATCGGTTAACGGCGAACCGGTGACGATGGATACAGTCCCTATCATGCTGAGTAATACAATGTTTTTACCGGTATCCATTTTGTTGACAGATACAGATGCGAAGATGGAGTGGGATACCAAGCGTGGCTTATTGAAGCTAAGGCATGATAGCTTTACGGAAAGTCCAGTTCTTATGAGGTTTAAGGGACAAGACTTGGCCCAAGTCATTGACGCGAATGCATTTGATCTTACTTCCTTTGATTGGGATCGAAAAAAAGGGTTATTAAATATTTATGCTATGTACGAGAGTAGCTTATCACCTGCTTCCAGGCAAATCGACTTTAATCCTCTGATTATTTATAGCAAAGGAACCTATAGTGTAAATCCTTATTCTAAACCCAGTATGTTTTACAAAGTTAAAATAACCAGTCCCGGTAATCTGGTTTATACGAGAAATATCGATACAATCGATGCGGATAAAGACTATATAAAATATATTACTTCCGTAGGCAGGCTGATTCAATAATCGAATGTAAGTTGCTTGTACATCAAAAAAAACGACAAAGGCTTCATGGCCTTTGTCGCTTTTTTTGAAAGATTAATCTTAAAAAGTAATGATTTGGCTGCTGTTTCCTTTATTGCGTACGTATCCCACGACTTTGGATACAGACTCTCTGTCTTTAAGATAATTAATAACGCCGTCTGTCAGGTTGTTTTTTTGATTGTTTGACATTTTATTCCAGTCATCCGAATTTACATAAACTTCGACGATAGCTTCACTGCTGTCGCCTCTTACGGTGAAATCAAAGCCGACCCCATTATAGGTGCCATATCTATCGGACAAGTTACGTTGGATCGTACTTGTATCCAGAGAAGAAGCTACCTTTTTAATCGTCACATCGCCTCTGCTGTTGGTTGTAAAGGTCGCCAGTTTATCTCTATTACTGGAGTTTTTCACTGTGCCTTCAATATCAGCATCTTTATACTCTTTCAAAATATCTTCAACGATGTCTTCCAGGTAGCTTTCCTTTCTGCTGTCGGATAGATCATCCCATCTGGATTTTGTCATTTCGATGGTTACTGTAATATCACTTTTGTTACCATCCAACGTGATATCAGAGTTGGTGCTATAGGCATCGCTGTGATCATCGTTCAGCTTCTTTTGAAGATCCTTCAAGGAGCTAGAGCTATTTTTGCTTGCTTCATCTTTTAGCGTCTGGTTGTCTTTTTGCAATTGAGCAATGGTAGCGTCCTTCGTCGTGTTTGCTGCTTTCGCTGTGTTGAGCTCTTGAGTCAGCGTCGTAATCTGGTTGTTCAACGCCGTAACTGTAGACTGATCAATCGGAACGCCGTTGTCGGCAATGACTACGCGTTTGTTTGTACCATCCCATGTTACCTTTTTATCCAAAGCTGTACCTGCCAGCTTCAGTGGGATATACGTTACGCCATCCAGCAGGAACGGTTCTGTTTTGGCATCAGCAGGAACCTCGGTTCCGTTGTAGATAATTTTAATATTGTTATATACTGCTTGGATCGGCTTAGTCACTTGTGCGGCATATGTGGATTGGCTGAAAAGAGCCCCGGATATGGCCAAGGCGGATACGGCAGTGATGATGACAGGTTTTTTGATAGATTTCAGTGATTTCATTCGTTGGTCTACCCCTTTATTTAAGAATTATAGCCTGGTTCATAGACTAGAGTAACATTAATGCCTACAAAATCCAACAGCTTGGAGAGTCATTATGGGTTGTGCTTATATTGGTTAGACGCAACAGCAACCGTAAAAGTTGCCCTATTTGCGCAAAAGTTTTTCCAAAAGTATCCGAACAACACAAAACAAGCCCGCTGCACAAGACAGCGAGACTTGTTGGTGAAACAGTGCGTCGAGGTTATCCATTCAGGATTATTTGCCGTCCTTCAGTTTGCCTGCTGTTTCCTGAAGATGGCCTTTGGCCTTATCCAGTTTACCTTCGGCTTGAAGGGACTTATTATCGGTAGCGTTCCCGATTTGGTCCTTGATTTCACCTTTGGCTTTGTTCACATTACCTTTGATTTTATCGCTAATTCCGTTATCCTTCATGTTGTAGCCCTCCTTATGTGATCGAACTTTCATTCAGCCTGCTGTAGTTAGTCATTACCCGAGCGAGGGTAATACGAAACCAGAGGCTGTATATCACAGACGGGGGTATAATGTTGGATACGGGTTAAATTAGAACGTGAAGTGGGGAGTGAGCGCATGCTCAAAATTTTATTGTTTATTCTTGTTATTCAAATTATTTACGTATCGGCGTATACACTGCGCATGATTCTGACGCTGAAAGGACAGAAGTACATTGCTGCGCTCATTAGCACCGTGGAGGTTACGGTCTATGTGTTGGGCCTGAACGTTGTGCTTAAGTATCTGGATCAAGTGGCAAGTCTTGCAGTCTACGCCATTGGCTATGCATTGGGCATTCTTATTGGAGCATGGATTGAGGAAAAAATAGCGCTTGGTTATGTCACCGTTAAGGTGATCAGTAATGAGATCAATGGAGGAATTGCCAATGCGCTGCGGGACAAGGGATACGGCGTTACAGCCTGGCTGGGCAGTGGACGTGATGGAGAGCGCCTGGTGATGGAAATTTTGGCTAAACGGAAAAACCAGAATAAGCTGTATCAGTCCATTCTGGAGCTGGATCCTAAGGCTTTTGTCATTACGGTAGAGCCGAAGCAATTTCATGGCGGTTTCTGGACCAAGGCTATCCGTAAATAAACATTTTGGTAAATTGCGCATATTTTTTGGACGTTAGAGCATATTAATACCCGGACAGGTGGGAATTAACAGTAAGCCGACAGGGGATATTACCCTATAAAAACCGAGGGGGGATATAGATGTACAGACGCCAGGCCCCGGAAATCATTCCAGAGGAAAATACGGCTATTTGGTCGTGTACAAACGAGGGTTGCAACGGTTGGATGCGAACGGATTTCACCTTTTTGAACGAGCCAGCTTGTCCATTTTGCCAAGCCTCGATGGGGCAAGAAATGCGGATGCTGCCGATTCTCAATCGGGCGGGCAATTCCTTTGTCGCCCAGCGCTCCTAATCCAGGATTTTGCAAAATCTACAATTGAATGTGAGTACGATGATCACACTGCAGAATTTATGAACGTCAAAAGCCGCTCCAGCGACATGCTGAGCGGCTTTTGGTTGTGGAAAATTGAGAATAGCGATGACCTCTCCCCAAAGTAAGATATGCATTGATCATGGTCTCTGGATGGGCTGCACGGAATCACGATATACAATATGTCCCTGCACCAGGACTCGACCAAAGCGGCTGCCGGGATGGCTTATTTTTTTCATCATCGAATCAATCGCGGTACGTGCCATCTGCTCGATGTCTACTCCGACTGTGGTCAGTTGCGGAACAATAAGAGTGGCGTATACATCGTTGTCAAAGCCGACCACAGAGCAGTCTTCAGGTACGCGGTATCCCAGACCAATGAGCTTATGCACCAGGTTGTGAGCGACCTGATCGCAGTTACATACAAAGGCAGTTGGTAGCGGCTGAGGAAGCTCCATTTCAACATAAGTACCTTCATCGTCCCGGTCACTGAGCACCCACTCGTTACGGAGAGGCAACCTGTGCTCCAGCAAGGATTTATAGTAGCCGAGGAAACGATCCTGAATACTACTGGTGGAATAGAGATTGCCCACATATGCAATATCCCGGTGTCCCTGGGCGATCAAATAGTTGGTCAGCTCGTAGGCTCCGTAAAAATTATCCGTCACCACGGAGTCGATATCGGCATGCTCATCATAAAAATCGAGAAACATTTTGGGCAGGTCCATGGTTTGTACAAGCTCAATATATGGCTTGCTCACTTGGCCCAGGAGAATGAAGCCGTCCACCTTGCGGTCGTAATAGATACGTGGCAGATTAAGCTGTTCTTCGTCTTCGCGATGGAGGATGTGAAGGATACCGTAGTAGCCATATGGCTCCAGTGCCCGTGAAATTTGCTGGTAGATGTGCAGATAAAACGATTGGCCGGGGCCGGTAAAACGTTCAGGGATGACAACACCTATGTTATAGGTGAGGCCCTCCTTCATGGACTTGGCAACGGTATTGAAACGATAACCCATTTCGCCCGCGAGCGTCTTAATACGCTCTTTTAGCTCCTCGCTAACCCCATCCTTGTCATTGAGCGCCTTCGACACGGTCACGCTGCTTACTCCCAGCTTATCTGCAATATCCCGCATCGTAACGTTGCTCTTCATTCCTGTTCCGCCTTCCAATTTTAAAAAGATAAGCATTTTGCCTAATCCAGAGAATGGATGCAAAATACTGGGGAATATATCAGTAGCTTAGCCGCCTTTAAAGATACAAAGACATAGCAGCAAAGCGGTCCTGTAAAGATACAAAGACTGGCAGCATGGCTGCCCATAGAACAACTATTAGCCTGCGGGTAACAGTTGTTCTATGGATAGTATACATGGTTCCGCAAGCAGGATAAAGCCTGCGGCTTATGTCCGCTGGGAAGGACGGGAGTGTGCTTGCAATAGCGCTTCATTGTGATGAATCAGCTCACGACGAACAGCGGCGCTACTGAGAGAGCGCAAGGGATCGGATGGTGTATTGAAGGTGTAGTCCTCCAGTCGAGCGATGGTAGTTGTCGCTACGTGAATACGGGTGTCACTGGATGCGTAGTAAATAAAGACTTCATCTTGTTCGTTAACAACTGCTCCATTGCAGAAAATAACATTCGAAACGTCGCCCACGCGTTCCTCATCATAAGGAGCCAGAAAGTGCCCGCCGGGCTTGGCGATGACGCGCGTAGGGTCTTCCAGACTGGTGGCAAAGGTATACAGCACATACCGCAGCCCGGCGGCCGTATTGCGTACCCCGTGAGCGATATGAATCCAGCCGCGACTGGTTTTGATCGGGGCAGGCCCCTGTCCGTTCTTGGCTTCGTACACCGTATGATAACAGCGCTCATCAATGACGGTTTCGTGTTCAATCACGGGCTGTGTAATATCTTTGCACAGGCCGAAGGCGATGCCACCGCCCGAGCCGGTGGAAATAAAACCGTCCTGGGGACGAGTATAGAAGGCATATTGACCGTCCACAAATTCAGGGTGCAGGACAACGTTGCGCTGCTGTGGGGACTGGGTAGTGATGTTGGGAAGCCGGGTCCATGTACGAAGATCACGAGTACGGACCAGTCCGGCCTGAGCGACAGCACTGGAGGTATCGTGAGGTGGCGCGTCAGGGTCTTTTTTCTCTGAGCAATAAATACCGTAAATCCAGCCGTCCTCATGCTTTACCAGTCGCATATCGTACATATTTGTTTCTTCCGGGTCGATATCCTCCCATACTAGGGGAGCGTCAATGAACCGAAATTGATCAATGCCGTTATCGCTCTCTGCCAAAGCAAAAAATGACTTTCGATCCAGTCCCTCGGTGCGCGAAACAAGAATGTATTTTCCTTCATGATAGATCGCCCCTGGATTCAATGTTGCATTTACACCCAGCCGCTCCATGAAAAAGGGATTGGTTTGCGCATCCAGATCAAACCGCCAGTGAAGTGGAACATGATGGCGTGTGAGCACTGGGTAGAGGTAGCGTTCGTAGATACCATTATAAAAGGTAGTTTTAATCTCATTGGGGCGTGTAATCAGTTCCTCTTGCTGCAACCGCAGCTCATTATATTTGCTATGGATCATTGGTTTTCCATCCTTTCTAGCATTTCTATGCAAAATCGGCTGTTGTGATAAGGGCACTTCCAGGGTCCTGCAATCTCTCTCGCATCAGGCTTACCATCCGCTTGAACTGACCAGAACCATTCGCCTCCGGGGCGCGGATCGATGATATATTGCCGGGTATAGGACCATAGATTTTTCACAATTTGCAAAAAACGTTCGTCTTTTGTACGTTGAAACGCATTGTAAAAACCAACCATTCCCTCGGCCTGTACCCACCAGATACGTGAGGTATCTACCCGCTCTCCTTCGCGCTCATTGATGAGCGATCCGTCTGGCTGAACAGCGCGCTCTGCTATCGCATTGGCAATATCCATCACCATATTCACGTATTCTGACGGGTAATAACCCAGCGCACTCATAGCGTCCTCAATCAACCAGCTGGCTTCGATGTCGTGACCATATGAGGTCAGGTCAAGCAGAGAGCGCCATTCACGATCGAAGAATACCCCCAATCGTCGGGCAGAAGCATCATAAACACGATGATATAAAATGTCCAGTACGTTCGTCAGCGCATCTCGAACCTCTTCATTTGGCCAGACGCGCAGCAATTGGGTATACGCCTCCAAAACATGAATATGCGTATTCATGGTGATATGCGCTGTAACTCCATTTTCGCTGAGTAGCTCATTAGGCTGCGTGTTCCACAAGCGGTCATATTGTTCGCCGTATGCCTGTCGGGTGCGATCATATCCTTTTTGCTCCAGCAGGTGGAACAGTTCCATAGCTAGTGGTAATGCATTCGGGTCGTCCGTGGCACGTGCATACTCTGCTATCGCATAGATCGCAAATGCCTGCGCGTATACATGCTTGCACGTGTCCACGGGTTGCCCGGTGTAGTCCACCATCCAGTACATTCCTCCATGTAATGGATCAAGCAGGTGATCTCGCAGGAATGTGAATGCATGTCGTGCGGCTTCTGCATAGGTATCTTCCCCTGTTACACGGGTAGCCGCCGAGAATGACCAGAGTAGCCGTGCAGTGGCAATCCCGCCTTTATTGGCTTGGTTATGAGTGTGCAGATCCACATCCACCTCGCCGTAAAACCCACCGTGTGTCTCATCCTTCAGTCCAAGCCAGAACGGGAGTATGTGTTCCTTCCATTCCTGTCTAATTTCGTCCAGTAGTGTTTCCAAGAGACAAAGCCTCCTTCGGAAAATAAATTATTAAGTTATCGTTAACTTTACAGAAGTATCATATCTAGGTGTCTGTAAACTGTCAACTATTCTCGTCTTGTGTTTGTTTATAAGATAATAGCCTAGTGTACTGTACAAAAAAATAATGCAATTGACATAGTAAGCGTTACCATAATAAAATAACTTTTGTTAGCTTAACGATAACCTTGTTTAAAAGAATGGGAGGGGTCGTTTCATGAAGTTGTCTAAAGTTTTGATGCCATTGTTGTCAGTACTACTAGTAGCAGGTTTGTTTGCAGGCTGTACTCCAAAAGCATCGGATACACCAGCTGCCAGCTCTGATCCAAAGGATGTGGAAGGTGAAATTACGGTTATCACACAGCGGACAGATATTGTGGATACGGTATTTCAGGACTACGCTAAGGAATTTAACAAGCTTTATCCGAACGTGAAGGTCAATTTCCAGGCATTGGCCGATTATGATGGTCAAATTAAAATTCGGATGGGGACCAGGGATTACGGGGATGTTTTGCTGATTCCTGGCAGTATTCCAGTTGAAGAGCTGCCCAATTTTTTCGAGCCGCTGGGTACTTATGAGGAGATGAAAAACAAGTATGCCGGCCTTGAAGAACGTACGGTGGATCATAACAGCTACGGTATTCCGATTGCGATGGTTTACTCTGGTGTGATTTATAACAAAAAGGTGTTCAAGGACGCAGGAATCACGCAGCTTCCTAAAACACCGGACCAATTCCTGACAGCGTTACAGCAGATTAAGGACAAAACCAAGGCAGTGCCGCTGTTTACGAACTATGCCTCTGGTTGGGCACTGACCCAGTGGGAGTCTAGTTTGGCAACATTGGCGGGTACAAAGGAATACGTGAATGTCACACAACCGAATACAGATAACAATTTCACGAAGGGCCAGCCCCACTATGAACTGTATAAGGTCCTGTACGATGCAGCTAAAAAAGGCCTGATTGAAAAAGATCCAACGACTACGGATTGGGAGACCTCCAAGGCGGATCTTGCTCAAGGCAAAATCGGTACGATGGTGCTTGGCTCTTGGGCAATTGACCAGATCAAAAGCACAGCTCCTAACAAGGATGATATCGGTTTTATGCCTTTCCCGACGAATGCCTCCAAGGTACTTGTGCCGCTGGCAGGTGATTTTAACCTCGGTATTAATGTAAACAGTGAAAATAAACCGGCGGCCCGGGCCTGGGTGGATTGGTTTACCGAAAAGTCCAACTATGCCGTAGAGCAGGCAGGTAGTATTAGTCCGCTGAAGGGTGCCCCAATGCCTAGCATTTTGAAGCAATACGAAGATCAGGGAGTCGTTTTTGAAACGCTTACTCCATCTCCAAAAGGACAGGAAGGGATTGTCGATAAAATCGACAAAAAGGGAGAAATCGGCTTGTGGCAGCCTGACTTCAAAAAACGCATTATTGAGGCAGCGGTCGGTAACCGCCCGGAATCGTATGACACCATTATGAAGGATCTGAACGACGCATGGGTGAAGGCGCGTGCTGAAGTGGCTGCAAAGGAAGCAAAATAGCCATCTGAACTGACGAAAAGAAAGGATCGACGTAGCAGTTGATGAACGGATAGCCAGGAGGTGCAGCATGTTAAAATTTTCGAATCTCAGCTACTCCAAACAAAGATTGGCGATTATTGTTGCCTTTTCAATTATTCCGCTAGCGCTGCTGATCACTTTTGCGTACTTGCCAGTGATCAATATGTTTAAGTACAGCTTTTCGGACTGGAACGGTTATAGTAAGCGTCTGGAATATGTGGGCTTTGAAAACTATATCAAAATCTTTACCGACCCCGAGTATTTCTCGGTGTTTAAGGTCAGTCTGTATTACTTTGTCGCCACGTTTGTACAGATGGGGCTGGCCCTTTATTTTGCAACCATTCTCAGCTTTCAAACCTGGTTTAAAAATTTCTTTAAAGGCGTTTTGTTTTTTCCTTCCCTGATGAACGGTGTAGCTATTGGTTTTATTTTTCTATTCTTTTTTAAGCCAGACGGTACCCTTGATACACTGCTTCAGGCAGTGGGGTTGGGTTCGTATATCAAGCTGTGGCTGGGTAACCCGGAGATTATCAATATTTCGCTGGCTGGCACGTCGATCTGGAGATATATGGGCTTTAACTTTATCGTGTTTCTCGGTGCGATTTCCTCCATATCCAGTGATCTGTATGAAGCGTCTGATATGGACGGGGCTAACCGCTGGCATCAGTTCCGCTCTATTATTTTGCCGAGTATCAAGCGGATTTTGCAGTTGAATCTCATCTTGGCGATTAGTGGGGCGATCAGTGCGTTCGACATCCCGTATATTATGACCGGTGGCTCCAACGGCAGTGAAACATTCGTCATTCAGACGCTTGATGTGGCATTCAAATACAGCAAGGTCGGTTTGGCCTCAGCGATGGCGGTTGTTCTGCTGCTGATCGTGATTGCTGTTACGCTGCTTCAACGGTTGCTAATTCGGGGAGAGGAGGACTAATCATGTATAAGCTGAAAAGAATACTGGGTAGCAGCATCAAGTATGCCGCGCTTCTACTAGGTGCGTTCATTGCACTGCTGCCGATTGTCGTCATTTTGTTTGCATCTTTGAAGACGAAGGCTGAATATGCGGCAACCAGTCCTCTGACTCCCCCTGTGAACTGGCTGAATTGGGCTAACTATACCAAAGCCTTTATCAACGGAAATATGCTGACCGGATTTGTGAACACAGCTTTTATCCTGTTGATTTCGATCATCGGAGCTACGTTGACCGGTTCCATGATCGCGTATATTTTGAACCGTTTTAAATTTAAGGGCAAAAGTCTCATGCTGGGTGCGTTCTTGCTCGCCACGCTCATTCCGGGGGTGACGACACAGGTGTCGACATTCCAAATAATCAATAAGCTGGAGCTGTTTAACACGCCTTGGGCGGCGATCTTGCTGTATTTGGGAACGGATATTATTGCGGTGTATATTTTTCTGCAGTTTCTGGATTCCATCGCGGTGGCGCTGGATGAATCGGCCATGCTGGATGGGGCCTCCTATCTGACGATCTACTGGCGCATTATCTTGCCTCTGCTGAAGCCTGCCATTGTGACGGTGATCATTATCAAGGGCGTTAATATTTACAACGACTTTTACACCCCGTTCCTGTATATGCCCAAAACAAGCCTTCAGGTCATATCGACGGCGCTGTTCAAGTTTAAAGGACCATATGGATCTCAATGGGAAGTCATTAGCGCGGGCATTATCATTGCCATTATTCCGACGCTGATTGCGTTTTTATCATTACAAAAATATATCTATAACGGTTTCGCGCAGGGTTCGGTGAAATAGAACAATGGCGAAATCAAAAAAACGATGAAATCAAGTATCTCGGTGAGAGGAGAATATACGTATGAATAAATTGAATGTGGATTTGGGAGTAAACAGCGTACGAATTGTGGGAGAAAGTCTGCCGGAAATGCCGTGGCAGGATAAGCCTGAAGGCAGTGAGGCTCCGGTATGGAGACATAGTGAGAATCCGGTCATTGGGCGGAATCCGGTGCCGGGCATTGCCCGTATTTTCAATAGTGCAGTAGCTCCGTATGAGGGACGGTTTGTAGGGATATTCCGGGCTGAAACGATTAATGGACGTCCGCATTTGCATCTAGGCTGGAGTGACGACGGGTTGGCTTGGGACATTGAGACAGAACGTTTGCATTTGGTTGATGAGGAAGGGAAAGATTATCAGCCAAATTATGCCTACGATCCGCGTCTGGTTCGCGTGGAGGACACGTATTATATCATCTGGTGTACAGATTTTTACGGTGCAGCATTGGGGATAGCACAAACGAAGGATTTTAAAAGCTTTGTACGATTGGAAAATCCGTTCCTGCCGTTTAATCGTAATGGTGTGCTGTTGCCCCGCAAGCTAAACGGAAACTTTATGTTGCTATCCCGTCCGAGCGACAGCGGACATACACCATTTGGCGACATTTTTCTGAGTGAAAGTCCTGACTTGGTCTATTGGGGCAAGCACCGTCATGTCATGAGCAAGGGCGGACAGGGCTGGTGGCAATCGGTAAAGATTGGCGGCGGACCGGCTCCGATTGAGACGACAGAGGGCTGGCTGATGTTCTACCACGGGGTGACAGGCACGTGCAATGGGCTGGTATACAGTATGGGCGTAGCCGTTCTTGACCTGGATGATCCGTCTAAAGTTAAATATCGTTCCTCGAATTTCGTGCTGACCCCGGAGGAATGGTACGAAGAACGGGGTTTTGTGCCGAATGTGGTGTTCCCGTGTGCTACGCTGCATGATGCGGACACCGGGCGGATTGCGATTTATTATGGAGCTGCTGACACGTATGTTGGTATCGCATACACGACAGTGTCCGACATTATGAGGTATGTCATCGCAACGGATGAAGTGGTCGGAGACGACCGTGAGTCGGGCCGGATGTAGCATGTAGGAGGGAACGTGAATGCCGGAGGATATGTGTTTACAGCAATTGCAGTCGTACATGGGGAGCAGCCCAAAGCCGCCGGATTTTGACGCATACTGGGAACGGGCGCTACTGGAGCTGGAGCAGCGGCCACTGGAATATACACTAGAGCCTGCTAATTTTGTCTCTCCGCTAGTAGAGTGCTACCATCTATATTTTACTGGAGTGGGCGGAGCAAAGGTTCATGGGAAGCTGGCTCGTCCCAAGCACCTTGCGGAACAAGGGCCAGCTTTGGCCATGTTTCATGGATATTCCTGCGACAGTGGCGACTGGTTCGACAAGGTAAGCTATGCGGCACACGGATTCACCGTGCTGGCTATGGATTGCCGGGGGCAAGGAGGGCTGTCCGAGGACAATTTGCAGGTTCAAGGAACGACGGTACGCGGCCATATCATCCGCGGGATTGACGACCCGGACCCGGATCGGTTGTATTACCGCAATGTATTTTTGGATACCGTCCAGACGGTGCGCATTCTGATGTCTATGGAGCAGGTCGACCCTGAACGGATCGGCGCATTTGGCTGCTCCCAGGGAGGGGCCTTGACGGTTGCCTGCGCTGCATTGGAGCCACGTGTCCGTATGGCAGTTCCGGTATATCCGTTTCTGTCGGACTATAAAAGAGCCTGGATGCTGGATGCCACTACATCTGCATATGAAGAACTGGTTTATTATTTTCGTTGGTTTGATCCGAACCATCTGCGCGAGGAGGAGCTCTTTCACCGACTAGGCTACATCGATATTCAACATTTGGCAGATCGTATTCGTGGTCGTGTGTTGTTTGTGACAGGGCTGTCGGACATCATCTGTCCACCCTCCACGCAGTTTGCGGTGTACAATAAAATTGTATCAGACAAGGAAATACTCCTGTATCACGAATACGGCCATGAGTATCTACCCTATCTGTCGGATCGTGCTATGAGCGAATTTTTGCGGCTTTAGGGGGTTGAACTTAGCCACAGGCTCCTTTATAGTAATAGCTATAACCTTCGTGAATGCGTAATAAATGAATGCCCCATTTGTATAACCTCAATAATATGGTTTGAGGGTCTCTACCAGGAACCGATAAATCCTGATTACAAAAAGTGTACGTCTTGTACATTTCTTGTGGTCAGGATTTTTTTGCGTAATACGAGGGAATTTACATGACAGCAAAGGAGCTAATGTAATGAACTTCAAAGTAGTTATTTTAACGATTGCGACCTTTACGGTGGGGCTGGTGGAGCTGATCATCGGTGGCGTGCTGCCCCAAATTGCACAGGATTTGAATGTCTCCGTAAGCACGGCAGGACAGCTTATCATGATCTATGCGCTTGTGTATGCTATTGCTGGGCCAACTTTGTTGGCGTTGACCGCCAAAATTGAACGAAAACGACTGTACCTGTGGTCGATGTTTATCTTTATTCTGGGAAGTCTGCTGGCCTTCTGGAGTCCGAATTATGCTGTCTTGTTTGTATCCCGTATCATTACCGCTGCAAGCGGGTCGCTGATCGTGACATTGTCACTGACCATTGCAGTCAAAGTGGTGTCCAAGGCTTATCAGGCCCGTGTCCTTGGTGTCATCTCCATGGGAGTTAGCTCCTCCATCGTTCTAGGTATTCCAGCCGGGGTGTTGATTGGAAATGCGTTTGGCTGGCGGGTGCTTTTCCTGATCATTGCCTTGTTGACGGTCGTTGCTATGATCGTTATCAACTTGTTTATGGAGCGGATTCCGACCGAACATGTTGTGCCTATGCGCGATCAGTTGAAATCCTTAAAAAATGTTAAAGTCATCAGTGCTCATCTGGTGACCACGCTGACACTGGCGGGCCATTACACGTTATATGCGTATTTCACTCCATTTTTAGAAAATATGATGGGCTTAAACGCTTCGTGGATTAGTGTGGCCTATTTTGTCTTTGGGCTGGCGGCAGTGAGCGGCGGATTTATTGGCGGCTCTTTGGCAGATCGGTTCGGCACAGCGAAAAGTATTCTAGTCGTCGTAGGCGTGTTTATCGCCGTGATGTTCTTGCTGCCATTCTCAATCCACTCGATTTATGTATTTGCGCCACTGCTGATCATCTGGGGCATACTGAGTTGGGCCTTGTCGCCCCCGATGCAAAGTTATCTTATTGAAAATGCACCCGAATCGGGTAGTATTCAGCAAAGCTTTAATTTCTCCGCGCTCCAGGTCGGGATCGCTCTCGGTTCTGCCTTGGGAGGAGTAGTGATTGAGCATAGTGAATCTGTTGCCACGAACGCTTGGGTGGGTGGGGCATTTGTGATTGTTGCTTTTGTCTGCGGCGTATTTTCGATTACCAGAGCCGGGACTTCGCAGGCTGTCAGAGGACACCACTCTGTTTCATAGTTTGATACAGGTGGACTTCGAGAAAGCATCTACCTTATTCGAGGGAAAACTTACAGTACAAAAAAGTCGCAGCGACAATCCTACGACTTTTTTGTACTGTATTTATTCTGTATTAGGTAACTTTTAAACTCAGCTTATTGCTATAATAGCTTAAACTTCTGAAGAGCATACTCAATCCCGTCATTTTCCACCGATTTTGTTACGAAGTTGGCAATTTCTTTTAAACGTTCCGTTGCATTTCCCATAGCTATTCCGATACCAACCGTCTGCAGCATCTCCACATCGTTCCCACTATCTCCAAATGCCATAGCCTCTTCTGGCGTGATTCTGTAATGCTCCAAAATTTTGTGGACAGCGGTTGCTTTACTGTTTCCTTTTTTCTCGATGTTGTAAGCATGGGGAAGATTAGCTCCCCATTGGTAGAACTGTAGATGCTCCGAAATGTTCTGATACTCTTGGATCTTGCCCTGATTCAGAAATAAGCACATTCCTATATACTCCACTTCTTTCTCGGGAAACATATCGGGGATGGATTGGCAGTCGATATTTTTTAAAATAGGCAGGGCTATTTCTGGAGCCAATCCATTGGAGTAACTCTCCTCAATTCCAAAACAGGATAAATGATCCTCATTGGTTTTACATAGCTTCATTAAATTAGTGAAGTCGATTGTGGAAATGGGATCTTTATAAATTTCTAACGTATCCAGCCGGATATAGGCCCCACTGAAGTTAATGAAGTTCCGGACACCTAGCAGATCTCCAACCGCTTTGGCAAAAAAATAGGATCGTCCCGATGCCAGGACAATATGAATTCCTTTTTGTTGCAGCATGTGCACGCTTCGGATGGTGGACTCAGGCACTTGTTCTGTTTCGTTATCTACGACAGTCCCATCTACATCCAAAAAGACTATTTTTATACTCACAATCATCCCCCTTTAGTCTAAATGGTTACATGTGTGATTTCTCAGTTTGTCTTGCAATCAACCAATCATCCAACGCCTTATTGTACTTGATTATTTCTGGCTCAGAGAAAAAAAGGAGTGATTCGCGTATCCCTTCACCAGACGAAGAGCAGTGGAGGATACCTCTTGATGGGTGGGAAGAGAAGTAGTAGCGGATGCTCCCACCCAGATCGGGTTTGCCCTGTATATCTTTAAGTAAACTTGCAGAATCAATACCTAAAGGTGACTCTACTGCAATTGCAACAGCTGGACCATCCAAGCAACAATTAATTAAAGTCTGATAATGTGGTGAATTGATATGCTCTTGATAAAGATTTTCAATTTGGTCTCTGGTAGCAGTCAGGATTTTTAAGGCGACTACTTTAAGCCCTTTGTCCTCAATGTAGCATAGAATTCTCCCAATTAGATTTCTCTGCACAGCTTCAGGTTTCAAAAGAATAAATCCTCGCATACAGTATCCTTCTTTCTATGTTTAGATGATATGAAATATGATTCAGATTATTGCATGGTTTCAACTATTTCATAATTGCTTATTAACTTTAGGACGTTATTAACGATATTTTTCTCGCTAATATGACCAAGTAAGATTCTGTCATTATTTTCGTCATCATTTAACCATGCACCAATTCTATTTTGTTTTGGAATCCAGATGACTCCTTCGCCGTCAATGAGTAAGTATTGATTTTTTCTATTTAACCTGGATTTGAACTGAATATTTAGGGGGCCTTTGTGAAGTGAGTCGATTGTTTTCTTAAGCTTGTTGAACTGATCATCAGCTATCTCGAATCTATGTTTGTTTTTAAATCCGCCTGGACCAATAGGCATGTACTGGAACAGTTGCCATTTAATTATGGCTTCAAATTTTTTTAAATAATCATAAATGTGGATAATGTCGTTGTAGTTTTGTTTATGTACCACAGTATTGATACAGATATTCGCTTGCTTGAGACTGAGTACCTCTAAAATCTCTATGATATTATCTACTCTCAAGCCTCGCCTAAAAGTACTTATAATTTCGTCAGTTGAACCATCAAGTGGGATGCCGATGATCTCGACAGCTTGAATGATTTCCTCAGCAGAAATTTTTTTAACCAATGTATTTCTTCCAATAATGGCATCTTTAATTAGAGGAAGACCTACCGTATCCAGATTGATGCGAAATCCCATGTCTTTTAATGATTGAAGAATAAAAGGCATATCTTCTCTAGCTAATGGATCTCCACCTGCCATGGTTACCTTGGATATATTAGTCTCTCCTTTGAATTGCGATAAAAAATTTAACAGATCATTGGTAGCGTAATCTGTGTTGCTGAAGTAATTATAGCAGCCAGGACATCGGACAAAGCACTTATTACCACCGCTTAATTGAATGCTTCGACTTATCATATTCATGAATTGAACCTCCTATTTATAGAAGTAACCGACGGCATCCGCAATTGCCGGCTCTTTAAGTTCCAAATCTATGATTTCGTGATTTGCTGCTATGATATGAAGAACTTCAGCTACTTTAATCACATCTTTGTTAAAGCCAATAATCATTTTATTTTTATGTTTCTCCAGAATACGTAGGCGAGGATCGTCTATCACTACATCGTCTCCTGCAAATTCAACAATAACTTGGTGTCCTAAGCTATATTGGTTTTTAAAATGATTAATAGGGCCGTCATAGACAATTTCACCATGATGAATAGTAATAATTCGGTTGCAAATTTGCTCAATATCATCCATGTCATGTGTTGTTAAAATGACTGTGATTTGTTTTTCTTTATTAATTTTTCTAATAAAGGCTCTTATCTTCTGTTTAACTACAACATCCAGACCAATGGTAGGCTCATCCAAATAGAGAATGGCCGGATTGTGTAGCAAGGCTACTACAAGCTCAGCTCTCATACGTTGTCCTAAACTAAGCTGTCTGACGGGTGACCGTAAGAAAGACCCCATTTCCAACAACTCAATATAAAAGTTGACATTATATTTGAATTCAAGATCAGGGATTCTGTAAATTTTTTTATAAAGATCAAATGTCTCTTCCATCGGAAGATTCCAGTAGAGTTGAGATCTTTGTCCAAATACAACACCGATTTGTTTGGCATTTTCTTTCCGGTTTTCATAAGGAACTCTCCCATCTACGGTTACCACGCCGGATGAGGGTACCAGGATACCTGACAGCATTTTAATTGTTGTAGATTTTCCGGCTCCATTGGCCCCGATATACCCTACGATTTCTCCTTTTTGAATATTGAAGGAGATATCATTCACAGCTCTTCTAACCGTATATTTATTTTGAAACAAAGACTGTATAGATTTATAAAATCCTTTCTGTCTCTCATAAACTTTGAATTCTTTGGAAACACCATTGACTTCAATGATGTTTTTCATGCCTACTCCCCCATTCTAAGACCCAGTACTTTTATAGTTATTAATTCCCACTAACCAGAGAACATAAGCGATTGCAAAGAGGATGATGCCGAATACCGGTGATAAAAATTGAAATAAGGGATGAAAAATCAAAAAATCCTGTTTGTTTAAAAAAAACTGGGATGGATAAAAATTAATGAAAGCATACGGAAGAATAAAGGTCAGCAAAATTTGAATGAATGTTGGATAAATTGAAAGGGGATATCTAATGAAATTTTTGACCTGAAAAAATAATACGTCCTTCAAACTGCTGTTCTCGACCACCCAAAATGAAGGAATAGCGGTTAATAACAAAGCTGCCCCCTGGATTAAAGCCCCGCTCAGAATAACAACAATAAAGAAGAGAATATGGATTAAGGACATTGAAATATGCAGATTGAGCAGGGATATGGACATAGCGGCGATGGATAACAGCAAATGACTGACATAGCCAGAATTAAATTCTCTGCAAACGAGATACATGAAACTGTTTAGCGGCTTGGTCAGTACTTCATCAAAGGTACCGTCTTTGATCATTATGGAAAGCCTGGAACTTGGACTCGATAAAAAGAAGCTAGCCAGAGCGTAGGAGCATAGATTCAGAGCATATAACAGCAGAACTTCATACGAACTCCAGCCATTAATCTCATTAAATCTATCAATGATGATCCAGAGAAGAAAAAACTCTGCTCCATAAGAAGACAACTGGGCAATCAATCCAAGTGTAAAAGCCTTTTTATACTGGAGAATGCCGAGAATTTGAATCTTAATAAATTCAAAATACAAGGAAATATAACGCATGATCTACCCTCCATGTACGATCACCCTTTTTTGAACTTTATTCCATACGAATCTTTCAATACAAAAAAGAATACATACCCAAAACAATTGGGTTAATAGCAATAGTAAGGTTTGTGTCAAAGTGTATTTTCCTAAAAATATGGAAATAGGTTCAAAAAAGATAAACCGCAGCGGTAAATAACTGCAAATCTGAACTAACCAGTCAGGATAGTACCAAATAGGAATTGTGGAACCGGAAAAAAGTTCAAAAATTGCACCTACTATAAACGGAAAATACCATGAAGTTTCTAACCAAAATGCAAATAGACCAATGATGAATTTAATGAAAAACGAAATTAGGACGGCAAATACAAGACTGACTATAAATAGCATGAAGTTAAGAGGAGTTATGCTGATTTGTAGTCTATAAAAAAAAGAAAAGAACAAGAACGATGGGAAAAAGATAAAAAGTACCTGAAACATGTTGTTACCTGCATCTTCCGCAAACATATAATTTCTGAAGTGGATTGGCTTGGTAAAGTCGGTTATAATGGTTCCCTTATCAATTTTCTCACCAATTTTAGTTCCGGCTTCGGAGCGCGTGATATTAAAAATAAATGATGAAATAAGCACGTATATAATCATCTGACCAAGTGTTGCAGCCGATCCTGCAGAGGATTCTTTGAAAAGTGCAATCCATACACTGATTTGAATAAAAATCATAATGAATCCCGCTAACATAGAAGTAAAGAAATTGAACTTGTAAGCATACTTTTCTCTGAACGATAATTCGAAGAATTTTAGATAAAGGCTCAAAATCCCACCTCTTTCTTCATAACAATCAATGGAATTATACAGTTCACCTCGTTTCCTTGCTCATGCTTTTCAATGTATAGATTGAGTCCCAGTTTACTATCCTCTAAAAGGTAATGTCCTAGTTCATCGGGTGCGAGGAAGAACTCGGTTGATAAAGTTCTACTAGTTGTATGATAATTCAAGTTAACTTGTTTGCTTGTTCCACCAAACTTTTCAATATTTTTGATATTGCCTAATACGGTGATTTTAGCAGTTCCAAAATTAAAGTTTATAATATCTTTGTCATGAATTTGTTCAACATCTCGTAATTCTGCCCGTATATGCATCTTGTCATTCCACGTAATAGATACATGTACAGAGGGGATGTGATTACCGTTTTTTGATAGAAAATGTACAGGGGTTAAGGGTTCAATGTCTTTTTGTAAATCTAAATACAGTGTACGATTATTTGGCAATACTAGAGGCTGAGCCCCTAAATTAATTAAAGCGCTTTCAAATTTGGAGTCAAAAATGATGGAAGTCATTGGCTTAGGTATAACCCAACTGTGAAGATTCCAAAAAAGGATCTGTGGGAAATGCTTAACCGTTGTATTTACATCGGGAATTCCTATCTGATAGACCTTTTGAAGTAATGTATTCACAAATTCTACAGCATGAGAAGCATGAAATTTGGAGGAAAGCCTTAAGAATGTTTCTGCGTGAAAGGTAGGCTCCTGTAAAAGTAAATATACTTCAACCAAGTCAACCAGCTTGAAGTGAGGTATCACATCAACCCTTGTTATATAATCTCTGAACATAGATGAGCACAGTATAATTAAAGACATATTTACATTAGGGATGAGCACATGCTTAAACAGTTGAACAGAATTAAGGACAAGGTCATCATATGTGATCTCTCCGCTGAAAGACATGCCTTCTGTAGTGGTCATTATAGTATCAGGAGAGATACCATTAATATCTGTGGGATAAGACACCACTGGAACAAATTTGTGCAGATCAATCAAAATATTCTCTTTTTTTAATTCGGAAAGTTCATGGCCTGTCTCAGCCTTCGTTTCATGAAAGCCCTGGGAAAGTAACTCTTCTTTAAGCGCGTGTGGGTTACTGGATACCAAGTCTATATCTGACGTACCTCTTAGTAGGATTCTCCCATTTGTTAGGTGGTAATTAGCTAGTCCTTTGATAATTATTAAGGGTTGTTTCGAATATTGCTGCAGTTCTTCTAAGAATCCAATGGATATATTATAGTAGTCAGTTATTGATTGTATCTGATTTTCGAGCTGTGGAATTTCCTTATCTATTAATTTTCGAAAATAGGGTTGTAGCTTATGCTTTTGAATAGCTGGTAGTAACTGCTCGAAGTCAGTGACAGCGTTATCATTTTTGTGTACACTCTGAATAAGTTCGTGTAATAATCTTAACTCGTCCATAAGATCCTCCATTTTGGTGAATATATTAGTGTCTTGATAGTTATATCACTATTTTATATGGGTTGGGAATTCTAAACTACCCTACTAATTAGGATGAAATTCATGTGTAAATTAGACATATATTTCAAAAAATAATTATATTTTATATATTTTCACTTTGAGTAATGTAGCTTTTAAGGAACTGGAGTGGCCCATCTTAAATAGCCCTCTTTTATAATACGAGCAAACATGTTATACTACACACAATTATGAAGAAGGAGGTGAGGTAGGTGAATCACGAGATGCTGAACAACCGTATTAGCCAGCTGCCGATTGCTATGGCTGGCATTGTTCATGCTTTTCCATACAACGGGAGAAGTCTGTCCAATTTTAATCATACGGTTGTAAACATCGCGAGAAGACGCCTACCTTAACTCGAACGGATTGCTGTATCTTCCGAAGAGTCGCGGGGTTGCTCCTGCGGCTCTTTTTGTGTTACCCGGGTAAGGGTCTTCCTAAATAAAGGAGAGCCTGAACATGTATATAATAAACGGTCAACAATTGAAAAAATACCACGCTGCCAATCTGATTTTGGATGGTGCATCGTTTGATATTCATATAGGAGAAAAGGTGGGGCTCATCGGCCGCAACGGAAGCGGTAAAACCACCCTATTACGCCTAATCGCACGTTTGTCCCGCCCAGATGAAGGGCAGCTCGTCATTGCCAAGGATACGAAAATCGGCTATTTACCGCAAATTCCGGCGGAGTTTGAGAGCTTCACCGTGTACGAAACGCTGGCTTACGCCTATCGTGAGCTAAAGGATTGCCGCAATCAGATGAGCACACTGGAACGGGAAATGTCAGATCCGGTTGTGGTAGCGGATGCGGGTCATCTGGAGAAGCTGCTGCAATCGTATGCTACCTTGCAGGAACGGTTTGAACGCAACGGCGGCTATCAAATGGCTGCAAACATTGACCAGGTAGCGGATGGGCTGCGTATTCCCAAAGGCATGTATACGCGCAGCTTCGGCTCGCTGTCGGGTGGAGAGAAAACAAAAATAGCGCTGGCATCACAGCTCATCGGACGGCCAGATTTGTTGCTGCTGGATGAGCCGACCAACCATCTGGATTTGAAAGGGCTGGAATGGCTGGAGCAATTTTTGCAGGGCTACACAGGTGCGTGTGTGGTTGTATCTCATGATCGTTATTTTCTGGATCGGGTCGCCGTTAAAATGATTGAGCTCGAGGATGGCGAGGCGTTTACGTATTATACGAACTACAGCGGCTATGTTAAGGAAAAGGAAGAACGATTGCTACTGCAATTTGAAGATTATAAGGAACAGCAAAAGCGAATCAAAAAGATGAAAGAGGCCATTCGGCGCTTTGAAGAGTGGGGGCGCAATGGCGACAACGAAAAGTTTTTCAAAAAAGCAGCCTCCATTCGTAAGGCGTTGGAGCGCATGGAGCTGGTTAAGCGGCCTGTATTGGACCCGCAGGGGGCGGAATTTCACTTAAAGCTGGAGGATCGTTCCGGTCGCCGGGTGCTGCAGTTTGAAGAAATTGTTAAAGCCTATGGAGAGCGCCAGATATTAAACGGGGCAACGGGTAGTCTGGAATTCGGCGAAAAGGTGGCCTTGCTGGGTGATAACGGCTCAGGCAAAACGACGCTGCTCAAGCTGCTGCTTGGTCAGGAAAGCGCGGATGCAGGCACGGTACAGTGGGGTGCACGCGTGGAGTACGGATATCTGGCGCAGCAAGAGAGAGAACGGAATAGCCGGGCGACTGTGCTCGCTTACTTCAAGGAGGAAGCAGGGGTGGAAGAAGGCGAGGCACGCGGGTTGCTAGCGAAGTATTTATTTTACGGTGCCGATGTGTTTAAGCCCGTGAGCATGCTGTCCGGTGGCGAATGGTCCCGCTTGCGGCTGGCGTTGCTGGTCATGAAAAAGCCAAATTTGTTGGTGCTGGATGAGCCGACGAACCATCTGGACATTGACTCACGCGAGGCGCTGGAGGAAGCGTTAGACACCTACACGGGAACGGTGCTGGCGATTTCCCATGACCGCTATTTTGTGAATAAGCTGGCAGGGCGCGTGTGGGAGCTGGAGGCTGGAAAGCTGACCTTTTATCTGGGCAGCTTTGATGAGTACCGAGCGAAGAAGCGGGAGCTGGAAAACGCTCGTCTACAGAGCGAGGGGGATACCGGGACACGCCCGACATCTGCAAGCAGAGCCGCATCGGGTGGCGGCTCTGACTCGGGCACAGCTGTACATTCCAGTGCAGCGAGCAATGGCACGGGAGCGGCTGCGCATACGGGAGCGACTACGGAAGCCGATGCGAGCCGTGCACGCTCAGGTCGCTTGGGCTCGCCCGCTGCCGGGTCTGGGGCACGCGAAACGAAGGCCGCGAAGCCATCACGCACGCCCGCTGCATCCAGCGAGCGGTTGGAGCGGGCCATCGCCGCCAAAGAAGCAGAATTGGCGGCGGCGGATGCCGAGCTGGAGCTGCTCGGCACAAGCGACGACACGATCCACATGGTGGAGCTGTGGGATGCGCGTGAGCGGCTGCAAGCCGAGCTGGACATGTTGCTCGGCGAGTGGGTTGAGCTGGAGTAGGTGTAGGCTAGTAGTTACTGGATAGAAAACAGTTTATTTTATATAGAGGGTAGCCCTGAGGTAGAACGTTTACTGAAGGGCTACCTTTTTTGCAGTGTAAAGACAAAGATATCATCACAAAAATTAATGACCATTAATTAAGATAAATGGTATTGATGTATTATTGTTATTATATTTTACATATAAAGAAAGTTGTTTGCATTTCGCAACATATGATACTTTTTAAATTGAATAAATAATATTCTTCATTGTTAAATGAAGTTTATGTTATCCATCATGATCTTACATATCAAATGCACGCGTTGGAACTATGTTGTGATTTGTTATGGATGGAGGGAATAGTATGTCGGACTCCTTACTGGAGGTCAGTCAGGTAACGAAAAGAATGGGGAAAAGGTATTTGTTAGACTGTGTTTCCTTTAAGCTTCAGAAAGGGAAGATATATGGATTCATCGGACCTAATGGGGCTGGTAAAACCACAATGATGCGAATCATGACCGGATTAATGCAGCCAACCAGCGGTTCTGTAAAGATAGCTTCATATGATGTACAGACGGATCGGGAAAAGGCGCTGTCCGAGGTGGGGGCTGTTATTGAATCTCCGGTCTTTTTTGATTATATGACAGGCAGGCAGGTTTTGCGCAATTTGTCACGGTTACACTTTGAGATTGCGCCCTCAGATCGGGAGACACATATTGAAGATTTGCTTACAAAGGTGAGGCTGGAAACACGGGGGGATGACAAGGTGAAAACCTATTCGCTGGGAATGAAGCAAAGGCTAGGTATTGCGCAGTCCATGCTGGGTGCTCCGGAGCTCTTATTGCTGGATGAACCGTCCAATGGGCTTGATCCTATGGGAATGCGGGAGCTGAGAGATATTGTGCTTCAGCTACGTGATTCAGCGAATTACGCCTTTTTTATCTCCAGTCATCTGTTGGATGAACTGCAACAGATGTGTGACGAACTCATGGTCATCAAAGAGGGCAGGCTAGTTTGGCAGGGACCTGCTGATCAACTAGTAGAGGACGGTCAACGGCTAGAGGATGCTTTTATGGGATTGATGGGACTATGAAATCATTAATATACAGCGAGTTCGAGCGATTATGGAGACGAAAGTGGTTCTGGCTCATGGTGTTATGTACGCCGCTGCTAGCCTGTTCGACAGGAGTATATTTTTTGCGCATGATGAAGGTTCCTGTTGAGGTATTATCCTTAAACTTTGTCGTTACTGGCCTGCGTGAGAATTTGTTTTTAGTATGCAACATAGCTGTGGCTGCTTTAGCTGCTGCTGTATACACAGAGGAATTTCGAAGCGGGCAACTGCGGTTGTTATTTATGCGCCGATTTACCCGCGGGCAGATTTTCTGGAGTAAGCTGCTGGTTTTAAATGCTACTATTTTGTTTCTTCTCATTGTATTTGCAGTATCTTCGCAGGTGATCGTTGAAGTATGGACTCTTTCATATGATGTAAGTGATGCGGGGTTGTCCGGATCTCAAGGACTGCAGATGCTTAAATACTATGGTTGGGCGCTTGCCTCATTATTAGCAATATGCTCCTTCTATTGTTTCGTTGCTATGTATAGCAAAAGTGTAACGTATGCCATCGGTGTTTGTATGGTATACAATCTGGGCTCTCTGTTGTTTGATTCATTATATTTAAAATTGGCCTCTTTTGTTTCTCATATCCCATACCTATACAATGTGATCGCATTTATGATTATTCCATATATGCAGCATACAGGATTAGATAGATCCTTAATGGGGAATTCGTCTGTGAATGGGGCGATTATCACCGTTGTTAGTCTATATCTTATCTTGTTTACTTGGGGCGCATACCGCCGTTTTGTGACTGATGATTATCTGTATTAGGGCATCCGTAGCCTGAACATCATAAAAGTAAAAGAAAGATCCAACCGACCGTTTGAGGGTCAGTTGGATCTTTTTTAGCATGGGTTCCTCCTGATATCAGATTGTTGTAGCTATTGTTATAGTTGTAAGTTGACGTACATATGGATGGAAAATAAAAGATAATGGTTCATGCTGTAGCAGTATCGTTTCTTTTCCATAAGGGACGGGTATTAATTGTCTAGTCCCGCATAGATTGACATAGGGGAAAAGGAGGTATGAGCATGTGGAGTTGGGTCAAAAAGCTGTCTACACTGGCGGCGATCCTTTTGTTGGCTATTTTTGTAAGCGCATGCAACAAGGGCGATGCTTTGGGTAAGGTGAAAATTGAATTTTTTCAAAACAAGCCGGAGGCCAAGGGTTCATTCGATAAGCTAATCTCTCAATTCAATCAGGAACATCCCGGTATTGAAGTGACACAGGTCAACCCGCCAGAGGCAGAGACCGTGTTATTGACCCGGGTTGTCAAAAACGATGTACCTGACATTGTAGGGCTTGGGGCCACCGATACCTACTCCATTTTGGCACAAAGCGGTATTTTTACGGACCTAGCGAATACAGAATTGCCACGTACAATTGATCCGATTTACCTCAAAATGCTTAAGGATGTAACCGGGATCGATCCCGTGTATGGAATTCCTTATGCTGCGAATGCGAATGGTGTGATGTATAACAAAACGCTTTTCAAGGAAATGGGATTACAGGTGCCCAAAACGTGGGATGAGCTGATTGCAACGGCGCAAAAGATCAAGGCTGCTGGAAAAATTCCGTTCTATTTTACATATAAAGATGATTGGCAAACGAACCTCCCCTTTAATGCGCTGGGCCCGAATCTGGTGGGCATTGATTTTTTCCTGCAACGGCGTGAAAATCAGGTCACTTTTCAGGACAAGTACCGCGAGGTTGCGGAAAAGCAGCTGGAGCTACTGAAATACGGACATGGTGATAATTTTGGCAAAAACTATGCTGACGGTAACCGTGCCTTCGCTAACGGGCAGGGATTGATGTACATTCAGGG
This sequence comes from Paenibacillus sp. F4, assembly GCF_002894905.1. Lineage (NCBI taxonomy): Bacteria > Bacillati > Bacillota > Bacilli > Caryophanales > Paenibacillaceae > Paenibacillus > Paenibacillus sp. F4. The sequence goes on from NZ_POVS01000006.1 coordinate 275,566, forward strand.
CTCGTGGGCCATATCTGAAATTCGCAAAGCCAACCCGAAAGTGGAGCTTGGGTTTTTCCCATTACCGACAGGGAATGACGAAAAGGCGGTAAAACTGGTGTCCGGTATAGATACGCTATTAGCCGTATCGGAGAGCACTCCGCATAAAAAGGAAGCCGAGGAGTTCATTGCCTTCTTATTGAAGCCGGAGAACAGCAAGCAGTACATTACAGAGCAAACGCTGTTTTCGGCGGTGAAGGGAGTTACGCAGGATGATCCGAGTGTGGCGGAGCTGTTGCCGTATTTTAAATCGGGCCGAGTCATTGATTTTGCCGATCACTATATTCCCAAAGCGGTCCAATTGAATTCTATTGTGCAGGCCTTCCTGCAAAACAGAGACATCGACGCCTATCTAGCCAAGCTCGACCGTGAATGGAATAAGGTAGCTAACCGCCGATAGGAGAGGAGGAGGAGACATGAATAAGCGATTAACGACTTTTTACTGGATGACGGTGCCGGCGGTGCTATTGTTTTTTGTATTTTTGACCTTGCCTGCCTTGCAGGGCTTTTATTATTCGCTTACGAACTGGAACGGCTTTGGTCATCAGTATCACTTTGTCGGGTTTAAGAACTATATTAATTTGTTTCAGGACGACAATGTGGGGAACGCATACTGGTTTACTTTCAAATTTGCGATTGTGGTTACCATTGCGACTAATATCCTTAGTTTGCTGATTGCACTAGGGCTGAATGCTAAAATACGGTTTCGTAACTTTTTCCGCGGTATTTATTTTCTGCCTAATATTTTGAGCGTGCTGATCGTGGGTTACATATTCAATTACTTGTTCTCGAACGTGTTTACGATTTGGGGGAAAAATTTAGGTATTACCTCATTGTCGACGAACATTTTGGGCAGCGAACAACTGGCTTGGGTGGGGGTTGTCATCGTAGCTGTATGGCAGGGGATTGCCTTTAATACGATTCTCTATCTGGCCGGGCTGCAAACCATTCCGACAAGTCTGTATGAGGCGTCCAATTTGGACGGTGCGGGTAAATGGCGCGAATTCTGGAGTATTACCTTTCCGTTAATTGCACCGTTTTTTACGATTAATATGGTATTGGCGATGAAAAATTCCCTGATGGTGTTCGATCAGATTGTGGCTTTGACGAATGGCGGGCCGGGACGAGCCACCCAGTCGATTTCCCACCTGATATACACCGGGGGATTTAGAGGCGGAGAATTTGCTTATCAGTCGGCTAACTCTGTTATTTACTTTATTGTGATCGCGATCATTTCCATCTTACAGCTGCGATTCCTCCAGAGAAGGGAGATGGATAACTGATGAAAACAAGCAGACGTACCAACTGGCCTGTGCTGCTTCTGGTAGCGTTGGGGACAATATTTATCCTGTTTCCCCTCTATATGACGGTAACGATAGCACTTAAAAATCCCGAACAGATGGCGCATTCCGCCTTTGCCTTTCCGACCGAGCTGCATTGGGAAAATTTTAGCCGTGCAGTAGAAATGACCAACTTCTTCAGCGCTTTTCAGAACAGTGTGATGGTCACGACATCGACGGTCATATTGACTTTGCTAACCAATTCGATGGTCGCTTATGCGATTGCGCGTAATATGCAGCGGCGCTTTTTTAAGGGGTTATATTTTTATTTTGTGAGCGCCATGTTTATACCGTTCCCGATCATCATGCTGCCGATTGTAAAACTGGCCTCGGGCCTTCATATGACTAATCTGTTGGGTCTCATTATGCTGCATACGGTGTATGGTTTGGCGTTTAATGTCTTCGTGTATGTCGGTTATATTCGCTCCATACCGGTGGCATTGGAAGAGGCAGCTACGGTAGATGGTGCGACGACATGGGGGACTTTTTGGCGCATTATATTCCCGCTGATGGCGCCGATTAGTGCTACGGTGGGGATTCTCACTTGTCTGTCCACCTATAACGACTTCCTGCTGCCGCTCATTATTATTAGCGATGCGGAGCAGTATACACTGCCGCTCGTTCAGTATGTGTTCCAGGGGCAGTTCAATACCGACTTTAATTTGGCCTTTGCCTCGTATCTAATGGCCTTGCTGCCGATGATTATTGTCTATTTGATTGCACAAAAATGGATTATCAATGGCGTTACGCAAGGTTCTGTGAAATAGGGAGGGAGTCAATCGTTTCAGGCAGACTGTGCCTTCCTAGGAAAATAAAAAGGGGTTCCCTATACCACGGTTCACACAGGTATAGAGGACCCTCTTTTTATAGCATTGCTATTTGGATGCTTCGCTGTTGCCTGTCATAGGCTGTAAGGGTACGGTTGTCTCTGCTTCCGGGTCGTCCGTTGTATAGTAGAACATATAAATGGAAGCTCCCTTCCCTTTGAAGTTCTTATAGACATCCACTGCCTTGTTATTGCCATCTCCGGTGAAATTGGCTGTGATCGGCTTGCCAATAATCCGTTCTTTACCCAGGCCAATATGCGTCTGGTTAATCCCTCCAAAGTGAGCGTTCTCGCTTTCGGTTTCTACGAATAAGTCTGATCCCTGTTTGTAGTAGGTCCACTTCACAGGATAGCCACCGATTTGCGTCGTTAGCGTCTGCTTTTGCTCAGAAATATCAGTTAAACGCTGTGGCGTTTTGTCGTCCGAATGGGTCGTAACCTTGTATTTGCCTGTAAAAGTAATGGGAGTGTCCTTGGTAATCACAAGATTGGACGGCCTTTCAAAACGGATTGTGTACAGATCGCGTTCCTGATTAGGTGAAGACCAACGGTTACCCTCTAACGTTGTGCTGTTCACAGAAAGAAAGTACTTTTGATAAGGTATCATGGCGAATTTCTCCTTGCTTCTGAGCGTGACACGGATTTGTGTAGGTGTGACAATCATTTGTTCTAGCAAAACATTCCGATTGCCTTTTTCCAGTGGGATATTCAGCACACTTTTAATCGTCCCGCTTTCCATCTTCTTCTTGCTTAGCTGCAGGTCAAATTTTATAGGTTCATTTATACTTTTCTCGGTTTGTGCATATTGAAGTTTGAAGGTAGTCTGTCCTTCCGGCATATCCGCTTTGGAAAAATATTGCTGTGCTGTATACTCCCCGTTATCACCGGGCTTGCCAAAAGCCCCTCCAGGCTGCGACATCACAGGCTCGTCGCCTTTGTAGGCAATAATTTGTGGATTGTCCCATCTCTTTGGTATGGACGAATCGAAGGTAATCGCTGAGGACAGCATCAGTTTGTCCTTACCTTGTTCGAATACCTGTACCTTCATATCTTGTAAGCCGCTACGATCCAGCTTGAACGTCTGTATTTGAGGCGACCGAATATCGAGCGGCAAATCCAGTTCCTGAACGCTGGTGAGCTCTATATGATCTATGGTCAGCTGCACGTTCTCTGTTTCTTGCTGCGGTGTCCAATCACTTTCAAAGTACCCGTTGTACCGCTGATTTGTCGGGTCCCATTGCTGGAAGTTATATTCCCCTGCACTGCTTTCCCCCGCAGCACTTTTTAGCGATACGCCTTTGACATTCCAAAACTCGTTCTCTGCTCGTTTTCCGACCTCCAAGCTGTACAGAATCACGGTCCGGTTCTCATCGACAATAGCGGTATGCAGCGTCAGCTTCACTCCGTCTCTGGTTACGGATTGCTCCAAGGGCTGTCCAAGGTCTTGATTTAGTGCCGTCTGAATGCCGCTTCTTCCGTGCAGCAGATTGTCCCAATTATAATGGATGGCGGCATAGACGGGAACGGCAACGAGAAGTGCACTAAGAGAGGCGGCGATAGCTATTTTGCGCCAATTTCTATGTCGGTGCGGAGTGAATGAATCGAAAGTGTCGGTTAGCGTAGGGGCAGTATGCCCTGTCTGTTCCATTCGGTTCCACATCTCATCGAAGTCAGGATAGGCCATTTCCGAATCATCATTTAACTTGCGCTTCAATGCCTTTTCTACGTTGTTCATAGTTCTCTCCTTCCATCTCGGGAATTTGTACCCCTGCATCCCGCAGTATTTGCTCCAATAACTTTAGTCCTTTGTGAGTCCTCGATTTGACGGTTCCCAGCGGAATTTCCAGCAGTTTTGATATTTCCGCCAGCGTGAAATCATGCATATAGCGGAGTGCCAGTACAGCGCGGATTTTGGCTGGAAGACGATTCATATAAACGGACCATTCCTCTGCCGATTCGCGTTCTTCCACCAGCCTGTCTACAGGCTTACCTTCCGCCCCGCTAAATAGATAGGGATTAGCCGATACCTTCAAATGCAGGCTTTTCTGGCGTTTAAGGTAATTCAGACAATGATTGACCGTAATTTTCATAATCCAGGCTTTTAGTTGTTCGATTTGTTCACGATTGCTGCGAAACAGGATGATAAACACTTCCTGCGTTAAATCCTCTGCATCCGATGCGTTATGTACCATGTAGTAGCAGGTTCGGTATACATCTCGTTGATACAAATCAAACAACTCTCGATTACTCTCCAATGATGTGCTCTCCTTTCTCGTGCAGTTTATCTATATAACAACTGAGGTCCTCAAAAGGTTCATTTGGTTGCGAAAAGTAAACCGTCTGCTTCAAATGTACCACACGAAAAAAAAGAAGCCTGTAAATCTCAAAATTGCAGATTTACAGGCTTCTCACATGTTCCTAAGCTAGACCCTATGGGATGACACTTCTTCACGCGAAAACACGTCAATGGATAGCTTGCGCACCTACTCCACTTAGTCAACCAGCCGTACTAGCGTTCTTCCTTGCGAGCGGGCTGCAAGGATGTCTTCGAGCGCGCTTGGCAGGTCAGCCAATCCGACTTCGCGCTCAACGAGCTGCTCCAGCTGTTCCGGCTTCCATTCGCTGCCGAGTCGCTTCCAGATCGCTACGCGGGTGTCGTATGGGCAGAAGACAGAGTCTATGCCCAGCAGACTTACGCCGCGCAAAATAAACGGCAGCACCGTCGTAGGCAGCTTGGTGCCTGCCGTCAGGCCGCTCACGGCAACGGAGCCGTTGTAGGAGATCTGGCTGAGCAGCGAAGCGAGCGGCTTTCCGCCTACAGGATCAACAGCCGCTTGCCAAAGCTGCTTGCCCAGCGGGCGGATGCTCTCCGCACCGTCATAGACATCCTCGCGGGAAATAACCTCGGCTGCTCCAAGCGCCTTGAGGTAATCATGCGCATCGGCCTTGCCACTGCTGGCTACGACATGGTAGCCCCTCTTGTTCAGCAAGGCAATGGCTGCCCCGCCTACGCCGCCCGTCGCTCCGGTGACGAGTACCTTGCCTTGCTCCGGAGTAACGCCGTTTTGTTCCAGCCGATATAACGACAGGGCTGCGGTGAATCCGGCTGTCCCGAAAATCATTGCCTCTCTCGGCGTGAGTCCGTCTGGAAGTGGAACCACCCAGTCCGCAGGCACGCGTGCATATTGGCTGAATCCTCCGAATTGAGACACACCCAGCCCGTATCCGGTAACGAGCACTGCTTGTCCTTCGCTAAAGCGGCTATCCTCCGAAGAGACGACGGTTCCCGAGCAATCTATGCCTGGTACGAACGGATAGGATTTGACAATATTGCCATCCTTGCGGGCGGCAAGCCCATCTTTATAATTGATGCTGGAATAAGCGACACGAATCAATACTTCTCCAGCAGGTAAACTGCTAGCTTCCAGAGAACGTACCTCTGCTTGAACTTCACCGTCCTGCGTCTGATCGACGACAAGAGCTTGAAATGATTGAGTCATCTGTAAAAGCCTCCTTTATTACCTTTTAACCCTATGAATGTCCTATATATTCCATCTTTAATTCACAAATTATGCTTAGGAAGCATACAACAATCTGCACAACCTGTCAGCGGCAATGCTCACAGGCTCGTATTCTATTATACTCTTTAGCTCATAATTACGTCGAAAAGGCCAGATTTCTGGTATATTCTTTCAATATCCTGTTTCAATAAAGTTCGATAATCAATTATAAAGAGGTGATAAATGAATTCTTACGCATTTTGCAAATCATTTTACGTAAACGGGATGTATTTTCAGAATGACTGTGCTAACATACCTTTTGATCGTTAAATAAATCTATGAAGAAAGGTGAATGAATGACAACCAGAGCACTAAAAAAAGGTTCGGTATTGTCCGAAGCTAAGGAACTGAATTTGTTCCGTTTAACATGGCCTATTTTCCTTGAATTGTTTCTGTTTATGCTAATGGGGAGCGTCGACACGTTCATGATCAGTTCTGTATCTGATAATGCAGTGTCGGGTGTGGGCGCGTCCAATCAAATTATTTCAATTGCCATCCTTGTACTGGAGGTTATCGGCAACGGCGCTGCTATCGTCGTAGCTCAATATATCGGTTCTAAGAAACTAGTCGAAGCGGCCCAGGTTACAGGTACGGCCATTACGTTGAATTTGATGGTAGGTCTTTTACTTAGCGTAATTTTTCTTGTATTTGGTACGCACATGTTGCAATGGCTGAATGTCCAGGGTGAGATTCTAGCTTACGCGGAGTCGTATATGAGCATCGTCGGGGGTGCCATTTTCCTTCAGGCATTGATTAATGCGCTGGCGGCGACCATTCGTACACATGGTTTTACCAAAGAAACGATGTATGTATCGGTTTTTATGAACGTGATCCACGTGGTCGGCAACTATGTTTTGATTTTTGGGCATTGGGGAATGCCTGCACTTGGAGTAGAGGGTGCTGCTATTTCTACAGTAGGTAGCCGCTTTATTTGTCTCTTGATCTTCTTCTGGCTGATGTACCGGGTCACTGAGGTTCGTGTCGAGTGGAAATATTACGTCCAATTGTCCAAAAAGTTTATCTCTAAAATATTGCGCATTGGTGTACCATCCGCGCTGGAGTCCATTATGTATCAGTCGTGTCAGCTCATCTTCACACTGTACGTGACTTATCTGGGCGCAGAAGCAATGGCGACACGTCAATATGCGAATAATATTTCAAGCTATATTTACTTGTTCAGTATGGCAGTCGGTATGGGTACGGCTATTGTGGTAGGAAGGCTCGTGGGAGCCAGACAGAAGGATACTGCCTATAAACGTGTACTGACCAGTGTGAAATGGGCGTTGCTCGTGACCGTGATTATTGATGCGGTGGTCATCTTTTTCCGTGTTCCCTTGCTTGGTTTGTTCACGGAAAACCCTGAAATTATTCGTTTGGGAGCGCAGGTCATTTTACTTAGCATTCTGCTAGAAACTGGTCGAACAACGAATATCGTCATTATTAACTCGTTGCGTGCTGCTGGAGATGCCAAGTTCCCGGTCTTTATGGGTCTGATCTCCATGGTCTGTATGAGCTTGCCGCTTGGTTATCTGCTTGTGTTCAAGCTGGACATGGGGCTCGCCGGCGTGTGGCTGGCGATTGCTGCTGATGAATGGACTCGTGCTGTCATCATGTATGCCCGCTGGAAAAGCCGTTTATGGGAAAAGCATGCGCTGGTCGAGCACGATACACCAGATCAGTCTGCAACGCCCGTTCCGGCACATTGATGTCGAGCAGCATTTAGGGCCAGTTGGAGCCTAGCTTTTCGATAGAGTTGTGTATGCGGAGGCAGTTCAAGAGAACATCTTGAGCTGCCTCTTTTTGCTGCTGGAGAACCATACTTCTACACGGTGGCACGATAGGCAACTTTGAAGTTCGACTTATATCATAATGGCATTCATAAATAGAAGTATGGTAAATTTACTAAAAAAAAGATATACTTTTGTTGCACTAACGCAGTACATGAAAGACAAGGAGTGTACCGATGAAGAAGCCGACGATCGAAGATGTTGCCCAGAAGGCAGGAGTGTCTAAAAGCACTGTCTCGCAATTTCTGAACAAACGATATAAATATATGAGCGACCAGACCAGAGACCGGATTGCCGAGGTTATTCAAGAGCTGAACTATCAGCCTAACGGGCTGGCCCGCAGCTTGAAGCAAAACCGGACGTTTATGGTGGGGGTCATTGTAGCCAACATTGACTATACCCTTTCGATCCAGTCTATCCGTGCGATTGAGGAGGAATTGCAGCGTTTTGGCATTCAGGTGATCATTTGCAACGCCGATGAAAACCCGGACAAGGAGGGCCAGTATATTGAGATGCTCAAGGCTCGGCAGGTGGACGGCCTGATCATCTTCCCGACAGGCAAGCATGCAGATATTTACAACCAGCTCATTCGTGAAAAGTATCCGTTAGTGTTTTTGGACCGTTTGGTAGACGGGGTAAATACGCGCAGCCTGCTACTGGATAACGAAATGGCGATTAAGCTGGCGATTCAGGAACTTGTGGCTCACAAACATGAGCGAATTGCGCTGATTACTTTGCCCCTTGGCTTGAATCGGATTACTCCACGAGTGGAGCGGCTCAGCGGATACAAAAAGGCGCTGGAGGAGCATGGCTTGCCATTTCGAGAAGAGTATATGCGCAGTGTGCCGAGAGAAGAAATCCAGCAGACGCTGAAGGAATTGTTCCAAATGCCAGAGCCGCCGACTGCGCTGTTGGCCGGGAATGATATTGTGCTAGCAGAGGCGCTGAAATATGTGAATGCCCGCCGTATACGCATTCCGGTGGAATTGTCTATTATCGGGATTGACGATGCGGAGTTTGCCCATATTTACAATCCGCCGATTACGACCATTACACAACCGATTGCGGATATGGGGAAGCAAGCGGCAAAGACACTGCTGTCCAGCATTGAGGAAGGCGGCGAATCGGTTCCGATTATTTACCGATTTGTGCCGGACATCAATCGGGGAGAATCAGTTAAAACGTTGTAGACGAGCATCGTGTCATATATTAAAAATAGCCCGTATTCCTTTGTACAACCTGAGCTTGCGTATGCTACTCAGGTCACACAAATGCGAATATGGGCTATTGAAGGTTAAGGCCGACTTCTTTCGGCCTTGTTGAGCTTGCGCTAATAAGCGATGAAGGCTATGCGGGGAATGGAACCGAATTAATTCGTGCTGGCACTGAGCAAAAAGGATTCCAGCTCGGCTCGTGTCGGATAGCCGTCCATATCTCCAGCTGACATGACAGCCAGTGCGCCGAGGGCATTACCGCGTTTGACTGCTTCTGCCAGGGGCAAGCCCTCCAGTAGCGCGCTGATAACGCCTGCGGCAAATCCGTCACCCGCGCCGACGGTATCAACGACATGCTCTACGCGGAAGCGTTTGACGTATCCCTCAGCATCTGCGGATTTGTAATATGCGCCTTCGGTTCCCAGCTTGATGATGACCAGCGAGGTACCTCGGTCAAGATAGAAGGAAGCGATATCCTCTGGTGAGGTGTATCCTGTCAATATTTTACCTTCATGAATGCCCGGCAGAAGCCAGTCGCACCCCTCAGATGCCTCGTTAATCGCCTCCACCATCGTTTGCGTGTCAGGCCATAATTTCGGTCTGAGGTTCGGATCAAAGGATACGGTTTTGCCAGCCTTTTTCATAAATTGCCGCGCATGACGTGCAAAATCACGGCACTCAGGGGAGAGGGCGACAGAAATACCTGTAAAATGCAGATGGCGAGCTCCGGAAAAGTAAGCCTCGTTAAAATCAGTGATGCTTAATGTAGAAGCGGCGGAATGTTTGCGGAAATATTCCACCTCGGGGTCCCCACTTGTAACTTTGGATTTAATCAGCATTCCGGTAGAGTGGTCTTTGGTAAACATGACGTTCTGTGTGTCGATCCCTTCCTCACGTAGCGCACTGGCAATGAACTTGCCGAACGTATCCTCGCCGAGTTTGGTCACGAGTCCCGCCCGTAGCCCCAAACGCGCCAAACCAGCTGAAACATTCGTCTCTGCCCCGGCTAACGCTTTGGTGAATGAACGCACCTCATCCAGAGAGCCTGCTTCATTGGCATAAAACATGGCCATCGGTTCTCCGAAGGTAACAGCATCCAATGTTGCGGTCATTTGTATTCCTCCTTATGTTTAGTAAACTTAATCTGTAAGCGCATGCACCAACTGAATAAATTGAAATTATCACATAAATCGGTTTTTCACAATGATGAAGTTGATATATTTGCTAAAAAGTTTTTGGGTAATATAGATAAAAAAATACGATTTTGTTTATCAGAAGGTAAAAAGTGTGTAAAAGTTCGTGAATATTAAGGGTTTTTCTAGGAATAGTGAAGTTTTGGGTTGACACCCTCTTAGATAATTATTACAATTCTAGCTAAGAAGTAGAGTTAGAAACCGCTTTTATAACAATTCCGTTGATAAAAAAGTTTATCTAAACAGGAGGAATGTTTTTATGGAAATGCGTTATTCAACTCATCCCGAACATGCCAAGCATTTTACGACTGAAGAGTTGCGTCAGCACTATTTGATCCAGGAGCTGTTTGTGCCTGAGGAGGTAAAGCTGGTCTATACGCATGAAGATCGTGTCATTATCGGGGGCATTTATCCCGTGAATAAATCTGTTGCACTGGAAGGTAACGATCAAATCAAAGCGGAAACTTTCCTGGAGCGCCGCGAACTGGGCATTTTTAATGTCGGCGGCAGCGGTACCGTCAAGGTGGACGGTGATACTTACGAGCTGGCCACAAAAGACTGTCTCTATGTAGGCAGAGGGGGCAAGGAGTTGATCTTTGAAAGCGATTCCAGTGAAAAGCCTGCAAAATTTTATATCGTTTCGGCCCTGGCTCATACCACGTATCCGACGACGAAGCAGTCTTTTGCCGATGTACCGTCTGAAAGTCTGGGTTCACAGGAAACAGCTAACAACCGTACGTTGCGTCGCTTTATCCATGATGAAGGCATTCAAAGTTGCCAATTGGTTATGGGGATGACGACGTTGGAGAACGGCAGTGTGTGGAACTCCATGCCGACACATGTTCATGACCGTCGTATGGAAGTGTATTTCTACTTTGAACTGGATGAGAATGCGAGAATGTTCCACCTGATGGGTGAACCGAACGAAACGCGCCATCTGGTGATGAAGAATGATGAAGCCGTTATTTCTCCACCTTGGTCTATCCACTGCGGTGCGGCTACGGGCAGCTATACCTTCATTTGGGGCATGGCCGGTGAAAATAAAACATACAAAGACATGGATCAGGTTGCCATGAGCGAGTTGCGTTAATCCGATCAGTGTGTTGGAGCGTATACCTGCAAGCGGCTGAGGGTACATGGTCATCCCATTCGTGGAAAGGATCAGGAACATGACGAAAAAGAAAGTTTTGGAACATATCACTTCAGTAGGTGTCGTCGCAGTCATTCGAGGAAACACGGCGGAGGAAGCATATCTAATGTCTAAAGCCTGCATTGAAGGCGGCTTGGATAATATTGAGCTTACATTTACGACGCCGGATGCGGATCAGGTCATTCGAAGATTGAGAGACGAATTTAAGGATCGGGCAGTGATTGGTGCAGGAACGGTACTGGAGTCACTGACGGCAAGAATTGCTATTCTAGCCGGAGCAGAGTTTGTCGTGAGTCCTTCTTTTGAAGAAGAAACAGCGAAGCTATGCAATTTGTACGCGATTCCTTATATGCCCGGCTGTATGACGCTGAATGAGATCAAGGAAGCCATGAAATTGGGTAGCGATGTCGTGAAGTTGTTCCCAGGAAGTGCAATGGGGGCGGACTTTGTTAAGGCCGTCAGAGGTCCAATGCCTCATGTACAGATTATGCCAACTGGTGGCGTTGATCTGGACAATATGGAAACCTGGCTGCGTAACGGATGTGTAGCCGTGGGAATTGGGGGTAATTTGACGGCTCCAGCCAAGGAAGGTCGCTACGACTTGATCACAGAAAATGCAGCACGTTATGTAGCTAAATATAAGGAAGTACGCGCAGCGCTGTAGGCTTCAGGAATTATAGGTTTTTATACTAATTTGTGATGGAGGCGTAGGCATGGGTCTGGACAATTTTTCATTAGATTTTTTCAGTCTAAAGGGTAAAACGGCGATTGTAACAGGAGGCAATACTGGTTTGGGTCAAGGATATTCCGTAGCTTTGGCCAAAGCAGGTGCAGACCTGTTCATTGTAGCTAACAATGATGAATATGAAGAAACAAGACGTTTGCTGGAGCCAACGGGTGTGAAGGTTGCCTTTTATCAGGCTGATCTGACAGAGAAAGAATCCATTAAAAAAATTGTAGAAGAATGCGTCAATGAATTCGGTAAAATTGATATCCTTGTAAACAATGCAGGTACGATTCGTCGCGCCCCTCTGCTAGAGTATAAAGATGAGGATTGGGACGCTGTCATGGAGATTAACCTGAATGCCGTATATCACTTGAGCCAGGAAGTGGCAAAGGTGATGGTAGAGCAAAAAAGCGGGAAGATTATCAATGTCGCTTCTATGCTTGCTTTTCAGGGTGGCAAGTTCGTTCCACCGTATACAGCGAGCAAGCATGCGGTAGCTGGTTTGACCAAGGCATTTGCGAACGAGCTGGCAGTTCATAACGTTCAGATTAATGCGATTGCGCCGGGTTATATTGCTACGGCAAATACAGCTCCAATCCGTGCGGATGAAAGTCGCAATCAAGAAATCTTGTCGCGTATTCCTGCGGGTCGTTGGGGCGATCCGTCTGATTTGATGGGAGTTGTGGTTTTCCTCGCCAGTCAGGGTTCCGACTACATGAACGGTCATATCTTGGCGGTGGATGGCGGCTGGCTGGTACGTTAAGCAGCGCTGGTCGCATCGAAGTTTATGAACTGAAAGCTGCCTCAAAAGGAAACTATCCTTTCAGGCAGCTTTTATTTTTTCAATGAGGCTATATGCTGAACTTGAAGACTTGGAGCGCTGTATCGATCCGTCCTATACATATGGCACGAACGCCTTTATAATTTAATGAGATAAAAATTGCTAGGCTCCAGCCGTACACTTGGTTGGAGCCTTTGAGCATAACACAGATGGATTGGAGAATGGAGAGATGAGTTCACAGCAACACCAACGAGCTTTGGTATACAAATCTTTGTGGCATGCCGGTCCTTGGGTGCTTGCCGTAGGGATCATTTTGGTAGGTGCCAATCTGCGCGCCTCGATTACCTCGGTAGGACCTCTTATCGGTTTGATTAAGGATTCTTTGCATATTTCGAATACACTGAGTGGCCTATTAACGACGTTGCCGCTGCTGGCCTTTGCCCTGTTGTCGCCTTTTGTAGCCAAACTGTCGCGCCGCTTCGGGTCGTCTCTTATTATTTTTGCAGCCTTGCTGCTGTTGACCGCAGGTATTGTGGTGCGCTCAACGCTGGGGGTGACCGCATTATTTGTCGGGACCGCCATGCTGGGACTGGCTATTGCCGTGTGTAATGTGTTGCTGCCCAGTCTGATCAAAGAGGAGTTTCCTCGCAACAGCGGACTGATGACTGGTGTATACTCAGTATCTATGAACGTGGTCGCTGCAACAGCATCCGGGCTGAGTATACCGCTGGCTTTGAATGGAGGTATGGGCTGGCGAGGTGCTTTGGGAATATGGGCGATTGTGGGTGTCGTAGGTATTTTACTTTGGGTGCCCCAGCTCCTTAAGGCGCGCAAAACAGCCAATAAAGCGGCAGTGTCTGCCCGAACCGTGAATGTATATACATCGTCTTTGGCTTGGAAGGTGACGCTGTTTATGGGGCTGCAATCTGCCTTGTTCTATGTTCCTGCCGCTTGGTTTCCCGAAATGATGAGCGGACAGGGAATGGATTCAGAGACTGCGGGATGGATGCTGTCCGTGCTGCAGTTTTCGCAAATGCCATTTACTTTTATTGTGCCTATTTGGGCAGCGCGGGTGAAGGATCAGCGGGTATTGGTTCTGATTATGGCTGCCCTGTATTTTATCGGTCTGGGTGGATTTCTGCTTGGAGCTACACAGTGGAGTGTGATTTGGGTTATTTGTATCGGTATAGCGGGTGGTTTTGCTTTCCCGTTAGTGATGATGTTCTTTAATTTGCGGACGCGGACACCGCAGCAGGCAGCAGAGCTGTCTGGTATGGCGCAATCCTTTGGCTATTTGCTAGCAGCGACCGGGCCGACACTGTTCGGTTATTTGCATGATGCGACGCAAGGCTGGACAATCCCGCTGCTGCTGCTCTTGTGTCTGAGTGTGTTGCTTATGTTTATAGGACTGGGTGCAGCCAAGAAACGATATGTCGGAGGCGAGGTGGATGATCAGGCTACAATTTGATGCAGATGGCTACAGTGTGGTCTGTAATGCAGATCGTGTTATGTTGTTGGCTAAAGAATTTGCGCTGTTGCGCTTTCTGTACGATAACCGGAATCAGGTGTTCACCCGGGAACAACTGCTGGATCGTGTGTGGCCGCTGGAGTATCCGGTGGAACGTACGGTGGATGATCATATCTATAGATTGCGCAAAAAACTTAAGTCATGGGATGGGCTCCGTATTCATACGGTTAGAGGGTATGGCTACAGCTTGACCTTGACTGACGTACAGCCACAGAATCATCCGTCCTTGCACGATCAGGAGGTGCAGGACGCTGTACATGGACTATTCCGGAAATACCAGCTATTGGGGCAGGGAAATTCCATCGTAGCGCTGGCTGCCCAGCAGGAGCAGATGGGTTTTCAAATGTCCGCCTTTTATCAAATGTATACCCATTTTGTACAGGCGGATGTGGCTTGGTTCTTGAAGCGGGAGGACTTCGCCCCCGTAGACCGATTGTATTGGATGTTGCTGCTATTTACGGGCACAGCAGGGGTAACGGATGAGGGGATTGCTCTATGTGAGTGTGCGCTTTCCAGCAGGCTGCTGTCCAGTGAACAGGAACGGGAATTACGCATTCTCAACATCTTGGAGGCTTATGTGGAAAATGGAGAACCTGAACGCGCACAGGAAGGTCTACCACTAACCTTGAGGGTAATGGAACGGGATAATCTCGATAAATTTGTGATGCCTGTTGCACTGATGGAGATGTACATACATCTGGTTTCCGATCATATGGAAAAAGCTGCGGAACTATCTGATCGTCTGGAAGGCATGCTGTCGGAGGCTCCGTATTTACGCGAACTGGGCCGTTATCGCATGATGCGCGGACTTATGCTTTTGCGTACTGGGGATGTGAACAACGCCGAGCGGCTTATGGATGAAGGGCTGGACACCCTTGATATGGCTAAACAGGAATTGCTAAAAATCAAGGCGGTCTGCCAAATCCGCGGTTTTTTGAAGCTCTGCGGTTCTTATCCCACGCTGGAAGAGAAATATGCGGCTCAATATGATCGGCTTGACCGGGACAACAGTTTAACACTGCATCGTCAGGCGCTAAGGCGCTGGTTGGAGCAAACACTTTCTGTCGTCTGATGTTTTTAGCCGTCTGATTTTCCTCTGATATAGACCCGCTAGAATGTTCTTATTGCTAAAAGAAGCTGAAAATGAGAGCAGGGTGAGTAGATAATGAAGGAAAAGAAAGAACTGCAATCCACGCCTAGTATTTGGCGCAATGGCCGTTTTCGGCGGATGTTTGCGGCGCACACGGCTGCCTCCTTTGGCGATTGGTTTGATGCTATCGCCATTCAGGTGCTTGTTGCCTATCGCTGGGAAGCCGACCCTATGATGATTGCGCTGATTCCGGTAGTGATGGCCCTACCGGGTTTGCTGCTGGGTTCCATCGCGGGCACGTTAGCCGACCGGGTACACAAGGCCAGGCTGATGATCGTCTGCGATGCAGCTATTGCCTTATTGACGCTGGTCATTCTCGCCGTCCCGGGTCCGGTGTGGCTGCTGCCTTTGCTCGGTCTGCGCGCGGCGGCTGGCGTATTCCAAATGCCTTCACAGCAAGGCTTAACCCGCACGGTAGTCGCCAGCGACGACCTGTTTCGGGCGACCTCGCTGAATGGGTTGGTCAATCAGGCCTCCAAAGTGGCAGGGCCATTACTGGGCGCTATGACCTTGACTGTGTTGTCCCCTCAGGCATGCATTATTCTCAATGCATTGCTGCGTCTCTGTTCCGGCCTGTTGCTGTGGCCGCTGCGCGGAATCGGTCCGGCGCTGGTTAGCGCAGACCAACAAGCTGTTGCAGCCGGGCAGCAAGGAAAGTCGGCTGCGCATACAGCGCCTAAGGCTGATGAAGCCAAAATGCGGGAGGAGCATGTCCGCGCATCTCGTTTTTTCAACCAATGGCGTGAGGGCTGGGCGTTCTTATGGCGCAGTCGAATGCTTTTGCATACGCTCATATTCGGACTTTTCGGCTTAATCGCCATTCTCATGATCGACTACCAGTTCCCTACATTGCTGCGAGTGCTCGCTCCGAGTAATGAATCGCTGCTTGGCTGGCTGGTTTCAGCCATTGGTGCTGGCGCCGTCGGCTGCATGCTTGTGCTTAATCGCTTGAATCGCATAAGCGCAGGCTGGGGGCTCGGTGGTGGGTATGTGCTGGTTGGCGGAGCTATTGCTGCTTTAGGCTGGGCGCAACCCGGAACAGGATTGCCCGTACTGCTTATGATCGGGGCCGTGCTGGGCGTGGGCAACGGCCTGTACATTATCACCCAGAACTATATATTACAAGCCAAAACCCCTGCCGATATGGTGGGGCGCGTCTTTGGTATCCAAAGTACCGTGATTGGAGCAATCATGGTCGTTTCCCCGCTTGCCGGGGGAGTATTGATCCGAATAGCAGGGGCGGGAACGGCTTTTGTCTGGATCGGGATGACTGTTGGAGTCTTGGGTTTGGCAGGCCTGCTGCTTCAATCCGTAATTTGGCGCGAGTCCCTCGCTGATTCCAGCCTGACTACGGAGCAAAATGCAGACCTTGCGTAGTCGAACTTGCGCAATAATTTACTTCGATTTTCGTCATTTATATTTTTAGCATGGGAGAGATCATGATGACTCAACAAACTTCAGGCTCAGAGCCTGTGGCACGGTTACTTGAAGGATCACGGGTGTACTTGCGTCCCGTTAATGTAGAGGACACCGAGCTATACTATAATACATTGTTCCATCAGGATGTGCGGAGGCTGACAGGCACACAACGCAGCTTTACCAAGGATCAAATTGCCCGTTATATTGAAGCTAAAGGACAGGATGCCTCAAGCCTGCTGCTGTTGATTGCGCTTCGCGAAGATGATCGTGTCATTGGGGATATAGCCCTGCAGGATATGGACAGCCTGAACCGCAGTGCCAACATCCGTATTGCGATCAATGAGCAGGGAAATCAGGGGAAAGGCTACGGCACCGAAGCGCTTGTACTCATGCTGGGTTACGGATTCGGTATCTGTAATCTGCATCGGATTGAGCTGAATGTATTTGATTTTAATGAACGTGCCATTCGTTGCTATGAAAAAGTAGGCTTTCAGCGCGAAGGTGTGCAGCGGGATGCTTTATTCTATAATTATGAATACCATGATTCGATTCTGATGAGTATGCTGGACCACGAATACCGCGACCGCTATGTGAAAAAAGCAGAAAATTGATTCAACACGTTTACACGGGTTTGCAGAAGAGATATAATTAAAAGATAAAATTGCTTGTTTGCGCAAGTATGACCGACAACATCAAATGAATATATGAATTTACCGGAGGAGCCTGTCACCAAGGCTCCTTTATGTCTTTTTTAGGGGAACCTGTGCTGTATTTCGGGTTTCCCTTTTTATTTTGCGAGCAGTTTGTTTAAGGTCAGACACATATTTTGCACGTTTGTTTAGCATTTTATGATTATCAGTTTTCTTCAATATTGTAGGTTATGCGCAGATGAGTTCAAGGATTAAATAAAAGGAGGTTATCAGCCTATGCAATTTATACTATATCTTCTGCTGATTCTACTGTTCACAAAAGTCGCGGGTCATTTGTCTGTCAAGCTCGGTCAACCAGCGGTGTTGGGAAAGCTGATCGCAGGAATTGTCCTGGGTCCAGCCGTATTCGGATGGGTTCAGAATGATTCGCTGATTCATAATATGTCTGAAATCGGCGTGCTGCTGTTGATGTTCATTGCTGGACTGGAGACGGACCTGGATCAACTTCGACGTAACTGGAAGCCTGCGGTAGCTGTGGCGGTTGGAGGTATTATTTTACCGCTAATTTGCGGTTTTGGTGTAGGGGAAGCCTTTGGATTCTCGGTGCATGAAGGCTGGTTTCTAGGAATTATTCTGAGTGCTACCTCGGTAAGCATTACGGTACAGGTACTTAAGGATATGAATAAGCTGAATACCCGGGAAGGCTCGACCATTTTGGGTGCGGCAGTGCTGGATGATGTGCTTGTCGTGGTGCTGCTAGCGGTAGTAATGAGTATATTCGGTATGGGTGGAGAAACTTCACTGGGGCTTCTTGTTGGCAAAAAGCTAGTTTTCTTCGTCGTAGCTATTCTGGGGGGCTGGTTCGTTGTTCCATGGCTTATGAAAATACTTGCTCCACTCAAGGTGACTGAAGCAGTCATCACGACTGCGTTGATTATTTGCTTTGGGTTTGCGTATTTTGCGGATATGTTGGGGATGGCAGGAATTATCGGAGCCTTTGCGGCCGGGATTGCCATTGCACAAACCAGCTTTAAGCACGTCGTAGAAGAAAAGGTGGAGCCCATCGCTTATTCCATCTTTGTTCCTGTATTTTTTGTCAGCATCGGATTAAATGTTTCCTTTGAGGGAGTAGGACAGCAGCTCGGATTTGTTGTTGTTTTGACACTGATTGCGCTGGTGACAAAGCTAATCGGGGGAGGTCTCGGGGCGCGGCTGACGGGCTTCGATAACCGTTCTGCCCTTGCGATCGGCTCCGGGATGATATCTCGCGGCGAGGTCGCACTTATTATCGCAGCTACCGGTCTACAGTCGGGTCTGTTGGCACAGCAATATTTTACATCGGTGATCATTGCCATCATTCTGACGACCTTGGCTTCGCCTCCGATTCTCAAGCTGTGTTTTAGCGATAAGAGGGAGACTTCCGCTCACGATACAGAAAAGAAGGCCAGCATTGACAAGTCATAACGAGAGCATCAACAGGTCATAACAAAAAGACCCTTCGGGTTCAGCCTCATAGCGTGCATGGAAAGTCTGATTTAGAGTAAAGCGGACTTTCCATGCAGCATGAGAAAATGGGCAAAGGGTCTTTTTTATGCTAAATGTGCTGCAAGAATAGGGAAATTAGGACTCGGATACGACAGTGAAACGTTGGTTCAGATGTTGTGGTTTTTCGATTTCGTCCACTACGGCAACTGCATAATCTTCGTAGCTGACATAGCTTGCACCTTTGGAATTAACCAACAGCGTGTCTTTTCCCACTTGGTAAGAGCCTGTACGTTTACCCAGAGCAAATTCCGCAGAAGGACTAATGAAAGTCCAGTTCAGGTCGCTGGTACCACGCAGGATTTCCAGGTTTTTTCCTTGATTATTTGCTGTTGGATATACGAAATCAGGGAAGCCGGGAGCATCTTTTACCAAAAGTGTTTGGGATTCGTCAGTGAACAAGCTGCCTGCACCACCTACGATAATCAGGCGAGTACCGGATACATTTTGCAGACCTTCAATTAGTACGTTACCTGCATCTACATGTAGATGCTCTTGTCCGAGTGGAGCGGCAAATGCATTAACGACTACGTCAAAGCCTTTCAGATCATCTGTTTTCAGATCAAAAACGTCTTTTTGTACTACAGTAGCACGACTTTCTGTTACTTTAGCCGAGTCACGAACGATGGCGGTTACTTCATGCCCTCTGTCTAATGCTTCTTTTACGATATTACTTCCTGCTTTACCGGTTGCACCAATAACTGCAATTTTCATAATAGATAGCCTCCTATAAATATGATGTGGATGATTCATTCGTTTGATCGTAAGTGTACCCAGTGCATTTACGAATTTTAATATGTAACTATTATAGTTACAATATAAAATAAAAGTCAAGCTCTTCTGTTGGGCAAACTAAAGTCCTCCGATTGGAAAGAGAGAAACTCGTTTAAATATATAAGGTGAAACTGAATGAGCAAACTTAAGCCATATTGGATATATGTAGACCACAGATAAGAAAGGAAGAGTGAACCGAAATGAGTAAAAAAGTACAGCTTGAAACCGCAGCACAAAAATTTGCAGACGATAATGCCAAGCCTCCGTTTCTATATGATCTGGGTCCTGAAAAAGGACGTGAAACGGTCAATGAGGTTCAATCCGGTCCAGCAGACAAACCTGCCGCAGATTTAGAAGATCTAACTATTCCAGGTGGGCCTGGCGGTGAGGTGAAGGTCAGAATTGTTCGCCCACAACAAGTGACAAGCGATCTCCCGGTCATTGTATATATTCATGGAGCAGGCTGGGTATTCGGTAATGCCCATACGCATGATCGTCTGATTCGTGAATTGGCAGTCGGCTCACAGGCAGCCGTTGTATTCCCGGAATACAGCTTGTCACCTGAAGCTAAATATCCGACGGCGATTGAGGAAATTTACGCGGTCGTTCAATGGGTGGCACAGCATGGGCGCGAGCATGGACTGAAGCCCGATACGCTGACGATAGCCGGAGACAGTGTCGGCGGTAACATGACCGCGGCCGTAACGCTGCTGGCCAAAGAACGCAGTGGTCCTGCCATCCGGCAGCAGTTGTTATTTTATCCGGTGACGGATGCTTCCTTTGATACAGAGTCATACCAGGAGTTCGCCACAGGATATTTCCTGAGCCGCGAAGGAATGCAATGGTTTTGGGATCAATATACGACGGATCCCAACGAACGAGCGCAGATCACGGCGTCCCCGTTACGTGCCACCACAGAACAGCTCAAAGGGCTACCGCGTGCGCTGGTCATTACAGGCGAGGCCGATGTGCTGCGCGATGAAGGTGAGGCCTATGCGAACAAGCTGCGTGAAGCGGGGGTAGATGTGACCGCTGTACGCTTTCAGGGCATCATTCACGACTTTGTGATGCTGAACCCATTGTCGGAAACCGCGGCCAAGCGCGGTGCAATCGCGCTCGCTACCTCATGGCTGCGCCAAGGGTTTGAGGGCTAGTACACTATAGAGCATTTTAAGGATGCCGCCGTGTGATTTGATCCAGTTTTTTGAGATTAGGCTGTCTCTTCCTACTGACATTATTGCAGGGAAGGCAGCCTTTATACATATCTGCAATGAAACCGCTTCACGTTCGTCGAACAGAGTGATAATATAAAATTTGAACGAGTTTGACCAACATTCAGCCTAAGGGGGATACCCATGCCATTTCAGGGACAACGCATTTTACCTGCAGCTAAGCATATGAAGCAGCTGGAGGGTATTTTGGACAGCTCTTATGAGTATGCGGTTTTTCTGGATACGCATGTAGCGCAGCTGCGCAACCTGTACCAGATGGCTAGGAGTCGCAGCAAGCAAATGCTTCTGCATGCCGACTTGGTGCAAGGTTTGAAGAATGACGAGTATGCGGCTGAATATTTGTGTCAGGAAATTAAGCCGTTTGGGATTATTTCGACCCGATCCGGGGTGATTGCAACCGCTAAAAAGAAGGGGATTCTTGCTGTACAGCGGGTGTTCCTGCTCGATACGATTGCGCTGGAAAAAAGCTACGCGCTGGTGGAAAAAACACGACCTGATTATATTGAGGTGCTGCCCGGTGTTGTTCCACCGATGATTAGGGAAGTCAGCGAACGCACGGGCATTCCTATTTTGGCGGGCGGACTTATTCGCACCCCAGAGGATGTGGAAGCGGCATTGGCTGCGGGAGCTACAGCAGTTACGACCTCCAATAAACAACTGTTCGAGCATTATAAGCAATAGCCTTTATTTGAATCAAGTGGGCACCAATACATAAATATGCAAGGAGGCTGGAAAACGATGGAGCAATACATTCTTGCCTTGGATCAGGGCACAACCAGTTCGCGGGCCATCTTGTTTGATCGGCAGGGAAAAGTGGTGTACAAGGCACAACGGGAGTTCCCACAGTATTTTCCCCAGCCGGGGTGGGTAGAGCAAAACGCAAATGAAATATGGAGCTCTATTTTGGCCGTCATCGCCTCCTGCCTGTCGGAATCAGGTGTGAAAGCCAGCCAAATTGCCGGGATTGGTATTACGAATCAACGGGAAACCGTAGTGGTGTGGGATAAACATACGGGTCTTCCTGTATATCATGCGCTGGTATGGCAGTCACGGCAAACAGCCGGGATCTGCGAGGAATTGAAAAGCCGTGGATTTGATCATATTTTTCATAGCAAAACGGGACTACTTATTGATCCCTACTTTTCTGGCACCAAGGTCAAATGGATACTCGACAACGTCGAAGGGGCACGAGCTCAAGCGGAGCGCGGGGATTTGCTGTTTGGTACGATTGATACCTGGCTAATCTGGAGATTGTCCGGTGGTAAAGCACATGTAACGGACTACTCCAATGCGGCCCGCACACTCATGTACAACATTTATGAGCTAAAATGGGATGAGGAGCTGCTGGATATTCTCGGCGTTCCTGCGTCTATGCTACCAGAGGTGAA
This sequence comes from Paenibacillus sp. F4, assembly GCF_002894905.1. NCBI lineage: Bacteria > Bacillati > Bacillota > Bacilli > Caryophanales > Paenibacillaceae > Paenibacillus > Paenibacillus sp. F4. The sequence goes on from NZ_POVS01000006.1 coordinate 297,866, forward strand.
ATCATCTTCTGAGATATATGCGCATACGGTGGATTATCACTTTTTTGGGCAGGAAATCCCTATTGCCGGAGCGGCGGGCGATCAGCAAGCAGCTCTGTTCGGTCAGGGATGCTTTGACAAGGGTATGATTAAAAATACATACGGTACGGGATGCTTTATGCTGATGAATACCGGAGATGAGCCCTGTGACTCGGAACATGGACTGATTACGACCATTGCATGGGGGCTGAATGGTCAGGTAAAGTATGCGCTGGAGGGCAGCATTTTTGTAGCCGGGTCTGCTATTCAGTGGTTGCGTGACGGGTTGCGTATGTTCCGCGAAGCCAAAGATAGTGAAGCGTATGCGGCGCGTGTGACCTCGACGGAAGGGGTATATTTTGTCCCAGCCTTTGTGGGTCTGGGCAGCCCGTATTGGGACAGTGACGTGCGCGGCGCGACATTTGGTTTGACGCGGGGAACGACCAAGGAGCACTTTATCCGAGCGGTACTGGAATCGCTGGCTTACCAGACTAAAGATGTCCTAACTGCCATGGCGAGCGATTCGGGTGTACCTGTGCGTTCATTGCGTGTAGATGGAGGTGCAGTGATGAACGAATTCCTGATGCAGTTCCAGAGCGATATTCTCGATCTGCCTGTAGAACGACCTGCTGTGAACGAGACAACTGCACTCGGTGCGGCGTATTTAGCGGGACTGGCAGTCGGGTTTTGGAGCAGTCTGGATGAAGTCCGGGGATATGCGCAGAGTGATCATACCTTTACTCCGTCCATGAGTGAGGACATGCGGACTGAGCTTTATGGTGGCTGGAAAAAGGCAGTTCATGCCGCAATGGCGTTCAAGTAGAGACGGTTTTTCGATAGAAGGCAGCCATCTGGCACAGGCAGATTTCCCTTTTCATAGCGTACCGTGTGTGCTACGATATAGATAAGTTAATACTCGTCAGGAGACTTGGAGAGACCATGAACCGCTCGGCATCCGCCGCAGCGATGTTCGTGGTCTTTTTTTGTACCTTATGATGATTCGGTTGGCAGATTACATTGTGAATATATACAAAGCTGGAGGGATAAATGATGGGAGAACAGGGATTTGCTGCGCAGGAGAGAACCGCTGTTTTGGAACGAATGGGACATGAGCATTTTGATATTTTAATCATTGGCGGCGGCATTACAGGGGCGGGTATTGCGCTGGATGCAGCGGATCGTGGTTTGAAGACAGCACTGGTGGAGATGCAGGATTTCGCAGCAGGTACGTCCAGTCGCTCGACCAAGCTAGTGCATGGTGGTCTTCGTTACTTGAAGCAGTTTGAAGTCAAGATGGTAGCCGAGGTCGGGAAGGAACGGGCAATCGTATTCGAAAATGGTCCACATGTGACCATACCGGAGCGTATGTTGCTTCCTTTTCACAAGGGCGGCACGTTTAACGCATTTACCACCTCTGTCGGGCTGCTGGTATATGATTTCCTTGCTGGTGTTAAGCGTAGTGAGCGTCGTCGCATGCTGGACATCCAGGCTACACTAGAGCGCGAGCCTTTGCTGAAGCGTGACGGACTGAAGGGAAGCGGCAGCTATGTGGAGTACCGCACAGATGACGCTCGCCTGACGATTGAGGTCATGAAGGAAGCTGTTACACGAGGGGCGCTGGCGGTGAACTATGCCAAGGCTGACAAGCTACTGTATGACGAAGGACGAATAAGCGGTGCAAGCGTAACGGACCGGGTAACGGGAAAACCATACGAAATTCGAGCTTCGCTGGTTATTAATGCAGCCGGACCATGGGTAGACACGTTGCGGGAAATGGATCGCTCCAAAGAGGGCAAGGTGCTTCGCCTGACGAAAGGTATTCACCTGGTGTTCGATGCTGAGCGCTTTCCGCTCAAACAGGCAGTGTACTTCGATACACCGGATGGACGCATGGTATTTGCCATCCCACGTGATGGAAAAACCTATGCAGGTACGACCGACACGGTGTATGAGGGGGATACGGCGCATCCTCGGATGACCGCCGAAGATCGGGCGTATGTGCTTCAAGCGATCAACGGAATGTTCCCGAATGTAAAGCTGACTGTTACGGATGTAGAATCCAGTTGGGCAGGGGTACGGCCGCTCATTTATGAAGACGGTAAAAGCCCTTCGGAAATTTCACGCAAGGACGAAATTTGGGAATCCCGTTCAGGTCTGATCACGATTGCAGGCGGCAAGCTGACGGGCTACCGGAAAATGTCCGAACTCGTCGTGGATCGTGCGGTACGGGAGCTGGGGCGCTTGCATGGGCAGAGCTTCCGGGCATGCCGCACCAGACATATCCCGATTTCGGGCGGCAGTGTAGGCGGCTCGGCGGGCTGGGACGCGTACGTAGGTAAGCAAACCGCAGCAGGTGTTGCGCTCGGCCTGTCGCCGGATATAGCTAGAGCATGGGCAACCCGCTATGGCTCCAACACAGAGCGGCTGTTTGTCATAGCGGCACGCAGCATGAAGGAGGCTACCGAGCAGGAAGCGGTGCTGCCTGTGGAAGTGCGTGTCCCGCTCCTGTATGCGATGGAACAGGAAATGACAGTGACACCGTCTGATTTTTTTATACGCCGAACTGGGGCTCTATTCTTCCAGATTGACGAGGTGAAGCGCTGGAAACAGCCCGCCATCGCATGGATGTCTGAACGTGCAGGCTGGAGCGCCGCGCAAGAACGACAATATACGGCTGAGCTGGATGCTTACCTGTATGAAGCTGTAACGCCTGTAGAGGCAGAGGTGAAACCCGGTGACGTTAAAGCTATTTGAGGCCGCGAGGGATATATACCCTTGAGGCGCCCATTGCTTTGAGACATGGACTGAAAGCAAAGAAGCAGCGATTCTTCAATAACAAGAGAATCGCTGCTTCTTTGTATACAGATTGCTTACAGCATCAAGTGGAACAGGAATGGGGCAGCTGCCAAAGTAAAGAGAGCGGCGAGCACCATCGAGATGCTGGAAATCGTCCCCGTCAGTGAACTGAACTCGAAGGCTTTAGAAGTGCCAGTACCATGAGCACCGGTACCGAGCAGTACCCCACGTGAGACTTCATTTTCAATACGGAACAGTTTTACAATCATCGGACCGATAATAAGACCGCTCAATCCGGTCAGAATAACGAATACAGCCGTGACCGTCGGATTGCCGCCAATCGTTTGCGATACATTCATCGCAATGGGCGTCGTAATGGAGCGAGGAATCAGGCTGCTCAGCAGCGAAGAATTCAGGTGCATCCACTTAGCAAGCGCCATGGAGGACAACACGGCTACAACAGACCCAGACAGCACGCTAAGCACGATTTGGGTCGCGTGTTTTTTTAACACAGGGAAATATCGGTACAAAGGGACAGCAAATGCAATCGTAGCTGGCTGTAGCAGCATGGACAGCAAGTGAGCGCCCGAATTATAGGAACGGTAGTCCACACCCGTCAGCGTCAAAATCAAAATGATAACAATAGGTGTAATGAGCAATGGAGACAAATACACCTTGGGTAGTGTGCGGTACATGCGTTTGGCCATCCAGTAAATAGCGAGTGTCAATACAATACATAGAAGACCGGTCATGATGATTTATGCTCCTTTCGTTTACCAAGCAGACTAGCGACCATACCTGTGCAGGCCATCACCAGAAAGGTGCCGAGCAACACGACCAGCATAATGCTCATACCATCGTGTTCCAGCATCGGCCAATAATTCATAACGCCGACAGCGGAGGGGATAAAGAATAATAGCAGCTCGGCCAGCAACCAATTTGCGCCAACTTCAATCCAGCTTAGCCGGACCAAGCCGGTTTGCAGCAGAATAAAAAGGATCAGCATACCAAGGATACTACCGGGTACAGGCAGGTGGAGCCAGGAGACTACCGCGTTCAGGATGAGCGAAAAGGCCATCAGGACGGCGATCTGGAGGACACCGCGTATGAAGCTTTTCATATATAATGGCTCCTATCTTTGAGATCGGTTATTTTCAAACTGTAATGAAATTTTACATCACAAGCTTTCATGAGTAAAATGCATATAAAGAATGTAATCTATTCCGTTTGTCTATGGGAGAAGGTGTAGCTTTGGATATCCGACATTTACAATATTTTTTGGAAGTCGCGCGGTTGCGTAGCTTTACAAAGGCAGCCCAGAGCATGTTTATTACCCAGCCGACGATCAGTAAGACGATTAAAAGTCTGGAAGATGAACTGGGGGTCGCTTTGTTCGACCGAATTGGCAAAAGAATCGAACTGACGGATGCGGGAAAGGTAATTGAGCTTCAAGCACAAGCGATTGTAAAGTCCTTTCAGAGCCTGTCCTCGGAGCTGAGTGATTTGATGGACCTCAAAAAGGGACATATCCGTATTGGCCTGCCCCCTATGGTCGGATCGAGCTTTTTCCCGCGTGTCATTGGAGAATTCCATAAGGCATATCCTGATGTGACTATTCAATTATTTGAGGACGGGGCGAAGAAAGTGGAACAGGACGTAGAAGCCGGGGCATTGGATATCGGGGTGATTGTGCTGCCTGCGGTTGGAGATATGTTTGAGACATTTCTGTTTGTGGAGGAAAAGCTGAATTTGCTCGTTCATCCTACGCATGCATTGGCAGAGTGCAAGGAGGTACCATTATCTGCGTTGGCGGAGGAGGCGTTTGTACTGTTCCGTGAGGATTTTACGCTGCATGACCGTATCATTGCCGAATGTGTCCGTGCTGGCTTTCAGCCGCGTGTAGTCTACGAAAGCTCACAATGGGATCTGATTAGCGAAATGGTTGCTGCAAACCTGGGAGTAGCGCTGTTGCCGGAGGCCATTTGCCGAGATCTGGATTCCGAGCGCTTGCGTGTTCTTCCATTGGTGGACCCCGTCATTCCTTGGCATTTGGGGATGATCTGGCGGAACGATCGTTATCTGTCCTTTGCCGCCAGAGAATGGATATCGTTCACCCAGCAATTGTTGAGGACGGAATATGGCGGAAAATAGTCAGTCAACGAGAAGGTGAGTACGATGCAGATGTGTACCGAAGGAGGATGAATACTGCTTACATCATAAAAAAGCTGCCCTGAGGGGCAGCGATGTAGCTTGCTTCTATGAGTGTGTTTGGTTTATTGCACGCTTGGTGTGAAGGTACTTGTCCATAATACGGTCAAGTCTGGAGGATTTATCCAATACACGTTCATCTTTTAATCCGTGTAAGTCAGCCATGCGATTCAGTTCACGGCGTTCTTTTTCCATGAGTTTTTCCAATTGTTCGAGGTTCACAAAGCCCACCCCCCATGTCGATTGTAAGGCATGTCTCCACTAGCGGCAGAAGTTTTTTTGATAACGATGTTATTTCCATTTTACCACTTTTTATTAACAATAATCCAGCTTTCCTGACATTTAGCGACTAATATCTATGGTTTTGCCAGTTTCACCTGATTGCGTCCTGAACGTTTAGCTTCATATAATGCCTCATCTGTCTTTTCCAGTAAGTGCCTCGATGCAATGACAGGTGAACTGCCTGCTCCAAGCGATACGGTTAGAGAGATCGAGGTTCCGTCATTCAAAAGAAAACGTTCATTTTCCACAGCTTTCCGAATCTTTTCGGCAAAGCTTGCTGCTTTCTGACTATCACAATTTCCAATCAGAATGGCAAATTCCTCTCCGCCCTTACGGGAGGGGTACGCCCTCGTTGTAGATTCCCGGGTTAACAGCATTCCCAATTGGCTCAAGACGGTATCTCCGTTCAAATGACCATACGTATCATTAATATTTTTAAAGTGGTCAATATCCAGCATCACGAGTCCAAAGGGTTGTTTTGTAGTCTTGGAAGTATGAAAGACCTCTTCAAATAGCGTATCGAAAGCACGCGGACTGTAGAGTCCGGTTAAATGATCCCGATTTGCAGCTTCTTCCAGCAGATGAACAGCCCGTTCTGTTTTTTTGATATGGGACATCATAAAATAAGTGAATAGGCCGCCAAGCAACTTAAAAGTTGTGATTATTATCATAGATTCATTACCAGGAGGATTAGCCACATAGAAAGTAGATAACAGTGACACTACAGCACCTCCAAGCACAGCCGACATCCACTTGCGGAGTGTTAGGCTTTTTTCTCGAATAAAGATAAGTGAAATGCCCAGTGTCATGAAGCAATTGACGGTAGCAGTCAGAGAAACATCTGTCCAACCACCTGTGATATAAATACGGTACAGGCTTATGATCAAGGTGGTCAGCAGACCGGATACCGATCCTCCCATATAAACAGATATGATAATCGCCAATTGGCGCAGATCGACCACAAAGTGCCCACGGATCCATAAACCAGTCATCATTAACAGAATGCCAAACAGACCCAGCATTAAACCGTTCATTACCCGATAAATGAATATATGTTTTTTTAGGTAACGTTCATATTTCCGGAAAAATAAATTTCCAAAGAATAAGAAGCTTGTTAATAACGCAAAATTGTTAATTAATTCTTTTAACATATCCCTATCCTTTATGCTGTATTGAGAGTTGTAGTATCGTGGGGAATAAAGCAAAAGGCCTCGTTTCTATATTTCGGTAAAAAGTAGGCATGAGTGAATACCAATTGAATACAAACGATTCTTATGTCCCTTACGTTTCGTTTATCTACGTGGTACAGTGAAAGGACTATGACCGGAACGGGTGATCGTATGAAGGAACCAATTCACATATCGGTGCGTCCACTTGTGGAATATGTGCATCGGAGCGGCAGCATTCATAGCGGCTTTCGATCGAATAGCAGTATGCTCGAAGGAACTCGCGTGCATCAGGTTATCCAGAAAGGTTACAAGGAGCATGACCGCAAAGAGGTACATTTACGTACAGAAGTTCCGTATAAGGACGAATTGTTTATCATTGAAGGCCGCTGTGACGGACTGATTGAGCTGGATGGCGTATGGACGGTCGATGAAATTAAATCGATCTCTTTGCCACTCGAAGATATTCAGGGTGACGGCCAACCTGTACACTGGGCACAAGCATTTCTGTATGCCTATATGATTGCTCGTGAGGAACAACATCATTCGATGCAGGTCCAGCTTACTTATGTACAGGCACACAGTGAAGACATTCGCCGATTCAGACGGGAACTATCCTTTACTGAGCTAGAAGCTTTCGCACAGGAGATGATTGCTGGTTATGCTCCGTATGCATTCCTGCTGAGAGCACATGCGGAAAAGCGGGATGCCAGCATTGCTATGTTGAATTTTCCCTTTGACACGTATCGTTCGGGTCAGCGAACGCTCGCGGGTTCGGTGTACAAGACGATTGCCGAAGGGGTTAACCTGTTTGCCAAAGCACCTACAGGTATTGGTAAAACGGTATCCACCTTGTTTCCTGCGATTAAGGCGATCGGCGAAGGGGTGGTGAGACGAGTATATTATGTGACGGCTCGTACCACCACTCGGGCAGCAGCCGAAGAGGCTTATGCCAGAATGCAGGTTCAAGGGCTGCACATGCATGTGGTGACTTTGACTGCGAAGGATAAAATTTGCTTCAAGGATGAAAATGATTGTGATGCTGGATCATGCAGCATGTGCGAGGGCTATTACGACCGGATCAACGGTGCGGTTTTCGATATTTTGGCGAATGAGACGTTAATGACCCGGGCGGTGATTGAGCATTATGCGCGCAAGCATAAGGTATGTCCCTTTGAATTTTCGCTGGATGTGGCGTATGCCTCGGATGGTATAATCAGTGATTATAATTATGTTTTCGATCCACGAATTTCTTTGAAAAGATTGCTGGAGGAGCACAAGCGAAAAGGTGTTGTACTGGTGGATGAGGCGCATAATCTGGTCGAACGCGGCCGGGACATGTTTTCGGCGGAAATTTTGAAATCTTCTTTTTTGGAACTGAAACGGGAATTTAAGTTGCTAAGCCCGGAGATTGCTGCGGCTGCGAGTGCAGTGAACGCACATATGATTACGCTGCGCAAGCAATATGCAGATACAGGAAAAGCAGTAGAGACAGCAGCACCGCAAGAGGTACTGGAGCTGTTGGTGCCTTTTGTAGAAGCAGCTGAACGTGAACTGGTGACGGGCGGTAGTACAAGCCACGCAAGCGGTGAGGGTACGGCTTATGCATTGCTTCTAGATACGTATTTTACCGCTCAGAATATGTTGCGAATTGCAGCTTTATATGATGAACGGTACGTTACTTATGTGGAAGCAGGACGCAGTGAAGTGAGGGTCAAGCTGTTCTGCCTCGATCCTTCTCACTTGCTGGGACAAGCTATTAAGGGCTACCGCTCAGCCATTTATTTTTCCGCGACGTTGACACCGCTTGCTTATTACCGGGACATGCTCGGAGCAAACGAGGAAGATTATACGTTACAGGTTCCTTCGCCCTTCCATCAGGAGCAGTGGGATGTACGTCTGCTGCCGCTCTCCATCCGTTATCGGGATCGTGAGCGTTCCAAAGGGGCGATTGCGGATATGCTGGCTGCGTTGGTTGTAGAACGGAAAGGGAATATCCTTGTGTTCTTTCCGTCCTATCCATATCTGCGTGAGGTGTATGAGGAGTTCATGCTTCGGGACGTGTCCGCAAATACGTTGGTACAAAGTCCGGGGATGACCGAACCAGAGCGGGATCAATTCCTAGAGGCCTTCCAGCCTGGGCAAGAGCACACCTTGCTTGGCTTTGCCGTACTGGGCGGTGTGTTTGCTGAAGGTGTCGATTTACCGGGTGATCGCTTAAATGGGGTAGTGGTCGTCGGCGTCGGCTTGCCGCAAATTGGAGCAGAGCGGGATGTGCTGCGGGATTATTTTTCGGAACAGGGACGGAATGGTTTCAACTATGCGTATGTATATCCAGGGATGAACAAGGTTCTTCAGGCGGGTGGCAGACTTATTCGCACAGAGCATGACGAAGGATTGCTGATCCTGGTAGATGATCGTTTTGCCAAGGAGCCGTATGCTTCTTTGCTGCCAGATGAATGGAAAAGCTACCGTTTGACGGAACAAGTGGGATTAAGGAAGGAATGGATAGACTATGAATTTTAATTTTCATAATGACTCCATACGCGGGGTGCTGCGTAGCTTTGGACATGAAGATGCTGAAGTGGATAATATAGAAACTTTTGTGACATTTGCGCGCTTGGCTAACGGTATTTTCAGAGAAATGGATACGGATTTTAGCAAGTTGGGGGCTTCTCAGGGTCGGATTATTGTTCTTAGCCTGTTGCATTGCCACTCGCCGCATCGCATGACACCATCAGAGTTAGCGGAAAAAGCTGATGTGACGCGTGGAACCATGACGGGGCTGATCGACGGATTAGAGCGAGATGGCATGATTGAACGTGTGGCTCATGAGAGTGACGGGAGAATGGTGACAGTCGGATTAAAAGAGGCTGGACGAGAGCTGCTAAGCAAGATAGTCCCTTATTACACGAAGCTGATTCGGTCGTGTATGTCTGAGTTTACGCCGCAAGATCATAAGATGATGAAGGGGTTACTGGGAAAAATGAAAGGCGGTTTTGAGCGGTCCTTGCCGAAATGCTGAGTTCCTAATATAGGGGATAAAGAATAGGAGAGAGAACATGTTCTTTTATACAGATGAGGTCTATGAAGCCCGTGATTTTGGTTCAATGGATGCCAGAGAAGGCGAGTGGAGAAATTGCGAGTTTACCCGATGTCGCTTTCGGGGTGTGGAGATGAATGAGTCCCTCGTGGAAGGCTGTACTTTTGTGGACTGTGATTTTACCGGAGCCATTCTGAATGCATCTCACTACAAGGAGTCGGCTTTTACCAATTGTTTGTTCACCAGCGCCAATCTGTTTGTAGTACGATTTGATAACTGCAAGCTGGTAGGTTCAGATTTTGCAGGGGTGAATATGGATGGTATCACAATTACGGGCGGAGACTGGTCTTATACGAATTTGCGTCATGCAGATTTAAGAAAACAAGATTTGCGAAAAATACGATTCAAGGAAGCTGACTTATCCGAATGCAATTTGGAAAAAGCAGATTTGCGGGAGGCGGATCTTACCCGGGTAAGACTGCACAAAGCCCATCTTCAAGGAACAGACCTGCGCGGTGCGAAGATGGATGGCGTGAATTTTAAAGATCTGGACATCACCGGAGCCAAGTTGGATATCGAGCAGGCAGTAGCGGTAGCTCGCTCCTATGGAGCCAAGGTGGAAGGCTAAAAAGCACGGGATACAGGACCCGTCTCGATCTGCAGTACCCCATGCGGGTGAAATGGATGGTTGACTCGAATGTGAAGAACTTAATCTTTAGGGGGTGCCGGCAGTAGTGGAATCGCTGCTTCCGGGTCCCGGTTTGGCAAATGATCAACTCCGACAGGCTCTAGAGGCTGCTGTGGAATCGTCCAGTTGCGCGCGATATCTGCGGCAGTTCGCTGCTCCAGCAAGCGTTTGGCTACTTCATAACATTGATCGACATGCCGATTACCAATGGTTCGCATAGCAGTAAAGCCAATTGCCGCGGCTAGCCCTTGCCCCAGAAGGGGGACAAACTTGCTAACCTGCTTGGTAGCGATACGAATGCCCATTTTTTGCAAAATCTGCACGATGACTTCACGGGTAATGAGTCGCCCGATCAGCTTGCTGCCAATCGAGGTGATAAAACCATACACCATGGATTTTGTTTCTGCGTCCAGGCCTTCCAGTTGCTTTTCAGATAATCCGAATTTTCCGTTAATGGCAGGCAGCAGCTGCATCAAAATGCCAACATCAGCAAGAACGTCAGCCCCTGGAACTGGAACCAATACCGCTCCACCCGAAGCCGCAGCCCTTTTCGTCACCATGGATTTACATTCTTTACGGATCTGCTCCAACTCTTCTATTGTTCGGGCTGTCATATGCATCTCTCCTTCTTACGCTTCCGATTAGGACCCATGATTCTACCCTGTTATTACACACATTTCTACCTATCTTAAGCATGGAGTAAGCAAAAAATCCCTGATTCACGCACTATCCCACATTTACTCCTGTGAAGCGATCAGGCATAATGAAGGGTGGTTGCCGATAAGAACAAGCCTGTTTTACGGGGATAAAGGAAGGAAGAGACAGATGAGTCAGACAAACGTTTATTTTAATCATGATGGTGGAGTGGATGATCTAGTATCCCTTTTTATGCTGCTTCAGATGGAGCAGGTTCATTTGACCGGAGTATCGGTGATTCCAGCAGATGGTTACCTGGAGCCTGCGACGGATGCCAGCCGTAAAATTATTGATCGTTTTGGACAAAATAAAGGGCCTGTGGAAGTCGCAAAGTCTAATTCACGCGGTAAAAATCCGTTTCCTGCCGCTTGGCGTTTACATTCCTTCTATGTGGATGCATTACCCGTACTGAATGAATCAGGGCGTATGGAAGCACCGCTTTCATCCCTACCAGCTCATCAGCATCTGATCGAAAAGGTACGCGGAGCTGAAGGTAAGACGCTGTTGCTATTCACTGGACCGCTAACCGATCTGGCGCGAGCGCTGGATGAAGCACCGGATATTGAAGCAAAGATCGAAAAGCTGGTATGGATGGGCGGCACCTTTGAAAAAGGGAATGTGGAGGAGCCTGAGCATGACGGCACAGCAGAGTGGAATGTGTTCTGGGACCCAGAAGCGGCATATCGGGTGTGGCAAAGCGGCATCACGATTGATCTGGTAGCGCTGGAAAGCACAAGCAAAGTGCCATTAACTCCAGCAGTACGCAATCGTTGGGCGGCTGAGCGCCGATATGAAGGCGTGGATTTCTTGGGTAATTGCTATGCTGGATGTCCGCCGCTCGTCTATAGCGAAACGAACTCAACCTACTACTTGTGGGATGTACTGACCACTGCATCCGTAGGACGCCCGGACATTGTCAAGAAAAAGACGGTGCATTGCAGCGTTATCGCAGAAGGTCCGAGTCAGGGCAGAACGGTGGAACAGGCAGAGGGACGTCCTGTGAACCTGGTATACGATACAGATCCAGAAGCCTTTTTTACGTATATGGCGGATTTGGCCAAGCTGGCTGCTCCCAAACGTTACTAAGTCTGACTATGCACAAACGTGCGGCATAGGGTGATAATACTGCCTAGTGACACGTACTCATAACATAAAGCCCGTGACGTTATGCGTCACGGGCTTCTATTACATGATGCGTCCTATAATTATCACAAGCTAGTTTCTATTTCATGCTGACTCCTGGTATGTTTTCAGAGTGAACTGGAGCGTTATTTCTGTCCCGCTACCAGGTTCACTGATTCCAGTCATTTTACCATTCATTCGTTTTAATAGATGTTTGGTAATCTGCCAACCCAATCCTGGATTGCCATATGAGGGAGAGTTCCCACGGTCATGCTCAAGCCACAATTTCAGTTTGTTAGGAGATATACCGATCCCAGTATCCTTCACCTTTAACTCCAGTTCAACCTCAGGTGCATCGGTCACGGATTGGGTGGTTGCAGATAAGATGACAGCTCCTGTGCTTGTAAACTTTACTGCATTATCTACCAAATTAATCAGCATACGGCGAATTTTAGCTTCATCCCCGATAAAAATAGGCGAGCTGGTGAGATTCCAGTCGAGCTTCAACTCTAGATTCCGCTGCGCGGCTACTTCTGTATACAGGCTCAACACATTTTCCATCATCGTTCTCAGATCAAATGGATCTTCAATATCATCAATCTGTCTGGATTCCATATGGCTGTAATCCAAAATATTACTCAATAACGTCATGAGCGAGCGACTGCTCGACTCCATGATGCTCATATATTGCTGTTGTTCCTCGGTTAACTCCGTCGTCAGCATGAGATCGGTGGCTCCCCATATTTCGGTCAGCGAAAACCGAATTTTATTACTCAGGGAAGATATCAAATCCAGCTTGCTCATGGAAGAGATTTCAGCATCGATCTTGCCTTTCTCCAGTTCAACTACATACCCCAGAAATACGGCCATAGCCTGTAGTGCCTTCAGTTCTGATTCTGTCAAATGTACAGATGGCGCGTCCAAAATACAAATGGTTCCGTAAGCCTGACCATTTTTCATTCGAATAGGGATTCCTGTAAATGAGTGGTTTCCAATGGTTTTAGTCACATCTAAATCACGTGTTTGTGGATGAGTAGACGTTTCCGAAATGATGAGGTAATCCGCAGAATGGTTCAGCACCAGACTGCAATAGCTAAGCTCAAAAGGAAGCTCCTCTCCATTACGAACCAGCACCTCTTCCCGGTTAAATGAATCTACAATCACATTCGTAATGCCGTCATTAGCAGCAATGAAAATGGTATTTACATGCAAAATATCACTCAACACATCAATGACATGTGCGGTAGCCTCTTGAATACTATTATAAAAACCTGTAGGTGAAGTAATCATGTATCTCCAATCCTGATGCAAAGTGGTGGTTATCCAAAACTCTAGCAGTTTGTGTATCCCATTCCCGATCCTCTGAATGTGTTTTTGGAGCGTATCATTAATTATACATGATTATTTCATTATAAACCGATCTTTCTACTTCCATTTACCTATTCGCTTGCGCAAACCTTCATTTCTTAGGTCTAATTCTAGCCTTTCTTGGAGAGTTTTTGTTTATATCATTACATATTCACGAAAAAATGTAATTATTTTTATTATATTTTCATAAATTCATATGTAATCTCATGATATGAAAATTGTGTAATAAAATAGGAGGATAGAACCAGTAATATCATGTAAATATTCTATATAATAGGTTCAGAGGTGGAATTATGAATAGACTGGAAGCCCTAGAACACTTCCATAAGACCTATGCGGAAGATGTATTGAACCAGAAATTACATCAAGCAGCGTGTTTGTATGAACAAAGAAAAGATGAGCTCATTTTTTCTTTTATTCAATCCTTTCAATCGATCTGCCTGCAAGCCCATTCCGCAGAAGTGGCCAAGACAAGGATCGGATACATTACTTATTCTATGAGGCGCACGTATCTGATGGATCGCAACTATAACTATGTCGTCGAAGCCTATGATGAAAATTGGTTCTTTGATCCTCAACCTTGTTATGGAATCTATGATGCAGGCTGGGCATTCCGCTTTTTAGCAGAAGTGGAGGATGAATTGAATCAGCTTCGAAAACCCTATATGAATAAGATTTTTCAGCCTGATGTGGAGCGATTTGTACTCCAGGCTGCAGGGGAATTTCATCAATATATTCTGAAATTAGCGAAAGATGCCATTCAGCAGGCTGTACATTTACCTGAATTCAAGGCGTTGAAATGTGAGGACGATTTGGAAGTAAGAATAGGGGAGTATAAAGGAATCAGTGAGGTGGTGTATTCAACAGCTTATGGAGTACTACATGATTCAACAGGATAATCGTATTACGGAGTATATGTATCCAGTAGGGACGAATCGCCGGCAGTTATTGGAATGGGCAGAAAGCTCATCATGTACTGATGAAGAATCTATTTTACAATTTTATGTATCAGGTGATGCGGCTTATATTGATTTTATAGAGCATCCGGTATCCATCGTTTCGGAGAAACTAAAGGAAATCTTTGATATATATCAAGCCGGATTAAGCTGGAAGCTGGTTGTTTTTGCCGATATGCAGCGAATGCAGCAAACAAGGTATTGGCTGGTAAATCCGCCTAGCCTGATGTGTTTATCACCACGTAGTGAATATCATAGGGACGGTACACTGAAGAAAATCATTCTAGATGAATATAAAGTAGAGAATCATAAAATATTCAGGGTTCAGGATGCCAATCATCATATTATTGTAGACCTCGATGTGGCTGAATGTATTTTGAAGTTCAATCTGGCAGGCTTGAAATTACAAAAGGTCGATACAGAGGGGCCATCTATATAAAGGAGAGTCTAAGAATGAGTGAGAGCTATGTAGTGGACGGGGCACAGATACATTGCAGCTATGGAAGTCATACGGAAAGATTTAGTGTTTCAGCTAACAGGGGGATTAGTATTGGCGACAAACTGCAAGGGAATATTCAGGATTTTCACCCGCAGACGCATATCCCTTCTTTCGGAATGTGCCGTAGTATGCATAATCCTGCAGTCTCTTCTGCTAACAAAGGAAATTCCGGGAAAATCATTCCGCAGCCCTGCAAACCGAGCGTTTCTATGCCTTGGTTGAATGGGAAAAAGGATGTATACGTAGATCAATCTCCGGCTCTTATGAGCTGCTCCACGAACTTATGCATGTGGTGCGGCAAAATTTCATTCACGACAGATGGGCAGGAATAGCTAACAGATTGTAGGAATTGCATCATATGAAAAGCAACGGGGGGAGTAAGATGGGACTGGCAGGAACCATGCTGACTTATGGAAATATTAGAGTGAATGCACCGTATGAAATTATCCGGCTACTTGATTTTGAATTGACACAGAAGATAAATGAGCACGGCAAGGTGTACATCACTGCTCTCATACCGGATGAGGATCATGCAAAGTATGATGGATTAGCTTACGATGAAGATGTGCTAGAGGTATATGAGACGGATGAAGACCGAGGGACAGTTAGCATCTTTAAAGGAATCGTCACCAATATTAGAATTGCATTCAAAAATGGCGTATATCACATGTACCTTGAGGCTGCGTCTTTTACATATTTATTGGATCAACAACGGAAAAACCGTTCGTTTCAAAACAGCAACTTGACGTATTATCAACTGTTCCGCGAACTTATAGATGCCTATCCACATGGGGATTTTATTGACCTGGCGGACAGCGATCAAAAGCTGGGCGGCTTTACTATTCAGTATGAGGAGAGTGATTGGGAGTTTCTAAAAAGAATGGCCTCTCATCTGCAAACTGGACTCATTGTCGAGATTACATCCGTATTCCCGAGATTATGGCTAGGTACCTCGAAAGAACAGGTGAAAGGTGAACTGCGTAGTATTAACTTTTCCCTCCAAAAAACAAAGTCAGGCCCCCGGTATACATATGCTGAAGTGGAGGATACGAAACGTTTTGAACTTGGAGATATGGTTTTGTTTCGACGAAAGCATTGGGTGATTGATCAGGTTCATGCAGAGATGAAGCAAGGTATTATGACATATGACTATGTTCTCGTTCCAGAAGAAGGCATTCCGAGGGAGGTTATACATAACCCGTTAATCAAAGGTACCTCTATTGAAGGGAAAGTCATTGATTTAGATGGTGAAAACGAATCCGTTAAACTTCACTTGTCCGTGGATTCTATGCAGTCCAAAGTTGAGGGTTGCTGGTTTTCATACCCCACCATGTATACCGGGGATGGGATCGGTTGGCATTGCATGCCTGAGCTAGGGGATCATGTCCATTTGTATTTTCCATCTAACAAAGAAAAGGAAGCTCGTGTGGTTCAATCCCTGCGTAAAAGAGACTACAAAGGAGATGAAATCAGCAAGCCGTCAAGAAAGCTATTTCATACCAAAACTCAAAAAGTGGCGAGATTCGACGACAAAGAAGTAGCACTTTCCACCCAAAAAGAAAAGATACTTATACGCTTAAATCCTGCTTCCGGTATTCACGTGTATAGTCATCACGATCTTACATTTCACGCCGATACAGACTTGGTGCTGCATGGCAAAAAGGTACAAATGACCGCTACTCGCGAAATATCTCTGACGTGCAAAAGCAGTTATATCCGAACTGATGGAACGCTTCATATCAAGGCTAGTAAGCTCATGAAAAATCAGGTGCCTGATGCAGAGCTAAAAGCCTATAAATCCCTAGTTCAAGAATTGAAAGGGAAGGGATATCCGCAATGGGTGCAGGATTTGCTGCTTCAATATAAAACGGACTACTACAAGGCTGTGGCAGCCGGGGACAAAAAAGGGGCCAAGGAAGCAGCAGCCAAGGCCAAGCAATTGCGTCAGCAGGTGGCAGAAATAGATCGTATGCCTGCCTGGGCCAGAGCGCAAATGCACGAATACACGTCCCAGTGGTGGGAAGCGCACAGCGCAAACGATAAAGCCAAGCAAAAGCAGATGCATCTTCTCGCCAACCAACTGCGTGACAACGTGCTAATCAACGAGCTGATTCGTGGTCATTCAGCCAAGTCCTATCTGGATGCGAATCGGTTGGAGGAGCTGTCTGGACAATACGCAGATGCGGCCCATAAGCTGACCGTTGCTGATCAAAAGGCTCTAGCCAAGGAAGCAGCTGCTCTGCGGAGTAAGTATGGCGTGAACAGCCAGCTTGCCAGGGAGAATTTGAACAAGCTTGCTAAGAAATATCCAGACAGCTTCTCGTATAAGCTGCCGACTACCGGCGATTGGGACCAGGCGCTTAACGCCGCATTGCAGGATTTTGCGAAGAAATACGGCTTGGAGAATAAGGGCTATGGTCGTGATGTGCTCGCAGTGTACCTGCATCAAGTAGCCAATGGTATCCTTCCATGGCCTAAGGTTAGCAAGGCTGCAACGCCGACTGTTCCAACGACGACAACAACGAAAACGGAGACGCAGACGGAGAAGAAGGCTCCGGTCACTCCTGAAAGGCCAACGAAGGAGGAACCGAAGCCATTAAATCCTGATGATTATAAAGATGGATTGGTAGCGGTGAAAAAGATCGAAAACTATATAAGTAGTAAGGGTGTAAAAGGTAATCAGGCTCGAGCTCTGTACAGAATAAACGATTACACCAATAACAGTATCATTCAAAAGAAACTGTCTTCAAACCGTAAGGCACCCCTTGTGTTTTTCTTTGAAGGAGATGGCTCTTATAGTCACAAACAACTCGATCATCCAGAAGGTCGGTATGGAGCGATGGCTATTGTGGTGATAGACGGCGAGATTAAGTACACAAGTAAAAATGCTAATACGCTTCCAGATTACGAGAGCAAGGATAAAACTGTTAAAGATGGAGTTTATGAATTTCTAGGGGGAAGACATCGGCATACTTATCCTGCTTTGCGTATTCGAAATGGTGGAATAGTTCCTGCTACCAAGGATGTCAAAAAAAGGATTGTACTGCAGATGGAATAAATATACACAAAGGCAACAATAACGATACTGTAGGTAGAGCGACTTCGACAGGTTGTATTACAGTCCATAAAGATGAGTATGTAAGATTTCTTATTTCAGTAGGTGTGATAGAGGACTCATTGGGAAATCATCCTAATGATATAAAAGGACTAGCTATTCTTGATCGGAAGGATAGATCAAAGTGAAGATTATTAGAAACATATTAATAATTATTTTTTTAATCGTGTTAGTAGCGTGTAATGCTTTTGCCAAAGACCCTACTGCCTTTTCTTCGAAAACGGTGGATGTGGCCTCAGAAGTGGTAAAATCATCTGATAAAACGGAGCTTGCTAAAGAGAATAGAAAGAAAGAATGGGCTTTAACGATAGAAGGAGGCAAAGAAGATCCAGCAGCATTTTTAGTTCAGTTGGAAGGTGCAAAAGTTGAACGGTTCTTAAGTGCCGAGAAACTGATTAGTCTCCTACAGTCGAAGGAGGATAAAGAGAAATATCGAGATTCCTATATAAGTGTAGGGAGAATCACAGATGATGGGAATCAAATCGCATTCGTATTAGATTTATTTAAAGAAGCAAGATTAATAATACAAATTTATGATTTAGATTCCGGTAACAAAGCAAATGAATTTGAGTTGCCTTATAACCACCCAGTAATTTCTTCTGATTTAACTAAGTATTTATATGAGAAAAAAGATAAAGCGTATATATATGACACGTTAACTGATCAATCAACAGCTATTCGATTAGATGGAAGTTCTATAGATGTAGATGACATTCATCAAGGACAATTTTCTCCAGACAGTACCCAGTTTTGTTTTACCGACAGCCAGCAGAATATTGTCGTATTTGATGTATCAAAATATAGAATCATTAAGAAAATCCATATAGATTCTGGTATGGCGATAGTTAACCAATGGGTTCAGAAAGATAAAATAATCTATTCCCTTGATTCTATGTCAGTAACTAAAACGTACCTGTTAAATGTAAGTAATGGAGAGGAGCGCCTTTTAGGCAAAGGGATGGAGCGACCTTTAATGTCTCGTGATGGGTCGAAGTTATGGTTTGAAAAGTTAGACTCACCGTCCAATTATAAACTGAATATAAATACAGGCTTCGAAAGTAAAGCTGCACCCATCACTACAATTGATGGAAATATGGCAACACCTGTGCAGTGGTTTTATACCGCTAATGACTTTTCTAAATATGAAAGTGAAATAAAAGTGCATCAAATCAAGGCTTCATCCACTCTATCAAGTGAAGGTAGCCAGTCTTATGATGCCAAAAATCTGGTGGATGGGGATAAAGCTACTGCATGGTGTGAAGGCGTGAAGGGCAACGGGGAAGGAGAAACAATAGTATTAGATCTTGGCTCTTTACACAAGGTAAATGGCATCCAAATTATTAATGGATATGCTAAGTCTGAAAAAAGTTATCGGGAAAACAATCGAGTTCAGAAACTAAAGTTGCAATTCTCAGACGGCTCCTCTCTGGTATTGAATGAATTTAACGCACGCAAAAATTTTAAAAAAACCATATATACCTCATTTATTAAACTTACTATTTTATCGGTTGAACGTGGAACGAAATATCAGGATACATGTATATCTGATCTACGACTTTTCTAAGCATCCCTAACAAAGGAGAAGACATATGAAGTGGAAAGAACCAACGTTTGGTGCAACACCTATGTTGAAAGCTTTAGCAACTGCTAATGCACACAGGAAAGCACAGGCATTTGATCTTGCAGCAGAACAGAAAAAACAAAAACTAAATTATCCCGACTGGGCCCAGACCTGGATGCGTAAATACAAAGAGGATTGGTATATTGCTCAAGCCAATGGTGACGAGGTTGGTATGCGTAAAGCGCAAAAGCTGGCAGAGGGGCTGCGAAGCAAATTACGTGAAATGGCCACGTTTCCTAAGTGGGCTAAAGAGCAAATGAAAAAAGAAACCGTTCGTTGGATGACGGCTGAAGCGAGCGGAAATATCATGGAAAGTTAGCTGCTGAGAAAGCGGGACGAGCTATACGCGAGAAGCTAGGTCTGATTGATACGAGTACTAAAGCACCACCAGAAGTACCCGTTACCACCGAATCGAAAGATGAACCTACAAAAACGAACGTAAAGACTCCGGCTGGAAAATGGATACCTGCTGAATTCCAGTATAATGGTAGTTCTAAAGCTGAGAAAACATTTAAAAGACGCTCATTAAATTTCACCAAAATGAAATGGAACCAGGAAAAGTTGCATGGTTTGTGGGAAGCTACAAAGAAGATACAAGAAACATATGATATTCAGATTGATCCCCGTTTTTTGTTAGCAATTATTGTTCAAGAAGGAACTGGAAGTTTTAACACTAGTAGTACAAATAGGGCGGCCGATGGTGAGCATGGTGCTGAAACTAATTATGCCAAAGATTTGATGAAAGCCAATAGCCTTATATTTGGGAAAATATTAGGATATATATATTATGGTCAGGAATTTAGGCAAGCAGTAGTAAAAAACAATAAATTGAGTGGTATTACAGGCAAAGGAGACGTTTTTCAATACTGTAATTGGTTCACGCCGATTCTTAGAATGAAATCTAAGCGGGTTGAATGTGGTATATACGCTAGCGATAACCGTTGGGGTGAGAATGTGCGGAAAATATACATACCTTTAGTGGGAATGAAGCTTCTAACTATGAACAATATCTGTTGAGTCTTGATAAAAGTGTAACTCAGAAAATTGCTGCATCCGAAGGTATTAAGCTTCCTAATTTTAAATTTAAACCTACCCAAAATGGTAACGACAGCAGAAAAAATGATACGAGTGAGTGGAGTATCGTCGGTGAAAGATAAATCACAATTCGAAATGAGGAAAAGAAGTGTACAAACCAAGTTACGGTTATTTCATTATGATGCTTATAATGATTTTTGGAGTAACTGCGTGCGGTTCCACAAATATCAATAATTATAAAAGTGAGAAAACAGTTAGCGTCAAAGACCAGAGCACAGGGAACTATCGAGGTGAAAAAGTCGAAAAATCCCAGAATATTGCATCTGCCGATCCGGAGTCCCTTCAGGACGACGACTTTGAAGTCTCATATCGATCACATAAGATTGATAAGAATACGGATATTAAAGAACTTATCCATAAGTGGGGTTACAGTGAAGGATTTGAAGCTAACAATAGAGGATATAATAGTGGGAATGGAACATATAGAAGATGGAGTCTGTCCTATCCTAACTATGAGGAGCCAGAAATAAGATTTGTAGTTTTATCTAAGATTGAACTTGAAGGGGAGGAACTGGTGGATGGTGAAAGCTATTTAGTAGCCGTGAGTTTGGAGAATCCCAAGTTTAAAACAAAAAGAGGCTTGAAGATCGGTGATACCCTTGGCAAAGTGCTACAGCTCTACGGCAAACCGAGTATTGTAACAAATGGGAGTCTGCTTTATTCCAAGAATGGCTTACATTTGAGGATTCAGTGGGATACTGAAACGGAAAAAGTAAATAATATCTTCATAGAATATAATATGGAGAAATCCATAAAACAGCAACGTAGTGCTGATTATGTAGAAGAGGATGCTCAGCCCGACCCTGATCTAGAACCATATACTATTCAAAGGGAACAATCATTTACTACCACTCTTAATGGATGGGGAGAAGTAAAGTTTATATCCACTTTAAAAGATGAGGATACGAATGATCTGATTCAAGCAAAGTTTTTTTTGGAAGTTAACAGTGACAAATACGTGGAAAACAAGATTCTGTACGAATTCCCCGAATTTTATGGTAACAACGGTAAAATGATTGATAGGATCAAAGCAGTAAGTTTTAAGGATTTGAATCAGGATGGACGTACGGATATTGTTATTATTGCTGATTACATCACCGGAGTTAATGCAGACGGAATAGAGACACTGCCTGTTGCGGGGATTTACTTTCAGAAAAAAGATAACACATACACTACCCTGCCTGAATTGGATAAGAGTATCAATCAAACTGGACATAACCGAACACTTCAAAATGTCATTCAATACGTAACCAAACAACGGATAAACGTGCATTAATTAATACAAAGAGGGGGTTTTTTGAAATCAATTTTATAAATAGAATACTATTTTTAATATTGTTATTTAGTCTGTTATTGAATGGATGTTCCGAAAAATCTACGAATGAGAAGCAGCAGGCAGTTGACCCCATCAAACCTAGCACTCAAGTGATAGGGCAAAAAGTTGAGACTGAGCCAGAGTCTGCTGCTCAAAAACAAGATCGAAATAGCAATAATGTAAATCCGAAAAATAAAAGAAATGGAAATTACGTCGCAGATTCTAACACATTAGATCAGTTTATAAAGGAAATCCAACCCCCAAATGAGCAGCTTCAGAAAATGTTAAAAGAAGATTTGGACCTTGATGGAAAGCCGGAATACGTGCTTGCTTTTGGGTTAGAAAAAGGGGTGATTGACAACGTATTTGTAGTCCGGGAGGATGCTGGCTATCACATCATTGGTAAATTAGAGGACCCACTTATAGTTGCACATCTTAATACAGACATGAAGATCATGAAGCTGGATCAAACAGAACAAAAGTTTATCGTAGTATATTCCACTAGCGAAGTGGATGAGGCCGAAGGATTCTCTATATTTACTTTAGACCATAACCGAATTAGCAACCTGAATTACAATTATCCAGAAGCAACAGGGCAAGGAATCAGGAAGCTGGAGGATATTAATAAAGATGGTGTTTTTGAGGATGTGAGTTATTACCGTTTTCAGGATACTCAACAACATACGATAATAACATATCAAAAATTCGACAGCAGCGGACCTGAAAAAACAAAAGTACTATACGAGAATGGAAATGAAAAATTTGTATGTCCTACGGTTCCTAAAGATATTATCCAAAATTATTTGGAAGATCATTATCTTATGAATCGCTTCTTGATACACTTGCCTGAAATGGCGGAATTCACTGCGTTGTCAGCAAGCCCGAAAAATCATTTTGAAGATATCATAGATTTTTCCGCTATGGACTATACAGGATTAGACTTGAATGTAAAAGAGATTGCTAATGAGGCTAATCAGCGGGTGTTTTTGGTAAAGAGTAGCTCAGAAGAAGAGGAATCAAACCAAGGACTTCTATTTACGTTAGAAAAGCAATCAGGCAAGTGGAAGATTATGAGTATAGAGATAAACGATAAATTGCAGAAAGTGTGATATCCAGCATGAATTACTTGAAGTACGGGCGAGCTGGTTGCGTCCTGTTAATACTCATTTCCTGTGTAGTGCTGAATGGATGCATGAAGGAACAGAATTCTCCAACAAATGAAACAAATCATGCACTTTCTCTCCAAAATGACGATAAAACGATTTCCTATTCGAAAAAGCTGAACACGCTAGTGAAAAAACTTCATATAGTCAACGATGAAAATAAGGATGATGATACCAGACAAGATAAGCTTGAGGAGTTCACACAGGAACTTAATTTGTTGTTAAACGAGCCTAAGAGTGTAGAGATGAAGGATGGAGAATTAGTAGAAAAGTTCGATAATAATCTCACTATCTTAACAAAATCGTTTCCGTTAAAAAGCGGGCAGCTAAACGTTAGGGTTGTGAATTATAGAGCACCTAAAACGGTGACAGGTACGATCGGAGATAAATACACATTTATTCAGTGGTGGAGTACTAAGCAACTTGTACATGCTCAGATGATTGAGGATGGCGGGCCAGAATTGACTACAGACTTCGTGGTTCGGGATTCAGACAAGGGAATACAGCTGTTGTTAGGGGGATATGTTTCAATATATCATCCAGATCCCGTATTTGTTGCGTTGTGGGAACTCTCCGGGGAAAAATGGACACAGAAAGAAATAGTAATAGATAAGATAAAGCTTCCGGATGCGTGGGAATTGAACGAGGATATAGATGAGTTTATTTTAGAGAATCGGCAACATGATAGTATGAGTATTGGAGTTTTAGACCACGGTGATGGTTTCTTAATAAACAGTGATGATTCTGAACAAAACCTTATCATTGAGTTCTCCAAAAGTGGAGAAGTCCGTATTGATTCCGAATATAGCAGCGCCTTGAATACTTATAGTGAACGGCAAAGCTATGAACTCATTCAAGAGGAATATTCAAAAAATGGGATCGTGATTAAATACCCTCAAATTACAAAACTCAAGAATATTGCAAAGCAGAAATCTTTAAACCAAATTCTTAAGACTGATGCTTTAGAAGGATTACATGACTATGCGGATTCCAATGCTGGAGTCCATGTCGAAATTGATTATGAGATCAAACGACAAAGTGAACGATTCTTGAGTGTTCAATATACGGGTATTTATTATGTGAAGGATGCAGCCTATCCTACTCATATGTTTTATACGACGAACCTGGATATGAAGCAGGTTTCAAGAATAAGATTGAGAGATCTGATAAAAGTCGAGAAACCTTTTATTGAGCTTATAAAAAGCGGGAAGATTACAGCTGTTCAGCCAGAGCAACAAGGGTTAATCGGTGATTTCACAAAAGATGATTTGATTCAATTGTTAGCAAACGCGGATGTAACCAAAGGTTCGCCTGCGGAAGCAGAAATGGAATCGTTTAGTTATCTCACAAATGATTCGTTGGGGATGAGTGTACCTATGGCTCATGTAGTAGGGGACCATGCGGAGTATGAAATTCGTTTTGCACAAATTCCAGAGAATATTAGGCAAAATGAGGAACTATGGAGTGAGTTAAGTTCCGTTGAGGATCAGTCTGTTTCCACAGTTGGCGGTGAAAAGTTGAATACCGACCAATATGAAATTGAAGAGTCGCAGTCTTTTCAAACTAATCTCGAAGGTTTTGGAAAAGTACGGTTTGTATCTACAAATGGGTATCCGGAAGGTTTTCGTAAATTCTTTTTCTTCCTATTGGATGACCAAGGACATATTCTTTATCCATTCCCCAATTTCTACGGGAACCGTGAGTGGGTTGCACGTTACGGAGGAGTAGAAGCAGTGGCCTTCAAGGATGTGAATAAGGATGGATTGAAGGATGTTATCGTCATTGCCAATGTTGATAATGGGATTCATGGATCTGGTAGAGTTGATGAATTCTCTATAGCGGACATATATTTTCAGAAAAAAAATAAAACTTTTACCACGATTCCTACATTAGATGAGGCTCTCGACGATCAAGGACATAATCAAACCATTAAAGAGGTCATTCAATACGTAAGCAAACAACGGATAAACGTAAACTAACCGACATAGAGGAGCGGTAACATGGGATATCCAATCATCAAGTATAATGGAACAGTTTTATCTCTTAAAAATCCGAAAGTTAAAGTTGTACAGAAAATGAATGAGCATGTGAAAGTCTTTTTGACGGGTGTGTTAACGGGTGCCCAAATGGAAGAGTACACAGATCATATGGAGGCAGGGGCGAAGTTAGTCGTTTCTTATGTGAATGATGATCAGAAGCAGATTGTATTATTTAGGGGATTAGTCACGCAGTTCAGAATCAAGTTGGTGTCCAATGTAGCCTATTTGGTCGTCGAAGCCCTATCCTATACAAGCCAGTTGGATGAAGTGCTTCATAGACAATCTTTTCAAAATGTGAAGATGAAGGTGCAGGCATTGCTTGAACATGTACTCAAATCATATCCCAAAGCGAATTGTACGAGCCGCTTAAAAGATCAGCTTCTACAGGAATTTACGATGCAATTCGACGAAACGGACTGGTCATTTTTAAAACGTATAGCGTCTCGGATTGGTTGGGGACTGATACCTGATCCGATTGGAGACAAATCGCAGTTTTATTTTGGATTACCGGATGGTGTCAATCAAGGTGAGCTCAAACAGTATAACTACTCGATGACCAGAAAAACCAAGCCAGGGGCCAGCAAGGAAGACAATCTTTTGTATTACAAAATACAAACGACAGGGGCTAGAGATGTCCTGCTGCAAATTGGGGCGGAGGTTAAATTTAAAGGGAAAGCTTTATACGTCCTGCAGTCTGTTGCGTTTATACGACATAGTGCTTTGTGGCATGAATATGTGCTGACTACAGCGGATGGAATGAAACAGGATTTGATTGTAAATGAGGACATTCGGGGCATGTCATTGAAATCCAAGGTCATTGGAATCGAGCAGGATCATGTGAAGGTTTTCTTTTATGAAATGGATAAGGTCAAGCCTAACGTCAAGGAAACCTGCGCTTTTCCAACGGCTACATTTTATACATCGGAAGGGAATACGGGATGGTACTGCATGCCGGAGCTGTTTGATTTTGTAGATATCTACTTTCCGACCTCTAAAGAAAAAGACGCTATTGTGACCCATTCGATCCGAAAGAGATCCAAAGGCGGTGACTTTATTAAGGACCCGTCGACGAAGATCTTTATGACCAAGTACCGCAAAGCTATTATTTTTGAGAAAAATGAAATTTTAATTACGGGGAACGACGATGAAGTGGTGATTCGACTGCTGGATGACCATGGAATTGAACTGCGAAGCAAAAAGGATATCCGTGTAAAAGCCGACGGGAACCTGGTGTTCAATGCGGGTAACACAATACAGGTCACCGCGAAGGATGCTATCGGTTTAAAATGTAAAACGAGTTTGGTAGAAATGGATGGTAACATCAAAATGACTGGAGAAAAGATAAAGACGCAATAACTAAAACCACCAAGAGAGGGTAAACCATGGCTAAAGTAACTACAGGAGCAATTGTGAATGAGAAACCGCCGACCCAAGAAGATATGATTCAAGAATGGAAACGTAAAATAAGCAAAGGCGAATATCCTTTTATTCATGTAACTCAGCATAGTACCAAAGGTGACGAGCGTTAAATATGACTAACGACGACTGGAAGAGGCTCCTAAAGAGCCTTTTCTGCAATCATGGTTCAATGTTCTGAATTCTTTTTAGGATTCCTACTGTCAATGAACCAATCCGGTCCACTTACATCAAGTACTTCTTTCTTTTTATAATCGTAGGCAATAGATATGACTTGGCCTTCGTTTCCTTTTATATAGCCACGGAGATAAACGGTAGAGTTAACGTAACTGCCAATAAACTCGTTATTTTGGTAAATAAAATCGGCATTATAATACTTCTTAATGTATTCTTTTCCGATGGGTATGCCAGATTGAACGTATGCTTCTTTTTCTGTATTTGCTGTATATTGCATGTAACAAAAGATTCCGACAAGGATGAAAAGTAATATAAGGATACTCCCCCAAACCTTTTTCTTCTTCAAGTTGAATTCTTCTCCTTATTATCTCCTTTTATATACCCAGAAACATTATTGCTTTGTTTGTTAATAATAGAATAGCTTATAATAGCCAATATCAGGATTAGCTCCGTACAACCTCTAAAAATTGTGTTCATATATGCAAATTTCTTCTAACATACAGTTACAAAGTCCTAATCGTTATTAGGTATGAATTATGACCATTAATACAATCCTCTCCGACTTTGTTCTCATTTGTATTCCGAATGATACTCGAAATAAACATAATACATTATAATGATACTACTTCCTGAGAATGGAAGAGTGAACTTAATTACTGAATAAAAGCGAATCTTATTTTATGGAACAGGTACGTCTCGCTTTCTTTAGGAGAAGGGTGCATTTTTGTCTATAATTCTACTATCAATAAACCAATCCGGTCCCGTAACATTGACAACTTCTTTCGAGTCCAAATCATATGAAATAATGATGGTATCTTTATTTTTTCCTTTTATATAGCCATAAAGATGAATTCTTGCATGAACGGTATTTTCCTCTATTTCATACTTTTTTAAAGTGAAGTCGGAATTATAGTGGGATTTAATATATTTCACGCCGCTAGCTGTGGCTGTTTTTACGGTTTCTTCCTTTTCCTTACTGGACATGCTTGAACATCCTCCTATAAGGATGGTGACTAGAATAATTGTAAGAGCAATCCTTAAATTTCTATACAATTTGATGAGCTCCTTTTTGATTATATTACCTCTATTATGTAACTTTATAATATATTTACTTAGTAAACAAGGTGGGAATATACATTGACATTCATTGAAGACAAGATATATTGGCAGCTTGCCGACCAAGCTTACGAAAGGGAACCTCATCCAAAGGGTTACAAGGATCAAACCCCTCCGGGCTGGGAAGTAGCAAAACTTGATGAGAAACTATTACATGACACAAACGGTTCTGGATTCGATGCGACTGTATTCCATAATGAAAAAACCAATCAGGTAATTATCGGTTATAGAGGAACAGAGCCACCGGATCGTCCCAAGTGGAGTGTTGCGATGGACTGGGGAACGGATATCAACGATGTCGTAGGTGGACGGGCAAAAACTCTGAATCAAATCCATGATTATTATGTAAATAATCCGGAAGAGGTAAAAACCTTCCCTCCACAGGTACAAAGTTCATTTAAACAATATGAGGAACAGTATCAAAATAATCAATTTACGCATGCCCAAAACTTGTACGATGAAGTGAAGAAGAAGTACCCTGTTGCCGAAATATCTACGACTGGTCATTCTTTAGGCGGTGCAGAAGCAGAATATATTGCAGTGAAAAATGGTTTATCATCCGTGAGTTTTAATGCTCCCGGCATTGTACACTTACTACCTGAGAATCTTCAAAAGAGGGTAGAAGCAGGAGAGTTCAGGAAAACAAATGTGGCTTTTGCCCATCCCGGAGATACTGTTGGCGGGGGAGCTACTAAAGCTAATCAACATGTAGGAGAAACGTATCATATTGGGAGTGATTATAAGACTGCCAATGTAGCCAAGTTTACTATTCCTGTTTCAATTCCCATGGAAAGAAAAAACGAATTGGAAAGACTTATTCTTGGCCCCAAATGGACTCCTATTGTTTATGTCCCGATTACATTGCCTATGATGCAGCAAGATGCATTCACCAAGTTCTATAATTCTTTATTAGGGGGAGAACATACTCATAGAATGGCGCACTTTACATTTGACGATCGTACCGGCAATATCAGCAATCCACTGTACACCATGGACGGGCAACTGGTGGAAGGTAACCCACGGGTGCAGGCATACGAACAAAGGCTGGCGGCAGAGGCGGAATTCAAAGAAGTCATGGGCGATTTGGTCGAACGCTACGGTGGACAAATAGGTGCCTTCGGGCAGTTTGCTGCTACTGCACTGGGAGTGAATCTGATGGGAGAAGGCCAGCAAAATGGTCGCACCAATGGTGGAGCATATTTTGTGGGCAACAAAAATGGGGGCACAATTCAATTAACACCTGAGGAGCTAAAGCATGCGGCTAACCAGATGCGTTCCAGCCTGCATGGATTTTCTAGCGATACCCGAGCATCCATCCAGTTATTTCAGGCTCATATCGGGACAAGTGAAAGTCAGTCTTTGACCCCAATTGCGCATAGTGCAACGGCAACACTGGATCGGATCAATCGCTGGTATCAGGAATCGATTACAGAGATAGCAGAGTATATAGATCGCAAGGGCCAGGAATTTACGATGGTGGATCAATAAAAAGAGCAGCTGGAAGAACACAACGGGAGGCGAAAGAGATGAGCAGAATATCTTTGAGCCTGGGGGATCTGCGTAGGGCTGTTCAGCAATGCGAGCAGCTAAAGCAAAGACTTCAGCATCAGGAGCAGCAGATGAAAAATATATATGGTAGGCTGCAAGACTGGCGGGGCGAATCGGCTGCTGAATTAACACGTAAAATGGAGACGTTTCTCCAAGGCACAACTGTACGAATACAGGAATTGGACGATCATAAAGAGCAGTTGAAACGTTATATTCGCAAAATGGAAGAAGCTGATCGGCGTGAGGAGAGACGTAAACGGGCTGCACAATGGTGATACAGGCAGACTGCAATAGTTAGGAGAACATCATGAAAGATCAAATTGCATTTGTCATTTTACTTATATTGAATATCGTTTATGGCTTAACGTTATTTGCCTATCCGGCCATGCTGATGGTGGTCGCATTTTCTTTCGATGCACCAACAGCTGGAGATTATCTCATCAATTATATTTTTGCCTATGTCATAATGAGCTACCCGATAGGAATATTTATTTCATGGAGCTGTTGGTATTTTTATCATCGTTATGCTTTTAAGAAGGCGTATATCATAGCTAACTTTATGCTGTTGTGGCCAGCTACTCTCGTAGTGTCCTCGTGGATTCAATCGGCTTTTTCTTGAAGGGGTTCTCATCTGGCCAGTCAGCTACATAACAAAAAAACCGTACAATCGCTTGGGGACTCCCGCGGGGTACGGTTAAATGCGTTTAAATAAAAACTACATATATAGTAGAAGAAAAAAATATTCTCCCAGAGTGGTGACGATAACGACTTTGTAGTCTACTTTAATTTTCCTGCGGGGAATATAGCAGTGTTCGAAAACTTAAGGGTTAGACGAAAAAAGTGTAAAAATGTTGAAAAGCTACAAAGTTCGACATATTGTTCGCTTTTTCGCATCATATGTTATTAGATTAGGGATTTTTGTTTGCTATTTATCGTATATTTATGTATAATCTATCGTGTTGAAAGATTGATTGTACGTAATATGCTGATGAGGGTGGGTTCATGACGCTGCTCGACAGTAACGAAAGCAAGAAGCGGATGTGCCAGATTTACAATGAAGTTTCAAAGGAACTGTTCGGCTTCGGGACCACGCTGCTGCGGGCCACCGTTGAGAACAACATTGTTACCTTTGTGGCGAAGCACCGGCGTTCTCCACGCTCGGCGGCATTGGAAGTGGAAGCCCCCGGCTTGAAGCTGGAAGTGGATTTCCGAATGTCCATGCTGTACAAGAAGAGACTTCGCGAGAAGCTGATTGAGGATATGGAGCTCGATATAGATGCTTTACTGCGTGATTATGATTCAGCAACGCAGTGGGCTATTACGAACATCATTCTGAAGGAATCCTAACAAAATTGGATATTCGGCTTTTCGCTTCGGATCTATCTGAGGGGAGAACCTGTTATAACGCGCAGCGGGATCAACTTATTCTTTGTTTACGAAGAAAAGTATTCTTGTTTTACAAGAGTACTTTTCTTTTTTGTGTCATAAGGTGTGCATAATAAAAAAATAGGGGGAGTTTCATATGAAGAAATGGTTTAAAGGGTTTATGGCTGTGACCTTGGCATCCGTGGTACTGGCAGGTTGCGGCAGTAATGCTACTGGCGGTCAGACAGATGGAAAAGATGGTTCAGCTGATGGGAAAAAGAAACTAGTTATTTCCACATGGGGCTTTTCCGAGGACTTTTTTAACAAAGAAGTGTACGAGCCTTTTGAAAAAGAACATAACGTTGACATCGTGGTGGAAATTGGAAATAACGCGGAACGGTTGAACAAAATCAGTCAAGGCAGCACAGACGTCGATCTGATTTATCTGTCTGATTATTATGCTCAACAAGGAATTCAACAGGGATTGTTTGAGAAGCTGGATCGCAGCAAGGTGCCGAACCTGAACCAAATTTATGATATTGCCAAAGCGCCGCTGGGTGAGGAGTATGGTCCTGCTTATACGGTCGGGCGTCTCGGTATTGCCTATAATCCGGAGCTGGTGAAAAAGAATGTGACCTCTTGGGCTGACCTGTGGGGAACTGAGTTCAAAGGAAACGTGACTTTGCCAAATATTACGGCGACTGCCGGACCGATGATGGTAGATGCAGCCTCCAAGGTAGCGGGTAGTAAGGAGTTTAATGAAGACCAAGCCTTCGGAAAACTGAAAGAGCTGAGTCCGAATATCGTTAAGTTTTATAGTAAAACGTCCGAGTTCGTGAACATGTTTAGTCAACAGGAAATTGCGGGCGGTCCGATCATGGAAATGTACTTCAAAGATTTGCAGGCGGCTGTGCCAGGAGCGAAATTTGTAGCTCCTAGTGAAGGTGCTTACGCAGTAATGAACACGATTAATGTAGTGAAAGGCTCTGACCAGAAGGAGCTGGCTGAGGAATTTATCAACTGGCAGCTGAGCAAGGAAGTTCAAGAAAAATCCGCCAAGGCGAAGGTTGATTCTCCGGTGAACACGCAGGTGGTACTGTCCGGTGCGGATACAGAAGGAATTACGTACGGTACAGATGTAGTGAACAAGCTGACTAAGCTGGATATGAAGTTCGTTAACGATCATATCAAGGCATGGACCGATCGCTGGAACCGGGAAGTAGCACAATAATGAAAAAGGTCATATTAGATGTAGATACGGGCATTGATGATGCGTTGGGTATTTTACTGGCCGCCAAAAGTGGTCAGCTGGATATCCAAGCAATTACTACAGTATGCGGTAATGTTTCACTTAAACAAGCAACATTGAACACATGCAAAATCCTCGACCTTTTGGATAGACCGGATATTCCGGTTTATCGGGGGGCGGAGGCTCCCTTAATACGTAAAGGTCTGCACGAGCACCGTGTCCATGGAGAAGACGGCATTGGAGGTGCATTGAGTGGAGTAGTCCCAGCGATGTCTGCGTCCGAAGGTTTTGCGCCGGATATTATCATTGATACCGTGATGGCTCACCGGGGGGAAGTGACGCTCATTTGCACCGGGCCGCTCACCAATTTGGCACTGGCGCTGCTGAAGTGTCCCGAACTGACGGATCACGTCGATGAGGTCATTTTTATGGGCGGTGTTATTCACGGGTGCGGCAATATTACTCCTGTAGCGGAGTACAACATGTATGCTGACCCTGAAGCCGCACGGATCGTATTTCATGCAGGATTTGGTCGGTTGATACAGGTGGGACTGGATGTAACACGGAAGGCTCTGCTGACTGCCGATCATATTGCTCGTCTGTCCCATCCTGCAATTCGTAATTATGTAGCTGAAAGTACGGCTGTGTATACCAAGCGTTATGAAGAACGCAACGGGGTAAAAGCGTGTGCGCTTCATGACCCGCTTGCCGTGGGTGTCGCATTGAATTCGAGGTTAGTAGGTACCTCGTCGTTGTATGTCGACGTGGAAACCTCCAGTCGTATATGTGACGGACAAACGGTGGGCGATGTGCAGAATCGACTCAATCATAGCCCCAATATGAATGTGTGCGAACAGGTGGACAGCGAAGCTTTTCTGGAGCTGTTTATCCAGGTGCTGAATAAGGAATAACATTTTGATAACCGCAAGGAGCTACCCATGAAGAAAACATACTTGTATTGGCTGCTGCCAGGTCTGCTCTTTCTGGCGGTGTTCATGGTCATTCCGATTGTGTTGACGATCGGTTCGACCTTCGTACAGAACAGCTCATTCACCCTAGAAGGCTATCTCCATTTCTTCAAGGACCCTTACTTTCTGAAAATATTGCTGACTACGCTGGAAGTCAGTGTCGTAACGACACTCGTGTGCGTATTACTCGGCTTCCCGACGGCTTATTATATTTCGCAAAAGGCCCCGCGTCGTAAAGGTATTTTGCTTGCGCTGGCTATCTTTCCCTTATTGACGAGTCCGGTGGTGCGGTCATTCAGCTGGATGGTCATTCTGGGTCGCAAGGGGCTGTTAAATAACGTGCTCATCGGTTTAGGACTTGTAGATGAACCGCTGAATATTTTGTACACCCCGGCAGCGATGATTATTGGTCTGGTTCATTTGTTTTTACCACTGATGATTATTTCACTGATTGGTGTGCTCGAAAATATTGACGGTGATCTTGTTCATGCTGCTCAGAGCCTCGGGGCTTCCAGATTCAGCGCATTTCGTAAAATCGTATTTCCGCTGTCTGTGCCGGGTCTGATCATTGGAAGCATTCTCGTTTTCGTAGGCAGCCTGACTGCATATACGACACCAGCACTACTTGGAGGAAAACAGCGGGTTATCGCTACATTTTTGTATCAGAACGCGATGACGCTAAACGACTGGTTTTTAGCTTCTGTTATTGCAACAATTATGATTGTTATTACATTTATCGTGGTCGGTCTCTTAAATAAGGCGGCCCATAAACTCAATCCGAAGGGGTAGGTGGATATGCGGGAGAAACATTACGGACTAGGCTTCTTTAGCCTGCTGGTCTTCATCTTTCTGCTCGGTCCGCTGTTGATCATATCGGTCACTTCTTTCGAGCCGGGCACGGTATTAAAATTTCCTCCGCAGGGCTTTTCTTTGCGCTGGTATGAAAATATTTTTGAAGTGGATTTGTTTATGTCCACGTTCAAAACGTCCATTGTCGTCTCTCTGCTAGGCAACATCTTGGCACTGCTGATCGGTATGCCTGCCGCCTATGCACTTAGTCGCTTTTCGTTTCGCGGGAAGGATGCGCTGAATGCTTTGTTCCTTTCCCCGTTGCTTATACCGGGTATCGTTCTTGGTTTTACACTGCTGCGCTATTTGATCATTGTTTACCATTTACCAGTATATGCTGGGCTATTGATCGGACATACGGTGATTATGTTGCCGTTCATTATTAGAGTCATTGCATCCAGTTTGTCTAACTTTGATTTTGCGATTGAGGAAGCAGCGCTTAGTTTGGGGGCTGGACGGCTGGAAACCTTTTTCAAGGTGGTTCTGCCCAACATCCGCTCAGGTATTATTGCGGCTATCCTGATTGCCTTTCTGGAATCATTCAACAATGTCGACATCTCCGTCTTCATGACAGGACCGGGCTTCAGCACCCTGCCCATTCAAATGCTGACTTACGTCGAAAATTATTTTGACCCGACGATTGCAGCGATTTCGGTTATGCTGATGATTTTGACCGGTATCCTGATGTTCTTGATTGAACGACTGATGGGATTGTCTTACTTCACTAAAAGGTAATGGAGGCTTCAACCTTATGGCACTGCTTACTCTGGATCGCGTATCGGTCGCTTATGACAACCAACTGATCTTGCAGGATTTCGATTTGCAGCTCGAACGGGGGCAATTGCTCTCGTTGCTCGGACCGAGTGGTTGTGGCAAAACGACCACACTTCGTCTCATTGCAGGATTTCTCGAAGCTAAACAAGGAACATTTTTGTTTGGCGATAAGGATTATACTCGGGTTCCGGTGAATAAACGGAACTTCGGCTTTGTATTCCAAAGTTATGCACTCTTCCCGCATTTGTCCGTTTTTGATAATGTTGCCTTTGGTCTGCGGTTACGCAAGGTAAAGGAAGATGATGTAAAGCGCCGCGTTATGACCATGCTGGATACGGTTAGCCTGGGGGGATTTGAAAAACGTTTCCCCGGTGAATTGTCAGGCGGACAGCGTCAACGTGTTGCGATTGCGCGAGCGCTTGTGATTGAACCCGATCTGCTGTTGTTTGATGAACCTCTGAGTAACTTGGATGCTAACCTGCGTGTAAATATGCGTGTGGAAATCCGCCGTATTCAACAGGAACTGGGCATCACTACTGTGTATGTATCGCATGATCAGGAGGAATGTTTTTCGATTTCTGACCAGGTTGCGATTATGAATAAGGGGAACATCGAACAATTAGATGCTCCATCGACCATTTTTAAATATCCGACGACCGAATTTGTCGCCCGTTTTATTGGGTTTAATAATTTTCTAAGCTTTGACGAGCGTACTGAAGAAGGGGATCGTATTCGACTGAATACAGGCGATCTTTCGTTCGGCGTAGCGCGTAATCAGGGTACGGCCCAGCCGGGTGCTCGCCAGGGCGCTATTCGCCCGGATGATTTGGTCATTCGAACAGAAGGCAACGAGACAGGGGAAAATGAGCTTCCCGGTATTATTAAGGTAAGTACTTACCTGGGGCGTAGCTATCAGTATGTGGTAGAAACGGCAAAAGGCAACTTTACGGCTAATCAGGAAATGGATACGCCTTACCTGAGTGGTCAGCGGGTTACCCTGCATTTTCCGGCAGATAAAATGGTGCTGGTCCAATAATCAGCGGGTTCGATGAAGGAGATACATCATGCGTGCAGACAAAATGATTTTACAAGTTAAGGTGTATAACAGTTACTACAAAACGTTCGAAGAAGGTAATGTAGCTATACTTGACGGTAAGTTTATGTATATCGGTCAGCGTGGTCTGGAGTCTTTCGAGGCTGCTGAAATTGTCGAAGGGCACGGGAAATATATGATTCCCGGCCTGATCGACATCCATTTGCATATCGAAAGCACAATGGTGACACCGGCAACCTTTTCCTATGGGCTGATTCGCAATGGGGTAACGACGATTGTACCAGAACCGCACGAAATGGCGAATGTTTTCGGATTGGAAGGCATCCAGGAAATGATGGAAGCCAGCAAGGATTGCGTGGCTGATATGTTCTACGGCATCCCAAGCTCCGTCCCGGCAACACCGCTCGAAACCTCAGGAGGCGAGATCGGTATTCCCGAGATTGATGCGCTGCTGCAAACCGGTGAAATGATCTGCCTGGGTGAAATTATGAACTATGTGGATGTCATTCGTGATCCGGAGAGCAAGACGAATCGCATCTTACGCCATGTTCGTGAGCATTACCCGGAGCTGATCATTGAAGGCCATACGCCGCAATTGCTTGATTTGGACCTGCATCAGTTGATCTATGCGGGGATAGGCTCAGACCATACTCACCAAAGTATTGAAGGTATGAAGGCGCGGATGTCCGCCGGGATGTTTATTGAAATCCAGGAAAAATCCATGACCCCCGAAGTGATGGACTATCTTATTCAGGAAGATGTGGCACAACATTTTTGCTTCGTAACGGATGATGTGATGCCAGACTCCTTTGTAGAGCGAGGGCATCTGAACCATATTGTAAGTAAAGCAATCGGAATGGGCATGAAGCCTGAGGATGCCATTTATGCAGCTACGTTTACTCCTGCTGCACGGATGCGAATGCATGACCGCGGAACAATTGCACCGGGAAAAATAGCTGACTTTGTACTGCTGTCCGATCTTGGTCAATTTGATGTGGAGCAAGTCTATAAGGACGGACTCAAGGTATTTGATAAGTTCGAGGAATACCATCAAGCACCGATAAAAAGCCGCTTCCCCGCCCATTTTTATCAAAGTGTGAAGCTCAATCCGCTCACGGAGCAGGATTTTACGGTAAAGATGGATGTAGCTGATGGCACACATCAATGTCGTATTATGATGGTCAAGGATGGCTCAACTTTTACAAGCGAACGGATTGCACCTGCTCAAGTAGAGCAGGGGGAACTGGTATGGGAACATGGTGAACATGGACTTATTGCTACGTTTGAACGGTATGGAAAGAATGGCAACCGTGCTTACGGTTTGATCGGGGGAGATACGATTGAACGTGGAGCAGTGGCAACCACCTATTCGCACGATAACCATAACTTGCTGGTCGTAGGGCATAACAAGCAAGATATGATACTGGCTGCGAATACGGTTCTATCCAGCCAAGGCGGCTTTTGTGTAGTTGAAAATGGCAAGGTGCTGTCCCATTTGCCGTTAACCGTAGGCGGGATTTTAACAGAAGGACCGCTGGAAATGGTTGCGGCCCATGTGAAGGAGCTTCGTTCAGCCTTGCTGTCGCTGGGCTACCGCCATTACAATCCAATCATGTCACTGTGTACGCATTCTTTGCCAGTCAGCCCGGCCTTGAAAATTACCGATCACGGCCTGATTGATGTAAATGCTGGCAAGGTTGTATCCTTAATCGTGGAACCTTCAGAGATGCAAGAATAATAAAAGAGCCGACCCTCTTACGGGTCGGCTCTTTTTTTGTCGTGGCTAGGTATGAGGTAGTAAGTTATGGACTTTGCCTACAATACAGATACTTTAGCAGACAAAATTAACATCTTCTTTACTCCTATTGATGTAACCTATGTATAGAAGATAAATAAGTCTTGATTCTGGATATCCTATTGCCTATAGAGTTTGATTTACAATCAATTCACGTAATCTTCATGATTTAAACCGAATTAAGACTTGAAAAACATCGACACAGTGTTATAATTAAAACAGGATTTAGATTAAGTCTAAATTAATTAATAAATATTTATTGGATTCACGCATGGGATTTTGAAGAAAATCAGACACTACTGTTAACGAGTATCCAAGCTTTACACCAACTATATTTTGAATGAAAACGAGAGGGGATTTTAACATGAGTACATTAAATCATACGAACGCACCTACACAAGAGGCTATTCAAGAATTGCACAAGGCATTGAATCGTCAGGTAGCTACCTGGTCTGTATTGTATACGAAACTGCACTATTTCCACTGGTATGTGAAAGGACCTAAATTCTTCACACTGCATGCTAAATTTGAAGAGCTTTACAATGAAGCAACAGCTAATCTAGATACGATTGCTGAACGTTTGTTGGCTATTGGTGGCCGTCCGGCTGCGACCTTGAAGGAGCATTTGCAACTTTCAGCTATTCAGGAGTCCGCAGATGAGCAGACAGCTGATGATATGGTGAAGTCCGTTGTTGCTGATTTTAAAACCATCACTGTTGAACTGGCTAATGGGATGGAAGCAGCGGAAGCAGCACAGGATAAAGCGACAGAGGATCTTCTTAACGGCTTGAGAGAAGCAATGGATAAACATATCTGGATGCTGAGTGCGTATTTGGGATAATTAATTGGTTTATATTTCCATGTATATGGAGATCAGGTGAACAAGATACACATCCCGTTGGTTCCAGTCTGCCACTGGAGTATAATGACGAGAAGGCGTGGAAGACCACGGGCTCTTGAGTCATGGAGCTGCCGGGATGGGGTGTATGTTATGAAAGTAAAACAACAGCTTTTGCATGAAGCGGAGCAGTTTATATATACATGTTATGAGGAGCTGGGCCGAAGCCGCGATGAAGCGGAAGCCCGGCTTCTTAATATTCGTTACGACATAGAGGCTACGGGAACGTATGATCATACTTACGAAGAGCTGGAGCACGGAGCGCTCATGGCTTGGCGCAATAGCAATCGTTGCATCGGGCGCTTATTTTGGGACAAGCTTTTGGTCAGGGATGCGCGGGGCGCATCAGATGCGACGGAGGTGGCCAGCGAGCTACTGGAGCATATACGCATAGGAACGAATGGCGGTAAAATTAAGCCAACGCTTACTGTATTTCGCGCCTCCAAGCCGGGGCAGCCGAATATCCGCATCTGGAACCATCAACTCATTCGTTACGCTGGATATGAAACCGATCAAGGGATCATCGGAGACCCGATCTCGGTGGATTTTACCAATGCTTGTAAGGATATGGGCTGGCAAGGGGCGATGACTCCTTTTGATATATTGCCACTGGTTGTGGAAGCAGGCGGGCGGCCTCCCGAGCTATTTGATATTCCTGAACATTTAGTGATGGAGGTAGCCATTGAGCATCCAGAACTTTCGGGTTTCGCTTCCTTGGGATTACGTTGGTATGCCGTGCCTATGATTGCCGACATGACGCTGGAGATTGGCGGTATCATCTATACAGCGG
Source organism: Paenibacillus sp. F4 (assembly GCF_002894905.1). NCBI lineage: Bacteria > Bacillati > Bacillota > Bacilli > Caryophanales > Paenibacillaceae > Paenibacillus > Paenibacillus sp. F4. The sequence goes on from NZ_POVS01000006.1 coordinate 337,055, forward strand.
CTCCCTTTAACGGGTGGTATATGGGAACAGAAATCGGCGCCCGTAATTTTGCGGATACCTTCCGCTATAATATGTTGCCACAGGTGGCTAAGCTGATGGGGCTGGATACGACGAGTGAAACAACGCTTTGGCGTGATCGGGCGCTGGTGGAATTGAATATTGCTGTGCTGCATTCTTTTAAAAAAGCGGGAGTCAGCATTGTCGACCACCATACCGCAGCGGCACAATTCAAGCTGTTTGAGGAACGGGAAGCCAAAGCTGGGCGTGCACTGACAGGCAATTGGACATGGCTGATCCCCCCGCTATCCCCGGCGACAACGCATATTTTTCATAGCTCCTATGATAATCGGCTTGTGAAGCCGAATTTCGGAGTTCAAGAGAAGCCGTATATGTCGAGACAGGCTAATACAGCATCAGATACAGTGCTTCAGCAGAAGCGCCAAGGCTGCCCTTTTCATTCCGGGTAACGATGGGAATGGCCTAATGGCTGGATTAGGACTCCAGCTTATCCCATGCAACGATAAAAAGGGTAGCCAGTGGTCCTATTAATAGGGAGAGCAGAAACCAATTTAGCCCGCTCCGATTTTTGGATTGTGCCAAGCCGGCATTAATCAGGGCAAGCGTTCCCCAACCTATATAATAATCTTCTGACATGGTATTCTCCTTTGTAAAAAGGTATAATATCGTACTGTATATGGTATGAACACATCCATGATTTCATAAGTTTAAAGTAAATATAACTTTATATATCCTGGTTTGAGGAGCGAAGCTAAGTTGGAAAGAAATCAGGCAGAGCGCATTGTCGCTGAGCTGTTGGAACGGGCTGCTATAGGTGTGACAGTCAAGCTGGAGAAACGTTTTCCTGGTGGAAGGCTGATTGGGGGCAAATATGCTATGAATGCTCACGCCATTACCATGTATACGGACGTTATCGAAACACAGTGTTTACAAATGTTCGGCAGCGTTGATCGAGTTGAGGAGTATTTTACGGTTGTGCTTGCACATGAGATCGGGCACGCCGCCGATACGGAATTAGTGGACCTCTCCGATGCGTTGGAGCAAGAGAACGGGATAGGGACCCGGCAGCGACTTGCGCTGCAAATTGAAGAAAACGCATGGAATTATGCGCTTAGACTGGTGCCTGAAATAGAAGCAACGTTTATTTCTGCCGTAATAGACGAGTCCTTGCTGGCCTATCGGGTCCCGGTTATGGAGCAGTCCGACATTGCGTAACGATGATGATCCAAGAGCCGTCAGGCTCTTTTTTTGTTGATTAGAACAGACGAGATCGGGTCGGATGATTTAAAGAAGTAGCTTTTTAAGCTGCGACACGCGTCCTTGGGATAGTTCGAGCATTTCGGCTAATTCTTTTTGAGATACATTAGGATGCTCCTGCATGAGCTGTTTTAGTTTATTCAGGAGATCATTCTGATTTCTGTAACTCCTTCTTTTCTTGGGCTGGACAGGACGGGATTCACTCAAATGACTGGAAGGATTATCGCTCTTCAGATTTTCAATACAACTTTTACATATCAGATGATCCCTAAAATAGCTCAAATGATCTACGGCACCACAAAAATAGCAAGAAACCCCTGTATACTTGCGAATCATCAGCCCCTCTGGGGTAATAAAAAAATCGAGGGCATCTCCAATATTAATATTCATAGAATTGCGCAGCTCCTTGGGCAGCACAATGCGGCCCAAATGGTCTAATGGCCGTGTCATTCCTGTGTTCTTCATCATTTTTCCCCTTTCCTGAAATGCGCTTATAGTTGTAGGAATTGTATGTATATATGCTGGAAGTACAAAGCGCTTATATTACAGTTTATTTTGGTATAGCTATGCTGAAAAAAAAGCTCCGGCATGACGAACAATTACGTCTGCCGGAGCATTGTGCAGCCAATGAATCTAAGATGTCATGTCGAATTACTGTGGGTTGGTTGTCCAAATACCGGCTACTTTTAATTGAACTCGTGAAGGCAGTTTCAATGCGGCTAATGTCAGATCGGCCAAATCCTGTGGTTGAAGCATGCGATCCTCATCACCAATAGGCAATCCTGCGTTTGCTGCCAGCTCTGTATTGACAGTGCTTGGAGTCAGCGCGGTGACGCGAATGTTAGATTTGCGAACTTCCTGCATCAGTGCTTCCGTGAAGCCCATCAAAGCAAATTTGGATGCGCAATATGCCGAGCCTGTTGCAAAACCTCGTTCTCCTGCCGTCGAGGAGATATTAATAATGTTTCCGCTCTTTTGTGCCAGCATGCTTGGAAGCACAGCATGTGTAACATAATAGGTTCCCATCAGGTTTACGCGAATAATACGTTCCCACTCTTCGGGGTCCATATCTGCGACTGTACCAAAGGTAGCAATGCCTGCATTGTTGATCAAAATATCGACAGCGCCCAACTCGTGTTCCAGTGAAGCTACAGCGGCAGCGGCCTGTGCGCGATCCGATATATCTGCAACAGCACTCACCACTTTCACACCGTATGTACTCCCCAGCGAATCCTGCAGATTTTGCAGGTCAGTCAATGTTCGTGAGATTAATCCCAGGTTAACGCCTTCCTTGGCTAAAGTTTCGGCAATTGCTTTACCGATTCCTTTGCTGGCTCCTGTAATAATGGCTGTTTTATTCTTAAGTTCCATCCAGTCTCCTCCTTTTCACTCCATAACGTGGTTGTGCATGTGAGCACATGGTTACATTATACAAGGTTAAACTCATTGAACCAAACTTCGCCTCTGATAAGGTATTCATCCAGAGGTCTCCTATTTGGAAATATTAATATCCCCTGAGGTGGTTTCTACCTTTATCACATTCACACTACCGGGAACAGATTCGGGAGTATCTATACTCCCAGAGTCAGAGTGGACATTATAAACACCTTTAAAATCGGGAGCTTGCTTAATCTTCACGTCACCAGAATCAGCATTCACTTCCAAGTTGGCTACGGCACGTTGCGTAATATTTGTCTCCCCTGAGGTTAGGGAAATAAGGCCATTACCGCTATAATCGCGGATGGTAACATCGCCAGAAGTAAGCTTCAACTCCATATCTGCTGCAAGCTGACTGGCTGTAAAATTGCCGGATGTTAAATTTGCGATCAGGTGGGTACTTTGGAGGTTTGTAATCTCGGCAGTGCCTGAAGTAGCGGTGATGGAAGTATTCTGCACGGAGGCATCTTGAAGTTTTACATTCCCTGAATGTGCATCTACCTGTAGGTCAGTTAGTGTTTCGCCGGAGGGCATCTCTACGGTAATCGTTTGATCCACATCAGGGGTGATCGAAAGGAATGACAAGGAAGCGGCCGGCTCCGATTGAATCGTAAGCATACCGTTCTCAATTCGGGCATTATGAATTTGGTCGGCTACCTTTGTCTGAACTTCTCCACTAATGCGTATCGTACCTTGGTCGCCAGAGCCGGGAGTAAACAAAATAGAGACATCATCAGAACTGTCCACTTTCAGCTTCTGTAGCTGACCACGTGTGAACGTCCATTTTTTGTTAATCGCAGTTGTTTCCTTCATGACTTGTTGACTCCATGGGGCACCGTAAGCCACCATTCCGGCTACACCGATCACAATGCACAGACCTGCTGCCATAAACCACTTTTTATTCATGTTGTTAGTAAGCTCCCCTCAGGGTAGTCTGATTCCATTTCCAGTATCGTACTGTGCCTTTGACCATAAGTAGTAAGAGATAGCGTACTCCAGGCAGCAGCAATAGACCTATACCCGTCAACGTGATAGAGAAAAAGAATTTGGCCGGGTAAAAGGTACTGTTTAGCGCATAATCAGTAACGGCGAGAAGGGGGGCTGCAATGAAGCTGACCGCTACCACGGTCAATGAAACCCATACTACCCATAGGGTAGCCATAATCGGGATGGAGATCAGCAAGTTGAGAAACAGCAGTCCTAAGAAAGTAAAAAGATTGCGTGCGAAGCTTCCCTGGGGAGGAGAAGCGTTCCAGGCTGCATTGGGATCATCCAACGCTTCTCGGGCAATATCCTCTGGGTTACCCAGCTCATGGGCAATCTCACTTTCGCTTTTTCCATTGACCAACCCGTAGTCAAAATGCTGGCTCAAATCACTAATCAGCTCATTGCGTACCTCTGCAGGGAGAGGAGAAAGACGCTGCTCCACCTCTGTAAGAAACTGTTTTCTATTCATCGGAATTTCCTTCCTCCAGTAGGCTTGCGACATGATGGACAAAATCATTCCATTCCCGCGTAAGTATTTTTGTATAATGGCTTCCAGTATCAGTCAGCCGATAATATTTGCGGGGAGGCCCCTCGGTCGATTCCTGTAAATACGTTGTGCAGTATCCTTCTGATACCAGACGGCGAAGCAGTGGATATAGGGCTCCCTCAGCTACTTCAATATGACGGGAGACGGCTTGAGCCAACTCGTAGCCATAACGGTCTCTGCGTCCAATTAGAACTAGAACGCACAGTTCCAGTACCCCTTTTTTGAATTGGATGTTCACATTCACGAGCGGTGCTCCCTTCCTGGATGTTATCAATGATTCATAGGTGTCGTTCGGAATAAGGGGAAGAAACGTGTGTTTGTGCATAATTTGTCACGGGTACTAATTATAGAACAGTAGTCAGGTATAATTTAACATCATGTACTGATTAATGCAAGGTACTAAATTTTTAATAATAAAATATTTGTGCCAAAATGGGCAGATTTTCTTTCTTGAAGGCTTTATTGAATAGCGAATGTTGTAGAAAAAAGTAGTTTCATTTGGAAATTCCTCGAAATCTGCCTGGAAGCCCAAATAGGATGCCGCTTTAATTTCATTCATTAAAATGATAGATTGTAAAGTATTCAATAGGGTTAAAGATTACTTTTTATGAAGAGGTGGTAAAGGGTGGATTGGAAACACTGGTATATGGAACTGGAACAGGATGATGAGTCTTGGGATGTATCTGAGGAGATTGTTCTTCGTGGTGTAGTACATGTTAATTTTTGCGGGCAGCCCTCGGAAGTAGAAGTCGAATTTATCGTGGGAGCCGACTCCGAAGAACAGGCACAGACTATAGAAGAACCTACACAGTTGCAAAAAAAGACATGGGAGCAGTATATGGAATATTCGTCAGCTATTCATCTTAAAGTGTTGGAGTCCATACACCATCATTATGCTGGCATAGTGGAAAAGTACCGGAATGCTTACAATACATGGGGAGAGGACCCAGATGAATATGCGCCTTATGTGGAGCGGCCGGAACAATTGCTGAATCGAATACAGCTTATGTCTATACTGATTTCCGACTCATCGGCAAAGGATGAACTGTATTTGAATTTTAGTTGCTCCTGGGATCGAGAACATGGCTTAGGCGTACATATGAAGCAGATGAAAATGGAGCATATTCAAGGCGTTTATACATTATATGACCTAGAATAAATCCCCCTTCCTGGCTTTTAGCAAAAAGGGCCGGAAAGGGGAATAGGAGAAGGTGAAAATGATGGCGCGATTGGATACGATAAAAAAATTAATTGGATACAGCCAATGCAGCCCGGGCTGCTTGAGCCGCCTGTACCATTTGCCGCAAGGCGGCGACAGATTCCTCCTTGGTGCGGGTTTTCAGACCACAGTCCGGATTAACCCAGAACAGATCTGATGGCAGTACGCGCAGGGCACGCTGGATCATGCTTAGCATTTCAGATACATCGGGGATGCGAGGACTGTGGATATCGTACACACCTAGACCGATGCCTTTGTCGTATACCTGATCTTCAAAGCTGACAATCAGTTCTCCGTGGCTTCGCGAAGTTTCAATAGATATAACGTCAGCATCCATATCGGAGATGGACTGGATCATATGCTGAAATTCGGAATAGCACATGTGCGTATGGATTTGAGTCGCTGGCTCTACGGTGGCCGTGGTCACAAGGAAGGCTTGAACTGCCCAATCCAGATAGGCTTGCTGTTGTTCTTTTTTCAGCGGAAGCCCTTCACGAATTGCAGGCTCATCGACTTGAATCATGCCTATGCCGGCTTGTTCCAGTGCCTCTACCTCTGCCCTTAATGCCAGAGCCAACTGAAAAGCAACTTGACTGCGTGGAATATCATTACGTTCAAAAGACCAGTTCAAAATGGTCACAGGGCCTGTAAGCATTCCCTTAACAGGCTTGGAGGTTAACGATTGAGCGAATGCCGTTTCTTCCACGGTCATGGGCTGATCGAAGGAAACGTCTCCGTATATAATCGGCGGTTTGACACAGCGGGAGCCGTAGGACTGCACCCATCCGTTTTGCGTAAAAGCAAAGCCGTTCAGCTTCTCGCCAAAAAATTCAACCATATCGGTCCGCTCAAATTCCCCATGTACAAGCACGTCAATGCCAATGTCCTCCTGAATATCAATCCATTCCTTGATTTGCTGTTGGATGAACGTCCGGTATTGCTCGGCTGACCATTCTCCTTTGCGATAGTGCAGGCGGGCCTTGCGGATCTCGGCGGTTTGCGGGAAGCTACCAATGGTCGTCGTAGGCAGTGGAGGCAACTTCAGCTTATTTTGCTGAATCTCACGACGCTCGGCGAAAGGAACGCTGCGTGACAGAGGCTCTTTTGCCAACAGGTCGGCCAGATCGGCAGCTGTCTGTACGCGTGCCGCTGAACTGTTGAAACGGGCTACCGCATCCGCACTTTGCTCAAGCTTGGCGAGTGCGGAAGGATCGTGTTTGCCAAGTGCAGCCGTCAGGACGGCGATTTCCTCCAGCTTTTCATCGGCAAAGGCCAGCGCTTGCACCAGCTCCTTGTCCAGCTTTTGCTCTGCCTCCAGACTGACTGGCACATGCAGCAGACTGCATGATGGCTGTACGATAAGCTGTGCGGCAGTGGTTTGTTCTGCTAACTGCCCCAGCAGAGCAGCCACAGCGTTCAGGTCGCTGCGCCATATATTGCGCCCGTCAATGACCCCAGCGCCCAGCGTTTTCTCTTTAGGGAAGCCATGCTGCAATATATGCTGAAGATTTTCGCCATCATCATACACAAAATCAAGACCCAGCCCTTGTACAGGAAGTGCGGACAGACGCTCATAATGGTCCAGGCTGCCAAAGTAGGTTTGCAGCATTATATTTAAGGAGGGCGCAGCTTGGTTCAAAACTTCATAGACTTCCTGAATAATGTCCAGATCCTCTGCTGGGAATGAGGTGGTCAGGACAGGTTCATCGATTTGGACCCACTGGACACCTTCTGCTGCTAGTTCAGACAGGACACGGGTGTATAAAGGCAGGAAGGTTCTTATAATAGAGGCAAGCTCCTTACGATCATAGCCTTTGGATAGGGTAACGAATGAATAGGGGCCGATGAGGACCGGTTTCCCATCAATGCCTAGTTCTTGTTTTGCTTCACGATAAGCCTGTAAAGGTTTATTTTCAGTGAACACCGGGACTGCGTTTGCCAATTCAGGAACGATGTAGTGATAATTGGTATTCATCCATTTGGTCATTTCACTGGCTGTTGCTCCCTTCTGTCCACGAGCGATCCCGAAATACACAGACAGAGGAACCGGACCTGCGGGACGATGGTTGAACCGTTCGGGTACCAGACCGAACATTACAGATGTATCCAGCATGTGATCGTAATAGGAGAAGTCTCCGACAGGAATGCGTTCAATCCCCTTGTCGCGCTGCTTGCTCAGATGCTCCAACCGTAATCTTTTCATCTCCGTCTGCAGTTCGCTTTCGTTAATGCTGCCGTTCCAGAAGCGTTCCAGCGCTTTCTTCCATTCCCGGTTTTCGCCGATACGCGGATATCCCAGATTACTGCTAATCAAGCCGGACAATTCAGGCCATTCAATAACGGACATGTACTTTTCCTCCTAGCGGGTAGCTGTTTTATTTTACGTACCAAAAAAGGCATTCTTCCCCCCAAAGTTAAAAATAAGTAGGGGAAAGAATGCCTCCGTGATTAAAAAATCAAAAATACGGCGACTGCTCTTAACACCTCCCTATCTTCCGTAGGTACTTGCGATGTTGTTAAAATAGGCAGGTCTCCTGACTTACGGATCATGACTCTCAGCATCCCTTCCCGGTCTGTGGACCAGTGGATGTATGAACAGCTGAAAGTTCCCCGTTTACAGTGGCGGGACCGTGCCGGATTTGCACCGGCTTCCCTTTTAAGCCTGATCTGAATAGAACAGACACCTATCTCCAAGCTATGCGGTTAAGGTATGACGAATAATTATGCACTCGTATACTTGTTCACCATCATAAGTGAAACTTACAGGATGCGCAATAGAAACCCCAATGGAATCTGTTAGCTATATGAAAAAAAGACAAGCCTTACCCATGATGGGGACTTGTCTTAGATTAGATATAGCCTCTTGCTTGCTGGGTAAGCATCGCCTTATGTCAATAGAACGGTATAGCCTGCCTGAATACTGGCTTTTACATCTACCAGACGCTGGTTGCGACTGCCCCGGAAGGGAAGGGTCAGGTCCTTTTGCTGTTCTACAAAACGACCATCCACAATCACATCGCACAAAAGCGCTAGCTCCTGTCGCTCCTGATCTGTGAGTAAATCTTCATAGACAAAGCCAGTATAAGCCCACACGGTTCGGTCGGGACAGGCCTCGCGGAAGTCACGCACAAATTGCGAGCATTCTGCTGCTGAGAAAAACGGATCTCCCCCGCAGAGAGTCAGTCCGTCCAACAACGGATTATCCATGATGTCACGAATGACTTCCTGTTGTCGTTGGGGTGTAAATGGCTCACCTGCACGGAAGCTCCACGACGCTGGATTAAAGCATCCGGGACAGGCATGACGGCAACCGCTAATGAACACGACAGTGCGCAGGCCGTATCCTTCGTTCAGAGATTCCGGAATGTAGCCACACAAATTCACTTATGTTTCACCCGGTCTCGAACTTCTGCCTGTTTTGCAGCATTAAAGCGAACGGTATAATCTCCTGTCAGATATCCGGTTACCCGACGTAAGCGCTGAAAGTGTGTATGCTCCTCATCTGTGCCACATTGGGGGCAGCTTGTCCCGATAATCCCTTCATAACCACATTCCGTACAACGATCCACCGGGTGGTTGATGGAGAAGTAGCCGATGTTCTGATGCAGCGCGTACTGAACAATTTTAAGAAACGCATCCGGGTTATTTCGCGCATTACCGTCCAACTCGATGTATGAAATCGCACCAGCGTTGCATAGGTTATGGAACGGAGCTTCCAAGCTGATTTTACGAGCAGCCGGGAGCGTGTAATACACGGGAATATGAAAAGAATTGGTGTAATATTCTCGATCATTTACCTCAGGAATAATCCCGAAATCACGTTGATCCAGCAATGTGAACTTGCCCGACAGACCTTCGGCAGGCGTAGCAAATAATGTAATATTTAAATTGTGATATTCACTCATTCGATCGCAATACACGCGCATGGAAGTGATGATTCGCTGTGCCTCGCGGTATACAAAATCATCCTCCCCATGGTGTTTCCCGTATAGTGCCTTCATGCACTCAGCCAGCCCGATGAACCCGATCGAAAGCGTACCGTGCTTTAGTACGCTTCCCACCTTATCATCTGGCGCCAGTTGTTCTCCACCTTCCCATACCCCTTCGCGCATCATAAAGTCCGAGGCTTTGGCAGGCTGGCTGGTCTGGATTTGATAGCGATGGATTAGGCCATCTACCGCAATGCGCATAACTTCTTCCAGTCTCGCATCAAAGCGATCACGGTCAGGTGTTAGGCGTTTGCCTGTGCAAATACCATACTCAATGCCAAGCCGCACCAGATTAATGGTATTAAAGGAGAGATTTCCCTTGCCACTCTGCCGGTTTCTACCGAAACGGTCAGAAATGGTGCGGGTACGGCAACCCATTGTCGCTATAATGGTATCCGGGTCATCAGCACGGTAAAAAGGCAGGTTGAAGGTGGCATCCACATTCACAAAATTGGGATACATCCGTCTGCTAGAGCATTCGACCGCCCGTAAGAACAAATCATAATTGACGTCGCCTTCTGCCTGGTTGATTCCCTCTTTGCATTGGAAAATATGCTGTGGAAAAATAGGAGTTTCCCCGCTGCCCAAGCCGCGAATAGTGGCCTCCAGCAGCGATTGAGTAACAAGTCGTCCCTCAGCAGACGTGCACATTCCGTAATTCAGTGAAGTGAATGGGATCTGTCCACCCGCCCGACTGCTCATGGTATTCAGGTTATGAATGAGCGACTCAGCAGCCTGCCGGGTTTCCGTTTCCGTCTCTTCGCGTGCGAATGCGTATGAACGAGGGCAGACTTCTTGCAAATGGGGATTGGCCATATGTAGTTCGTCGTCAGACAGACTGGATTCTACCTCTTCCTCGAACAGCCGAAGTCCCTTGCGCAGATGCTTGCGGAAGGACCGGGCAACGTATGGGGCAAGGTCCCAATCGATTTTATTGGCAGAGACACCTCCGAATTGGCTGTTTTGCTGAGACTGGAATATGATGGCGACCAGTGCCATAGCAGACATAATCGTTTGCGGTGTGCGCACAGAGCCGTTGCCTGTATTGAAGCCGTCTCGCAGTAAACGACCAAAAGGAATAAAGATACAATTTGTAGTTCCGAGTGCATATTGGTCCAAATCGTGAACATATACATACCCGTGGTCAATCGCGTTCGTCAGTTCAGGCGGAAGTACCCGCAGGCGCGCATACCATTTGGCATACTCGGACCCAAGCTTGCTCATTTTGCCGCTGAACGATTCTCCATTCAAATTTGCATTCTCCCGCAGCATGTCCAGATCTTGTGCCCCAATGACCCGCTCGCCGATGTCGTATAATTGATGTTCCTCCAGCACCTTCATCGTAAAACCCTCCATATAGTAAAATATATATATTTTTCACAAAAACAACATATTGATGATATCTTGTGTTAACCAATTGTTTCGATCTATATATTGTATATACGTATACATTGAGAGTATGTGACTATTGTCACATTGGTAGGAGCGGGCAACATAAAAAAGCCAGATACAGAGTAAGGGACACATCCGCGGATATGCACCTTACTCTATATCTGGCCATCGTAGTTGCGATGAAAATGATAGGCTTGCGAGTACATAGTATAGGATCTTGGGATATTGTTTTGAGAAGGTTTAGAGTAGCTTTTTCAACTGGGACACCCGGCCTTGGGAAATATCCAGCATTTCGGCATACACTTTTTGTGGCAGGTTCGGGTGTTCCTGAATCAGCTTGCGTAGCTTTTTTACCATTTCACCTTGCTGCACTCTAGATTGCTTGGGTTGCCAGGTTGTGTTGGTTCGGGTCGGCTTGGAATGTTCTTGAGCCTGGATAGCATCGGCGCTTGTGGCATGCACATTTTCATCGGTCTTTAATACCTGGATGCACTCTGCGCAAATAAAGCTGTCGCGAAAATAAGTTAAATGATCCACCGCGCCGCAAAATTTGCAGGAGACACCGGTGTATTTTCTTAGTACAAACCCTTCTTCATCTACGAAAAATTCAAGTGAATCACCGATATTGATATCCATTGTGGTGCGCATTTCCTTAGGGAGTACAATCCGCCCCAATTGATCCAGAGGCCTTGTCATTCCGGTATTTTTCATTAGCGTTTCCTCCTTCAGTGATATATCCTGATTATACCAAAAAATATTATTTTTAGCTTTGTATATTGAAGGTAAAATACAACTTTTTTTGTCTTTATGCTGCGGTCTCTCTTTCAACCAGTATAGGATGTTTTCGGTATTGTTGCCGGGGTACCCCTTTTTAGCTATGATATATTAAAACGCTTTCATGAATGAACCTTTAATCATCTTAATTAAGCTAAGGAGATGACGGATATGAGTCATGAAACAACGGGTATCGAATATTTATTTCAAGATCCGAAGATTCATCTGGATGAGCGTGTACGGGATCTTGTGTCGCGACTAACCTTGGAGGAAAAGGTTGAATCCATGTTGCAATACCAGCCGGCCATTGACCGATTGGGAGTCGCAGCTTATAAGCACGGTACGGAAGCGGCACACGGGATAGCGTGGTTGGGTGAGGCGACTTCATTTCCTCAGCCTGTAGGATTGGCATGTACTTGGGATACGGAATTAATGCGCCTCATCGGCTCTGTTATCGCAGATGAGGCGCGTGTTTACTATCGTCGTGATCCCAAATTAAACGGTCTGACCCTGTGGGCACCTACAGTGGATATGGAGCGTGACCCGAGGTGGGGACGCAATGAGGAAGCTTACGGCGAAGATCCATATTTGACGGGAGAGCTGTCAAAGGAGTTAGTCAAGGGGATACAGGGGGATCATCCGGTATATTTGAAAGCGGTCGCCACTTTAAAACATTTTCTGGGTAACAATAATGAAGTGGATCGGGGAAGTGGCTCCTCCAGTATAGATCCACGAAACCTGCGAGAATATTACCTAAGAGCCTTTGAGAAGCCTTTTACGGAGGGCGGCGCCCAGTCGATGATGACTTCTTACAACCTTATTAATGGAACACCTGCTACGTTATATCATGGGGTTAACGATATTGTCAGGGACGAATGGGGGATGGACGGCTTTGTCGTAAGTGATGCGGGTGATGTCATGGGGATTGTCAACGATCATCAGTATTACGATTCCCACACGCCAGGTGTGGCCGAATCTATTCGGGCGGGAATTGACAGCATTACAGATGATGCAGAGCTCTCCAAACAGGCGATTCGTGAAGCCTTGGCGCAAGGAACGCTACAAGAAGAAGACTTGGATCGGGCATTGTTCCATACGTTCCGTGTCCGTTTTCGTTTGGGGGAATTTGATCCGGCGGCAGACAATCCTTATGCCTCAATCGGAGAGGAAGCTCTCCTGACAGAGCAAGCCCGTGAATTGTCGTTGCGTGCGGCGAGGGAGCAGATCGTATTGCTTAAAAATGAGCATGAACTCTTGCCTTTGAACCCTGCCCGGTGCGGCAAAGTAGCGGTCATTGGTACGCATGGCAATGAGGTGTACCGCGACTGGTATTCCGGTACGCTACCCTACCGGGTTACACCGCTGGAGGCGATTCGTGCCAAACTGGAAGGCGAGGACGCAAAGGAACGCGTCGTGTACCGTGATGCCAAGAATCGCGTGACCTTGACGGCGGCGAATGACGGAGCGAAGCTCACAGTCGATTCTTCTGGTGAGATGCGCCTGTCCCAGGATGGAAAGCCCACGATATTGACCATGACGGATTGGGGCTATGGCAGTGTGACGTTACATGATGAGCATCTGGGTACTTACGTGACGAGTGATGAGGAGACGCTCCGTGTGACAGCTGATGAAGCGTATGGCTGGTATGTCAAAGAGGTCTTTGGGCTGACTCCTGTTGGACAAGGAGAGCATCTGTGGACAACATGGAATGGCAAACCAGTGATTGCCGGAACGGAGGGCTCATTAAAGGTAGTGGAGGCTGAAAAATCTGCACTTCACGCTGTAGAGAATAACGCCTCGACAGCCTCGACAGTTTCAGGACAGAGCCATACAACATTCCAGGTAGAGACGGTGTCAGATGGTTTAGCGGAAGCGATAGCCGCTGCGCAAGCGGCAGATACAGCAATTGTATTTGTTGGAAATCACCCGCTCATCAATGGAAAGGAAGAGAATGACCGTCCAGGCTTGGAACTGGCAGCTTCCCAGCAACGGCTTATCGAGGAAGTGTATCACGTCAATCCGAATACGATTGTGGTTCTGACGGGCAGCTATCCATTTGCCATCCCTTGGGTTCAGGAGCATATTCCAGCAATCGTATACACGTCTCATGCGGGACAAGAGCAGGGTACGGCAATAGCAGATGTGTTATTTGGAGATTACGCGCCAGCGGGGCGTTTGAACATGACCTGGGTTCGGAGCGAAGATCAATTGGGCGACATCAAAGATTACGATATTATTCGCGGCGGTCGTACCTATCAATATTTTGAAGGTGAATCCTTGTATCCGTTTGGCCATGGGTTGACGTATTCACCTTTTGAATATAGTGACCTGCGTACCGATGCCCCAAAGGATAGCGTAAAATCTATTGCTGCACTGGATGCCGTGGATACGCTCCAGGTGTGGGTAGAGGTGACGAATCGGGGCGTAGCTGCTGGTGAAGAGGTTGTACAACTATATGTACGGCCCGGAGCCTCACGAGTAAAGCGACCACTGAAGACATTGTGCGGTTTTCAACGTATTCGCTTAGAGGCAGGTGAGAGGCGAACGGTTTCCTTTATGATTCGGATGAAGGATTGGGCAATTTGGGATGTTACACGGGATTGCTATTGCGTTGAATCGGGAGAATATACACTGCTGGCAGGCGCTTCCTCAGCGGATATCCGGTTGGAGCACCCTGTGTACGTTCGTGGCGAAGTTATTCCACCACGTCAAGCCGGACGAAGTATCCGCGCTGAAAACTTTGATGATTGCTCCGACATCGTATTGGATGAAAGCAAGGAGCAAAGGGAGGCTTGTGTACGTCCGCGGACACCTCAACGTTCCGGTTGGATTGCCTTTCATGGCGTAGACATGGATACGGTGAGTGTGGTCGAGCTTCAGTGCCGCGTGTCAGGCAACAGCAGCGATGCCACAATTGAGCTGCGTTTGGATGCGCCGGACAGCGAAGCTGTGGCACGTGTGAACGTGGGCAATACAGGAGGGGCGCAAGCATGGACTACGCTCGCGGAAGCGGTACATTCAGTCTCTGGCACACGTGATGTATACCTGTTGTTGAGCGGGGAAGTGCGGCTAGCTCATTTTACTTTGGGCGCTAATGCTACAGAGGATTCCGGCTTTCAGGCTTGAACTTACTTCTGACATCACGTACAATGCATTCAACGAAGTTTCTACAGCTTAGGGGTGTCATCTCATTTGAATAGTGAAAAACGACTACGCACCGCAACGCCCAAATGGCTTGGGGTGGCGGTAAAGGCGCTTGTCTATTTGGAAAAGTACGGAGAACTCTGTGCCAGCGGTTCTATTGCCCGTTCCATTGACTGCGAAGTCACTCTGGTGCGCAGGGTGCTGACGCGACTTGTACAGGCAGATTTGATTGCAGCACGCGAAGGTCGTGAGGGAGGCTATGTGCTTACCCGCTCGGCCGACCATATTACACTTGCCGATATATACCACGCCATTGAAATATGTGATCCGATTTTCCCGGGTATGATGCATGAACCGGAAACCAATCCTTTTTGTGAGGAGTTGGCGATAGCCGTATCCGAAATTTTAGCCGAGAGCGAACAACGTATGCTAGAAGTATGGGGGTCCCATACGCTGGCTTCGCTTGCCAATCGTACATCACTCGTGGTGGGGAAATGCAATCATAATGAAGATTCAAAATGATAATAGCCGATACGACTCTCAAGAGAGGGTTGTATCGGCTATTTCTATGAAATGGTCATGCCTCAAATTATATTTCATATGAGCAAACCCGGTTACGTCCTGCATTTTTAGCTTCGTATAGTGCTTTATCTGCCTGCTCCAGCAGGGCTGCCCCGGACATATCTTCCCCGGTACCAGGAAAGGTCGTCACGCCGATGGACACCGTGACTTTAAGAACAAGATCGTCCGCTAAAATAAACTCGTGCTGATTTACTCCACTTAGAATCTGATTAGCTATGCGCAGCGCTTGTCGAAAAGCACAATTCGGCAAAAGCACAGTGAATTCTTCCCCCCCGCTGCGGGTGACTACATCATTAGGACGACATTTTTCCATTAAAATCTGCCCAAGCTGGCGCAGCACTGCATCTCCTGCCGCATGTCCGTAGGTATCGTTGACTTCCTTGAAGTGATCAATATCCAACACCAGTACAGATAAGTGCTCATGACGTTGGCGAGCTTGAGGGAGCTTCTCTTCCAATGAAAACTCAAGCTGTCTTCTGTTGCTTAAATTAGTGAGATGGTCTGTGTAGGAGGTATGCTCCAGTCGAAGTAACAGCTCATTGGATGTGTTGATAGATTCAGCAATGAGGTACAGAAGACATCCGCCGACCATGGAAATGAAGAATTGGAGCGGATACACGTGCAGAACATCATCAAGATTTTTCAAATTAATCATAAGGGGACAGAATATAATGCCCAAAGCAAAAACGTTCATAATCATCAGCTTGGGTAAACGTGACCAGGACAGATGTGACAGCAAAGCGCAACCCAGACCGACGAACATCATAAAAATGGCACCTACGATGGCTTGAGTGTTGATACCAAACAGCAATAATCTACCTACACATACAAATAGGGTAGCCATGAGTGCTGCCGGACCGCCCATGTAAGTCGCGGTAGCTACGATGGCCAGATGGCGAAGATCGGCGATCGTATTAAATCCTACTGGAATTGAATAGTACATTATGACAATGCCGTAGCACCCAAAAAGGGCGCCTCCAATCCAATGTATCTTACGCTTCAAGGTGTGCAGCCGGATTTTATATCTTTGTGATATAAGGCCGGTTATGTACAAAAAGGTGACAAGGATACAGGTATTTACAAAAAACGTACTGAACAAGATGCTAACCCTCCCGAGAGGCATATTCCTTCATTTTATCAAAAAAACTGACATTAAGCTTGCAAATGAAGAATTTATTGAAATTTATTACGCTGGTGCGCTTATAACGTTTCGTTCACGTGTTTGGTGCATAACTGGGAATAGATTGAGCATACTCCAAAGATACAAGAATAAGGAAAAATGGGCGGTATCTATTGCTGCCTTACTGGAGATGAGGTTTGCTCATGATTCGCTATCCCTATCGCAAACATAATAAAAAGTCGGGTGCGGACAAGAATAAAGAAAATTCTTCACGTTCTTTAAAGATCGAGACTCATTTGGATACCAACTTGCAGCAAATTAAGGAATCGACGTCAAACAGCCCAGACTTCTTGATTCGCCGTTTTAATGTCGGCCTAAAGGCGGATGTTCCTGCCGCCATTGTATTTCTAGATAGTATGGTCAAGACGGATACGGTGAATGAGCTCGTCATGAAATCATTGCTTAGCCGCCCATCTGCCGAGGTGGCTGCTGAGGTAGAAAGTGCAGAAGAGCTTTACAATCGGATACAGGCTCATGCGCTGGAACTGGGTGAAGTGAAGGATTGCGATGATTGGAATTCCATGATGGAACAACTCTTAATGGGAGATACGATTATTTTACTGGAGGGCTGTAAAAAGACCATTGCGTGCGGCACACGTGGAGGAGAGGTACGGGCGGTCAACGAGCCTTCCACACAGTCTGCCGTCCAGGGACCGAAGGACGGATTTGTGGAATCCCTGTTCACGAACGTCTCTCTTGTACGTCGGCGGATTAAAAGCTCCGATCTTACGATGGAGATGTTCAAAGTGGGAAGTACGTCCCTCACGAATGTGGCCATACTGTATATGAAAAATATTGCAGATTCAAGTGTCGTAGATGAAGTTCGCAAACGGGTAAAAGCCATCAATATTGACGCCATATTTGAATCCGGCATGGTAGAAGAGATGATACAGGACCAAAATCTCACACCATTTCCAACGATCTATAACTCAGAAAGACCGGATACAATTAGCAGCAACATTATGGAGGGTCGGGTGGCACTCATTGTGGATGGAAATCCATTTGTACTGGTGATGCCTACTGTATTTGCTCAATTTTTTCAAAGTTCTTCCGATTATTCGGAACGTTACGACATGGCGACTGTCGTCCGACTCATCCGGTATATCAGCTTTATTATTCTGATTTTGGGGCCTTCTCTCTACATCGCTTTAACCACTTATCATTATGAAATGATACCAACCCCACTGCTCATCAGCATACTAGCGCAGCGGGAATCCGTTCCTTTTCCGGCATTTCTGGAGGCGTTTATTCTGGAAATCACCTTTGAAATCTTGCGAGAAGCAGGTATTCGAATGCCCCGTGTGGGCGGACAGACCGTATCTGTCATCGGTGCGCTTGTATTGGGACAAGCGGCTGTGGAGGCAGGAATAGTCACCCCGCTGCTCACGATAGTAGTAGCACTTACAGGGATTGCCAGCTACGCGATTCCGGCTTATAACATGGCGGTGGCCGGGAGACTGTTCAGGTTTGTTTTTATGATATTGGCGGCGTTTATGGGGCTGTATGGCATTACATTGGGGTTGATTGCGCTGATCGCCCATATGAACAGTCTGCGTTCTTTTGGAGTGCCCTACATGGCCCCTTTCAGTCCCTTCGTGCTGGAGAGTCAAAAGGATGCCGTATTGCGGCTCCCATTATGGATGATGCGGAAACGTCCTAAAAGTATCGCATCTACGAATCAGAAACGAATGAAGGATGGAAGCGGAATTTCCCCTTCCAATAAAACTTCACCGATGCAGGAGGGGGGCGTTCAGGGTGCATCAGGGGAAGGGGAATGAACGGAGAACAATAACCCTCAAATGGAGAGTGTGGATTCTGAGTTTGACGGGGCTGTTATTGATGCCACTTCTATCTGGCTGTTGGGATTCCGTGGAGCTGAATCAGAGGGCTGTAGTAGCGGCTATAGGTATTGATGAGGATGGGGAGTCGGGCTATGCGGTTTCCCTGCAGGTAATCGTGGCAGATGAAATAGCCGGAGCTAAAGCGAGAGGAGCCACCCCTGTCGTCTTGTTTCAGGAAAAGGGCAAGAATCTGTTTCAAGCGATCCGTAGAGCTTCACAAAGGGTTTCGCGGATCATTTCTCTGGCGCATACCAGACTGGTCGTTATTGGAGAAAAGTTGGCACGGGCTGGAATCGGCGATACGATGGATTTTCTGGAAAGATCTACAGAAATCCGGCTGCCGGTGAAAATGATGGTGGCACGCGGTAATACTGGGAAGGATGTGCTGGCAATCATGACCGCGATCGGCCGTATTCCCGCCAATGATATTTCAGGAAAGCTGGAAACATCGGAGCGTTTGTATGCCGGGGATTACGCGGTGACTATCGACGATGTCATTCGCAGCATGTCCAATAAGGGTGGCGGTCCTGTGCTGACGGGCATAGAGGTCGATGGGAATTTGGAGCAGGCCCCAAGCAAGAACAATGTGGACAATATTTTACCGAAAGCAATTGTTCATATTAACGGAATGGGGGTGTTCCAAAAGGACCGGCTTGTCCGCTGGTTGGACGATGACCAGGCCATTGGACTGTCTATGATCAACAACAAGGTAAAAAGTGCCCAAACAACATTGAACTGCGGTAAGAATGAGGAAACTATTGGCATCGAAACCTTGTTCTCTGCAACCAATATACACACTCAGATGGAGCAAGGGGAGCCTGTTTTTGTGATTAACTTAAAACAGACCGGGGCGGTACAGGAAGCCGAGTGCCCGATTAACTTGCAAAGTTCGGAGGCGATGAAAAGATTGCAGGAGCAATGGACAGAGGAGACGAAAAAAGTGATCAGTTCAACAGTCAGGGAGGTACAGCGTACCCGCAGCGATGTAATAGGCTTCGGCCGTGCGCTGGAGAGGAGTCATCCTAAAAAATGGGAAAAACTCTCTTCCGAATGGAGACGTTATTTTGCGGAAAGCACCGTCCGTATTCAAGTGACTTCTGTACTGAAACACACGCAGTCGCGGACTAACCCATATTCCAAGGGGGAATCAGACTAGTGGAAATAGAACAAGGAGGGAAGGCCATGAAAAAGACACAGATGGACGCAAAAGAGATGATCTCTCTTATGGTGCTGTTTGAGATGGGCACATCCATGATGTCTATTCCCGGAAGGAATGCGGGGAAGGATGCATGGATCGCCATCCTCATTTCCACGGTTTTTGGGGCAATGCTTTTTGTATGCTATGGCAGCCTTCACCGACGCTTTCCCGACTTGCTCATGACGCAGTACTGCAGAACCCTTTTGGGCAAGAAAGCAGGGAGTGCGCTTGCTTTTATATATATCGTGTTTTTTCTTTACGGCGGAGCACGGGATCTTCGGGACACGGGGATACTGATTGCCGACCGGACACTTCAGCATACGCCGTTGACAGTCATCTGTGCCTTGATGATTGGACTTGTGATGTATGTGATGCATCTGGGAATCGAGGTTGCAGGCCGGACGGCCATCATCATGTTGATTTTGCTGCTGCTGCTGGGCCTGGCTACGAATATATTGATTTTGTTGGCAGGCATTGTGGATGTAGGCAATATATTGCCCATAGCCGAGCATGGCTGGCAGCCGATATGGCAAGTTGTTTATTCGCAAGCCGTGATGCTCCCGTACGGCGAGATGGTTACGTTTGCTATGATCCTCCCCACATTAAAAAAGGGCTACCGTGCCAATGGGGTAGGGGTGACCGCTGTATTGTTGGGGGGGCTGCTCCTGTCTGTTGTTACATTGTCCAATGTGCTTGCACTGGGAGAGAACGTGTTCAAACGGGCGAATTACCCGCTGCTCTCGATGATCAGTAAGGTAGAAATATCCGATTTTATCGACAGGGTAGATGTCATCGGCGTCATGACCGTTATTATTTTTGATTTTTTCAAAATCTTCATCTTCTATTATGCGGCGGTTAAGGCTGCGGAGGATGTATTAAGAATATCTTACCGTAAATTGATCCTGCCGTTTGGGCTGATCATGCTCGTTTCTTGCGTATTGATGGCTTTGGGCTATCAACACCATCTTGTAATAGGCGAGTTTGTGCTGAAATGGCTGTTTCCGATATTTGCCGTGTTTTTTCCTTTCTTGCTGCTTATCGTGTCATGGCTGAAAAAGACTCGGAATAAAAAAGGAGAGGAGAATGCGTCGTGAGTCAACGTTTTGCCAACAAAACATATATCAGCACCGGGCAAATGCACATTCTCATGTTCCATTTTATTCTGGGAAATGCGATCATTATTAATTTAAGAAATGAATATGAACGGGATACATGGATTGCCCAGCTCATTGCTATGATTCTCGGGATCGTATTGTTCCGAATGTACACCTATACCGCAGACATGTTTCATTTACGTGGCGAGACGGAACTGATTCGTGTTTCCGTACTGGAAAGAACGCCAAGTCCGGTCGTCGCCTTTCTGATGGTTATATGTGCAATGTATGTCCTCTGGCTTGGCTTTGAAGTGTTGGCTCGTACAGAACAAATATTTGTTGTAGTGTTAGTCATCGTTATTGTCTTGGGAAATACATTGTTAATTTTATTGGGCAGCATTCGTCTGGAAGAGCTGATGCCCGTAATGAGTCAGGGCCTTAAGCCCATACTCAGTTCAGTGACCAGGGAACGTCTGGCTTTTCCATACGGTGAAATGATTTGCTTTATGATGTTTATCCCTTGTGTACATAAGCCTTCACAAGATGACCAGAGCAGGTTATGGGGGCATTTTAGCTGGGGGTATCGTTTTAATTGAAGTCGCAATATTAAATGTAACCGTGCTGGGTACGGCTATAACAGAGCGCTCTATTTTTCCATTACTTAAGTACATTTGCGAATGTACAGCTTTCGGAATACGTGCAGCGTCCAGATGTCATTATACTGATGTCCGTTATCATTGGAGACTTTTTTAAAGTGGCTTTGTTTTTTATGCGGCCGCGGTGGGGATATCCGATATATTTGGTTTACCCTATCGAAAGACGCTGCTCTCTTGCGGTATCCTTGTTTTACTATGGTCCCAGATAGGGGGGGCCAAGCCTGAGTGAGCATTTTGAATTTGGGCGATAGTTCCTAATCTATATTCATCCATTATTTGTTTACCTTTTCCCCGTTCTGTTTTTTCTGATTGCTCTGGTGCGAAGAAGCAGAGTTAGAAGAGGGAACTCTCAGAAAACGTGACCATCGTGAGAAAAGGAAGCGAAATGCGTTTCCTATTTGCTTTTTGCCCGCGTTTACAAAGAGCAAAAGGAGCATTCCTGCCAAGACGATATATTCGGATGGACGCATAGTGCTAAAAGCCAATGCCATGGGCTCCCACGGGGTATGAGTACCGAATAGCCAGTTCACTAGCAGAATGGTGCCGAGCATAAGTATCATAAAGAGTGTAAATATCCACAGTACCTTCATAAAATATCCCTCCGATGTGTATGAGCATGTGTATGAGCTGAGCATGTACCATGTATACATTGTGTTGCAAAGCCGTTCAATTTATCCGATCCCATTGACTTGAAATAAATTAAGATTTATACTTATTCTAAATTGATATTTATTATGATTGTAAGTTTGTAATTAATATAATCTGCGTTGATTAAGGGAGATGCGCTATGAGAACTTTAAATTTAACTTCGCAGCGCCAAGCGGTATATGATGTGGTTCGTGAAGCCCACGATCATCCTACTGCGGCCGATGTTATGAATCGGTTGATGGAGCGCGGATATAATCTGGCCTATGGAACGGTATATAATTCACTGCGTTATTTGACGGATAAGGAATTAATCCGTGAATTGAAGCTGGGGGAAGCTGCTAGTCGTTATGACGGACGGATGGACGATCATCAACATATTATTTGTCAGGTATGCGGCCGGGTAGATGAAGTGATGAGTGAAGTCCCACATGATTGGATTGACACGGTTGCGCATGAAACGGGGTATAATATTGCCCATGCCCATGTCGTATTCGGAGGAGTGTGTAAGGAATGTCAAAGCAAGCGAATCAGATAACGAATCGTTTCAAAGTGGCTGACATGCCTAGACGGGTGAAGGGCAGTTGGACATCGATGTTAGCAGCTCCCTCTACACCTACGGTGCAGACCGTTCCCTCCAATGAGCCTTTGTATTGTCCGACTACACGTCGTATCATTCTGATCAGTTCGGTACCAGGTGTAGTTCACGGGTTGGTGCGTACGCTATCAGATGCGTGTTTTGATGTGATGGTTTTCCATCGCTGGGAGCCTGAAGTGCAGCGTCATCTAGGAAGCGATCTGTTGATTTACGATTTGACCGCCACCGAACCACAGAGTGAATTACTGGATATTCGCAATCGTCTTGAGGTAGAACACATGAAAGACACACCGGTTATGTACGTGGTTCAGGATCGGGTGTCTGTACATGCTCATGAGCTGCTTCCTTCAGAAGAGGTGCTGGTGTGGCCGCTGGCTTCCAATCATATGGTGCATGACATTGAACGGATGATTGTACGCCATCCAGCCGCTTCCCGTCAGGCAGCGCAAGCCAGCCGTCGTACGGTGTTCAAGGACATCTGGATTGACCGAGATAAAATGCTGGTATATAAAGAAGAGAGTCAACTGAATCTGACTAAAACAGAATACGATTTGCTGCTGAAGCTGATTGATGCTCAAGGCAAAGTGATCTCTCGCGAGCAAATGATGCACGATATCTGGGAGACGGATTTTGTAGGCGGCAGTAACGTTGTAGATGTGCATGTCAAAAGTTTGCGCAAGAAGCTAGATGATCGACCTGCGGAACCTGAATATATTGCAACCGTAAGAGGTGTAGGATACAGATTGGCAGATTGACCTGAAAGTTATGAATACCGATGAATTTCCGCCGGATGGAGACATTCGGCGGTTTGTATATGATTCCATGAAGAAACTGACATTAGGTGTGACGGTTGACTTTAGCCGGATATATACACTACAATCGGTAGTGTGAGGTGCTTCTTATGAAACGACTGAATTTTAAAGCTGGCGAAACCGGGCTTAACCGATTTTTCGGGCCTCTGGAAGCCAAGATTATGGATATTTTATGGTCCACTTCGGATCGGAGTATCAAAGAAGTGCAGACCGCGTTGGAGGGGGATCGGGACTTTAACTTCAATACGGTAATGACCGTGATGAACCGTTTAGTGGACAAGGGAATACTGAGTAAGAGTATACGTGGGAGAACGTCTTTATATCGTCCAGTTTTAAGCAGGGAAGAGTTCATGGATGAGCAATCCAAGGGACTGAGTCACGAATTGGTGGATGAATTTGGTCCGCTTGCTGTCAATCATATGATTGATGCTCTGGAGGTGGCCGATCCGAAGTTGATCGAACGTCTGGAACAAAAAATTAAACAATGGAAAAAGGATATGTAGCGATGTGGAAAACACGTTCTAAATTACTGTTTACAGCAGGCGCCTTGATTTCGGGTTTCGCCCTTATACAGATGGGTATGTACGCCGGGCAGCATGTTTTCGGCTGGAAATTGAATTATAACGTGTTTCAAATTTGCAGAAGTTTGTTGCAGCACTACGGAATCGGCTACATGGTGGATGCGCTCAGCGGGTTGGTTTTCGTTACCTTTGCTATCGCCGGAGGAGAAGCAGTCAGACAGTGTATGGCTACCAGGGCAGCTTTTCGCAGACTGCACCGAATGCGTGACCTCTCTCTGACCGAAGCACTGGGTGAGCGATATCGTGAACTCGGGATCGATCGGATATGGGTCATTGATTATGCCAAGCCAGCCGCCTTTACCATGGGATTATGGAAGCCACGCATTGTATTGTCCTCTGCACTATTGTCCGTACTGGACAAGCACGAGGAAGAGGCTGTCATATACCACGAAGCCTATCATATGAAACATTATGATCCGTTGAAGACCTGGTTGCTGCAAGTGTGTGCTAAACAGCTGTTTTACTTGCCGGTGCTACGTCACATTACCAATCATTATAAGACGGCCCGTGAAATTTTGGCTGATAACGAAGCGATTCATCGAGCTGGTTCACCAGTTGGGATTGGGAGCGCATTGCTCAAGCTTTTGAGTATGACGCCTGCCAATACTCGCCTGGTAAACTCCGCCGCTTGTTCCTCGTTTGCAGAAACGTCCATTAATTATCGTATCTCACGTATTTTAGACCCTCAGCAAGAACCTGTCATTCAAATGCCTTGGCGTTCGATTATGTTTTCCAGCTATGTGCTAGTGATGCTGACACTTATGTTCGCACTGGCGCTAATCTAGTTGGGCAAGATGTTTCTTACGGGTGGCGCTTTTCGCGCTCCCGATTCTCGATGTGCAATACACTACACTGTGTAGTTTTTTTTACAGGGTTTTTATACAATTTAAAAGGAGATGAGCAAATGAATCAAACGCTTATGAATATTGGATTATTGTTGGTACGAATCTTTACAGGGGTTATTTTTATCGTTCACGGTGCACAAAAGTTTCAGGGATTAGACGGAACCTCCGGCTTCTTCCAAAGCATCGGACTCCCTGGTTGGATGGCCCCTGTGGTCGCTACGGTTGAGCTGGTTGGAGGAATTGCACTGGTTCTGGGTATCGGAACACGACTGGCTGGAGCGGCATTGACCATTGTTATGATTGGTGTATTACTAACGGCTAAAAAAGGACAGCCTTTTGGCTCGATTGAATTTGATCTGCTGATTCTGTTCACCAGTCTTCAGCAAGCGCTTGTCGGTGGACGTTTTCTGGCAGTGGATCAGTTATTTGGCCGTAAAAAGGCTGAAAATAGTAACGTACAGGTCTAAATGTTCATATAACCGCGTCCTTAGTCTCATAGGGCGCGGTTTTTGTTTTTCTCCTTTGTGAAATTTTATTGTAAATCATTTGTTACTTTCAACCGATATAACTAACACTGAATGTAATTCAAATATAATGTTTTATGAGCAAAGGGGAAAAAACATGGGAACAACGCGAAAGAGAAAAACGATATGGACACTCAGGAACAAGCTAAGTTTAGGCTTTTTGCTTGTTTTGCTGATTCCGAGCTTAAGTATTTCCATTTCGACCTATAAATCATCATATAATGCTATGGAGAAACAGCTCCACGGCAGTGCGAATCAGGGGGTAGCGACGGCTAACTCAATTATTGAATACGCAATCGCCAGTAAAATTAAAGATGCGAGTTATTTGGCGGAGCGTCTGGATGGCTCGATGATAGATGGTCGAAATAGCCCTTTGATTCAGCCCAAGCTGATCCAATACAAGGGTTTGCACGAAGATGCGATGGACGTTTTTGTCGGTACACCAGAGGGCTTGATGATCCGGGGGGTGCCCAAGGAGGATGAAGGGACATTTGACCCTCGCACACGACCATGGTACATAGAAGCGATGAAGCAGCCCGGTAAGGTTGCAATTACGCCTGTTATCATCAATTCATCGGGTATTCCTGTTGTCGTAGTATCTCAGACGCTTTCGGACAAGTCTGGGGTTATCGGGATTTCTCTAAATCTGGAAAGTGTACGTAAACTGGCCTCCATCAAAGTGGGCCAGGAGGGGTATATCGTCATTTTGGATCATACGAAGAAATTTGTAGTCCATCCTACGGCTAAAGCGGGCTCATCTCCTCAGGAGAATTCGCTTGATACGTTGTATACTGCGCCGAGCGGGAACTTCAATTATATGCATGAAGGTCGCGAGAAATATTTGACCTATGTAACGAATACGGATACCGGCTGGAAAATTGCAGGTACCTTCTATCAATCCGAGATTAGCGATGCCACCGCTGCCATGCGTTATGTAACCATTTTCGTGCTGGCTGCCTCACTGGTGATTGCGCTTATCGCGATTTTCCTGATCACCCGTTCTGTTCTGGTACCGATTCGTAAGCTGCAAAAATCAGCAGAACGAATCAGTGAAGGAGATTTGACGGGCGATTTGGAAACTGGAAAAACGGATGAGGTAGGCGAATTGTCTTCTCACTTCCAAACTATGGTCGACAGTTTGCGCACGATGATTCGAAGCGTACACGAAACGACAGATCGGGTAAGTTCTTCAGCGGAGGAGCTGGCTGCGGGTGCAGATCAGACGACCCAAGCGATTGAGCATGTCACCATTGCTATCCAGGAAGTAGCTGTGGGCAGCGAACGTCAGGTGCAGAGCGTCAAGCACGGCTCTATAAATATGGAGGAGCTTGCTCAGCAAGCAGCGAACGTATCCGAGCGTATGGTGGGCGTATCTGAACATGTGAAGATGAACGCCGAGTCGGCTCAGGAAGGCAGTAAGGCTGCTACGCAGGCTGTACAGAAGATGCATGACATCGACGAGACCGTTAACGATCTCGGACAGGCCATGGACTCTCTCAATGAGCGCTCCGGTGAAATCGTGAATATTATCAGCGTTATATCCGGTATTGCCAAACAGACGAATTTGTTAGCTCTGAATGCGTCCATTGAGGCCGCACGCGCTGGGGATCATGGCAAAGGATTTGCCGTGGTCGCTACGGAGGTGCGTAAGCTGGCTGAGGAATCTGCGAAATCGGCTACCTTGATCTCGGATCGCATTGAAGCGATGCAGATGGATATGAATCATGCTCTGGGCGCTATGCATCAAGCGCGAACACGGGTGACGGAAGGCATTGATTCGGTAACCACGTCTGAGCAATCCTTTGCGGAAATTAGCCAGGCCGTGGAACGAGCTATGGAGCATATCAATGACATTACGGGAGTGACTCAGGAAATGGCACGGGGGACTGTAGGCGTCGTAGATATTATGAGCGATATTGCCCACATTTCGGACGAGGCAGCGAGCAACACCGAGTCGATCTCAGCGGCAGCTGAGCAACAGCTCGCTTCTATCGAGGAAATTGCTTCATCTACAGCGGATCTGAGCCAAATGGCAGAGGAATTGCGCGAGCTAGTTGGACGTTTTCAGGTTGAAGGAAAATCCTGATAAGATAAAAAGCGCCCGGATACAGGAGATTGTACTCTGTATCCAGGCGCTTTTTAATGTTTTTAGCATAATTTTTGGTTTGCAGGGTTAGAAGTTAACGTTGGAAGGACTTGCGGCGATCCAGACGGAAACGGACATCCCGTGAGCTGTCGGGAGGACGCAACGAACTTCTCTGAAACATATTGTTCAGAATCAGTGCGAAAATGACCAGCACTGTCCCATATAGTTCAAAACGGCTAATGGCATAACCTTGGAAGTACATGAGTACCAGCGTGGTAATCGGTACAAAGTTAATAAATAGAATTCCGTTCAGTGGAGACAGCTTTCGGATTCCGGCATTCCAGCTAAGCAGGGCAGCTAGCCCTGGGAGGAGGATCATAAAGCTCATTTCGTATTTAACTGACCACACAGCCTGCCAGTCCGGCACCACAATCCAGTTGAAAGCAGAGGCAAATGTGACGACTACGAAGGAGACGAGAGTTCCGAGCAGGCAGGTTAGGGTTGAATACCGAAGAGTAGACCATCCTGCAAAATGGCTGCCTCCCATGGAATATACGACCCATCCGACGACGCCTACGAAAATAAGCAGCAGCGGCAGTAAATGTTGTCCGGCAAGCGTGAAAAAGGTCCATTTTCCGTTCGTGATCACAAGTAAAGCCCCAGCCAGCGCAATCATCATGCTAATTAGTGTATATTTTGGAGGCATTTTACGAGTCATGATCCACACCATCGCAATGGAAATCATCGGCATTAGCACTTCCATTATAGAGGCTACAAGAGTGCCTGCTGCCCCCATCGCGTGCTGTCCCTGGAAAACGGCCATATTATAAATGGTGAATCCCATGGTCCCGAAGAATAACAACGTCTTGCCCTTGCCCTCAAAGCGAAATGCAGTCCGTCCCTCTTTGAGCCACAATAGCATGACTAAAATGAGTGTAACCGATAAATAGCGCAAAAATGAAAAGTACAGTGGATTGATATGTTGTAATGCAATGTGCGAAACCGGAAACATCGCCCCCCAGGACATACTGGCGATTAGGCATAATAAAGATCCGGTCATGATTTGTCTGTTCATGGTGTACAAAAGCTCCTCCTTGCCGGTCTCAGCGGACATATCTTATGGACACATCATAAAGGATAGAAAGCTGTCGGTAAAATGATTGAAAATAAACATTATGATCATTTAAAATGATAATAAGTGACAAGGCGCGTCAATTTTGATGGTCCCTTGTCCTTCACAATAAGGGGGAGCAGTAGTGGATCTGAACGATTTGAACATTTTCCAGACGGTGGCTGCGCATGGCAGTGTCAGCAAGGCTGCAGCCGAGCTTAGCTATGTCCAGTCCAATGTAACGGCCAGAATCAAGCTGCTCGAAAAGGAACTGCAAACGCCTTTGTTTAATAGACATAAGCGGGGAATGATCCTCAATGCCGAGGGCAAGCGTCTGCTGCAATATACGAAAAGCATTTTATCGCAATTTGAGGAAATGAAACATGCGTTTCAGAATACCTCTGCACCTTCGGGGGTACTGGAGATTGGCATTGTGGAGACTGTCATTGCCCTCCCGGCCATTTTACATGCTTACTATAGCAAGTACCCGGATGTCGAGTTGTCCCTCAAGGCCGGGGTTACAGAGTCTCTGGTGCAGGAGGTTGCAGAAATGCGGCTGGATGGAGCTTTTGTGACCGGGCCGGTCAAGCATCCGCTGATTGAACAGTTTGATGTGTTTCAGGAAAAACTGGTCCTCGTATCCCAAGGAGATGACTTTTCTGTCGAGGATCTCACTACCCGTCCGCTCCTCTTATATAAAAAAGGCTGCGGCTACCGGGGACGGCTGGAAACTTGGCTCAAGATGGAGGGGATTATTCCCAAGCAGATTATGGAGTTCGGGACATTTGAGACGATTATCGGCAGTGTGGCGGCTGGTATTGGAATGACTGTTTTTCCCGAATCTTCGATCAGCGGGCTGGTGGCTCAAGGCCTTGTATGCGGTCATGCGATGCCTGAGCCTTACAATGAAGTAACAACGGTGTTTATCCGGCGTAAGGAAGCCTTTGTTACCAGTACTTTGCAGTCTTTTATAGATGAGATTATCACTCAGACAGAGGCGTAGCTTTATCGCTTGGGCTCGGTTACAATGAGAGGGATTTGATCTCATTTTTCTTCCTGAAGGAGGGCTATTATGTTTACAATATATCCGGCGGCTTCCCGATTCAGCTTCGATAAGGGCTGGCTACGGGGAAGTCACAGCTTTTCATTCGCGGAGTATCAGGATGAGAACAATACAGCGTTTGGTCCTATGCGTGTCTGTAATGACGATGTCATCGCACCGGGACGGGGATTTGGGGCGCATCCGCACAGTGATATGGAGATTGTTTCGATTGTGCTGTATGGGGAACTGCGTCATGAAGACAACCGTGGACATGTAGCGGTGACCCGTTTTGGAGGCATTCAGCGAATGTCAGCGGGCCACGGCATCATTCATACGGAGCACAACGCTTCACAAACGGAGGATGTCAGTCTGCTGCAATTGTGGTTTAGCCCGCATACGAGAGGACTGAAACCGTCATATGAGGCTACAGCATTCAATCCTGAGCGTCTTCAAGGTCAGCTTCTGCCTGTCGTTGCCGGAAAGCGCGTACCAGGCACAGAGGGTGAAATAGCTGCAATCAACCAGGATTTAACGATTTATTTAAGCAAGCTTCAGCCTGGAGAGCAAGTAGAATTCACACAGGCCGAGGGTCGGCGCGTGTTCCTGTTCGTCATCGAAGGCTCGCTGCGTGTGAACGGTGAACATATTCTGCAAGGACGCGATTCCGCTCGTATTGAGCAGGAGCCGAAGCTCTCACTGAAAGCAGAAGATTCTGTTTTTTATATGTTGATTGATTTGCCCTAAAAGGAGGTGCGCACAATGGCGCAGCAGGAAACATGGCTGATCAAGCATGCCGTCACGGGACGTAGCTTTGCTGACAGCCGCAAGCAGAGTTTCGATTGTCATTTTGAATCGGTGGACGGTGTGTTTCGCTTTATGCTTCAAGAGTTGCCGCGTGAGACGGCGGAGGCGATTGTGCGTTATAGCGGGGAGTTGAACGTATTTCGTTTTGTAACGCCGGTAGACGACGGACCCGTGGTGAAGCATTGGTATTACGTCACCCCGGAAAGCGTGGAATATCATGATCAGACAGATAAGCTTACGTTCGAAGCTGGTTCTGAGATTGAATACCATCCCGAGGAGTTTTGGGGAGATTAATCATTCCTTTATCATAAATTTTCAGATATATAATGGATTTTCGAAGACTCTGCATCATTGCAGGGTCTTTTTGTTATCCGTTCAATATGTTGAGTTCATTGGATACATAATCCTTTGCAGGCTGGTACATCCTATATGTCATATTATCTGTTCGGCTCATTCGTAAAGGGGGAATAACGATGAAGAAAGGGCGCTTTCCCAAGTTGCCGAAGCCACCGTGGAGCCGGAGAGCGATTCCAGCCGCAGACCGTAAGACACGAAATTCCAATGTGCCTAAAGGACTGCCTGAGTCTTCGTGGCTGGAACAGCCGCTACGTAGCAGTGTGGAAGACAATATGATTGCTTTGCGTGATATTTTCAAGGATTGCTCTGATATCGTCTATCGAGAGCTCATGATTTCCCCTGAACGCAAAGGGTTGTTGGCTTATTTTGAAGGTACGGTAAAATCGGAGGATTTGCAGGATCATATCCTGCGGCCTGTCATTCTGGGCATGATGCTCAAGGACCCTGAAGTGAACGGCAAATTGGAGCCGCTGGATGAAACTCGTATCTCCATGTCCCAGACCAAAACGATGGACGAATGGAAGATGGTATCGGCAGCGATACTGGACGGCAATGCCGCCTTGTTCGTAGATGGCACGCCTCGTGCGTATATTTTTAGCGCCAAGGGGGGCGTTCGCCGTGGCGTAGAGGAGCCACAGACAGAAGCGGTTATTCGCGGACCGCGTGAGGGCTTCACTGAGACTCTTCGCGTTAATACGGCACTGTTACGCTTCAAGCTGAAGACCTCCAAGCTCAAGATGTACAGCATGACCATCGGAACAGAAACTCAAACGAGCGTCGTTCTTACCTATATTGAAGGGATCATAGATTCGAAGCTGGTGGAGGATGTAAAAAAACGGCTCAGCGATATTAAAATTGATGGTGTTCTGGAGACGGGATATATTGAGGAACTGATTGAGGATCATCCGTTTTCACCGTTTCCGCAAATGGAATACACTGAACGTCCGGATACCGTCACTGCGCAGTTACTGGAAGGACGTTTTGCCATTTTTGTAGACGGAACGCCTTTTGCCCTGATTGGGCCAGTCACGATGTGGCAGATGATGCAAGCGAGCGAAGATTATTACGAGCGCTTTTTCATCAGTAATATGGTGCGCTGGATTCGTTTTCTTTTTCTCGTAATGGCTCTCTTTCTGCCCGCATTATATGTAGCGGTGACGACCTATCATCATGATATGCTGCCGACGACGCTCATCTTGAGTATTGCGGCGGCTCGTGAATCCATCCCTTTTCCAGCACTGGTGGAAGCATTGATGATGGAGATTTCATTTGAGGCATTACGGGAAGCAGGGATTCGTCTCCCCAAAACGGTCGGTCAGGCCGTCAGTATTCTTGGCGCGCTTGTAATTGGGCAGTCCGCAGTACAGGCAGGAATCGTATCGGCGCCCATAGTCATTGTTGTGTCGCTCACAGGTATTGCGTCGTTTACTATTCCGCGATTTAACTTTGCTATCACGGTTCGTCTGCTGCGATTTCCCATCATGCTGATGGCGGGTCTATTCGGATTGTTTGGGATCATTATTGCGACAACGCTGATTGCTACGCATCTAACCAAGCTAACATCGTTTGGTGTCCCTTATATGAGCGGATATAGCCCGTACAACCATATGGATCAAAAGGATATCGTCGTCCGTGCGCCTTGGTGGAAAATGACCAAACGTCCTTCCTGGATTGGTAAAGACAACAACAAACGAGCGAAGGAAAAGATGAATGGAACGCCTAAAAGCGAGGAGGGGTGGTGATGAAGCCCAAATCGAATGCACAACAAATGCGTAAAGCGGCTGTGCTCTGTTGTCTGCTGCTGTGCTCTGTTCTCTTGGGAGGATGCTGGGATCGCCGTGAAGTGAACGATGTGGCCTTTGTGATGGGTACCGGGCTGGACAAGGAAGGCGATCAATACCGGGTAACGATGCAAATCGCTCTACCCGGACAACTCGGATCTTCGGGCAGTACAGGAGGAGGGGGAGGTACCAGTGGTACGAAATCCTACTATCTGGAGTCCAAAACAGGTCCAAGCTTTCGAGGAGCAAGTACCGAGGAACAGCGCGGAGTTTCGCGAACACTAAATTACTCCCATCGGAGGGTGCTGCTGTTCGGCGAGGCGCTGGCACGAGAAGGGATTAGCAAAATGATGGATGTACTGGCACGTGTTCCGCAAAACCGTCTGTCGTCCCTGGTTGTTATTACGAAGGGTTCAGCGATGGAAGTGCTTCAGGCAGATGCTCCGATAGAGCAATATCCAGCAGAAATGGTGCGTGAGCTCAATATTTCCTATATGAAAAAACCTCGTTCCGTTAAGCTGTTGATGAATTCCGTCCTGCTGGAAGGCGTTGACCCGGTGGTACCAGTAATGTCTCTGGTGAAGAATGGGCCCCCTAACCTTAAAGACAAGAAAACGAATATTCAGGTCGATGGACTGGCTGTGTTTCGCAAAGACAGGTTAACAGGAATTATTGATAACCACCTCAGTCGGTTTCTGCTTTTGGGTATGGAGCAAGCCAAGGAGACAGAAATATTTATTCCCCCTCCCAAAGGTAAAGGTTACATATCTGTACACCTCATCGAAAATAAAGTCCAAATTAAGCCCCATATTCAAGGGGATGAGATTCGAATGACCATTCATATGAACTGCAATGGGAATGTGAAGGAAAATGAGACGAGTTTCGATATTTCCAACGAGGAAAATTTGAAGTGGCTGGAGCAGCAGACAGCTGAGGAAATTAAGAGGGAGCTGGGAGAGGCTGTTCAGGTGATTCAACAAAAGTATCATTCAGACGTACTTGGTTTGGGCCGGGCTATTATTACGAGTCACCCGGATGAATGGAAACGGATCAAACCCCAATGGGAACAACTATATCCCAAGGTGAAGGTCACCATAAATCCGGTCGTGCATATTGAGAATATCGGTGCGGTCACCAAACCATTCGGGGTCAAAAAGGAGCAAATCCAGAATGAATAAAGTATTTCTGTTACCTTTGGTGCTGGTTATGCTCTTCATGTATCTGATGGACCGTAAAAATATTCACAATGCACCAGCCATCAATCGCTGGGTCTCCCGCGTAATGTATGTTATTAGCATTGGTATCTGGATTTACGGAACATCAACGAAGAGCACCGTTTATGTGGCTACATGGCTTACCACTTTCATTGACATGTGGCTCCCCTCTACGTTGTAAATCGTGTAATGGATGCCTGCGGGCAAAAGGAGGATGTACCTGCATGAAACAGTTCACAACCAGACAAATTGTGCTGCTTGGTGTATTGATGGAGGTCGGTATTACCCTTATACATGCTCCGGCGCAGGCAGCGGATCACGCGAATCAGCATGCTTACTGGACCTGTATAATTGCGGCTATCGTGCTATGCTTGCCGATCTGGGCGATGTTGAAACTCAAACGCCGGTTCCCTGATCAGGATCTGATGCAGGCGATGGTGAGCTCTCACCCTGTGCTGGGCCGTGTGCTGCTTGCAATCTACCTTATTTTATTCCTGATCATCTTTGCGCGGGATTTGAGGATTATTACGGATCAGGTGGAAGTGGTGCTTTTGCCACTGACTCCGATTGTGGTCACTTCTCTTATTGTACTGTTGACTCTGGTATTTATGGCTAAAGGCGGAATAAGCACCATCGTGAATATGACCGAGATTTTTTTGCCGATGTTGATTGTGACGCTGTTGACCATGCCGCTTTTTTTTGGGCGTAATATGGATTTTTCGATGCTGAGACCCTACTTACATCCAGAAGTAGAGGGAGTGATCAAGGGGAGTTGGCGCATGCTGGGTTATATGGCCGATATCATGATAGTCCCCTTTGTGATTTCTGGGAAGAGCTATAATGGGCGTAGTGCGTGGTTTGGGCATTTGCTCGGAACCGCTTTTCTGATTATCCTGGTGCTGCTGTCCGAGTTGGTTATTGGTGTTCCTATCTTGTCACGGCTGTTTTATCCATCGTATGAACTGGTGCGTCAATTGCAGCTAACGGACTTTCTGGATCGGTTCGATTTGTTCGTGGCAGCACTGACCGTACCGACCTTTCTTACGAAGATTGGGGTTGATCTGTACGTTACCAGTTTGGCGGTAAAGCGTATGTTTGCCCAAGCCTGGGGGAGTCTGATGGTTTGGCCCGTAGGTTTGTTAGGTTACGTATGTTCGTTTATGCTGTTCTCCAACATTGTGCAAATTTATGATTTCACCCGGGAGTGGACCGCGGTGATGATCATTTTTTTTGTTATCATGCCTTTGTTGCTATGGATGTTGCTCCGACCCAAATCTAAAGGGAAAGGCGGAGATGATAGGGCATCTAACGGAGAGCGGGATAGCAGTAGTCAGAAAGAAAGCCAGCATGAAGGCAGAATAGGACACGGCCACCTATAAGATTACTGTATTCATCGGAAAAGTAATTCTTATTTGTCTTTTACCCCTCTGATTGTATACTTGGTAGAAAGAAATACGACATCTACAAGGGAGGCAACAGAATGGCACAACGCATGGCAGGTAAGAGAGTCGCTCTTGCTGGTCCCCGTAAAGCAGAAGAAATGGCGCTGCTAGTTGTGAAGATGGGGGGTGAGCCAGTACAGCGCCCGGCCCAGGGTACCGTTTTTCTGGATGATATCGAGCTGCGCAACGCTGTTGTATCGTGGGTGAAGCACCCTCCGGACTGGTACATCTTCACGACAGGTATGGGGCTGGATGCCCTGTTCGATATGGCAGAGGATATGGGCGTGGCTGAGCAGATTATGGAGCTTCTACAATCTTCCAACATTGCAGCGCGGGGCTACAAGACGGTCAATGGACTCAAAAAGCGTGGCTTTACGCCAGCAGTACGAGACGAGGACGGAAGTTTGATCGGATTGACAGGAGCTTTCGCCCCATACGATCTGAAAGGGAAAGAAGTATTGTTGCAACTGCATGGCGATCCAGCCCCACGGTTGGTAAAGTGGTTGGACGAGCAGGGGGCAGTGACCCGCCAGGTACTTCCTTATAAGCATATCCCACCTGAGGAAGCAAAATTGCAGGCGTTACTGGAGGATGTTATCCATCGTAATGTTGATGCCGTTACGTTCACGAGTGGTCCGCAAATTCGATTTTTAGCCCAATATGCGAGAGAGCAAAATCGAATCGAGGATTTACTGGAAGCTTTCCGTGAGGATGTGATTGCTGTATCAGTAGGGAAGGTGACTGCACAGTCCATTGTGGAAGAAGGGATTGATCGAGTCGTGTTTCCAACCGAAGAGCGCATGGGCGCGATGATGGTGGAGCTGGGCAAATATTTTGAGCATAACGATTCGGTGCATGGCTGTGGTCTGAAGATCGTGAATGGTCATTGAAATGAGATAGAAATTATAAATATAGTATGCTAAAAATGAACTTATATTTTTGGATAAAGCGTAAAATAAAGATAAGGGCCTGCGAGGTCTTTATCTTTTTTTATTGGACATGCATCGAGAAAGATTTTTGTTATAGCGAAAATATTTAGCTAATATAATGAATAAGTTTCGATGCATGATACTTAGGACAGGAGCTGAGACGTTAATGAATTCTATTTGTGTATTTGCCGGGTCCAGACCTGGACATTCATCGGTATATGTTGAAGCGGCAGGCAAGCTGGGAGAAGCCATGGCTCGCCATCATATCCGTCTGATCTATGGTGGCTCTAGCAGGGGGCTGATGGGAGAGGTGGCGGATGGAATACTGGCGGGTGACGGTCAGGCCACTGGTATTATGCCTACCCTGTTATTTGATGCAGAGATCATTCATCGAGGAGTTACCGAATTTATTGAGGTAGCAAGCATGCATGAACGTAAAGCGGCAATGAGCGAGATGGCCGATGCGTTTATTGCCCTTCCGGGTGGTTTGGGAACCTTCGAGGAGCTATTCGAAGTATTGTGCTGGGCGCAAATCGGCATTCATCGCAAGCCCATTGGGCTGCTGAATGTGAATGGATATTTTGACCCATTAGTAGAAATGGTGCGTCATAGCGTGCAAGAAGGGTTTACTGGGTCTGAGCATCCAGCGCTACTAAGCATCTCTGCCGACCCGGACGAATTGCTACATATGTTAAAAAATAAAGCAGAGAACTTGAAATAAAGCGTTTTTCGTGCTTGCACAACTGATTGAGGCAAGGTTATGATAAGACCCATAATCAAATAGCGGACAGACAAGGTGCCTTTGCGGTTGAGCAAAGGGTAACAGGGAATCGGGTGCAAATCCCGAGCGGTCCCGCCACTGTAAGGAAGAGGATTTTTTTAAATGGTCACTCGTGAAAAACGGGGAAGACGAAAGAATCTGTTGATGCCAAGCCAGGAGACCTACCTTGATCTGTATGCACCGTTAACCTTCGCGGAGAGGATGGGTGTACGAAATCAGGAAATCAGGCACACGTTGCTTTTTCCATGTTGGTTAGAGGTTTGCGTGGATATGAACGTGCAGCAGCGTTTGAAGCGTAAACAGACAGGTGGAAAACAACGGCAGGCTGGAGGAAGACAAATAGTGTCTTCTTACGCTGTTTGTTCGTCTGATGAGAGATACGTACATAGAAACCCCATCCGGGCAGGATGGGGTTTTTTGAGTTACAGAATGGATGTCCATAAATCATTGAAATAGATAGGATAGCTACCCTGAAAAGGGTGAATAGGAGGAGCACGATGAGCCCATTAGGAAAATTGCTGGTGATTGGATTTGGACCAGGAGATATGGAACATATCACAAAACGGGCGCTGGATGCGCTGGCCGAAAGTGAGGTCATTATCGGCTACAATACCTACGTTGATTTGATCCGTCCGTTGTTGAACGGACAAGAGATTGTACGCACAGGGATGACAGAGGAAGTGAGTCGTGCGCAGGAGGCGGTTCGCCAAGCAGAGATGGGCAAGAAGGTAGCTGTCATTTCCAGTGGAGATGCAGGAGTCTATGGTATGGCAGGGCTGGTGTACGAAGTGCTGATGCAGAAAGGTTGGCGACGCGAGGACGGGGTTGAGGTAGAAGTCGTACCGGGGATCTCAGCTATTCAGTCCTGTGCTTCACTGTTGGGGGCGCCAGTTATGCATGATGCTTGCACGATCAGTCTGAGTGATCATCTGACTCCATGGGAAACGATTGTGAAGCGTGTAGAAGCAGCGGCTTCGGCCGATTTTGTGATTGCATTATACAACCCGCGCAGTGGTCGGCGTACCCGCCAGATTGTGGAGACGCAGTCCATTTTGCTGCGTTACCGCGATCCGCAAACTCCAGTAGGGTTGGTGAAAAGTGCTTATCGTGAACGTCAGCAAGTTATTGTAACGACGCTGGAAGATATGCTGAACCATGACATCGGGATGCTGACGACTGTAATCATAGGCAATTCCTCGACGACGGTGTATGACGGCTTGATCGTGACTCCGCGCGGATATCAGCGCAAATACACGCTGGATGCGACCGAGCAAGCGCTCAAGCCACATCAGCGTCTCCGCACGGAAGCGGAGCCGTGGTCGCTGGGCGCGCAAGAGGATAGACCGCAGGCAGGTGCAGCCCCGACTACGCTCGCTGGTCCCTCCGCGAGCGGCGCTGCGGTTGCGACGCAGGCACGCCCGCAAGCGATAGCTGCCGTGCAGGCAACGACCGCTGTGCAAACCGGCGCAGCCCCGGCATCTCTGGCGGCAGAGGCACTAAGCCGTCTCGCTGTCGGCGGCAAGCTGCCTGACGCAGCCAACGCTCGCTGGAGCGAGCATGCGCCTACCGTCGAGAGCACCGCCGGAACGTCAGCGGTGGCCGGAGCGGGGGCCGCGTCCGGAATGACGACAGGCGGCTTTGGCAAGCCTGCGCTATTTGAGGTGGGTGTTTCCCCGGGTGTGGGAAACAAGAAGTTCACCGCTCGCCAGATGGCGCTGCTCGCCGAGGTAGCGGGTGATGACGGCGAGCTGGAATACACGCCAGATCATCAGATCGTGCTGCGCGTACCGTGTGCAGACCCCGAGGAACTGGTCGGACGGCTGCGGGATGAACGATTCATTGTCATGCCGATTGGCGATGTGTTTAAGGTGAAGGCGTGCGACTTCTGCAATATGGAGAAGGATGACGCTGTGCCTGTGGCTGAGCATCTACAGGTTGTACTTGGCGGATTACAGGCACCCAAGGAAACGAGCATTGCTTTGAACGGATGCGGCATGGCCTGCTATGGAGCGGTGCTGGAGGATATCGGAATCGTCTATCGCAAGGGAGGATACGACCTCTTCCTTGGTGGCAAAAAATTCGGTCGCAATGCTCATGCCGCTCAGCCCGTAGCGGAAGGGATTCCGGGTGATCAAATTACTGACATCGTGGAGAACGTCATCGCTGAATATAAGGAAAAAGGGCATCCGAATGAGCGTTTTCATAAATTTTTTAAACGTGTAGGTGTCGTTGCGGGTTTCCGGCATGAAGATGCACCAGCAACGGTAGAAGTGAATGCGGTTTGTGGTGATTAATGGACTGAAGGCCTGATGAACTGGATACAAGCATATATATAAAATAGGGCGTCATGCAGGCTATCCCTATTAAAGAGGAGGAAAAAACAGCAGTGGATGCAATATTGTTGGTTGGACATGGAAGTCGGGACCCGGAGGGGAACCAGGAACTGCTGGAATTTGCACAGGCAGTGGCAGACCGGGTACCGGATATGTGCGTGGAAACCTGTTTCTTGGAGTTGGCACGTCCCAGCATTGCTGATGGGATGCAAAGATGTGT
This sequence comes from Paenibacillus sp. F4, assembly GCF_002894905.1. Classification (NCBI taxonomy): domain Bacteria; kingdom Bacillati; phylum Bacillota; class Bacilli; order Caryophanales; family Paenibacillaceae; genus Paenibacillus; species Paenibacillus sp. F4. Next base: position 376,475 of record NZ_POVS01000006.1, read on the forward strand.
GGAGAAAGGGGCGACGCGTGTCGTTCTCATTCCGATTATCTTGTTCGCAGCGGTACATGCCAAAATTGATATTCCGATGGCTATTGATCGGGCAAAAGCAAAGTATCCGCAGGTGGAATTTGTATATGGACGCCCGATTGGCGTTCACGAGAAAATCGTCAGCATTCTGCAAAGCCGCTTGAAAGAGGCCCGTCCGGTTGCAGTTCCAGCGGGAATGAATAGCGCTGTAGAGGCATTTGCCGAGGTATCCGACGAAGAAACGGCGGTACTTGTGTTAGGACGCGGAAGTAGCGATCCAGATGCGAACAGTGACTTTTTCAAAATCACCCGTATGCTGTGGGAAAAGCTTTCTTATACGTGGGTAGAGAGCAGCTTTATCGGTGTGACGCAGCCTTCTTTTCCCGATGGATTGGAGCGTTGTGTACGACTGGGGGCCAAAAAGATTATCGTGCTTCCCTATTTTCTGTTCACGGGTGTGCTGATTAAGCGCATCGGAGAAATGACCCAGGAATTTGCCGAGGCTCACCCTACATTACAAGTGGAGATGGGAGGATATTTTGGTTTCCATCCTCAACTGATTGAACTGGTGCTGGAGCGAGCTAAGGAAGGCTTGTTCGGCAAGGTTACGGCCAATTGTGATAATTGCCAGTTCCGTCTGGAGGCGCAGGAGCACCACCATCATCACCACGACCACGACCATGACCACCATCACGATCATGAGGATCATCACCATCATCATGCACATGAGCACGATCATCATGATCACCATACACACAGCCACGATCACACTCATGAGCATGTCCATGCTCACAGCCATGATGACCATGATCACCATCACGAGCATTCACATATGCCATCTGTAGTGAATGGAAGCGGGCAGGTGAAGGGCTCATGATATTCATGCTATGTGGAACGAGCGATGCTCGGGAATTGGCGCTGCAAATCCGTGACAATGGCTTCAACGTATTGACCTCGGTCGTAACCGAAAGCGCGGCAGCCAGCTTGTCCGAAGCAGGGCTGGACGTACGTACAGGCCGAATGACAGCCGATGAAATGAGTGCAATGATTCGGGAGCAGGGAATACAGGCGGTTGTTGATGCCAGTCATCCTTTTGCAGAAGAAGCACATGCGAATGCAATGACAGCCGCTCGCGAATCCGGAGTTCCTTATATTCGCTACGAGCGGGCGGGACTGGTGTATGACAATCATCCATTGCTCCACATCGTGTCTTCCTATGAAGAGGCCGCATTAGAAGCGAAGCAACTCAAAGGCTCTGTCATGCTTACGACAGGCAGTAAGACGCTCGGCACGTTCACCAAGCATTTACTCGGAGACCCGGAGATTCGTCTGGTTGCACGCATGCTACCGCGCCTAGACAATATGGAGAAATGCGGCGAACTGGGCATGGAGCAAAAGAATATTATTGCCATGCAGGGACCCTTTTCCCGCGAGATGAACGAAGCATTGTACAAGCACTATGGCACGACCGTGATGGTCACCAAGGAAAGCGGACGCACGGGAGCAGTGGATGAAAAGGTTCAATCTGCATTGGAGCTGGGGATTCACGTACTTCTGATTTCCAGACCGGAAGTAGAATTTGGAACTGTATTTGATCATTACGACGGAGTAATCAACGCACTGCGTACTGCCGAATAGGAGTCCATGCTCTAAGTTATAAATCTATGACTCTATGAAGCTGGTCAATCCCAGTCAATCCAATAAATCCAGAGCGATCTCTGGCGTGTATTTAAAATATAGTCATCTTAAAATCAGTTTTTGTTTAGAGGTGTTTATAACTCCTTAACATGAATGTCATTTTCCTTAAGACGACTTGAAAAATGAACATAAAAACGGAGTAGCCGGAATGGTGCTGTGCAAGCGGAGCGGTCGCTTTTGTCCCCGGATTTCTACGCTGATCATAGGTTTTATTCAAGAAATCCGGGGGCGGTGGCGATGGGAAGCACCATCCGACTGCGTAGTGGAACAATAGGTAACTTTAACATTCTAAGTTAATTTAATTTTCTGAATTTCCATAAGGGAGTGGTCGATACGATGGATTTTAAAACAGAATTTAAACCGCTAACGGTACAGCCGCAGGAAATTGAGGGCAAAAGCTTCGAGATGATCACAGAAGAATTGGGTGAGCATCCTTTTACAGCAGAGCAATATCCCGTTGTACAACGTGTCATTCATGCATCTGCTGATTTTGAGCTGGGCCGCAGCATGGTGTTTCATCCGAAAGCGATTGAAGCCGGGGTTGCAGCTATTCGCGCAGGACAGCAGGTAGTGGCGGACGTACAAATGATTCAAGCGGGGCTGAGCAAGGATCGTATCCGTCAATTTGGCGGGGATGTGCATGTGTACATATCTGACCCTGACGTCATGGAAGAAGCGAAAAGGCTGAATACGACACGCGCCATTATTTCGATGCGCAAAGCGATTCAAGCGGGCGAAGGTGGCATTTATGCCATTGGTAATGCGCCGACAGCGTTGCTGGAGTTGATCCGTCTAGTAAAAGAAGGAGCGGCTAAGCCCGGACTGGTGATTGGCATGCCCGTCGGTTTCGTATCGGCAGCAGAATCCAAGGACGAGCTGCGCAAGCTGGATATTCCATTCATTACGAATATTGGACGCAAGGGTGGCAGTACAATTGTCGTAGCAGCATTGAATGCAATCTCCTTAATGGCTGTCCGCTAGATGCGGTTGTCCGTTTGCTGTATCATGAAATGAATTGGAACATGATCAGCAGAAGAGGTTAAGGAGGAATTGGCATGGAAAAGGAAGCGGCGTCCGCCAACAGGCCCAAACGGATGAAAAGCGGTGAAGCTCCCGCACCGGACAAGCCAATGCGGTCAGGCTTTACGACTGGAGCTTGTGCGGCTGCAGTGGCCAAAGGAGCGGTACAACTGCTCATCACGGGTATTCCACCGAAGGAAGCAGTGATATCGCTGCCCGCGGGATTCGATTATGCGTTTGAGCTGATCGAGCCTGTGTTGGACGCGGACGAAGCTTCCTGCACGACGATCAAGGACGGTGGCGATGACCCAGATGCCACGCATCAGGCGAAAATTATCGCGTCCGTTAGCTGGCGCGAGGAGCCGGGCATTGAGCTGGACGGTGGCATCGGCGTGGGGCGGGTAACGAAGCCCGGTCTGCCTGTGCCTGTCGGGGAAGCAGCGATTAATCCGGTGCCGCGCCGGATGATTATGGAGGCTGTGACAGGCGTGCTTGAAGAGCACGGATCAGCCAAAGGTGTCCGTGTCGTCATCAGCGTGCCGGACGGTGAAGAAATTGCCAAGAAAACGTTGAACGGGCGACTTGGCATTCTTGGCGGTATTTCCATACTAGGTACGCGTGGAGTGGTCGTTCCGTTTTCCACGTCAGCTTATAAAGCCAGTGTCGTGCAGGCCATATCGGTTGCGCAAGCGATGAACTGCCAGGAAATAGTCCTGACCACAGGTGGTAGCAGTGAAAAATATGCCATGCAAATGTACGATCAGCTGACGGAAGAGGCCTTTATTCAGATGGGGGATTTTGTCGGCTTTGCCATTAAGCACGGGAAACGGCTGGGAATGAAAAAGATTATTCTCGTCGGTATGCCCGGCAAGCTGTCGAAAGTAGCTCAAGGTGTCATGATGGTTCACTCCAAGAGCGCTCCGGTGGACTTTGGCTTTTTGGCTGAGGTCGCGCGTGAAGCAGGTGTGGACGAGTCGCTTGCAGCGGCAGTGGCAGAGGCAAATACAGCTACGCAGGTGGCGGATATGATGACCGAAGCGAATGCGCTGAGCTTTTTTGAAAAGCTGTGTACCTATGGATGTCAGCATTGTCTGGACCATGCAGGTGGTGGAATTGTCGTGGAAATGGTACTGGTAACGATGAAAGGGAACGTGCTGGGGAGGGCGAGAGTCGGTGAGTAGAGTGATTCGTGTCATTGGTATCGGTGAAAATGGAGCGGCAGGTCTGTCGCAGGAGACGCTGGAGCACATTGAGCGTGCCGACCTGCTGGTTGGTGGAGAACGCCAGCTAGCCTTTTTCAAGGCATTCGCAGGGGAAAAACGAACATTAAGGAGCGGCTTATCTGCCGTGGTAGAAGAATTGGGACGGTTGCGCAAGGACAAGGATATTGTCGTGCTTGCGTCAGGCGATCCGCTTTTTTTTGGAATTGCAGGTTATTTGTCTGCCAAGCTGGGGGCGGAACATCTGGATATTTTGCCGCATCTCAGCTCGGTTCAGCTGGCGTTTGCACGTCTCGGTGAAAGCTGGCAGGATGCGGTGCTGGAAAGCGTACACGGCCGTCCGATGACCGGACTGGCGCAGCGGATCGACGGACAGAACAAGGTCGCGCTGCTGACGGACGACCGAAATCATCCCGCCGCAGTCGCTGCCTATCTGCTGCATTATGGCATGACGGAATATGATGCCTTTGTCGGCGAGCATTTGGGCGGACCGGATGAGGCGTATCAGCATTATACGCTGGAAGAGATGGCACAGGGAACGTTCCAACCATTGAATGTGGTTATTCTGCGCCGCCGTAAGGGTGAAGACGTGCCTGCAATTCGTCGGGGATTTGGCTTCGAGGATGCGGAATTTCACCAGCGCAAGCCGGAAAAAGGGCTGATCACGAAGCGTGAAGTACGTGTATTCAGCTTGTCCGAGCTGCGTCTGACCGAGCGAAGCATCGTATGGGATATCGGCGCAGGCTCCGGCTCTGTAGCGGTGGAATGTGCGCGGCTGGCCAAGTATGGGCAAGTATTTGCCATTGAGAAGAACGAAGGCGATCTGGCTAATGTCGAAGCAAACAAAATCAAATTCCGTACCGATTTCCCGGTTATTCATGCCAAAGCGCCTGCCGGACTGGAAGATCTGCCAGACCCGGATGCGGTGTTTATCGGTGGGAGCGGGGGAGAATTGGCCGAACTGATTCGTCTGTGTGCTTCCCGTCTGCGGAAGGATGGACGAATTGTAGTGAATGCTGCAACGATTGAGACGCTGCATGATGGGATGAAGGCGATGCAAGCAGCAGGTCTCGAAACTTCGGTGACATTATTGCAAACAGCGCGCAGCAAGCCGATTTTGAATATGACTCGTTTTGACGGACTCAATCCGATATATGTTATTACAGGGCAGCCGTCGGTGGACGTGGCTGACGAAGTAGCAGGGGAGTAAGCTGGTAATTCAAGAGGGGGAGAGAGACAACATGAATACGGCGGCAACAGGAACACTTTACGGCGTAGGCGTGGGGCCGGGTGATCCCGAGCTGATTACAGTCAAGGCGTATCGCATGATTCAGGAATGTGCAGTTGTGGCTTATCCGAAGAAACGCCGGGGAGGTAAGTCGTATGCTCACGAGATCGTGGAGTTGTACGTCAACCCAGAGGAAAAGGAGATGCTGGGACTCATTTTTCCAATGACCAAGGACCCGGTTGTACTGGAGCGTGAGTGGAACAAAACGGTGGTTGCTTGCTGGGAGGCACTGAGCCAAGGCAAGGATGTAGCCTTTGTCACAGAGGGAGACCCTAATCTGTACAGTACCTTTATTCATTTGGCACGGCTCATGAAGGATCTCCATCCTGAGGTGCCGATTGTATCTATTCCGGGCATTTCGTCTGTGTTGGGAGCGGCGGCAGCGCTGGAGTTGCCTTTGGCAGATGGAGATCAGCAGGTCGGTATTATTCCGGCTACGGATGATCGGGAAGCGATGAAGCGGGCGATTGAGAATCATGATACGGTCGTGTTTATCAAGGTTGCCAAGGTGCTGGATTTGATTTTGGATGTGCTGGATGAACTCCATCTTGGGGACCGTGCATCAGTCATTACCAAGGTCACTTCTCCTTATGAAATGGTATGGCGCAACGCACGTGAGCTGCGTGGACAAGAGCTTGAATATTTGAGTTTAATGGTGGTGAGCAAATGACGTTGGAGCCCAAAGTATATATCGTAGGAGCAGGTCCCGGCGACCCGGAGCTGATTACTGTCAAAGGCTCCCGGATTCTACGCACGGCCGATGTGGTATTGTACACGGATTCACTCGTGAACGACGAGTTAATTGCCACGGCCAAACCAGAGGCGCAGGTACTGCAAAGCTCAGGCATGGATCTGGAGCGGCAGGTCGAGATTATGAGCGAGGCTGTGCAGGCTGGACGCAGTGTAGCTCGCGTACATACAGGCGATCCGGCAGTGTACGGTGCCATTTTGGAGCAAATGGTGTTGCTGAAGCAGGGCGGAGTATCATACGAAATCGTGCCGGGCGTCAGCTCGGTCTTTGCTTCTGCGGCGGTGCTGGGTGCAGAGCTAACTGTGCCTGACCTGACGCAGACGGTCATTCTGACGCGTGCCGAAGGCCGTACACCTGTACCGGATCGGGAAAAGCTGCGTGACTTGGCATCCCATCACTGTACAGTGGCACTGTTCCTCAGCGCAACGCTGGCAAAGAAAGTGGTCGTTGAGTTTTTGGCAGCAGGCTGGAGTGAGGACACGCCTGTAGCGGTTGTGCAGCGCGCGACCTGGCCGGATCAAAAGATCGTACGCACGACGCTTGCTCAATTACCCGCCGATTTGCGTGCAGCAGGCATAACGATGCATGCCATGATTTTGGCAGGCTGGGCGCTCGACCCGGAGCTGGTGGACAAGGACGCGCATCGTTCCAAGCTGTACGACAAGTCATTCACCCATGGCTACCGGAAGGGAGTGAAGCCCGGTGAGTAATCCATTTGCCGCTGTGGCAATCACGAAGCATGGAGTGGAAATGGTGCGCAATTTGGGAGCCAGCTTTCCGGGCACGGATGTGTATTATATGTCCAAGTTTGAGCGTGGCGACGAGCAGGAGCTTGGCATTCAGTTGTTCGAAGGCTCGGTCAAGCTGATTTTGCCGGATTTATTTAAACAATATAACGGTATTATTTTGTTTATATCTCTCGGTGCAGTGGTTCGTATGATTGCACCTATTTTGGTGGATAAAAAGGTAGACCCAGCGGTAGTTGTCATTGATGATCGTGGCGAGCATGTCATTAGCGTATTGTCTGGCCATTTGGGTGGCGCCAATGAATTGACCCGCCATGTAGCGGCTGTGCTGGGCGCACGTGCTGTAATCACGACTGCATCGGACGTGCAGGGCACGATCCCGGTGGACATGTTTGGTCGGGAATTGGGTTGGGTGGTCGATAGCTTCGACAAGGCCACTCCTGTGAGCGCCGCTGTTGTGAACGAGGAGCCTGTTGCGCTCATACAAGAGACGGGCGAACGGAACTGGTGGCGTTATGACAAGCCTGTACCTGGACATATCAAGGTATATGCTTCGACGGCAGAAGCATTACAAGAACCGTTTAACGCCGCGTTGGTCGTGAGCGACCGTTTATTGGAGCCGGAGGAAGAGGAGCAGCTTCTTTCTAATGGCGTGCTGTACCGTCCGAAAAGCTTGGTGCTCGGCATCGGCTGCAACCGTGGGACTGCATTAGAGGAGCTGGAAGCGGGTGTGCTGGACACCTTGCAAGAGCTGCGTTTGTCCGTGAAAAGCGTACGGAATATTGCCACCATTGATTTGAAGAAGGACGAAGAGGGTTTACTTGCCCTTTGCGCCAAATACGGTTGGGAACTGGTGACGTATACTCCGTCAGAGCTGAATACGGTGCAGCTTCCCAATCCATCGGAAACTGTCTTCAAATACACTGGTGCATATGGGGTCAGTGAACCTTCAGCCTTGTTGTCTTCTGGTGCAGACCATTGGCTGCTGGAGAAGAAAAAAAGCGGCAATATGACGTTGTCTGTAGCGCGGGTTTCCTATGACTGACATCATGAAGCAGGCTGTACAGTCTGATCCGTCTGCCGCTACGCGCAGAAGCCGTATTGTTGTTGCTGGCACAGGCAGCGGCGCAGGCAAAACGACTGTTACCCTCGGGCTGATGAAGGCGTTCGCCGACGGCGGCCTGCGAGTGCAGGGTTTTAAATGCGGACCGGATTATATTGATCCGACCTATCATACTGCCGCGACCGGGACTTCTTCCCGTAATCTGGATTCATGGATGACCTCACCAGATACGGTGCGTGAAATCTTTATCCGTGCTTCCGAAGGCGCGGATATTTCCGTGATTGAAGGCGTCATGGGGCTGTATGACGGCAAGGACCCGCTCAGCAACACCGGCTCGACCGCTGAGATCGCTATGCTGACGGACAGCCCTGTATTGCTGGTGGTCGACGTGCGCAGTATGGCACGAAGCGCCGCCGCTATTGTGCTCGGCTTTCAGCGCTTGGAGCCCAAGCTGCGCATTGTGGGCGTAATTGTGAATCGCTGCGGTAGCCAAGGGCACTATGGCATCGTCAAAAAGGCGATTGAGCAGGAATGCGGCATCCCCGTGCTCGGCTGGTTAAAGCGTGATGACGGGCTGGATATTCCCGAGCGTCATCTGGGTTTAGTACCCGCTGTGGAACGCGGCGAGCTGGAGCCGCTATTCCAACGGGCGGCAGAGCTGATCCGCGCGGGTACGGATCTGGATGCACTGCGGGCATTGGCGGATTCGGCTCCGCCGTTGTCTCTGCCCGCACAACCGTTGTTTCCCCCGGATTGGCTTCCATCAGCAGGGCATGAAGCTAATACTGGGGAACGCCCCGTCATCGCCGTCGCCAGAGATGCGGCGTTCAATTTTTACTACCCGGAAAATATGGATTTGCTGCGTCAGGCGGGAGCAGAGATTGTCTATTTCAGTCCGCTGGCGGGAGAGCGCGTACCTGAGCAGGCAAGCGGCCTATACCTGGGCGGCGGTTTCCCCGAAGAGTTTGCCGCAGATATCGCTGCAAACAAGGGCTTTTTGGAAGATATCCGCAACGCGGTAAGCCGGGATATGCCAGTATTCGCCGAATGCGGCGGTTATATGGTACTGGCACGGACACTTACGGATCGTATGGGTAATGCCTATTACATGGCCGGGGTTATTCCGTCGGACGTCCGCATGCAGGAGAAACGGGCCGCACTGGGATACCGGGAAGCAACCGCTTTGCAGGATTGCTTGCTGCTGGAGGCTGGAGAGACCATTCGGGGACATGAATTTCATTATTCTGTCATGAACTATGATGAATCAGTCGCCTCCTACCCCTATGCTTATCAAACCAAGGGGATGCGTGGACTCCAAAGCGAGGGCTATGCGAAAGGGAACCTTTTGGCTGCCTATACGCATATTCATCTAGCTTCTCTTCCCAAGGCGGCAGCACGCTGGGTGGAACAATGTCGGGCTTACGGTCAATAGGTTTGCAAACAAGTCCACTACTTCATATGAACGAAAAAAGCCGAGCCCCCTAAAGGGTCCGGCTTTTCTAAATTTCAATAGATTTAAACCTTACATAGCATGGAAGCGTATACATTACTTTTTTGGTGATTCGCTTACATGAGTTTTTTCAGCTGGGAAATCCTTCCCTGACTCACGCCAAGCATGGAGGCGAGTTGTTTTTGTGAAGATGCTGGATGTTCTTCCATAAGCTCTCTCATTTTCTCCAAAATAACGTCTGTGCGCTGATAAATTTTTTTCATATGCATATTTTGCTTAAGTGGGGGTGAATGGGTTTCAGTCGCTGTGACCGGAACTAAATCTTCCGTTTTCATCGAGGCTGCACATTCATCGCAGATAAACTGATCTTTAAAGTAGGTGTTGGTATCAACCGCACCGCAAAATATACAGTTGGTTGATTTGTACTTACGGAGCATGAGTGTCTGGTCTTCAATAAAAAACTCTAATGGATCGCCGATGTCAATCTCCATCGTCATGCGCAACTCTTTAGGAAGCACAATTCGCCCCAAGCTGTCCAAGGGCCGGGTCATTCCAGTCCTTTTCATTCATGCAACCTCCCCGGTTTTTTAAGATTTATAGAATGTATAAGGTTTGAGGCAATTCTTATCAATTCTATAACCGCAAGCATAAATTCTTACAAAAAGCGGCCCTTCATTGTTAATCAAGCATGGACGCACTTTTTTTCTTACGAGTATACCATAAACAGGCCGAATCGCCATCGTTCAGATTTATAAATTTCGAATAAGTTTTAATAAGTTTATTCCGAGCGAACATATATGCTATAATCGTCTGCTAAAGGATTTAATAGGCCGTCTGTAGAATTATTTATATATGCCGTAGCTCGGACAATGATGGCGGTGTTATGGGAAATGGATAAGGGCCAAACGAAATTTTCTGAGCGTTTTGACCCCACAAACAAGAATAAATGACACGGGCCCCGCCTTTAAAGTCCTTATATACAAGTCAGGCAAGGAGGATTTATCATGGAAAAAAGAAAAGCATTGTTGTTAGGAGATTATTCGTATCCGGAGTTTCACCCGCTGCAAGGGGTGGACGAAGAGATTAGCCATATTTTACAGGATTGGATGTCGGTACAGTGCAGTGAGAATCGTAAAATGCTGCTTAAGGAAAATCTAACCTCATTTGATCTATGTATCTCGTACTGCGATAGCCGCAAGGAGGTTCTGTCACCTCAACAAACAGCAGGATTGCTGTCTTATGTTAGCGGCGGGGGTGGATTGCTTGTGCTGCATAACGGAATCACATTGCAAGGACGGTATGAAATTGCACAGTTAATGGGAGCACGTTTCTTGCGACACCCGGCTGCGGGTCCACTTTCCTTCAAAGTAACGGAGCCGGATCATCCGATTATGGAAGGAATCGAGCCGTTCGAGATGCAAGAGGAGCCGTATCGTTTTGATTTTGATCCTTTCACTGAAAAAACACTACTGATGGAATATGAACACGAAGGCCAGTGGTGGCCGGCGGCATGGTCACTGTCCTATGGCTTGGGTCGGGTCGTCTATTTGATGCCTGGACATAATCAGCCAAGCTTCCAACACGAGGGATACCGCAAGCTGTTGCTTCAGGCTGCCAAGTGGGCTGGACGCTTTCCGGGTTAAACATAGATCATTCCATTCATTGAGGAAGGGGAGCTGCGAACTTTATGCGGCTCCCCTTTTCAGGTTATACTATAGGTAATCACAGGTAGGGGAGGATATATTATGAGCGATTTGTTCAAAAAAGCCATCTCATTGGGGTGGGGCCTCACCGTTGTCAGCAAAGAAAAGGTGGAGAAAGCCGTCGAGGATCTTGTAAACCGGGGAGAACTTGCGCCCTCGGAATCCAAAGCGCTGGTCGATCGTCTGATCGAACGAGGGGCAGAGGAACAGGGACAATTCAAAACAGTGATCCGCGAACAGGTTAGCCGCATTTTGCAGGAGCTGGAAGTACCTACCGAAAATGATGTTACAAGTTTGGAGCAGCGTGTGGCATTGTTGGAAAAACAGGTAGCGGAGCTGGAAAAAGAAAAGGCGGCGCTTACGGGTTCGAGCGACGCTGAAGAAGCGAACCGGCTGGATTAAAATGGCGGTTCGTATGAAGCACGCCGGTCGTTACCGGGAAATTGCCATGGCGCTGGCGCGTCATGGCTTTGGCTATATGGTCGAAGAAATGGGACTTTTCCAGCTGCTGTCATTGCCTCGCAAGTGGCTGACGAGAGAAACTCCCGAGTCCAAAACGCTAGGTGAACGGATTCGACTTGTGCTGGAGGATCTGGGGCCTGCATTCATCAAGCTTGGACAGTTGGCAAGCACACGTGCTGACCTGTTGCCGGAGCCTATTATCCGTGAGCTGGTTAAGCTTCAGGATCAGGTACCGCCGTTTTCATCTGAAACGGCGCGTGGCATTCTGGAGCAAGAGCTGGACACGTCATTAGAGGACATACTGGTTCGTTTTGACGATGTTCCGCTGGCCGCTGCTTCGATCGGGCAAGTGCATCTGGGCAAGCTGCACAGCGGCGAAATGGTCGCCATTAAAATCCAGCGTCCTGGCGTTAATCGCATCATTCGGCGAGATTTGGACATTTTGCGGGAACTGACCGCTATGGCAGCCAAGCGCTGGGAGTGGGTAGAGCGGTATCAGCTTCGCCAGATGGTAGAGGAGCTGGGGAGATCGCTCATTCAGGAGCTGGATTACAACCATGAAGCCCGTAACACAGAGAAGATTGCGCTCCAATTTGAGCAGGACCCACATATTTATATTCCGAAAATATACTGGGATCATACCTCTTCCCGTATACTGACCATGGAGTTTCTAGACGGAACTCACTTGGGTAGTCGTGAAGAGCTATTACGCCGTGGATATAACTTGAAAGAACTGGCGCAGCGGCTGGTGAACAGCATGCTGCATCAAATTTTTATGGAAGGTTTTTTTCATGCCGATCCCCATCCGGGGAATTTACTCGTTTTGAAAAATGGCAGTCTCGCTTATTTGGACTTTGGCATGACGGGAAGGCTGAGCGAAGAGATGAAGAATCATCTCGCTTCCCTCATTATTGCCCTGATGCGCAAAAATACCGATGCCATGGTTCGGTCGATCGAACGTTTGGGTCTGGTCGAACCGGACACCGACCTGAATGCGCTGCGTGCCGATCTGGACAAGATACGCGAAGATTACTCAGACGTTCCTTTCTCACAGATCAGTATTGGTGATGCTTTGAACGACCTATTTGGCGCAGCGCAGCGCCATCGGATTGGTTTGCCGTCGGACGTCCTGTTGCTAGGCAAGGCGTTGCTGACACTGGAGGGGGTCGTGGAGCATCTGGACCCTGATCTCAGTATTATCGCTTTGGCTGAGCCCTTTGGTAACAAGCTGTTGAAGGAACGCTTCAGCGGTCGTCGTATCCGAGGCAAGCTGCTGGGTGGTGCGACTGAGCTGGTGGAGACGCTGATGGAACTGCCAGGACAGGCGAGGCATTTGGCCTCGATTATCAACAAGGGCAAGCTTAAGCTGGAGGTTACTGTGCCGGAGCTGGAAATGCTTCTGCGCAGGCTGGATCAGATCAGCAACCGCCTGTCATTCAGTATCGTGCTATTAGCGTTCAGCATTATTATGGTCGGACTGATTATCGGTTCATCGCTGAATCATCAGGCGACCATGCTGTGGAATGTACCTGCCATTGAAATCGGCTTTGTTGTAGCTCTCTTAATGGTTGCCTTTTTACTGTATTCCATTTTTAAATCGGGAAGATTCTAGATACCGACCAGAAAGGTGGAGTTATGGATACACATAAAATTAATACTGCCCAAATGAATAATCTCCAAATTGCAGAGGTGCCATGGCACCGCCTGACTACTCCTTATGGTAGGGGCACGAAGTTGCCACAATTGATATCCAACGGGGAGTACGCAGCCATTGCTGATCTGATAGAGCATCAAGGCACACTGTGGCAGGTTACGCCATGGGTGTTACTTTTCTTATTGCGTAATATGCATACGAGAAATTCGGATGATATCACGCTGAGTGAGTTGGAACTGTACCATGCGGTTGTTGGAGCATTGGACATGGAAAATGCACAGGAGGATTCACAGAAGTCTGTGGAATCTCTAACCATGCTGCTGGACGAAAAATACCTATGGCCGGCAGATAGCGATCCAGAAGAAGATGAACTGGATTGGGAAGAGGAAGAAGCACGCGGTTATGATCCGGTAGCTTTTTGGAGTTATTATGACTATAGTTATCGATTATTGAAGCAAGCACTGCCTGACTTTGAAAGCTTACTCCAGCACCATGCGGACTCGGAGATTGCTGAAGCTCTATCGGAGCTTGTACAGGAATTGCGAAAATTTTAAACATAAGAAAACGAATCAAATGAGCTATGACAGCAAACTAATCTTTTGCTAAGGAGTGATTTTAGTGGCAAAAAAATTAACTGATATACATCGAATACGTCTCCTAAGTCTCCTTCGTGATATTGGGTTTGAACCATCAAAAGTTACTATAGAAAATAAACAGGGGGAAACTGAGGTTATTGATTTAGAGTCACCGTTACCGAAAGGGTTGCAAGCTGTTTTAAATTCCCGAGGCAGCCTAAGTAAGGAGCAATTACTTGAGATCGAAGAGAGTGTTAAACAATCCAGAGAGGATTGGGATTAGATGGGGTATTTATTTGATACGAATGCAGCTATTGCCCTTCATAGGCTTGACTCATCTTTGGATAGAGTAATACGACAAGCTGAGGAAGATAAAGAAAATATTTTCTTTTCTGTTATAACTCAGTCCGAGTTTATAGCCGGGTTGCCCACTGATACTGACTTAGATTCGATACCTTTTCTTGGCGGGGAATTTATTGCAGTTAATTCAGAGATCGCAGTTAAAGCGGGGCGTATCAGAAGAGAACAAAAAGATAAGTTTGCAAGAAAGCTCAAGACCCCAGATGCATTGATTCTTGCGACAGCTATTATAAACCAATTGGTACTGGTTACGGCGGATCAAGATTTACAGTTCGCGGAGTCTGAGTATGAAGTTAAGGTGATAAACTTTAGCAGGTTAGAATCTTAGTAATTGCGAAAATTTTAATTATAAGAAAACGAATAAGATGAAGATACTGAGCGATATATCAAGGAAATAGATGATTTCTTTCTGTAAACAGCCTTTTAACTCATTCGTCTCTGCGAATTCCTTACGTTATAATGATGGACTGAATGTAACGGACCGGGTTCGTTTGAGAGAGACGAGCTGAATGATAGGAGAGCCTTGGCGATTGGCCGCTGGACGGATGCCCGAAACACACGGGGTGCGAGTCAACACGCTACTCTCTGTAAATATAGGAGGCTGGAACGAGACAGTATGAATCTTAGACAACAATGGTTCGGTAATATCCGGGCCGATATACTTGCGGGCATGACTGTGGCGCTAGCACTAATTCCCGAGGCGATTGCCTTCTCGATCATTGCGGGGGTCAATCCCATGGTCGGACTGTACGCCTCCATCTTGATGGCAATTGTTATCTCTTTTGCAGGTGGACGTCCGGCGATGATCTCGGCAGCGACCGGGGCCGTAGCTGTACTGGTCGTTGGCCTGGTGAAGGACCATGGCGTGGAATATCTGTTTGCAGCTACCATTTTGGCAGGAATCATTCAAGTGCTGCTGGGTGTTTTGAAAATAGGTCGCTTTATCAGCTTTATTTCGCAGCCGGTTATGACCGGATTTGTGAATGCGCTGGCGATCCTCGTCTTTATGGCGCAACTCACCCACTTTCATGGAGCTAATTGGATCATGTACGCGATGGTAGCGGGGACGCTACTCATTGTGTATATTTTACCGAGATTTGTGAAAAGCATTCCTGCTCCATTGACGGCAATCATCATCATGACGATCATTACGTATGTATTTGGATTGAATGTGAAAACGGTAGGAGATATCGGTACGCTAACCAGCTCGCTGCCTTCATTCCATTTGCCGCAAATTGAGTGGTCGTGGCATACTTTGCGGATTTTGCTGCCGTATTCCTTTACGATGGCACTGGTTGGACTGCTGGAATCGCTGCTGACAGCCAGTATTCTGGATGAAATGACCGAAACGAAAAGCAATAAAAACCGGGAAGCCCGCGGACAAGGGATAGCCAACTTTGTAAATGGCTTTTTTGGTGGTATGGGTGGTTGTGCCATGATCGGACAATCCGTCATTAATGTCAGCTCAGGTGGAAGAGGGCGTTTGTCCACTTTTACGGCTGGGGTATTCTTGGCCTTTCTGCTGCTCGTGCTTGGCGGGGTTGTAAAGGAAGTGCCAATGGGTGCATTGGTAGGAGTCATGTTCATGGTGTGTATCGGAACCGTAGACTGGAAATCGCTCCGAAACATTGCTAAGGTACCCAAGGCGGACACGTTTATTATGGTGGTCACGGTGATCATTGTGGTGGCTACGCATGATTTGTCCAAGGGCGTGATCGTAGGCGTACTGCTGAGTGCCCTGCATTTTGGCTGGAAAATGGCTAAAATTCGCATCAGCGCAACGGAGAACAACGACGAAAAGGTGTACCATGTCAGGGGTCCGATGTTTTTTGCTTCAACGACTCATTTTGTCGATCATTTCGAACCCTCGGATGATCCAGAACGTGTCGTGGTGGACTTCAGTCATTCTCATATTTGGGATCACTCCGCTGTTACTGCCATCGGCAAGGTGTTGCAAAAGTATACAAAATCCGGCAAATCCATCACCCTGCGGGGATTAAATGAGGAGAGCCGTTTAATTGTAGAGAAGCTCGGCGGCCCTCTTGTTACCGAGCCGCTCGTGTGATGAATCGTATAGCATAAATCAAAGCTTGAAATGAAATTTATTCATTTCAAGCTTTTTTTATTTATTTCTGAAATATAACAACACTTTTCTTCCTGAATCATAAATAAATATGACAAATTTTCATCAAAGTATTGACGTAATAATTGGGCAGGAATACAATCATTGTTATTAAGCAGAGCAAATACATAGGAATAATTGAAAATTGAAAGGTATGCACATATGAACTTAGACTGGGAGTTTATTGTAGAGAGCTTGCCGTTATATGGAGAAGCTATGTGGTTGACGTTGAAGATCGCCTTTTTTGCTATTCTATTTTCATTAGTCGTCGGTTTGCTGTGCAGCACAGTACTGTATTACAAGGTAAGGGGAATTAGCGGCATCGTTGTTGCCTATATTGAGCTTTCCCGAAATACGCCGCTGCTTGTACAGTTATATTTTCTGTATTACGGGTTTACGAAAATAGGTCTGCATATGAGCGAAATGACGTGTGCCATTGTGGGCATGACCTTTTTGGGCGGGGGTTATATGGCTGAGGCGTTCCGTGGGGGAATGGAAGCAGTGAGTAAAACCCAGACGGAATCCGGGCTGAGTCTCGGACTGTCCAAGATACAACTGGCGAGATATGTTATTTTGCCACAGGCTTTTGCCATCAGTGTTCCGTCTCTGGGAGCGAATGCGATTTTTCTGCTCAAGGAGACTTCCATTGTTGGCGCCATTGCTTTATTAGATCTGATGAATGTGGCAAAAGACCTGATCGGCATGTACTACAAAACGACAGAATCGCTAATTCTGCTGGTATTGGCATATCTCGTCCTGCTTTTACCTTTGTCGATACTGCTGACGTGGGTGGAAAGGAAGGTGAGATATGCTGAATTCGGGGATTAATGTGCTCTTTGAAGGTTCCAATTTCGAGCGTCTATTAGGGGGATTGCTCGTTACGCTGGAGATTGCGTTACTTTCCATTATTATCAGTACTCTATTAGGCATTTTGATGGGGTTGCTGCGCACCTTAAAATCAAGACCGATTCGGTTTGTACTGAGGTTATATTTGGAGACATTCCGCATTATTCCAATTCTGGTGTGGTTGTATGTTGTATATTTTGGATTTACTCCTTTGTTGAATGTGAATATCAGCGGGGAATTGACAGCAATTATCGTATTCAGCCTGTGGGGAGCGGCCGAGATTGGTGACATCGTTCGTGGTGCATTGGAATCACTGCCCAAGCATCAGGTGGAATCAGGACAGGCACTGGGACTGACATATGGGCAGTTATACCGCCATGTGCTCATTCCCCAGGCGGTGCGCCGAATGCTTCCCGGTTCTATTAATCTGGCGACACGGATGATCAAAACCACTTCATTAGTGGTGCTGATCGGTGTAGTGGAAGTGGTCAAGGTCGGGCAGCAGATTATTGAGCTTGGTGTAATCAAAGCGCCCTCGGCATCCTTCTGGGTGTACGGCTTTATTTTCATATTGTATTTTCTCGTATGCTATCCGTTATCCAGACTTTCCAAAAGATTTGAACGCAGATGGCAAAATTAGCAGGATGGGGTGGATGTCATGGGAGAGGCTGTGGAGGTTTTACTCGAAATTCGAGGGCTGCACAAAAGCTTCGAAGACCGAAAAGTACTGCAACAGATTAATCTGGACGTAACGAAAGGGGAAGTCGTGGTCGTTCTCGGTCCTTCGGGATGTGGAAAAAGCACGCTCCTCCGATGTCTCAATGGTCTGGAGCCGGTCCAGAGTGGAGATATCCGTTATAGAGGGCAGGACCTGACGGATAAGAAAGTGAATTGGCGTGAGGTGCGGCAGCATATCGGAATGGTGTTCCAGAACTACGAGCTGTTTCCGCATATGACGGTCTTAGAAAATATATTGCTCGGCCCGCTTAAAGTTCAGCGGAGAAATAAGCAGGAGGCACTTGAGCAAGCGGAGCAGCTATTGGAGCGAGTGGGTCTGCTGGATCGCAAAGATGCGTATCCGAGACAATTATCAGGCGGGCAAAAGCAACGGATTGCGATTGTGCGCGCCCTGTGTATGAACCCGGAAATTATGCTCTTTGATGAAGTCACCGCATCCTTGGACCCGGAAATGGTCAGAGAGGTGCTGGATGTCATGCGAGAGCTGGCACAACAGGGCATGACCATGATTATCGTGACGCATGAAATGGGATTTGCCAAGTCGGTAGGAGATCGTATCGTTTTTATGGATCAAGGACAGATATGCGAAATGACTACGCCGCAGCAATTTTTTACCCAACCGGAAACAGAGCGTGCCCAGCACTTTCTGGATATATTTCAGTACGAAACGATATAAACAGGGGGATGAATACAGATGAGAAAAGGAATGAAGTTCACGACGTTATTACTGGCTTTGAGCTTGCTGCTTGTTGGTTTGGCGGGATGTACAGGAGGCGGAAATACCAACGGTAGTTCAGGCTCGGCTAAATTTGCCTCGATTGAGGACATTAAAAAGAATGGCAAAATTCGAATAGGTGTATTTGCAGATAAGCCGCCTTTTGGCTACGTGGATTCGGAAGGGAAGAATCAAGGCTTTGACGTCTATATTGCGAAGCGGTTTGCCAAAGATCTCTTGGGTGACGAGTCCAAGGTGGAATTTGTTCTGGTGGATGCTGCCAGCCGGGTCGCCTATTTGGAATCCAACAAGGTAGATATCATCATGGCTAACTTTACGGTGACGGATGAGCGTAAAGAAAAAGTCGATTTTGCCAATCCGTATATGAAATTATCCTTTGGCATTGTGTCGCCTGATAGCGCTCCAATCACCACGATTGACCAATTGAAGAATTCGGATCAGAAGCTGATTGTCGCAAAGGGAACAACGGCTGAAACCTATTTCACGAAAAATTACCCTGACATCAAGCTGCTTAAATTCGATCAATATACAGAAATCTTCTCAGCCCTCAAAGACAAACGCGGCGCCGCCATTGCCAACGATAATACAGAGCTGATCGCCTGGGCCAAAGCCAACCCTGGCTTTACCGTAACCATCCCGGCCTTTGGTGGTCAAGATACGATTGCACCCGCAGTAGCGAAGGGAAATAAGGAGTTGTTAGACTGGATCAACAATGAGCTGGCTACATTAGGCAAGGAAAACTTTGTGCATCAAGCCTACAAGGACACATTGACCTCTGTTTACGGAGAAGGCTTTACAGATCAACTGGTCGTAGAGGGCGGCAAAGTGGATTAATCATAGTATAAGTTGTTGTTTTACTATAAAGAAGTGTTGGGACTGCAAGCCCAACGCTTCTTTATTAATATGGGGGAAAGAGGTCTTTGGCAACTCCTTAATAAAGTTGCATACTTCCCCAAAAGCTCTTGCATGCTAGTAGATTTCATTATATAATTTTAAATGATTATGATTCTCATTATCATTTAAGTCTTTAGGCGCAGACTCCCATTATGAGCCTAAGTGATAGGATGGTGATGTACACATGGCTAAAGCAGATGTGGCAACTGCCAGAAGACAGCTTCGGAGTCCGAACAAGGTAACTCGCAGACGAGCTTTGAGAACGATCAAAACTGCGAAACGCGCGAAGTAGCAGGTTCCAAGTTAACTGCAAATGGCAATAACAGTGTCAAATTTTTCAGTCTCCTCGTTTTGATATTGCACCTGCTTTCCTGATGGTGGTACACAGGAAGGCAGGTGCCTTTTTTTGAATGTTAAAAAAAAGCGCCAGGCGGGTGTCGAACCGTTCTGGCGCATTATTTGGAGATATAAAAAAACCAAACTCAAAATGAACATAAAAATGGAGTAGACGGAATAGTGCTGTACAAGCGAAGCGATCGCTTTTGTCCCCGGATTACTACTCTATAAAAGGCTTTGTTCAAGAAATCCGGGGGCGGTGGCGATGGGAAGCACTATCCGACTGCGTAGTGGCACAATATGAAACTTTTAAGTTCGGTTTTAATACAAAAACTACATTTATTTCTTTTGTGCAAACAGCCATTCAATCATATCCTGATTTTGCAGAGCCGGAACCCAGGAGAAGTGTCCTGTAGGTTTGATAATCCCTGCTTCGTATTCAGTGAAGTGAATGAGGTTTCCGTTTTGTGCTTTAATGGCAGCGACCATTTCTTGCGAGTTTTTAGGACTTACTGTGGTATCGTCTGCAGCATGGAAGGCCCAAATCGGAACGTTTTTCAATACCTCGACGTGTGTAGGTTCAACAGGCGCGTACATGTTAACGGCTTTTTCATAGTTGGTCAAACCGGCAATCGGTACACCTGCGGCGAACAAGTCAAGATTTTTCTCCAACAATCTCCACGTACCCATAGCTCCTTGAGAAATACCAACAATATAGATTCGGTTGGTATCGATCGGGTATTTTAACGCCGTTTCACGTACCAAATCGGCTACAGCGCTGTTGCGTGGCTCATCCGCCCAAATGAATTTATGCTCCAGGTCAATCGGGCTTTGTGGAGCGATTACGAAGGATGGGTGTTTGGCTTGCTGCTCAGGAGAAGCCCAAGTAACAGCTCCGGCATTTGCCAGCAGGTTTACTCCGTTTCCGTCACCACGTTCGCCGTTTCCGTGCAGAAACACAACCAGAGGATAGGTTTTGCCGGGCTCTACTTTAGGCTCAAACGTAAAGTAGTTCAGCTTGAAGCCCTCTTTATTTTCAAAGGTGTTTTTTTGGAAATCGTCCACGATCGGTGTAATTTTATCCGTTGCTTTTACAGTCTGTGCAGAGGCTGGAATGACTGTTTTCTTTGAAGTTGCAATATCTTTCTTTTGACTAATATTATAATTCAACATGTTGATGCGGTTAACTGCGCTTGTTGCATCATAAGTAAGGGTACTTGCATTTTTATCTTGCGTATCCAGCTCAATCACGACAAATTTACCATGAGTACTGCGGTTGGTGATAGCTCCGGTATCATTGGTATATACACCGGTCACAGTTCTGTCTGTATATACATCATTGAGTACAGATTGAACCTGAAAGCTGGAAGTGGATAAGGATGCCCCGTCAATATTGGTGCTGTATTTCAGTACAACAGCAGATACGACTTCACCCAAAGGCTGTACCTGCGTAAGCAGGGTAGCCTGTGGCGCTGGGACATCGGTTGCTGCGGCAGAGCTGGAGGATGGGAAAAAGATCGTAAGCAGGAACACGAAAGATAATAAAACAATGGCAAAACGTCTTCTTTGCATGAGATTAATCTCCTTTGGTGTCATTTTTTAAAGCGCTTACTACATGTTCGGGATGGTTGACTGTATGCTGTGGAATTCATACAAATCAAAAAAAGGCAAACTCCGGGTACACGTGTGTACTCGGGTTTTGCCTTTGCAGTAACAATCCCACTTGAAGGATAGCACCTTCATTGGATTCTGACAAGTGAAAGCGCTACATTTTTGGATCTTTTTATAAAAAAAGTTTTACCTTCGCAACGGGAGGATTCTACAAAAATCCTTAAAGCGGCTTGCAATTAGAAGTAGAAAGATCGAACTCATGGTATTCATCTATAGCGCTAAACAAAGATACCGGGGCTTTTCAATGGTAATATTGTGGTATATAATCCCCTTAACTTAACAGTGTTAACTTATATAACGATGTTAACAAAAGGGGATGAAATCATGAACCAATACGATGTTATTGTCATCGGTGCAGGACTGGGTGGCTTGTCCTGTGCAGCAAGACTTTCCGCGCTCGGTTACCGAACAGCTGTTTTTGAAAGCCATACTTTGGCTGGCGGTTTCGCAACTGAATTTACAAGAAAGGGATATACCTTTGATGTCTCCTTGCACGGTGTCGGCGGACTCGAGGAGGGCAGCTTCGGTCGGCTGTTAAAGGACTGCAATGCGGACCAGCGAATTGTTCCTCTCCGCAAAAAGCACCCTTACTCCATTCGTTGGGAAGGACAGACCATTGATATTCCGTCCGATGTTCAGGAGTATGTGCAGCTCCTCAAAAACATGTTTCCTGCTGAGGTGGCAGGCATTGACAGTTTATTCGCGGGCATTCGCCGTTTTGAAACAGGCTTTTCTGCTTTTTCTACCCTCACTTCCTGGCGCAAGGCGGTTGGCCTGCTCAAAGCAGGCACCTTCTTCCGTTGGACGCAAATGACTACCTGGGAAGCTGTAAGACAATTCGGGTTGTCTGACCGATTCACGGAATTTTTCACCGCGCTGTGGGCCTATTATGGATTGCCTCCGAAGCGGCTTGCGGCCTTGTATTTTTTCATTCCCTGGATCGGCTATCATTTGGAGGGGACGTACTACATTGAGGGAGGCGCACAGGCTTTATCCAATGCATTGGTTGACGCTATTAAGTCAGCGGGAGGAGAAGTTCACCTGCGCAGTCAGGTGTCTGAGATTATACTCGAACGCGGTAAAGCAGTTGGAGTCCGTCTGAAAAAAGGCGATGTATATAAAGCCAACTGGATTGTATCTGGTATCAGTCCCCATCATACCTATGGCCGTCTACTGGAAAATCATGATGCTGCCCGTCGTGAGATGGAAGCGATCAGCAGTCTGGAGACTGGCACGTCTCTCACCCAGCTATATCTGGGATTATCATGTGAACCTCATGAGCTTGGCATCACCGAAGAAGACTTAATCCTGCGTAATGAGCCGGATTCGGAGACAGATTATGAAGTTATGATGAGCGGCCAGTACACCAAAGGCAACTGGATGCTCACGAATTATAACGCCATGGACCCTAAGCTTAATGAACCGGGAAAGGGTGTCATTGCAATTACATTTTTGGACAGATTGGAGAACTGGCCTGCCGCACGTCCCGAATATAAAGCCAAAAAAGAAGTCGTGACACAGCAGATACTGGGATGTCTAGAACAGCTGTATCCGGGTTTTCGCAGCAAGGTAGTGGTGGCCGAGTTGGGCACACCGCGCACGATGCAGCGTTATACCGCTAATCCCGACGGGGCCGTTTATGGCTACGCACAAACGGTCCGGCAGTCCGGTATAAAAAGACTGAAGCACAAATCAGCTGTGAATCGTCTGTCATTGGTAGGGGCCTGGACACAGCCTGGGGGCGGGTTTCAAGGGGTTATGAACTCGGGTATAATGGAAGCTGATCGTATCGCCGCCAAATTGGGGTAGGCAGAAAGGGCAAGTACATCTACTCATGAAACATATCAAACGCCGAGAACGTGAAAGCAGTGAAATCCGCCGGAAAATCATTGAGGCCGCCCGGTCGCTTTTCCTGAATCAAGGGTATGCCGAAGTCTCCATGCGCAAAATTGCGGATCAGATCGAATATTCACCAACAACTATTTATCATTATTTTGCCAATAAGGAAGCTGTGGTCCGTGAACTGCTGGTAGAAGGAAATACCTTGTTCCTGCAGGCTCTTCAGCAGCGTGTGGATGAAGCACAGGCAGCGGGATTGAATGCGCTGGACACACTGAAAACGGTATCTGATGCGTATGTTCGTTTTGGAACGGCTAACCCGGAATATTACAACATCCTGTTTATCAGCAACCTGGAATCTGTAAGCTTGGTCAGCCTTATAGACAGTGGGCGTTTTAGAGGCTTTGAGCTGCTTGAAGCTGGGCTCAAAGCCGCTATGGAGGAGGGCTGCATCATTCAAGGAGACGAGCGCCTGATCGCCAGATCCGTATGGAGCATGCTGCACGGATTGACTTCTTTGCTCCTGAATTTTGAACTTCCTATGGCAAAATCCAATGATGAATTGATCGCATTCACTATAGATACTTTCCTCAAGGGGTTAAGCCGCTGACGCAGCGGCTAACCTTCTTTACCTCACACCACTGTACATGCGAATCCGCATACAACCATTCCGAAAGATTAACGAAGTTCCAAATCTGAAAGCTGCTTAAGCACGGCTTCAATACGACGTTTATCTTTTTTGAGCATAACGAGCTGCAAAGAAGCAAGAAGCAGATCTGAGATATTGGCCCAAGCATCTGCTTTCAGAGCGGGAAGAAGATCCCGATGAATCATGATATCCAGCGCCTCCGTTGCAATTTTTTGATGAAGCTCGCTATCGGATAGCCATTCAATCAACTGCTCAGCTGTAGGACGGGAGTGAGCGAAAAGTATTGCCCAGCCATCCACCGGATGATTGACTTTATCCCGCATCCAGTTAATGATCTGTGGTGAACGAAAATGCTGTAGCTGCCCATTAGCGGTGTATCCTTCTAATTTGTCTTCTGCAGCCGAATCCTGTAGCAGGTGATTGCAAACACATACCAAGCCTTCCTGCTCGGGTAGGCAACGGGCGCTCAGATAGGCACGTGTGGACACAAATGCACCCTTAGCATGTAGGGTATTGTTTTGAGCTAAAGATGTCCATGCTTGCGCGGTTTCCGGTTCCCACAAGGAGCGGACCCAATCAGCAGCCCCAATCCCCGCGGTCTCTCCTACCAAAACGGCCCAAGTAGAGAATGGAACCTGGCTATGTTGAATGTTCTGCCAGTGCTGCTCCCAGGCAAGAAAAATATCCTTTGGATCATAGGCTTGAAAAGCCTGCAACACAGCAGGATGATCTACGCCATGCATGGTGGTGTAATGGATCAGCGTCTCCAACGACTGCGCATCCTCCAGTTTCATCGTGCAAAACATGTTCAACCAGCGTAGCCAGAGTTGCAGTGGTGGGCTGTTTAGCTGAATGCCATGCTCATCGGCCACTTTAAACCAATCCCATAGCCATAGCCCATGCAAGGTGAGCATGGTGTCTATATAGGCAGGTAGATTTTTCGCAAGCAGCGTGAACTGGTCCAACTCGTGATGATAGCAGAACACCGCTGGCTCTGTAGTGGATGTCGCCATATCAAGCAGTATCGGATCACCCGCACCATTATAATTAAGGATCAGATATCGTTGCTCGTCCACTACCGAGTCGGTATCTTCCCCATAGGATGTAAAATAGCCAATATACTCATGATTCCAGCCAAACTCTCCTGTGATATCGTCTAGGATACTCTGCTCTTGTTCAAGATCATTGCTGTTTTTATATGAACACTCCGGTCCATCAGCTACAATACAGTGTGGGGGGAGGCACCATAGTAAATTTAAGCTGCCACACCGCTGTATTAATTCAGACAGGGAGGCAGGCAAAGGCATCCGCAGCCGTTCCTCCAGCTCAGTTAGTTCACCTGTAGAAATCCCCTCCGTCCATTGGTATACCACATCAGGCATCCCACTTTGTCTCAGACGATCAACGACTTGTTCCAGTTTTTCTAAGGTTTGTGCAAAATGTACTGTCATTCGTATTCGTCCTCCTCTTACTCTACAACCTGGCAATGCTCTTTTTGCAAGAATGCTAGAATTTCATCACGAAGTGCTATCGCTTTCGGTTCATAAATGATCGCCACTTCGCGTCCATATGCATAGTTAAAACGCACGTATCCGCCTAGAGTCTGAAGAAAAGCCATGCAGATATGCTCATTTTCGATCCATAGGTTTGAGGCAAAATGCTGTTTAAACCGCTGAGCCAATGCTTGTATGGATGCCGGAGTGAAATCCAGGGCTTGCTCGTTCGGATGGGCTGGATTGTAGGCCTCGGTCGTATCCGGGGGATTAAACAGTAGGAATGTTGCGGCTTTGTCTGGGCTGAGAGGTTCGAAATAACGGGGAAATGGTTCCATCTTTCCGAATTCATCCCGTAAAATATGTTCCAGTGTTTCTGTGAATGGGACTTGGACATCTAAAGTCTTCGTAGTAATGATCTCCGAGTGTCGTGGCAGCCACAGCAAGCCTTCAACCTGAGGGTGAATCGCTAGGAAGTCACCATCTATGGAGCTGCCAATGACCACGCACTCACCCAGCTGCTGCGCTGTAATTGGGCAGTTATCATCATGCGTCCACAGTTCGTAATCCGCATAGGATTGCAATAGTTGAGGGTCAGGCCTTTCAATCATTAGCAGGCCGCAATAGGTGCCCGGCCCGTAGCGGGTGAGGAATGCTATATAGGGAGGGGGTAAAGTTAATCCAAAGGTATGTTCAAAAGTTGTCAGTTCATCGGCAGTCACCGTCGTATGTTGTGTGGAAACCCAATACATGTAGGATACACCTGCTTTCCGGCACTCTATCTATAGGGATAGAGATCAAAAGTAAATGAGAGATATGCTATAATTAGGAAATAAATTAGCTATAGATTAGTCTATCTTAATTCCATAGGAACTACAATTTGTGAGGGGACGAAGGAGGAACACATCTTATGACAACATCAGGGGTACAAGCCTACATAGATCCAATTTTTGAAGCGATTGATGAGGCGTACGCTTCTGAGCAAAAGCGCATCGCCGAATTCCAAATCAAAAGTGTCCTTCACGAAGGGATTCATGAATACTTAAAAGTTACCTGTAAGAAGGATGGGCTGTGGGTGGATACCTACGAACCGTTTGAATGGGATCATCGTAGACCGGATATAAAAATTTCTGGTTTTACGGAGGGGGTAACACTGCAGCAGGTTCAGGACGAATGGATGCCTGTGTTTAGGGAACGGATAGAGGCGCTATTTAACTCGGAAGAATTCAGTTCCATGTTCTTTCGTTATCGGCTGGATTTTCATCTGGAAGTGGTCTTGGAGAATAAGGCCAATCATTTTACATTCTCACTCCTAAATGAAGATAAACGGCAGCAACTGTTAGCCACTATCCAACAGTTTGTGGAGCAGAAGCTCAACCCCTCCAGTAAAGCTATCCCGAAGGAAGAGGACGATTTCTTCTTCGTGAGACACTTGCTTGATCCTCATTTGTACGCTATAGATGCCCAGCGGGTGGATGAGTTGCTCCATATAATGGATGCCAAAGTGAAGGTCAGCCGCAAGCGTGAGGAAGCATGGAGGTATCAGCTCAGCAGTGGCTTAAAGCATTGGGCTGAAGATGAATTTTTGCTGAAGTATGCGGATCGGGAAAAAAGCTATGGGCTGGATTATAAAGTGAAGCCCGATATTCTCCCTTCGGAAATTCCCGCGCCAGCCATGGAGATGTTCCTGCTTACCGCGATGCGGGTGGGTTCGACCGATGCCGATGCACGGCAGAAATATTTGGAGATTGCTGCACAGCTAGGCTCGGAGCAGGCTTCCGTGTGGCTTGAGAGCGGATCAGGAAGCATCCCAGCGCTACATACAAGCGAGCGAGTCATCTGCCAAGCCAATGATATTTTGCAAACGCTGGAGGTTCAGATTCGTTCAGAGGAAGAAGAAAGCTATAGAGAAGCGCTCGTATATTTATGCGATATTTTAAAGAAGGGCTTTACCAAGGAATATCGGATGAAGTTCAAAAGCAAGGTGAAAAACTACCTGCCTGTACCCAAGTTGGCTAAATCTACGTTACATCGTTTCTTCGCCAATGCACTTGAGTATCCGTCGCTGCATCCGTTGCTGGCTGAATATGCTGAGGTCGTGATGGAAGAATTCAAATGGTATAACGATGTAGAGCCCGGTGAAAAGTCGGCGATGCCGGGAACCTATGCGGTAATGGGATTAGGACTGAAAGGAACGAACTATTTCCCATTAGTGAATCGTTATATGAAGCTGGTGGACAGTGAGCATCAGTCTGTACAGGATGGTTACGCGGCTGCTTTTGCCGAAGCACATGGGCTAACACCTGACACGATCCCCGTTTGGACGAGGATTCTACTGGCAAGCAACGAGTCTGCTAAACCACTGAATTCATCCGGAATCGAAACTGTAGAGCAGGCACAGGTACTGGTGGAGGAGCTTGAGAAGCTGGAGGACTATGAACAAGAGGTGCTTGTTTATCGTATATGGGGTGGCGCGAAGAAACTAAAAAACAGCCTGAAGCAGGCTGTCCCTAAGGTAAAAGAGTTGCTGGAGACGCTTATTCCATAAAAGCATCATATTCATGGTAATATCGCAGTCCCTGCGCAATGCGTTCAATATCCGGCTCGCTTCCGCTGTGGCGTAACACTTCAATGACATCCTGTACAGTCGCCACCTCCAGCCAAGATTGCACGTGATGGTCTGGCAGAGATGCAGGTATACTTTCATCACGATGATTGGTGACGGTGAGACCGGCATCCTCCAGCTCCCACAATTCTTCCTCGGGAATGATGTAGTAGGTAGAATTGAGCGGATTACTTTGGACATGTTTCAGATTGGCAAATACCCATTCATTGATTTCTGTTTGGTCAACGGCATGGACCAGTGCTTCAAGGCTGTCAAAAGTTTGTATGCTCATGTATGGGGGCTCCTCTCTTAGCCGCTGGCTTATGCTGTAGCTTTTGTAATATCTTTAAGATGGCCTGGCGATTCTTCGCATCCTTAATGTACTTGGGAATGGAATGGGAAGCCGTACGCATCATACCGGATGTAGGCTTTTCCCGCAACTCGGCAGAGATATAGGAGAGCAGGTAATTCAGGTGTATCCGGTTAAGAGCCCAGACAGGTTTACCCCGATAGTAATCAATGAAGTACAGCTGAAGCTGGAAAATAGGGTCTTTTCCGTTTTGGATCACGTCCGTATGCCATTCGCGTGATTGAACACGATGCACCGGAACCTGATTACGTGTCTCACAGTGCGGACAGTTTATATTCGTATTTTTATGGAGTTTCGTTCGGTCATCATGGATTTCGATATTAAAATACCGCTCGCAATGGTTGCATACGCCGCGTGCATAGAATGTATAAGATTCTGGTTGCTGATACGTGTAGTAACAATGAGAGCATCGAACGACGTAATAACAGTCTTTTTTGGATCTGGAAATAAAAGCTTGGCCCTGACAACGGGGGCAGTGAACAGCTACCTGTTCTCCTCTCCGGATCACAGCGCTAAAGTCATATTTATATCCATGTTCATCTTTGAAGCGCTTTTGCTCCATATTCGTTCCTCCTTTTCGGAAAGAGCGTAAAAACGTACATTTTATGATTCATATGTTATAATATTCCTCAACAACAGAATGGCTTAGATGGGCGGTCGGCTAGTCTCCTGTAAAGGAGGTGAGGCCTGTGGAGGTTAAAGACACCTTAATGTTGATGATTCAATTCGCAACGTTGGTGATCCTAATTCTTTCCTTCCATAAAAAGAAATAGACCGCCCTCGACAAAGGCAAGCGGTCTAATTCAATGATCATCCTTTGACACGGCTACCGCCCTTAAAAGCGGCTGTTGCCAAAGAGTGAGGATGTTGACGCATCTTCACTCTTTTTTTAGAATATACATCTTATTCCCATTTTAACACTTGAAAATGGCCTTTTCAATGCGCCGAAGGGTGAAAAGGTGAATAGGACGTACAAAAGGAGAGGGTGAACATGAGCATTTTTACAGGGCTGCAACGTCCGCAGTTTCAGGCTTATTATGATGAGGCTTTTCTAATAGAGCATCGTTTTGAAAATGGCATGGGTTTTCCGCCTTCTTATATAGATTATGTCAAAACTCTTGGTTACGGGCGACTATGCGGCTTATGGAACATTCATATTCCTCTTGGCGATCACCCGAATTCATGGTTTCATCGTTATCATAACTGGCGGGCCTGGTTTGATGATTTACTAGAATCAGAAGAGGTTCTACAAGAAGCGGCGCTGGAGCCAGATGGTTTTCCGGAGCTTTTGGACCATGCGGTTCCCTTCGCTTCTAGTGAAGGGAATGATCTGCTGATTTGGGATATTCAATCGCCTGATGAACGGGGAGAATTCCCAATCTATGCTTTGAACTTGCGCACATGGGGCAATTTTCGGTATGCAGCCCCGGATTTGTATAGCTTCGTCGAAGCGTTGGTGGATGAAGAGCGTGTGAAGTCGATATTGGACACAGATCGTACACCATTCCCTTATACATTCGAGCCCTTTTAGCAGCAAAAATAACCACCTTGGCATTCAAACTTCAAGGTGGTTATTTGCGCTGCTATTCTTCTGCTAGTGGTCTTCATATTGGGCTAAATATTGCTGTACCAACTCATATCCAGCCACGCCCATTACAGTATATTGATTATATTCTTCCAGTTCCAGATTACGTATATATTCATCACCACAGTACAGATGGCCCCCACAATTAAAATATTTTAGCTGCTGTTGTTCCTCGGATAGAGGGCGCTGATCGATAATAGGCCATACTCCCTTCGTCAGATTTTGGGTGGCGGTGAATATAACTTCAAATCGGCAGTCATGCAGGGGGATAACAAAAATATCGCCTTCCCGATGCTTGATTCTTTTGAACACCATCGTCAGGCCAGCTCTTCCTGAATGATCTCTGTTTTTAGACCTTTAGCGCTGGTAATCGTAATGCTGATCGCATCATAGCCGTTCCGCTTCGCATCTTCAAAATCGCATCGTTCGCCGTTGATCAGCTCTAACTGTCCATTCTCATCCACATCGTCTGCAAACTCGTCATCCCAATCCACATTATAAAAAGCGGTCAAGCTTACCTCGAAAGTATCTTCACCATCTTCGTCCAGATAGGGCAGCAGGGGAGTGCGATTGTTCTGCTGTTCCTTGGTATAAACTTCGCATAGTAGAGCATCGTAACCATGGCGGGTTCCGTCAAAAATTACGATCTGTTCACCTGTGACTGCATCTTCTGCAATAATGAGCTGGGGTGCAAATTCAGTTCCAGTGATCAGCTCGTCCATAAGTTCTCCATAATAAAAAATGTGGAATTTCGTATGTCCTGCCTGTGAACGAAGCGTACCTGTCCACTCCTGCTCGACCCATGCCTCCGGGTTTTCGGGTACAACCCAACCTTCCCAATAAGCCGGTCCCCATTTAGGATTATGTATTTCTGTCATCAGTAGGCCTTCCTTTCTGCTCGTTGAGTTGTTCAATTACCTGATTAAAAAACGTTGTAAAGTCTGTTGCCACCAGATACAAATGTCCACATTCGTCCTGCTCTGCGATATCATAGTTCAGTTTGTCATCATAAGCATGAAGATGTGTGCGGTCCCAGTAGTACACATACGGGGTGTATTCATTACATATCAGAACGTAGAAATTGTCGCCCGCATCTGCACCAATCAACAAAGCATTCTCGACATGATTGATTTCATCCAGAAATTCATTATTAATCGCTAGTGGGGCATCGTTTGTGAGATCATGTCATGGATAAGGTGACGATTTTGTTGTCCTCATCCACATCTACCTTCACATTCACTCCCAGCTTGTCCTTAAACAGCTTACTGATATTGATATAGTCATCCTTTACCGCACGGCTTGATCTACCGGTTGTGCGAGTCATCCCAGCGGTGATGATGGAACGGACGTATGTTTTATCGAGCTTGGCTTCGGGATTATAGGTATAAATGATCTGTTCCTGCTGATTGTAATAATGGGTTAATTCCGTGTAGTCGTTAGCATTCTCATACTGCTTTTCCTCACGCACATACTCAGGATGGTCCATGGTGTAGTGGACTCCCCCGTCCAGAAAAGGATTTTCCTTGGAGGGTCGGAGTTCATAGTGTCCGTAGGCTAGTTGAAACAGATACTCTATGCCTGAGCCCTCCGCCTGATAGTAGAGCTGACGATTGTCCCCTTTTTTATCTATAGCGGTATAGCTGCTGATTAAAGGCCAGGCATCATACTTTTTATCCTTTACCTCAACGGCAAGCTTGTAATGTACAAGCACCTTTTCATTTTGAAATAATCCAAAGCTGCTCATAATAAAATAGGCAGGCACACATATAATCCCGATAATCAATATGAATATAAATATTCTTACACGCATAAGTAGAATGATTCTCCTTTGGTTGTCGATGATGTGGACAGCTCCCGTTTGGCAGATGCACCGAATTCCTCATGCTCTACTAATTGCTTCAGAGCATGTTGTGCGAAAGGCATGCTTTTATGTGTGCGAAGCAGTGCAAAAGCGGCCCCCTTGACTAAGATATATGTATCACTGTGGATTAACTCTCATGTCTGTAGTTCGATAAAGCTTCTTCTGGTCCGCCACCCTCCAGCAGCACCATAACCGCATAGGAGATCGTATCCATCCAATCGTCGAGGGTGTTGATCTGCTCTACGGTCAGCAGGTTGTTTCGCTGCAGCATACTATCAGGATACAATGCCCATGCCCGTGTATATTGGCAAATCCCCCACAGAGCGGCAATCAGCTCCCGTTCTACGGATGGTTTCTCCAACTCATCTGCCAGAACTTCAATGATGGTCATCAGCTCATGGAAATTATCCTCAATCAGTTCTCCCTGGAAGGGGCGGAGCATCCCTAGAAATCCGTTTTGCATTTTGGGATGATCCAGATCATCGTGAATAAAAGAATGACAACGTAACAGCTCGCGAGCATCCTGTTTATTCATTCAGTTCCTTAATCTCTGCGCGGATACCTCTGCACAGAAAGCTACCTGACAGTCCCGACAAGGCATCGATATCAACGACCATGTCTGCTTCTTCATAGCGGAAATCAAGCTGCAAGATGATGTTTTCTGTTTCTACAGGAGTTAATACATGCTCTTTGGTTTCCAGAAATGTAAAAGTCACTGCATAGCGTGGGACGTCTTTTGCTGGAGCTTCAGGGATTACAGGTGCCTCAGCCGAAGGCTCCAGATCCGGTGATTTAGGGACAAGCACGCTAGCGTAGGATAGCTCAATCGTCAGTGTAATCTGGTCTTTCGTCATATTAGCAGCCGTAATTCGGTCATAATGAAAGGGAGGAAAATAGCCGAGCTTTTCAACAATGCTGTCTGCACCTTGAATAGAAACAGTTGGAGAGAAAGCCAGTTCCAGTCCGATGGACCCTGCCAGTTGGTCTTCATATTCTGGATTGATACGTACAAGGGCTTGTTCCGGCTCTACTTTCAAAATCGTGCCTATAAAATACTGTTTGCCATGGATCAGAACAATATCATGCGGAACGAACGGCAACGCTCCCCCGGCTTGATAATGAATGAGATATTCGTTCTCTTTTTTTTCAACCTTTTGAACTTGAATTTGCATAAATTGCAGCCTCCTGGGGTTAATGGTATGGCGGATTGGTTTAAGTGTGTGGTAAAGGGAACGGAGTCCACGATTGAAAAATATACTTCATATCCGGGGTATCCTGTTCAAGCATAAATGGAAGAATATCCATAATAGCGCGTGCTTTACTGCCAGCATAAAAGTTACGCGGGCTGTGTAGCAGCTTGTGTGCCTTTAACCACTGGCTCAGCTTCATCATAACGTCTTCGACGATTGCTTGGTCGATATTTTCATAAACGTCCTGACGGATTGAAACGAGCATGCCGCAATGATTAGAAGATTGGCACATGGGGTCATTGGACAAAAGAATGTACACTTCCGGCGTTGTCCCTTTGTTATAGGATGATTTGATACTGGGAGCCTCGATAGCTAGCATCAGCGGAATCAATTCATCATCGGTTACAATGCGGAGCAGCTCTTGCTTGTCCCAGCGAATTTTACCGTGTTTGGCTTTTTTCGCACCAGCTTGATAGACAGACACACGGGTATTGCGAATTCCTGATATATTCAGGAGCGTTTCAAAACAATCGAACAGGTTAGTAAAGCACTCTTCGGCAAACAAAGTGTGCTTCTCCGACAAGGAACCGGTCATTATGAAATTATAATGCAGGTTGTTAACCACAAGCATCCATCCTTTATTCATGAATTACCAATTCTTATACCATAATATATGACATGAAGATTGAATTCACCTTTTACATTGACTGTGGTACTGTTCATTAAAATCGTTTGGAAACCAGTTCAACTTCGCGTATACTAGGAAAGTCATACATGGAACGGGCCTGAGCCGCATGGCGGCCGTATGTTGGTTACATGAACAGATTCAACGATAACGGATAAGCTCCCTTCCTGAAAAGGGTAGAATGAGAACCGATACAAAAATGGGAATTCTGAACTATGGAACGATAGATGTCATATGGCACATGAACCTATTTTACGTGACACATATTGAATACAGATAAGGGAAGTGAATACCACTTGAAGAATTTTGCAGCATTAGGCGTAGAGCAGCATTGGGTAGAAGCCTTGAAAGAACAGGGAATTTCATCCCCAACTCCTGTACAGCAGGAGTCGATTCCACTGTTGATGGAAGGTCAGGATGTTATCGCCGAGGCACATACGGGGACAGGGAAGACGCTTGCGTTTTTACTGCCGATTCTACAAAAGCTGAATTTGGACAAGCGATACCCACAGGCGCTCGTGATTGCACCTACGCGTGAACTGGCGCTCCAGATTACGGAGGAAGCAAAATGCTTGGCTGCTACGGAGCCGAACCTGTCACTACTGGCTGTATATGGAGGACAGGATGTGGAGCGTCAGCTCCGTAAACTAAAAGGCGGCGCGCAACTGATTATTGGAACACCTGGGCGACTGCTGGATCACCTGAGACGTGGCACGCTGGATCTGGGTGGCATTAAAATGCTGGTCCTGGATGAAGCCGATCAAATGTTACACATGGGCTTTTTGAACGATGTGGAGACGATTCTTCAGGAGGTTCCTTACCGGAGACAGACGATGCTGTTCTCGGCTACGATGCCAGCCGGTATTCGCAAGCTGGCTCGTGTATATATGAACGAACCCGTAGATGTCAAAGTGAAATCCGCTTCTTCCGTTCCGGTGAGCCAAATCCGTCAGGTCGTTGTGCAAACAACAGACCGTGGTAAGCAACAGGCATTGGTGGATATGCTGAATACGGATCGTCCGTACTTGGCTGTTATTTTCTGCCGTACGAAGCGCCGGGCTGCCAAACTGAACGAAGAACTGCAAGAGATGGGCTTTGAGAGCGGTGAGCTTCACGGAGATTTGTCCCAGAACAAGCGGGAGCAAGTGATGAAGGCGTTCCGGGAAGCGAAACTCCAATTGCTCGTAGCGACTGATGTAGCTGCGCGCGGCCTGGATGTAGAAGGCGTCACGCATGTCTTTAACTATGACATGCCGCAGGATGCCGAAAGCTACATCCACCGCATCGGGCGTACCGGCCGTGCCGGAGGCAAAGGCGTGGCGGTGACGCTCGCTACGCCAAGGGATGTTCCAGAGCTTCGGAACATCCAAAGAGTTGCTGGTGTCACATTCACCAGCAGTGAGGGCGGCGGACAGCGTAGACCTGCTTCCGATACGGCTGATCGGCAGGGTCGAGAACGCCGCTCGGGCAGAAACGACCGCCGTTCCTACGGCGGCAACGACTCCGGCGGTGGACGCCGAGGCGGCGGCCGCGAACAGGCGGGCCGTCGTGACAGTGCAGGTGCAGGCGGCGAACGTCGCTCTAGCCGTGGCAGTAGCGAGCGCGGCGGATATGACCGCAGCAGCGGCGGTTCCGCACGCGGAGGTCAAGGCCGCTCGGCAGGACAAAGCAGCGAGCGTGGCGGATATGACCGCAGTAGCGGTAGTTCCGCACGCGGAGGTCAAGGCCGCTCGGCAGGACAAAGCAGCGAGCGCAGTGGATATGACCGGAGCAGCGGCGGTTCCGCACGCGGAGGTCAAGGCCGCTCGGCAGGACAAAGCAGCGAGCGTGGCGGATATGACCGCAGTAGCAGCGGTTCCGCGCGCGGAGGCCAAGGTCGCTCCGCGGGACAAAGTAGCGAGCGCGGCGGATATGACCGCAGTAGCAGCGGTTCCGCGCGCGGAGGCCAAGGTGGCCGCGGTGGACAAGCCAAAGGCGGCCCGCGTGGTGGTCAAGGACAAGGAGGCCGTCGCGGTCGGTCCAGATAGATAAAACAGGAGTATTCTCATAGAATACTCTACTATGGTTATCATAATAGCCCCGGGGAGGCTCATCTTCCGGGGCTATTGTAATCTCCATCCATACCGCTGAAGGAGCAGCACCATAAGATGCCATGAGCAGCGGAGCTACCTTGAAATAAACGATTAGCGTTTAGGTAACATTTTTCAAAAGATAAATTTGGAGGGGTTATACATCATGCAGGAACAGGATATGGGCAAGCGCGCCATGGTCTCAGCATGGATCAGCCTGATTAGCAACATCCTATTAACCGGCATTAAGATTATTACAGGACTTATGTTCAACAGCAAGGTGCTGGTGGCCGATGGTGTGCATAATGCCGGAGACGTGATTGCCTCTGCAACGGCACTGGGAGCGATGCGCATATCCAGCCAGCCGCCGGATGAGGATCATCCTTATGGTCACGGCAAAGCAGAAGTGATCGGTGCAAGCGTGGTGGCGGTCATATTGTTCGGAGCGGGCATATTTATCGGCTATCATTCGATTGCAGCACTGTTCGAACCGATGCCACAGGAGCATATACTGGCATTGGTGGCCGCCATTATTTCCTTGCTCTGGAAACAGTGGTTGTATATCTACACGATTCGTATCGGGAGAGCGGCCAATAGTCAGGGTCTTATTGCAACGGCAAAAGATCATCTCGCTGATGTGTACGCCTCTGGAGCTGCTGTACTGGGTATCGGCTTAGGGCTGATTGGGGAGCACTGGAGCATTTCAATCTTATCCTACGGCGACCCTATTGCGGGATTCGTAGTGGCATTGCTAGTTCTGAAATTGGCGTGGGAAATGGGCCGTGAATCCATAGATGTGCTTATGGAAAAAGCGATTGCAACGGAGGAAATTGAAAGCTACGCCGCAGCCGCACTGAGTGTAGCCGAGGTTCAACGTATTGACCGTATCCGTGCCCGTGAGCACGGCCATTATATCATCGTGGATATCCGCGCTTCAGTGGATGCCTCTTTGACGATTCAGCAGGGACACGATATTATCCGACTGATTAAGGGGGCTGTTATGAAGCGGGAACCGCGGGTTTATGAGGTGCTTGTCCATTTGAATCCATGGTATGCGGACGACCACTAGAACAGACGACGTGAATTGACAGATAACTTGCAGGGAGGGTATGCTTTTAAAAGCCGAACGATGATGAATAAAAGCGAGGTTACCCGAAAATATGCGAAAGCTTTTAAAATGGTTAGGCATTTCTGTGACTGCGGCGGTTCTTTTAGTGGGCGGATATTATACGTATTCTATATATCATTTTACGAATCAAATTTCGGTTGCTTCCGGACAGGATTCGAAATACAAACCGCAGGCACAAACTCAAACCAATGTACAACCTGTAGAGGTATCGCTCCCACCGGAATGGGATGGGACAGAAAGAGTGAATATTCTGCTGCTAGGCGGCGACTCCCGTGGAGAGGATTCAGGGCGTTCTGACTCCGTTATGGTTGCTTCTATTGATCCGGTTACGAAAAAGGCTACACTTATGTCGATTCTTCGTGATACGTACGTCAATATCCCAGGTCATGGGCAAAGTAGATTGAATGCTGCTTTTTCCTACGGTGGACCGGATTTGACCAGACAGACCGTGAGCGACCTGTTGGGGATACCGATTCAATATTATGTATATACTGATTTTAATGGCTTTATTGCGCTGGTTGATTCTGTAGGTGGTATTGACCTGGATGTCGAAAAAGATATGCACTATACCTCCAAGGCAGATAAACACCAGTTTGATATTGATTTGAAAAAGGGAATGCAGCACATGGACGGTAAAACAGCCTTGCAATATGTACGCTTCCGTCATGATGCGACTTCCGATTTTACGCGTACGGAGCGGCAGCGCAAATTCATTACCGAGCTTGGCGGTAAAATTCAGTCAACCTCATCTCTAATTAAACTCCCGAGTATTTTAAATAGCATTTCTCCTTATATTGAAACGAATCTCAGTACTACGGAAATGCTGCAATTGGCTTCATTGGGCTTTAATATCGATGCAACAACAGTAGCGAAGCAGCAAATCCCGCCGAATGAATTGGTGCGCGGGGAAACCATTAAGGGTGCGCAGGTGTTGGGTGTGGACGAAAGAAAGCTCAAGCGCTTTATACAGAATCTTTTTGAACAGGAGAACAAACCTGTGACCACGACGGTGAATGCTGCAACCACGATAAATGATACTCCATAACCATCAAAGCAAGCGAAGTTCGTACGATGACGTACAACTTTGTTTGCTTTGATGGTTATTTGGGTATAACCTTGTATATTTTGTTCCAAAAATATATCGTAACTATGAAGAATGTATACTCAATTGTGTAAAGAGAAGGGGAATGTGGTGTGGAAATAACTCCGGCATGGAAAGACCGATTCAAGAAGTTTTTTCTGAACAACAAGTTTGTGTTATTCCTGCTGGTACTGCTGCTGATCGGCTTGAATATCTTGGTGCTTACCAAAATTTCATACATATTTACACCTGTCATGGTGCTGCTGAAAACGATAATTCTCCCTGTCATTTTATCCGGCGTGTTGTACTATCTGCTCAATCCATTGGTTGATGTACTGGAGCGCAATAAGGTGAAACGAATATACTCCATTATTGTACTGTTTTTGCTCATTATAGGGGTTATTGCGATTGTGGCTACATCGGTGGTACCTGTAATCCGCGATCAAATACAGGGGCTTATCCAGAATTTCCCTGCCTATAGCGAGCAAGTACAACGACAATTCGAGAAACTGATCGGCAGCGATTTTGTAAACCAGTTCCAGAACACCATTCAAATTAATCCATCTGAGCTGGCCTCCAAAGCTTCTGAAAAGTTATCTAGCTTTATTAATAATGCATGGACGGGTGTGGGCAGCTTTTTGGGCGTGGTTACAGAAACGGTACTTGCGATTGCCACGGTTCCATTTATTCTGTTCTACTTGCTAAAAGATGGACACAAGCTACCACAGTTTATCCTGAAAATGCTCCCGCCTATGTTTCGTAAAGAAACAGATCGCATTATGACCGAGATGAACCATCAGGTCAGTTCCTATATTCGTGGGCAGATTATTGTCAGCTTCTGTATTGGGGCGCTGTTGTATATTGGTTACCTAATCATTGGATTAGACTACTCTCTGACGCTTGCAGTCATTGCATCCTTTACGAGCGTTGTCCCCTACTTAGGTCCCGTCATTGCCATTACACCTGCGTTAATTGTAGCCTTGGTCACCTCACCGATCATGCTGCTCAAGATGGTTATCGTATGGACAGTCGTACAGCTCATTGAGGGTAAATTTATTTCTCCACAAATTATGGGCAAATCTCTTCGAGTACATCCGATCACGATTATCTTTGTTATTCTGACGGCAGGCAATTTGTTTGGTGTGGTGGGAATCGTACTGGCGGTTCCAGGTTACGCTGTCTTGAAAGTAATCGTTACACATCTGTACAGTTTCTTTAAAAAGCGTTCGCATCTCTATGAGGCGGATAAAGTGAACACAAGTCTTTACGAAAAATAAACTTTTCCACTATAAAATCGATATGGACCCCTCTTGGGTAACTGTGGCTTTGCGTGCTATAATTAATGTCTATCCTTATTCCAAAATAGAAAGGTCAGACTTTTATGATAAAACTCAGCATTCTTGACCAATCTCCGGTATCGGAAGGTATGACGCATGCGCAGGCATTACAAAAGACCGCTGAGCTTGCTATAGAGGCGGAACGCTTGGGTTATCATCGTTTTTGGGTATCAGAGCATCATTCTGCCGCAAATCTTGCAGGCTCCAGCCCGGAGGTACTGATTTCACATCTGGCCGCCCGGACCTCAACCATTCGAGTGGGGTCGGGTGGTGTGATGCTGCCTCATTACAGCGCTTATAAAGTAGCGGAAAACTTCCGTGTGCTGGAGGGGTTGTATCCGGGACGCATTGATGTGGGTCTGGGACGAGCGCCTGGAGGAATGCCCATTGCTACCAGAGCGCTGCAAGAAGGCAAAATGCGAGGTGGCGTAGATCTATACCCTGAGCAGTTGGATGACCTGTTAGCTTATTTACATGACAGCACAGGTAATGATCACCGTTTCGGTTCGCTACAGGCGATGCCGCTCATAGAAACTGTACCGGAAATGTGGTTGCTCGGCTCCAGCGGTGATAGCGCAGGTCTGGCAGCCGAGCGTGGCGTGGGCTTTGCGTTTGCGCAGTTCATTAATGGTGAAGGCGGCACAGGTGCTATGAAGGAATACCAGGAAAGCTTCCAGCCTTCCCAGCATAGTGTCCGACCGCGTTCGCTTGTTGCCGTATTTGCGATCTGTGCGGATACCGAAGAGGAGGCGAATCGGTTGGCTTCCAGTATGGACTTGTCTCTTGTTCTATTAGAGCAGGGAATGCGCTCCGTTGGAACACCTTCCGTCGAAAA
Organism: Paenibacillus sp. F4; assembly: GCF_002894905.1. NCBI lineage: Bacteria > Bacillati > Bacillota > Bacilli > Caryophanales > Paenibacillaceae > Paenibacillus > Paenibacillus sp. F4. The sequence continues at coordinate 416,554 of NZ_POVS01000006.1, forward strand.
GGCACTGGCGTATCCGTATACGCCGTTCGACCGGATGCGTATTCGTGAGAATCGCAAACGTATGGTGGTCGGTTCGCCCGAACAGGTGAAGCGTCAGATTGAGCAATTAAGTAAGGACTATAATGCACAGGAGATCATGGTTGCGAGCATTATTCATGACTTTGATGCCAAAATAAAATCCATACGTCTCATGGCTGAAGCATTTGGACTGTCTTCTGTACAGTCATAATGCGATTCGCCGGATTTAAAAGATCACAGCTTCGAGGAGCTGTGATCTTTTTTTGAATTTTTTGAGGGAATATTGGATGATATGCACTGTATGATATAGGAAATAAACCAGTTAACACTTGATAATGATTATCAATATCTTTATTATATAAAGATAGAATGAAGTTTTGATGAAAGTCGTGCGTTAAGCCCGTGACTATATATATTGGATAAGGGAAAGGGATGATTCCAAATGTTTCGTCTGAAAACGGCAAATCTGGATATTGCTTATGAAGATCGATTGATTGTAGAAGATCTGAACGTAGAAATACCGCAAGGGAAAATCACAGCCTTGGTGGGCGCAAATGGTTCTGGCAAGTCCACCATTCTGAAGACGATGGCTCGCATCATGAATCCTAAGGGCGGCAGTGTTCTGCTTGACGGTAAATCCATTCATAAGCAATCCACCCGGGAAGTAGCTAAGCAGTTGGCTATTTTGCCACAAAATCCGACTGCACCGGAAGGATTAACCGTGACGGAACTGGTATCTTACGGACGTTTTCCCTATCAAAAAGGTTTTGGTTCCATGAAAGCGGAAGATCGCAAAATGGTGGAGTGGGCCATTCAAGTAACGGGAATGAGCGAGTTCCACGATCGTCCGATTGATCAGCTTTCTGGCGGCCAGCGTCAGCGTGCCTGGATTGCTATGGCGCTTGCGCAGGATACGGATATTTTGTTTCTGGATGAGCCGACGACATTTTTAGATATGGCGCATCAACTGGAAGTGCTGCATTTGCTAGAGTATCTGAATACTTCGGAGGAGCGCACCATTGTTATGGTCGTGCATGATTTGAACCATGCCGCCCGGTATGCTCAGCATATGATTGCGATCAAAAAAGGGAAGGCCGAGGCGGTAGGAACTCCAACTGAGGTTATGTCCCCTGATGTGCTGCGTGAGGTGTTCGGGATCGAAGCGGATATTGTAACAGATCCTCGTACGGGTGTACCGCTCTGTCTTCCGTATGCTTTGGCTGGACAGCCTGCGGTAAGCCAAGCAGTAAAAGAAATGAATATGGAAGATAAGCAACCTGTGGGTTCTGTTGCTGAGCGACGTGATGCTAGAGCACAAGTAGCGGCAAGAGGTTAAAGAGGACATACCATGAGACCACTGGATCACGATCAACTTGAGCAACTAGCGAAAATAGTGAGAGTCACGCCGGAGGATGCAGTATATTCCGGGCCAGTGGCCGAATGGCTTGAACCAGAGAAAATCCGCTCTGTGATGGAGTATTACGGCGATCTTCTGCGTGCTGAAGACGATTTAACCGCAGCCGTTTATTTTGTGAACCAGTTGCGTGGTCTCGTGTTTGCACAGCATTTTATGGTGTCACTGTGTGAACGCCGTTTGGATCTGTCCGTTTCTAATCTCAGATTTCATATTTGTTATGAAGGTCAATATCCCTCTATTAGCCTCCAGGTCATCGACCTCACAGAGCTGGACAATACGCGGAACAATGGGGATGACCCTTCTTCCGAACAAGCTCAGCAAGTGTTACGTGACTTTTACAGTTTGCAGATGCGGCCCATATTGGAGGCAATAGCTGCAGTGGGAAGCGCATCTATTGGGCAAATGTGGGGACAGTTTCCGTTGACATTGCTGTATTTTAAGGATAGAGTACAGCCATCGTTGACTGATCCTCAGGATGTGGAGCGCTTTGAACAAGATTATATGTATGTGACACGTGAGCTGAAGGGAGAGGTATTCGGGCGTAAAAGAAATCCGTTTACGGTTCGTCTCATTGAATTGGACAATCCTTACCGTCCCGGTGAAAATACCTACATGAAACCGTCCTGTTGCCAATATTACAAGACAGGTGGAGGCCAGCGGTATTGTTATGCTTGCCCAAAAATGTCCGCTTCCGAACGCGAAGAACGCAGACTCGAAGTGATGGCATCACGGTAAAGTATCTGCGGATGTTGGCATGTCCGTCACGTTTTGGTTAAAATAGGTTATGTAACCTAAACCAAGCGACACGAAGGAGGATGCTGTATGTCTGTCTATTCACATAATGCCGTAACACCAGCGAATCAGGAGGTTTCTCTGGATACTTACACCGGTAAGGTGCTGGTTATTGCGAATACCGCCAGTAAATGTGGACTTACTCCGCAATATGGGGATTTGCAAAAGCTTTATGACGAATATAAGGATCGGGGATTAGTTGTATTAGGCTTTCCTTGCAACCAATTTGGCGGTCAGGAGCCGGGCAGCAGCGAGGAAGCGGCTGAATTTTGCCAACTGAATTACGGGGTTAGTTTCCCGGTATTCGCCAAAGTGGACGTCAACGGACCAGATACAGCGCCTCTGTTTGAATATTTGAAAAAGCAACAGCCTGGAGAACAGGAAGATGGAACAATTCAGTGGAATTTCACGAAATTCATTGTGAATCGTGAAGGTGTACCTGTGGGTCGTTTTGAACCGAAGGAGTCACCAGAAGCGATGAAAGCAGCCATTGAGCAATTGCTATAGTAGCTTTGCCTTAACTCCAAAGTATATGTTTAAAAAGGTCTGATTTCCTGCGTGTCTCCGGGAAACGGACCTTTTTTTGTTCTCTACATGTGCATTTGTTTAAGGGGGGGCGCATCATGTGAAAGTCGATTCCAAGGGCATAATCAGGGGGCTTACAGGGAAAACTGAATGGAGCAAAAAAATATTTCAGCAAACCGTTGATTTTGTATATCCTTTTTTTTTTTTAATGTGGACAAATTGTGAATATCACGAAAAGCTATTGTAATGTGAAAAATATCACACTATAATAAGCGCATGAAGTGAAATAAATCACAAACGCAAACGAGCTGTTTACGTGAAACTATTCACAATTATTATACATTTTATGCCCACACACCAAGGAGGAATTTAACATGAAAGTAGCAGTTATCGGATGTACACACGCAGGCACGGCAGCTATCGTCAACACAGCTAAATGTTATCCAGATGCAGAAATTACCGTTTACGAGCGTAATGATAATATTTCATTTTTATCTTGTGGTATTGCGCTGTATGTAGGTGGTGTCGTCAAAGATCCACACGGCCTGTTTTATTCGTCTCCAGATCAACTGTCTGACTTGGGTGTAGTGACCAAGATGCTTCATGAGGTAACGAGTGTGGATACGGCAGGCAAGACGCTGCATGCACGTAATCTCCAAACAGGTGAAGAATTTACAGACACATTTGATAAATTAATTGTGACCACAGGATCATGGCCCATTATTCCAAAGCTGGAGGGCATTGAACTTGATCATATTTTGCTCTGTAAAAACTATAATCATTCCAATGATATCATTGAGAAAGCCCAGCACGTACAGAACATTACAGTCGTCGGGGCTGGATACATTGGTGTTGAACTGGTAGAAGCTTTCCAAATGAACGGTAAAAACGTAACGCTGATCGACAGTGCTGATCGTATATTGAATAAGTATTTGGACCATGAGTATACAGACCGGATTGAAAGTTCCCTGAAGGAACATGGCATTAAGCTGGTACTTGGCGAGACGGTGAGTCGTTTTGAGGGTACGAACGGTAAGGTGAGTAAAGTCGTGACCTCTAAAGGAGAATATGAGACAGAGCTTGTTATTCTCTGCATTGGTTTCCGACCTCAAACGGATCTGCTCAAAGGTCAGGTAGATATGTTGCCTAACGGTGCGATCATTGTGGATAACTATATGCAAAGTAGCTGCCCGGACGTGTTTGCAGCAGGTGATAGTTGTGCAATCCGCTATAATCCGACAGGTAAAACGGCTTATATCCCTTTGGCAACCAACGCAGTTCGTATGGGTACGCTGGTAGCACGTAATCTGGTACAACCAACGATTGCCTACATGGGAACCCAAGGAACTTCGGGTATCAAAATTTACGAAGACAATATCGCAGGAACAGGCTTGACGGAAGCGGCGGCAACGGACGAAGGCATGACTGTAGAAGCTGTAACCATTGAGGACAGCTACCGGCCTGAATTTATGCCAACCTCCGAAAAGGTATTACTGAAAGTGGTATATGAGCAGGAGACACGAAGAATTTTGGGGGCTCAAATTATGTCGAAGGTGGATTTGACGCAATCCATTAACACGCTATCCGTAGCCATTCAAAATCATATGACCATTGACCAGTTGGCCTTTGTCGATTTCTTCTTCCAGCCGCATTATAACAAGCCTTGGAATTTCCTGAACGCGGCAGGTTTACAAGCATTGCCTACAATATCCGAACGAAACCCAGTTACTGTATAATTCGGTTTGTCTGTGACATTGTTCATAAGTTTGTCAACAATCTGAGGCGTACGGACGAATCCTTATAGTACAATATAGAGTAGCATAAGGATCAGGGGGGAAGTAGCTTATGGGTTTGTTTTATATCCTTTTTCTTGTAGTCGTGGCGCTGGTAGGCCTCGGTGGAGTTATTTGGTTCTTGAGAGCAATTGAAAAGGAAGAATACAATTAAATGTAAAGCGCGTAGTAGCGCAGTAGATGTAATAATACAGAAAGACAGTCCTTTTTCCAAGGGCTGTTTTTTTTATAGTTAAGAAAGTGATTTTTTTCACAAACATAATCACTGATTTTAAATAAAATATGAAAGAAGAATATTTTAGTGAAAAGATATTAAAGGAGCGGGGACATATGGCGAGCTATAAACCGGGGCAAATTGCCGAAAAGACGGTGGAAACAGGAGTGGCCAAGGCGAACAACCCGTGGACTGTGGCGGTGGTACTGGGATTTTTGGCAGGTGCATTTATTGCACTCGGGTTTTTGCTGGATATACGTGTTATTGCAAGTGCGCCTAAAGAATGGGGAAGCATTGCCACCTTTATTGGAGCAGCGGTGTTCCCTGTAGGTCTGGTATTAGTTTTGATCGCCGGCGGAGAATTGCTGACCGGCAATATGATGGCGGTCCCTTTGGCGAGATGGGCAGGACGGATTAAGACAGGAGCCATGCTTCGTAATTTGGCGATTATTACGCTCAGTAATTTTGCAGGTGCGTTATTCGTTGCATTTTTCTTTGGGCATGTGCTGGGTTTGACAGAAACGGGCCCTTACCTGGACAAAGTGGTGGATATGGCAGGACATAAGCTACATGAAAGCTTTTTGCAGTCTTTTATATCGGGTATAGGATGTAACTGGCTCGTAGCACTGGCTGTATGGCTGGCATATAGCACAGACTCTATCGGTGGCAAAATCATGGGGATTTGGTTCCCGACAATGGCCTTTGTCGCTATTGGATTTCAGCACGTTGTTGCCAATATGTTTCTCATTCCGGCGGCTATTTTTGCAGGCCACTTTTCATGGGCTGATTATGTTATGAACTTCATTCCGGTCTGGCTGGGGAATTTGGTAGGAGGTAGCCTGTTTGTGGCTGGAGCCTACTGGTTGGCCTATTTGAAAAAGCCTCAAACCAACGCACTTCCAGTGAATGAATCTCCAACTACTTCTTCGGTTGTATCAAAACCGTTAAGTGATCATGCTTAATGACGTTACTTTGAGCAGAAATGAACAAAGCAAATCCGCCATGACAGGCCCGGGGGAACGAAATCTGTCATGGCGGATTCTTTTGGGAGTGGTCCATGATTTGGCATGGAGGATGAGTGTGCTCTCGTCCCATAATGCCTTGATCTCTTTTACCCTCGGTAAGATATGATGAAACAGGATGTCGAAAAAAATTATGATTCTAAAAAAAATCCGTTTTGCTCTATGCAGCAGACGGATTTTTTTAATATTTTGGAGAGCGGCTGTGTGGGAAAATCCTTCTCTTGCCATAGGCCAAAGCTGTGGATATGATAAGATCAGTGTAATTTTTGGAAACGGTAACGGAAAGGAGCATCAACACTATGGATCATCGTAATAGCGCGCCTCCTGAGGCCACGCTTCAACAAGACTTACAAATGGGGCAGCGGATGACGGAGCAGCAGGACGGTATTTTTCCAGCTGTATGCCCGTTAGATTGCCCGGATACGTGTGGGCTCCTGCTTCACAAGGAAAATGGAAAGATAGTCAAGGTGACTGGGAACCCGGACCATCCTATTACCAAAGGGGCTATTTGTAACAAAGTTCGCAATATGACGGAGCGGGTATATGATCCTGATCGGGTGCTCTATCCGTTGAAACGTATAGGCCCCAAAGGAGAAGGAAAATTTGAACGTATTAGCTGGGAGGAGGCAGTCGATACCATTACAGGTCGGTTCAAGGAGCTGATACGTATGGACGGACCGGAATCTATTCTCCCCTACAGCTTTTATGGCAATATGGGCGTATTGAGTGTGGATGGAATGGACCGCCGATTTTTTAATGCGCTGGGTTCAAGCCAACTGGATCAGACGATATGTAGCGTGGCAGGGAATGAAGGCTGGGCGTCCGTTATGGGTTTTAAGGGCGGCACCAGCCCGGAGGACACGGAGGATGCAGACCTCATTATTGTGTGGGGTGGAAATGTCATTAGCACCAACATGCATCAGGTCGTTTTGGCTGAGAAAGCACGTAAAAAAGGTGCTAAGGTGGTCGTTATTGACGTTCATCGCAACCGGACGGCGCAATGGGCGGATTGGTTCATTCCGTTATATCCGGGGACGGATACGGCGCTCGCGCTGGGTGTTATGAATGTGCTGTTCGCTCAGGGACTGACGGACGACGAATTTTTACATCGCTACACGGTAGGCCATGAGGAACTGCGCGAGCATGTTAAGACATATACACCAGAGCGAGTTTCACGGATTACCGGCGTACCGGAAGCGGATATCATCCGTTTGGCGGAAATGTACGGAACTGCGCGAGCAGCGTATATCAATATCGGCAATGGGCTTCAGCATCATGATAATGGCGGTATGAACGTACGTGCGGTTACATGCTTGCCTGCGCTCACTGGACAATGGCTGAAGCACGGCGGGGGAGCGTCACGCTCCAATGGCGCTTACGCCAAAATTAACGGTGCCCATCTGGCGCGTCCTGATCTGCGACAGAACCCGGATGCCCGGGTGATCAACATGAACCGGATCGGAGAAGCGCTGCTACAGAAGGAACAGCCGATTAAGGCTTTATTCGTATACTGCAGTAACCCGGTAGTTGTAGCTCCCGATTCGGAACGGGTGACTAAAGGATTTGAACGAGAGGATTTGTTCACAGTCGTTCATGACCTGTTTCTTACGGATACGGCCCGTTATGCCGATATTGTGCTGCCTGCAGCGTCTTCCTTTGAAGGTACAGACCTATATAAATCCTACTGGCATCACTATGTCCAGATGCAGGAACCCGTCATTGCTCCACTCGGGGAAAGCAAAAGCAATTATGAGCTGTTTAGCCTGCTCGGACGGGCTATGGGCTTTGACGAAGCTGCCTTTACGGAAAGTGAAGAGGACATGATTGTGGGCGCGCTTGATAATTCAACGAACCCTTATCTCAACGGTGTAACTTTGGAAGCCTTAAAGAAGTCACCTTTTGTAAAGCTCGATATGACGCCAAAGGCTACTTATTTGGATCGTTTAACCACGCCTTCAGGCAAGATTGAGTTGTATTCGGAAAAAATGAAACAAGCAGGTCTGCCCGCGATGCCTTCTTATGTGCCGCTGATTGAAGGGTACGACGGAGAGCATCGACCGCAAGCGGACGAGCGGTATCCATTAATGTTTATTTCACCGCCAAACCATAATTTTCTGAATTCTACTTTCGCTAACTTGCCCAAGCATCAGCGACTGGAGCGGGAGCCCTTGCTACAAATTCACCCGGAGGATGCTCAGACAAGGGACATCGCGGATGGGGACCCGGTTACCGTATGGAATGATCGGGGGATGTATGAGCTGAAAGCCAAAGTCACCGATCTGATGCTGCCCGGTACTGTGATTAGCCAGGGATTATGGTGGGAAGGCAAAGGACGCAGACAGCGTGTCAATGTGTTAACCTCTGATCGGCTGTCGGATATGGGACAGGGGGCTACTTTCTTCTCAACGGTGGTGAATGTGAAGCGCCAATGAGATTATGCCTTCTATGGCGTCAGATGCAAAAGGAGAAACAAAAGATATGAAATGGTTGGAGTCTTATCCGAAAGAAGTGAAAGTGTTTCTCGTTGCTAGCCTGATTAATTCCGCTGGAAGTTCCCTGATGTGGCCGTTAGTTAGCATGTATGTGTTTGACGAGCTAAACCGTAGTATGGGAGATGCAGGGATTGCGATTTTAGTGCAGTCTCTGGGCGGAATTTTTGGTCAAGTGCTGGGTGGCGCCCTCTATCACCGTATTGGAGCCAAGAAACTGATTGTTGGCTCACTCGCGATGAACGCGCTGGGACTTCTTACGCTTCCATTTACCAGTGGCCATTGGGTAGCGTTTGTCATCATGATGGGCTTTATCGGCTTTTTTAATGTCGTATCTGTGCCTGCGATTCAGGCCTTTGTAGGTTTTCGTTTTGCTGACCGTCGTGGTGAGCTGTTTAATATTATTTATGTCGCTAACAATATTGGTGTTGCCGTGGGTACGGGATTGAGTGGCGTTCTGGCTGACCTTTCCTATCAGCTCAGCTTTGTGATGAATGGGGTGACTTCTGCGGTATTTGCCGGATTCTTCTGGTCTTATCTAAGTAGGGTGGATCGGGAAGAGGGAGAAGTACAGCTCAGCAAGTCCGTGAAGAAAAGAGAGGAAATACCAGCTCGATTGCTGTTTCGTGATACCAGATTATATCTCTTTGTGGGGTTAGGCTCGCTTTTTTTATGGTTTGGCAATTCAATCTGGAATACAGGAGTATCTCCCCATATTATTGAGCAGGGCTTGCCTAAAACAATGTATGGGTTACTGTGGACGCTGAATGGTATTCTTATTTTTGCTGCACAGCCGATTATTTTCTGGATAAAACGTCTGTATGCCCGGCATGCTTCAGCCCAAATGACATGGGCCGGCGGATTTTACTTATCTGCTTATATCGTCATGCTGGGTACACAGAACTATACGGGGATGATATTCGCTATGGTCCTGGCGACCCTGGGAGAAATGCTGATTGCACCTGCGGTTCCTGCGTTCCTATCTGATCATGGAGGTCGGGGTGCACCCTTTTACATTGGGCTTGTGGGGGGCATTGGCGCAGCCGGACGGGTAATGGGGCCTTATATTATGGGGAAGTTGTATGATGGCGGTGGGTTACCGCCTACACTTTGGCTGGCAGCGGGCGTAGCGGTGTTGTCGATCCTGTTTTTCGTCCTGCATAGCTGGTTGAACCGTTACCGACATGATTTGGATACTTTTAATAATAATTCCAAGTCTGATGTTCCCAGTTCTTAAGTCCTAATAAAAGTTCAGTAATGAGCTGTGATTATGGTACAATAAGTGACGAATGATTGCAGTTATTGCTTCAGGAAAGCCTTCACAGGAAGGATTGAAAGGAATTGTTTACAAGTCAACCCTTGACGATACGTCATTCGGAGATGAAGGATGCTCCTGATCTGATTGCGCTGGATGAATTGGTATGGAATGAACGCACGGCTCCCGCTTCGCTGTCCTGGAAGTCTCGCGGAGAGTTTTTGCGCAATACGCCTCCAGGCTCTCAACTGGTCGCCATCGAACAGGAAGTGCTCTGCGGGTATATTGGATTTCGTCCTCCAACGCTGTTGGCTAGTAATTGTCATGTACTCGAAATAAATATAGCTGTACATCCAGCCTATCATCGCAAAGGTATTGGGACGGCGCTCATGAACTCCATGAAGGACATTGCAGCTGCCGAGGGCATACGCAAATTAAGTTTGCGGGTACTCTCGTGTAACATGGAAGCCCTTATGTTTTATGAAAAATGCGGTTTCGCGATTGAAGGACGTTTGCATGAGGAGTTTTACATAGCAGGCCAATTCGTGGATGATGTGTTAATGGCCTATTTCTTAAAATAGGCGGGAGGCTACAGACAGCAATATTCGGTTTTATGTCCGGCCTAAACCAACAACGCCGCAGACCTGATCAGGTCTGCGGCGTTGTTGTACAATACAATATTACCGAAGTTGCTTCCATTCATTTTGGAGCATACCATACACTGCGTGGTTCATGTAGCCGTCGGGCAGCAATTCCGCTTCGCGTACAATGCCTTCGAGCACAAAGCCCAAACGTTCCGGAATACCGCGGCTGCGGCGGTTCGTCGTTGCGCAACGGATTTCGACCCGATGCAAGTCCAGCTCCATCAAAGCATATTCAACGAATACGCGGCAGGCGCTGGTCATAAGACCTTGTCCTTCGTACCCGTGTCCAAGCCAGTATCCGATGCTAACGGAGCGGTGAGTCCAATTGATCTCATGGTAGCTGATGATGCCAGCAAGCTCGTTGTCTATCCAAATTCCGGCGGTCAGACTACCGTTCTCTGCGGCTTGTTTCAAGGCGCCCTGCACGAACTGCTCTGTGTGGCTGATTTCCGTGGTGGAGTCTACCCATGGAAGCCATTGACGCAGGCGGTCACGGGACATTTCGATCAGCTCAAACAGAGGCTGCACATGCTCCTTGGTGAGCGGCCGAAGGACTGTGCGTTCGTCCAACGCATATGTAAACATGATTGATCCCCTCTTTCACTCGGAAAATCGCTAAACCAGCCAGTCTAGCATTTAATCCCATGCTACCTTATTCTGCGAGAGTCGTCAAAAGGGAGAGGAAGCTTCAAATTCTATAGGTCCCACCCGGAACCGTTCATGCTCGTATACATATTTCAGATCCAAATCCCCTACAAATTCGGTTGGGGATACACTGCCAGATACAGTGGCTTGCAGAGGAAGCTGTTCAGCATCATACATTACGACAGAACTAAAATCGAGATGCTTTGTAAATTGGGCTGGATCATCGTAAAATACTGACGCTTTAGGGTCTATCGTGTGCGCAACACCGTCAATCGTGACAGCAATATGAACCTGGCGGTTGTGGTCACGTAGCTCCACTGAGCTATGTACGCGCTGGGACACAGCATCTACTGCCGATTCGACCGCATATTCTTCCATCGTGCGTGCGTTAACAATATGCAATTCCTGCAATTCGACACCCGTTCCCGAGGCACGCGTGAGGATCACGACGGCTTCACGGACACCATCCCCGTTCACATCCCTGTAAAATAATTGTGGTGCGGTGGAGATATCCGCCGAGCCTGACCATCGGAATGTGCGGCGTTGCTGGCCGATTTCCAGTACAGCTGATTGGAATAATCCCTGTGACGGATTAACGGCATATAAGCGGACGGATGAGTCTTCTGGAGCGCTGGCTAGCGGACGAGATTGTACGGTTTCGTTCACTGGGTCCGATGAAGGATGGCCGGAAGTCATGACGGAAGAGGACAAAAGCATAGACAGCAGGATCACAATGAGCAGCTTAAACACGGGTGGGTCTCCTTTTCCGGGCAAAATAAAAGATATATACACTATAACGAATTTATTTGCCGAAAATGTTAACTCTTTTTCATAACTTGTCACTTTTTTTGCTGAAGAGAGCATAAGGATTTTCATTTTATTGAGTTATGCGGTGTGAAAGGGTATATTTAAGGGAACAGGTTTTACACAGATTATACGGAAGAAAGGTTGATTAGCGTGGAGAAGCCGATCACTCCCCCCAATTTTATTAAAAATGTTATTGAAGAGGATCTACGTACGGGTAAGGTAAAGGAGGTTGTTACACGATTTCCGCCTGAACCTAACGGATATTTGCATATTGGACATGCCAAAGCTATCTGGATCAATTTCTCGTTGGGAGATGAATTCGGAGGACGCACCAATCTGCGTTTCGACGACACCAATCCGGCGAAGGAAGACACGGAATACGTGAACTCCATTCAGGAGGACGTGAAGTGGCTTGGTTATGAATGGGAGGAAAAACATTTTGCCTCCAATTATTTCGAAGAAATGTACAAGCGTGCCATCCTGCTGATTCAAAAGGGTAAAGCCTACGTGGATGATCAAAGCGCGGACCAAATCCGTGAAACTCGTGGCACACTGACCGAACCGGGGCAAAATAGCCCTTATCGGGATCGCAGTGTGGAAGACAATCTGAAACTGTTTGAAGAGATGCGTACAGGCAAATACCAAAATGGTGAAAAGGTGCTGCGTGCCAAAATTGATATGGCTTCAGGAAATATTAATTTACGTGATCCGGTTATTTACCGCATTTCACACACAGCACATCATAATACAGGCGACACATGGTGTATCTATCCAATGTACTCCTATGCTCATCCGCTGGAAGATGCGATTGAGGGAGTAACGCACTCACTCTGTTCGCTGGAATTCGAAGATCAGCGCCCGCTGTATGATTGGGTTGTAGCTGAATGTGAGATGGAAAAGGTACCGCACCAATACGAATTTGGACGGCTGAACCTGGCTCAAACCGTAACCAGCAAGCGTAAGCTCAAGCTTCTGGTCGATGAAAAGCACGTAGATGGTTGGGATGATCCGCGTATGCCGACGATTTCCGGTTTACGTCGTCGCGGCTACACGCCGGAGGCCATCCGCAACTTCGTATATGAGACAGGCATTTCCAAAGCCTACGGAGTCATCGATTTGCAGGTACTGGAGCATTTTGTACGTGAGGATTTGAAGCTTAAGGCACCTCGCACCATGGCAGTCATAGATCCGTTGAAGGTGGTTATCACAAACTATCCTGAAGGACAAGTTGAAATGCTGGAGGCGGAAAACAATACTGAAAATCCGGAACTCGGTACACGTCAAATTCCGTTTTCCCGTGAGATTTATATCGAGCGTGAGGACTTCATGGAAAATCCGCCGAGCAAATACTTCCGTTTGTTCCCTGGTAATGAAGTACGTCTCAAACATGCTTACTTCATTAAATGTAACGATGTGATTAAGGATGCAGACGGAAATGTAACGGAAATCCACTGTACCTATGATGTAGAAACTAAGAGCGGATCAGGCTTTACTGGACGTAAAGTGAAAGGCACGATCCACTGGGTAGAGGCTACTCAGGCTGTACCTGCCGAATTCCGTTTGTATGAGCCTTTGATTAACGCAGAGGACACGGAAGAGATTGAAGAGGATGCATCGGAAAAAACATTTCTTGACCAATTGAACCCGAACTCTTTGGAAATTGCTCATGGCTATGTCGAGCCGAACATGAAAGAAGCTCAATCGCAGGACAAGTTCCAATTTTTCCGTCATGGTTATTTCAGTGTCGATCCGAAGCTTTCCAAACCGGGTCAGCCTGTATTTAACCGTGTTGTATCGTTGAAAAGCTCTTTCCAATTGCCTAAGCAATAGGCTGTTGGGAACTGTGGGAGAGATGGGAGCTTCGTGCGACCAAGTTGAAAAGGAGTCTGCCGTCGGCAGACTCCTTTATTTCACGCATGCACACTCTTTATACATGATCATTGACTTGACGATACTCTATTGTCTTTGCCAACAAGCCAGAAGGGAAGAGGGAACAGCTCATTCCTCTAGTGTTGTTAAGGGGCTTCTTCTATTCGTTTGTGCCCGCTGGCAGTCCTGGCTGATAACCGTTCTTGTACAGCATATACCACATGATAGCGAATCCTACAGAGCCAAGTAGGGCGAAAAAGACCCCTGCATGGTACATCATTTCTCCGCCAAAGTTCTGGAATAGCCAACCTCCCGCAAAACCTGCTACGATACCGGATATGCCACTCCAGGTCAAGGTATATACGGCCTGTCCGGATGATCGGTATGCTGCAGGGGTAAATAGGACGGTCAACTGGGTGCCTACATAGAAGTATCCACCGAAGGTGACGCAATGAAGCGCCTGAATGAACACGATCTGAATCGGGTCTGTGGCCAGAGCCATCAGTTCCCACCGTAAGGCAAACAGCAAACTGACGAGTGCCAAACAACCGACCATCACGGTCATTCTTTTCTTCAAGAAGCGATCAAACAGCAAAAATACAATAATTTCGAATACCGATGACATAAAAACAGCAAAACCAAGCATCTGTTTGGACCCACCCAGTTCGGTGATATACAGGGACATAAAGGCGCTGTTGATCGAATTCGGGATGGATACAAGGATGCCCAATAAAATAAAGGATATAAAGTATCCGTTCATTAAAACACTGCCAAAGCCACGCAAATGAATGGTTGCTGTCTCCACAGTGCTTTTCAGTGGTGGAATTGACAAGGTGCAGATCAATGCAGCTAGAAGAAGTACCGTAAAGATGGTGGATATGCTGGATATCCCCGTTTGGTCAATAACTATGCCGGCAACTGCTGCTGTCACAGCCCAGCCGAAGGAGCCCCATATACGGAATGAACCAAATTTCCGGTCTGTGCCCTCAATATAGCTGAGAATTAGGCTGTTGCTTTGGGCAAATAAAGGGCTTTGAAAAAAATAAAAACCAATCATCGACACATAAATCATGATATACGTATGGACATGAAATAAAGCTTGTAGCAATAACAAGGTACCTATAATCATAAATAGCAGAATACGTCGGAGGTTACGGCTCCGGTCGCTTGTATAGCCCCAAAAAGGGTTCGCGAATACGGATACAAAAGGTCCGATAGCCATCAGACTCCCGATCTCCAGCTTGTCCATGCCGATATCTTGCAGATACAACGGGAAGAAGCTGGAGAAAATGACCATAGCCCCATATAGAAAAAAATTATACAGTTTTAAGGAATATAGAGGAGTCTCTTGAATTTCTCTCTTTTGCAAGACAAGCCATTCCTTTCTTAGCCCGATAGAGAACTGCGCATCGATGCCGATCTGTGGGAGGTTCTTTATTCCAATGTATCATGTGTTGAAAGGGTTAACAAACCAATAAATTAACAATTATGTAATAATTAAATTTTGTTCAAGAATTCATATGCATATTTGCAATTGTTTTCAGAAAAAAAAGGAGGATTTATTTGTGAAAGTGACTGGTATTATCGTCGCAGGAGGACGTTCCAGCCGAATGGGACAGGATAAGGCTCTGCTTGAGATTGATGGAGCTACTATGCTTGAACGGACGTATACTACATTGCAGCAGGCGGCCCAGCGGGTTGTAGTAGTCACTCGTGACAACCAAGGATATGGTCTGAGTGGTATGGAAACAGTGCCTGATGTTTTTCCGGGTATGGGGCCCTTGAGCGGTATCCATGCAGGATTATCTGCTTCTACTACGGAGTGGGGGATGGTTGTCGCTTGTGATATGCCCTTTGTACAGCCAGAGGTGCTGCATGACCTGCTCGCTGTAACTAAGAAATGGACGGAGTTGCAAGGGACGACGGAACCAGCATTGCAAGCAGTGATCTCTTCTATGGATGGACGTATACACCCGTTGCTGGCTGTGTACCATCGGAGCGTGCTGCCGTCTGCCGAGGAATGTTTGCGCAGTAGACGGCTTCGTCTCACCGATTGGTTGGACAAGCTGAACGTTCGTTATGCGACGGTAGAAGATCTGCCGGGAGTGAGTGAAGACATGTGGCATAAGGCCGCGTTTAACATGAACAATCCGCAGGACTACCAGCTTGCTAAAGAGCAGTTGAAGCATAGCGTACAACAGCACACGCAGAACGTGAAGAATTTAAAGGAAATACGAGAGGATTAGAAACGTACAAGCTTCCTGCGCGAGGACTATTTAGGAGAGCAAATACTAGAGAAATATGATGGACTAAATTTGGGGGAATATAATTATGCTGGAAGCTATTATCCATGCCGTTTTATTGGCATTGGGATTGATTTTGCCTTTGGGGGTACAAAATGTATTTGTGTTTAATCAAGGGGCGTCCCAGTCGCGGTTTCGCAATGCACTGCCTGCTGTCATTACAGCGGGTGTCTGTGATACAATCCTGATCACGCTTGCGGTTGGGGGCGTATCTCTTATTTTGCAGCAATTTCTATGGCTCACAAACGTACTCTATGCAGCGGGCTGTTTGTTTCTGCTGTATATGGCCTGGACTCTATGGAGGTCGAAGGCAGCTTCCTCAGGAGAAAGTCAGGCGATGCGCCCGAAACGACAGATGATTTTTGCCGCTTCGGTATCGCTATTGAATCCACATGCCATACTCGACACTATTGGGGTAATTGGAACCAGCTCCCTTCAATATGACGGCGGGGAACGCTGGGCCTTTGGTCTGGCTGCCGTGTCCGTATCTTGGATATGGTTTATCGGCCTGGCAACGGCGGGGCGTCTCGTGGGACGTATGGATTCAGAAGGGAAGTTTGGGACTGTGCTCAACAAAATATCGGCACTGATTATTTTAGGCCTGGCTATGTATATGGCGATAAATTTTATTACCAGTATGTGATCCAAGCCTGGTTAGAGGAAAAACTTCAAAACAGCGAATACCCCGCTCAAAGCAAAGGGAACTCCGATCAAAAACAGCATAAAGGCCAGACAGCCAGCACCATTTACACCGCCTGCAATTCGGGCGTCCCGAGGGTTGGATGGATTGTATAATACCTTAATCTTGCTGCCAACCCGGTTGAGGCTTAGGTTGGTGCTATAAGGATTCCAGAATTCTACGGCTTCACCTGAAGCTGTATAGAAGCGCACCTTTAATCGGCGGGTGTAGCTAGTATCTACCTGATCATCTCGGTCAAAGGGAACGACATCAATATCTACTTCGATATGCGCATCAACGATTTGCCCCTTGGTACGGACCCAGTGGCGTTTACGATAACGATGACGACGGATCGTTCTGAATCCCAAATAGATGAGTAGCAGTCCAATCAAGCTGAACAATGGCATCAGCAGATCGGAGCTAAAATGAAACCAATACACATTGAAATCAATTGAGATGATAATCTACTCCTTTAAATAAGCGATAATCAATATATCGGACGTTTTTTAGGAACAGCTTAATTCTTCCATAGAGACAACGGCAGAGCTGTATGGAATATAAAAAGATCCTACTTCACCGGGAAGTGGATCTTTTTAATAGCTGCGAGGATTACTTTTTGCTCGATAGGGACATATCAAAATCAACATCCTTGATAAATTCGATAACCTCACCATTAGGGCTGTGGACTAATGCATTTGTTACAACCAGAGGAGGTTCGCCAAGTGTAAGCTGATTGGGTTCCACAAAGGTTCTTGCTCCGTGGGCAAGGGCTTTTTGATATATTTCATCTACATTGTCTACGTAAAATGCCAAGTGTAATAAAGCCCCGTGAGCAATCTCTTGCTCGGATGAAGCCTTTTTTCCTTGGGCAGGAATGACAGCATCATTATCAAAAATTTCGAGACAAGTTCTCTGATCGGGTGAGATCAGCATGGAAGCCTCTTGAATTCGAAAAGACGGAAGACTCCAGTGATGTCCTCTTTTAAACCCCAATACCTTGGTATAAAATGCAATGGTTGCTTGATAGTCACGAGCTTGTATGGCAACATGCGCTAGTCCCTTTACGCTCATTTCAGATCCTCCTTATATGTAAGTAAACCTTATTATATGAATAATGATGTGGTGCTTATATATTTAAAGTAAGGTTTTTATACTATATTAATTATTGAAAAAAGTTAATTTGGGTGAAAAACGTTATTTTTTAAATTCAGGTTAGGAGGGGCTCGATATGCAGCATCACATTGACGATATAGATTACAAAATCATGAAATTGCTACAGCATGACGCTCGGATAACTATTTCCCAAATCAGTAAAGAAATCTCGATGTCACAGCCGTCTGTTAAAGAAAGGATAACCAAGCTTGAAGAACGAGGGATTATTTCTGGATATAGTACCGTATTTAATTTACGGGAAATGAATCGAGGGACGACTACATTTATTCTAATAAAGACAGAACATTGTCAAGAGCTGGTTGAATTTTGTAGAGAGGCGAAGGAAGTCACCGATTTATTTCGCATTAGTGGAGAATTTAATTATCTCATTAAGGTACAAACCGCGTCGGTAGAGGAAATTGCAGAGCTTCAGGATTCCCTAGTCAAGCTGGGACCTTCGAAGTCGCATATTTGTATGAAAAATATACTGGAGAACAGGCTTCTGCTGTAAGCCAATCGGAGAACCGAACATTTGGAATATAGAGCATTCGGAATAACTGTATTTGTGAAATAAAGATAAGCGAATGCTTGGATGAAATAAAAAAAGTGACGCTGAATTACAACAGCGTCACCGTAATGCCCTGCTCCAGACGCTTCACGTCCTGGAGCTCGATCTTCCCGGCCATGGCGTGCAGAGCTGCCGCTGTGCCGCAGGCCGCTCCCTGCCGTAGCATGGCAGGGAGATCCAGCCCCGTAGCTGCGCCGGTGACCAGCCCGGCGACCATGGCGTCACCGCTGCCGAGTGCGCTGACAATGTCCGCGTCTGGCAGGCTCACGCGGTAGCGCGCATCGTGCGTTACCGCCAGCGCCCCGCGCGCGCCGAGCGAGATGACGGCCAGCTGCGCTCCGGCTTCCAGCAGCTTTGCTGCCGCCGCTTCAGCGGCATCCGGGCGCGCTGCGTCGATTCCCGCGAAGCGAGCAGCCTCGTCCTCGTTAGGCTTCACGAGGTCGGGCTTTCCGCGCAGCCCCAAGCGCAGCGCCTCACCGCTCGCGTCCAGCGCTACCCGCGCACCGCGCGCCTTCGCCAGCGTGCACAGCTCGGCGTACAGATCGGGCGGGCAGCCGGGTGGCAGGCTGCCGGAGAATACGACCCAAGCCGAATCCTCGGCAAGGGTCTCGATTTTGCGCCGCAGTGCGGCTAATTCAAGCGGCCCAACGGTCGGTCCGCTCTCAATCAGCTCGGTCTGCGTGCGCGCGGACGGGTCGAGCACGGTAATGGCGAGACGGGTCTCCCCATGTGCCGTTTCAATGAAATCGGCGCTTACGCCTTCTGCGCTCAACCCGTCAATGAGCAGCCGTCCCGTGTGTCCGGCAGCAAACCCGGTCGCTCGTACAGGCTCGCCTAGCGTGCGGATGACGCGGGCGGCATTCACGCCCTTGCCGCCCGGTACCGTCAGGCCGCCTTCAATGCGGTGGACGGCATTCAAACCGAAGCCTGCAACCGTGTAGATTTTATCCACAGCCGCGTTAAGCGTTACGGTGGTAATCACAAGGCGTCACTCCTTTAAGATCAGCAATTCGCAATATTTGATGCCATTCGCTCATGCTAAGATATTAGCTTTAATCCCAATGCTGCGGCAAGAATCATGGCGATGAATAAAACGCGCAGTACGCTTTTTTGTTCACCGTACAAGAACATGCCTGTAATTGTGCTGCCAACCGTTCCGATGCCTGTCCATACCGCATAGGAGGTGCCCATAGGCAAACTTTTCATGGCATAGCTGAGTAGAGAGAAGCTAAGAACAAAGGATAAGACCATAAGCACTAAGGACTTCCAGCCTTTGCCCACCGTAACTCCCTTCATACCGATGACTCCTAACACTTCCGAGCACCCCGCGATAACCAATGCAATCCAAGCCATTATGCGCCACTCCCTTCCTGAAAATCACGGTCGGTAACTAACTTCAAGCCGACCACACCTGCCAGCAAAAGGGTAATTAACAGCGTTTTGGACCATTGAAACGGTTCCCCAAATAGCAGCATTTCGCCTACGACTGTTCCCCCTGTCCCTAGTCCGGTGAATACAGCATACACTGTGCCTACAGGCAGTCGGTTCGCAGCCTTCATGATTAAATAAAAGCTGGCCACCACGGCCAGCACCGTTACAATCCAGGCGAGTATAGAGTCCGCATGCTTCAAACCCGATACCCATACAACCTCAATCAGACCTCCAACAAAAACGTAAATCCAACTGCGATTCATGATGAATGTTCTCCTTAAAAATAAATTTTATAAGTTCGACGGCTTCACGCTTCATGAGGTGAGGTTAACGTAATCCCACGCCAAAAAATAGGCCATGCAGCGTTCAGTCTTCGGTGGTAGTTGATGCTTCCACTGTACAGTAGCTCCACCATGATTCCGTCCACCAGTGTTATGAAGGCTAAAGCCACATCCACTGGCTCCATATGCCCAAAGGGTTCCCGATCCCGTGTATTCCGGAGGTGGCGAGTTAATTTTCGCTCCATATTTTCCAGAAAAGGATTAACAATATCCAGAACCTCGTTATACAAAGATACAGGCGGAAAGAAGGAAAAACGAAGCATAAACTTGGCTGTATTGTTGTTCTTATATTCCTGTCCCATCCAAAACAGGAAGTCATGCAGTGTATGCTCCAACGACTGATCTCTGCGTTCCGAAAAGTATTCAAAAATACGTAAATTCTGCTCTTGAAAAGCGTACCTCGCCACCTGTAGAAACAGATCCTCCTTGCCTTGATAATGCGCATATATAGACGGTTTGCGAATCCCGACCTCAAAGGCAATACTGCTCAAGGATGCTCCCTCATACCCATTGGTGGCAAATTGGGAAAGAGCGGCCTTTCGAATCTCTTTTATCCCCATTATTTTCACCTACCTAACGTTCGTTAGTTTATTCTTGCATGAAAAAAAGTAAGTGTCAACCCAGCAGCATTGCGTTTTGTATAAAGCTTTTCTTTGGATTTTTTTTATCAACATTTTAATAAAAAAGTGGGAAGAAATAAGGGGCTCATGTACAATATAATGAAGAATACCTGTCAAATGCAGTCCACTGGAAGTGAGGTTAGTTATGAGGCGAAGCTTACTGGCCGTATTGATTGCGGCTATGGTGTTTATTATTTATTATTTTGGCTTGTTTAATTACATCGGCAAAAATGAAGGAACTGTCATCAGTATTTTTTCCACCCTGACAGTGATCTCCATCAGTCTGATTATTTTTACGGAGAATCGTAATCCCTCCACCACGATGTCCTGGATTTTGCTGCTGGCATTGCTGCCAGTCGTTGGACTTCCTCTTTATTTTCTGTTTGGGCAAAATGTATTCAAGCGTCGCAAGTATGATAAAAAGGCATTGCGTGACCAACAGGCTTACGACCGCATAGAAAAGGATGCTTTGCAAGTCAAACGAGATCTGACCTGCTTTACAGATGAGCAGCAGCAGCTGATGCGTTTGGCACGCAGACTGGCCCGCTCCCCGATTTATTTTGCGACAGAAACTCAAATTCTGAACAATGGAGATGAAACCTTCTCTACTTTGCTGGAAGAACTGCGCAAGGCGCAGCATCATATCCATATGGAATATTACATTTTCCGGTCGGATGATATTGGTACCAGCATTCAGAAAATTCTGATCGAAAAGGCTAAAGAGGGTGTTAAGGTTCGGTTTATGTACGATGCGGTGGGCAGTATTCAGTTGTCGAAGTCATTTTTAAAGGAAATGAGAGATGCAGGAGTAGAGGTCGTTGCATACGGCGGCGCTCGAATCTTGTTTTTCTCCAGCCGGGTAAACTATCGTAATCACCGTAAAATTGTAGTCATCGACGGTAATATCGGATTAATTGGTGGTCTAAATGTGGGAGATGAGTATCTCAGCCGCAACAAAGCCTACGGCTTTTGGCGTGATACGCATATGATTGTGAAGGGCGAAGCTGTGCGTACGTTGCAGCTTATATTTTTACAGGATTGGCTTCACATGACGGGTGAGTCGGTGCTCGATAGCGAATATCTGTCTCCCAATATTGAACCAATTACGGACGGAGGCGTGCAGATTATTGCCAGCGGCCCGGATAATGAGCGAAGAGTGCTCAAAAATCTGTTTTTCTCCATGATCACGTCCGCCCGAAAATCAGTCTGGATTGCCACTCCTTATTTTATCCCGGATGAAGATATCCTGACTGCCTTACGGATGGCTGCCCTGTCCGGGTTGGACGTGCGTATTCTGTTTCCCGCAAAACCGGATAAATGGCTACCGTTTCTCGCGTCTCATTCGTACTTCCAGTCGTTATTGGAGGTTGGAGTCAAGGTATATGAATATGAAAAAGGGTTCCTCCACTCCAAGCTCCTCATCATTGACGGGGAAGTTGCGACCATCGGGACAGCCAATATGGATATGCGTAGCTTTCATTTGAATTTTGAAGTTAACGCTCTGTTAATTCAAACGCACAGTGTGCAGCAGATGGTAACAGACTACGAACGAGATTTGCACTCTGCCAGTCTGATCGTACGCGAAGAATTCATGAAAAAACGTCTGTTCAAACGTTTGATGGAATCGCTCGCGCGGCTGCTTTCACCGCTGCTGTAAGCATAAACGAATTCGCTGCAGCAGTATCCCGTAGTTAAAATGTAGTAAAGCCTAAAATATCCTGTAGACGGTATATAATATCTTTCCAAAATGTTGAATGATCCTCGTAAGCTGCTAGATCCAAACTGTATTCAGCCCCCTGATTATTCCATAGCTTATCAAAATAGGCCGCAACCTGTCGGGTCAGCTTGCTGTCCGCCGGAGCGGCCACCCACAATTCATTTTCCAGATTCAAATCATCCAGATTACGGGGGGTCAGATTGGTAGAGCCACCCCAAATGATATGCTCTCCTTGCGCCTTGGCGATATAAATCAGTTTGGTATGGAACTGCTCATGAGTAGTATGATACCAGCGAATTTGAATGTTCCCGCCCGATTTATCGGACAACTCCTGGGCAACCGGACGATTGGGGATGCCGATTTTTTCCTGACCAAACGCGTTTTCATTGGGGTCCAGCAGCAATTGGATGTTTACACCGCGCGCAGAGGCATCCAGCAGGCTATTCAATACTTTGCGGTCAGCCAAATAAAACATGCCCATATGAATGCTGTCACCTTTCTTCGTCTGCCCGATGCCATCCAGAACCGAGGTGTACACCTTGCCCTCAGTTAGATATTTGATCCGATAGCTGTCCTTACTCGATGGAACTTTGGGTTCGGCCTGTGGTGTATAGGCAGGAAGCTGCCCACCGCCCGAAAAGTCCAACACCGCCTGCTCCGTTTGTAAAATGTCTCCGATGATAGGCCCCTTCACCTCCAGCGCTACATTGGAGTGATAAGCGCTCGCGTCGTGCACGTTGCCTGTAGAAATGAGCGCTGTCTGTTCGTTGGCAACCAATTTTCGGTGATTGGCCTTGACGTTTAACAGCTTAAGATAGGAGCGGGCCGTAACATCAGGTCCGTTACTGGCCATCAGGTTGGGAATCCAGCCTGTGCCCTGCTGCCCGAACCATTGGAAAAAGGTACGCCACACCGCCGAATAGATGGGTGTGGAGTCCCGCAACGGGTCTACATCGGTCTGCACGACTTGAATCCCTGCTCGCTTCATATTCTCCAACAAAGGATTGGGGGCAGAATTGTAGTTGGTATTGACTTCATCTGTAATGAAAAAGATAGGCATATCCGGATGAGCTTTCTTTTTGGCAATAAGATGATCGGCCATTTGTGCGCTGACTTGGGGGAAGCGTTGACCTTTATGCTTATAGTCATTGAACAGAAACAGGTCGATGACAATAAATTGTTGGGCTTCATCAATGATCCCGAGCATACGATTCAAAATTTGTCCTTCATGCTGTGCAGTGCTTCCATCCCCGGTGGGATAGGTCAAATCCGTCCAGAAGTTTACCTCATGGGTTGAATATTCCTGACTTTCATAGGAGACGAATGGCGGCAATGGTTTATGGGTCTGATACAGCATGACGGTAATCAGCCAGAGAATAAGTACCAGAATAGCGATTTTAAAAGCCCGACTCTTTTTCTCGGTTCTTCTTTGATATTCCGGCACAGAATGCAGCGGATCACGTGTAATCATATGACGATCAACTCCTCAATTGAATGCTGCATTCCATTTTATCGTGCCGGAACATGCAGTTTTATGATGGGATACTGTCAAGTTATTAACGCAAGTGTGCAGGATTGACGCGGATACTGAATGGAATGAAATGGAGGATGTTTTACTATTCATTGAGGACATATGTCCTTTATAGACAGTCTGCCCTATACTTTAATATATAGAAAAGTCATTTACATGGGGAGAATAACGATTTATGAGAGGAATCTTGTTTGCTTTTCTGGGAGGAGCGTGTATTACGCTACAGGGGGTAGCGAATACACGGATTAGTCAGGATATCGGTACATGGCAGGCGGCCACTGTTACTCAGCTAATAGGCTTTATTTTGGCAGCATTCGTCTGGATGTTTACAAGGGATGGAAATGTAGCTGAAATGAAACAGGTAAAGCCAATGTATCTTTGGGGCGGTGCCTTTGCAGCTATTATTATATTTAGTGAAGTCACGGCAATCCAACATATTGGGGTTACGTTCACGATCTCGGCGTTGTTGATTGCGCAGTTGTGTTTAACCTTCCTGGTAGATATCAAGGGATGGTTCGGTATAGTGAAGCAAAAGATGAAGCTGCCACAATTTATAGGTATTGGTATGATGATTGCGGGTGTAATTATTCTGAAACTTTAAAATAGAAATTTAACTTGTAAAGAAAGCTTAGAATGTAGAAATTGAAGGTGAGCTTAGGAATGAGAGAAATTCAGGATCAAGAGCAGCTAAAGTATTTTTTGCAGCTGCATGAGTTGGAATCCATACTCTACGAGCCACTACATCCTTATTTGTCGTTGCATCGTTTGGAGCAAGGGGAAAAGCTCTGTTCACAGGGGGACCCCATCGAGCATCTATATTTACTGGTGCAGGGCAAGGTCAAGATTTATACCAGTTCTACAGAAGGGAAAACCCTGATCCTTTGCTTCAAAACACCGATCGAGGTCATAGGAGATGTTGAATATATTCGGAGTAGTCACGTTATCAACACAGTAGAGGCAGTGTCTCCGATCTATGTGATCGGTATTCACCACCAATGGATGAACAAATACGGCAGAGACTATGCTCCTTTACTGCAATTTCTATTGGATATTGTCACGCGAAAGTTTTGCCTGGACTCCGACTTTTCCAGTTTCAATCTCATGTATCCGGTGGAAGTCAGGCTGGCGAGCTACCTGCTATCGGTTTCTTTTGACGAATCGAATACGGCTTTTCATGAGGAATTACGTGCATCCAGTCTGGTAGATGTGGCGAATTTGATCGGAACCAGCTATAGACATCTCAACCGTGTCATTCGCAAAATGATTGAAGATGGATGGGTTGAACGGACAAAAGGCTACATTGTCATTCGGGACAGAAAAGGTTTGAGTGAACTGGCAGGACATAATATTTATGAATCATTGTAATATGGGCATTTATAAAAGCAGAAGAATATCAAGGATCATCAAGGGAGAGTTAACATATGTTATTAGGAATTGTATTGGCGATTATCGCAGGTGCCTTGGTCAGTCTGCAAACGATATTCAATAATAAGGTGAATGAACGGACAGGATCGTGGGCTACAACAACATTGGTGCTGGGAACAGGGTTCGTGGCTTCCTTACTCGGAAGTCTTATTTTTGAAGGGAAAAATACATTTACTTTACAGCATATGCAGCCGTGGTACTGGTTCAGTGGCATGATTGGTGTCGGTGTTGTGTTCTGTCTGGTGCAAGGAATGAAGCGACTTGGCCCGACCTATGCGATCTCCATTGTACTGACGGCGCAACTAGGTACGGCCCTGTTGTGGGATTCGTTAGGATGGCTGGGATTAGAAAAGATTCCGTTTACCTTTAACAAGTTGATCGGAGTATTGGTCATTATCGGTGGTATTCTGGTATTCAAATTTGGACATGGGCGTACGAAGGAGCAAGCGGAAAGCATTTCATCTGTACCTGATTCGATGAAGGGATGAAGGAGATTGTAATGACCTTTATCTTGCTGGGATAGGGATCGTCCTTTCGAGTAGGCATTTTGCAGAAAAGCGGCAGCTCCATTAGGAGCAGCTTTTCTGTAGAGTTTCCGAAATAACTGGTTTATTGCGAATTTTGAACATGCCTATGGGTAAGGAAAAATGTTCACGATCGTGTATATATTTTTCCATCCATGATACAATGAAAGTATCTTAAAATAGCCACTTTAAGGGCTACGATATTGATATAAGCGACGATAAATAGATCGGTTACCGTGTTCGGGAACGGTCTTATTTGTGCTTCTTGAACTTGATGCAATAAACAGAGTTACTTTGGATGAGGTGGGACATAGATGAGTAGTACAGAGAATAGAAAAGGAGCATCTGACGGTTTTAACAGATCCGGCTCTTTGTTGCCTGCCGCGCGGACAGGCGAACGGAAGATTGAGCACGTCCGCCTTTGTTTGCAAGAAGATGTGGCCGGACAAGGCATCACCAGCGGGCTGGAGCGATATGCCTTTAAGCACTGCGCTTTGCCGGAGTTGCATTTTGACGAGGTTCGTCTGGATACTACTTTTTTAGGGCAGGCTGTACGAACACCGCTGCTTATTAGCTCGATGACAGGCGGCAGCGCCGAGACAGGAGCGATTAATGAGCGATTAGCAGAGACAGCGGAGAGACGCGGCTGGGCATTGGGCGTCGGTTCGGTACGGGCTGCTGTGGAAAGGGGAGAATTGGCTTCAACCTTTGCGGTTCGCCGTCTGGCACCCAGTATCCCGATCCTTGCCAATCTGGGTGCGGTGCAGCTGAACTACGGATTTGGCGTGGACGATTGTCGCCGTGCAGTGGAAATTGCCGGAGCAGATATGTTGGTGCTGCATTTGAACGGATTGCAGGAGATTTTTCAACCCGAAGGGAATTTGGATTTTAGCGGCCTGCTTAAGCGCATTGAGGAGTTGTGTCGTCAGCTTTCAGTGCCTGTAGGAGTGAAGGAAGTAGGTTGGGGCATAGATGGTGAGACGGCATCGAGACTGTATGATACGGGTGTTGCCTTTATTGATGTCGCTGGCGCAGGTGGGACAAGCTGGAGCCAAGTGGAGAAATTTCGTAATCCTGATCCTGTGCGTCGCGCGGCGGCGGAGGCGTTTGCGGATTGGGGCAATTCGACCTCTGATTGTATCGTGGAAGTTAGAGCTGCTCAGCCACATGGTGCTCTGATCGGTAGCGGTGGACTGAGAGACGGTGTCGATGCAGCTAAGGCGCTCGCTCTGGGGGCTGACATGGCAGGCTTTGGGCGTTCTTTGCTCGGTTCTGCGGTTGCCTCTAGTGAAGCGCTGGAGGCACGTTTGGAGCAGGTCGAACTGGAACTCCGCACGGTCATGTTTGGTATTGGGGTAGATGGAATAGAAGGGCTCAAAGATACGACTCGACTAAGAAAGAAGGTAAACGGATGAGTGGACTTATTACAATGGTTCCGATGAATGCAGAGCAATATGATCGATTTGAACAACGCTCGCTTGCCGACTATGCGGATGAGAAAATCCAAGCAGGTACATGGACGGTAGAAGAAGCACCAGAACGTGCGGCAGAAAGTTTTGCTCGATACCTGCCACAGAGACTAGACACACCTCATGCTCACCTGTATATGTTGATGTTTTCCGATGCCGGGGGGCAGAGTCAGGAGGAAGTTGGCTACATCTGGTTCAATATTACGGACGGCGTGCAAGGAAAAGAAGCTTTTCTACTGGATATTCTTGTATACGATTCATACCAGGGGAGGGGTCTAGGTACGATGGCGATGGAGGCTTTGGAACAGGAGGCTCGCAGGCTGGGAGCTGTCCGCATCGGTTTGCATGTATTTGGGCATAATGAGCGAGCTTTGCATGTATATCGCAAGTCGGGCTATCGGATTACGGATATCCAGATGAGCAAAGAAATCTAAATAGGGATATAGCAATATCCTGAATTTCATAACCGTATGCTTGCCGCGTGTATAGGTTCTCATATATAATGTGGGTTGGTAAACTAACGGATGGCATAACGCATATTTTATATAAACGGGAGTTGTTCTGATTATGGCTTTAAAAGCGGGGATTGTGGGCTTGCCGAACGTGGGCAAATCAACACTTTTTAACGCAATAACGCAGGCGGGTGCGGAATCCGCAAACTATCCATTTTGTACGATTGACCCCAATGTAGGCGTCGTTGAAGTACCAGACGAGCGGCTGGATAAGCTGACCGAACTGGTTGTGCCGAATAAAACGGTACCAACGGCATTTGAATTTGTTGATATTGCAGGACTTGTGCGCGGTGCGAGCAAGGGCGAGGGTCTGGGTAACAAATTTCTGGCTCATATTCGTGAAGTGGATGCGATTGTACATGTGGTACGTTGCTTTGAAGATGAGAACATTACCCATGTGGACGGCAAAATTGACCCGATCAGCGACATTCAGACCATTAATTTGGAACTGATTCTGGCGGATATCGAAAGTGTAGACAAGCGTATTGAACGTTCCCGCAAAAACATGAAGGGTGGCAACAAGCAGTACACCCAAGAGGTAGAAGTGTTGGAGCGGATCAAGGAATCGCTGTATGCTGATAAACCGGCGCGTAGCTTAGAATTGTCGGATGAAGAACGGTTGATTGTACGCGATCTTCATTTGCTTACGATGAAGCCTGTACTCTACGCAGCTAATGTTAGCGAAGATGGCGTAACGGAAGCGGACAGCAATCCATATGTGCAAAAGGTACGCGATTTTGCCGTGGCGGAAAATGCAGAAGTGGTGCCGATCAGCGCCAAGGTAGAATCTGAAATCGCTGAACTGGAAGGCGAAGACAAAGCGATGTTCCTCGAGGAGCTGGGATTAGCTGAATCTGGATTGAACCGTCTGATTAAAGCAGCTTATCGCTTGCTGGGCCTGTATACGTATTTCACAGCAGGTGTGCAGGAAGTACGCGCTTGGACGATTCACAAAGGAACGAAAGCACCGGGTGCTGCGGGCGTAATTCATACGGATTTTGAACGCGGATTTATTCGTGCCGAGGTTGTATCCTACAACGATTTGGTCGCTGCTGGTTCGATGAACGGGGCTAAGGAACGTGGTCAGCTTCGTCTGGAAGGTAAGGAATATGTAGTGCAGGACGGAGACGTTATGCATTTCCGTTTTAATGTTTAATATATAATTTCCAGAATACAATACCTGATTCGGATATATAAAAGACGATGACTTAATGTATGTGTGTTCTGAAAGGTGCTAGATTACGTGGTCGCTGCCTATATTAGGGCGGCGACTTTTTTATTGTATTGCTGTTGTGTGGATTTTTGCAAAATCCTAAATTAGTCAGTATTTCTTGTAGCTAATTCATGAATTAGTTGGTATAATAAAGAGCTGTAGCCAGTGAAATTGAAGCTGGTTTCATATTAATTTAACTGAAGAGGTGAATCGCTTGTTGGACCGATTGCAATCATTGGCGGACCGCTACGATAAACTGAGCGAACTGCTCTGCGATCCGGATGTAGCGAACGATAGCAAAAAACTTAGAGATTATTCCAAAGAACAGTCTGATTTACAGCCTGCTTATGAAGCATATACCGAATATAAAAATGTTGTTGAAGAGCTGGAAGCTGCAAAAACCATGCAGGGTGAAAAGCTGGACGACGAGATGCGTGAAATGGTCAAAATGGAGATTGAAGAACTGAGTGTTCGTAAGCGGGAGCTGGATGAAAAAATCCGTATTTTGCTGTTGCCGAAGGACCCGAATGATGATAAGAACGTTATTATTGAGATTCGTGGTGCAGCAGGTGGCGACGAAGCGGCACTGTTCGCAGCTGACTTGTATCGGATGTATACTCGTTATGCCGATACCCAAGGCTGGCGTGTAGAGCTGATGGATGCGAACATGAATGATCTCGGGGGCTTTAAAGAGGTTATTTTCATGATTAACGGCCGTGGTGCATACAGCAAAATGAAATTCGAAAGCGGCGCACACCGCGTACAGCGGATTCCGACGACGGAATCAGGTGGACGTATTCATACGTCGACATCTACAGTATCCGTTATGCCTGAAGCAGAAGAAGTGGATATTGAAATCTCCGACAAGGATATTCGCGTGGATACGTTCTGTTCCAGCGGTGCGGGCGGGCAGTCCGTTAATACGACCAAGTCGGCGGTGCGTGTAACGCATATGCCAACAGGTATTATGGCAACCTGTCAGGACGGAAAATCCCAGAACTCCAATAAGGAGAAGGCACTGCAAGTTTTGCGTGCCCGTATTTCGGATATGCTGCGTCAGGAAGAGGAAGCCAAATATGCAGGCGAGCGTAAGAGCAAAGTAGGTACCGGAGACCGCAGTGAGCGTATACGTACCTACAATTTCCCGCAAAGCCGTGTAACGGATCATCGTATTGGCCTAACTATGCATAAGCTGGACCAGGTGATGAACGGAGAGATCGAAGAAATCGTATCGGCGCTCACGATTGCAGAGCAGGCTGATTTGATGGAACAAGAGGTTTAAGTTTTGGGGAACGAACGCGATTGTGTGTATCGGATGTCGCCGGAACGGAACATGAGTGTCAGAGAAGCCTTAGTTGAGGCTTCTTCTTTTTTAGGAAGCTGTGGCGTTCTGGAGCCGCAGCACAATGCCCGTTTGCTGCTGGAGCATGTGCTGGGGTTGGAAGGTACGGCGTTTTACGCCGCACTGGGTGATCCGTTCCCTTCCTCCGCCAAGGAGGCGTGGGAACGGATCATAGCCCGCAAAGCTGCGGGTGAACCGGCGCAGTATATTATCGGACGGCAGGAATTTTATGGCCGCCCGTTCGCGGTTTCGCCGTCGGTGCTGATTCCGCGCCCCGAGACAGAACTGCTCGTCGAGGCGATACTCCAGCACGGCGATCGGCTGTGGCCAAGCGGCGCTCTGCAGGCGCTCGACATCGGCGCGGGCAGCGGTGCGATTGCCGTGACGCTGGCGGCTGAGCGACCGAGCTGGCGCGTGGCGGCGGGGGATATTTCCGCCGCTGCGTTAAAAGTAGCGGCTCATAACGCTGCTGCGAACGGCGCAGCCGTAGAATTCCGCGAGGGCGATCTACTGGCGCCGTTCGCGGGAACGGCGGTGGACATTCTCGTGTCCAACCCGCCGTACATCCCGGCTGCTGACATCGCTGGCTTACAGCCAGAGGTACGCGATCATGAGCCGCGGATGGCGTTGGATGGTGGTCCTGACGGGCTCGGCCCGTATCGGGCAATGCTGGAGCAGCTCGGACTCCTTCAGGCTCCGCCCCGGCTAATCGGGTTTGAATTGGGGATGGGACAGGCCAGAGACGTGGCTGGCCTGTTGGAACAGGCAGGTCATTGGAAGAACATTATAATCGTTCCTGACCTTGCTGGGATCGAACGACATGTCCTAGGCGTCTCGGAGTAGTGCTGCATTTTCTTTTTGCGAGTCTTTCCTTTAGAATAAGAGGGGTATGACCGAGAAACGGCTCAGGGGGAAATCATGCTTCAGAAATTGAAAAAAATTGACGGTCCGGTTATCTTTATTCTGGTTTTGCTCATGGCGATTAGTATCATAACGGTATACAGCGCAGGTAGGGGCCCTACGAACTTGGCAGAGCACGGCAATGACTATCAAAAGATGATCGGGTATTATATATTGGGTTTTGTGGCGATCTTGGGTTTAGCGATAGTCGATTTTCGGATATTCATTAAAAAAGCCCTGTACGTATATGGGGGCGGAATATTCCTGTTGGGTCTCGGATTTTTTGGCGGGACGGTTAACAACTCTCAGGGCTTTTTGAAAATTGGTGGCTTGAATCTTCAGCCTGCTGAAGTATTCAAGCTGGTCCTTATCATTTTTCTGACTTATATGCTGATCAAAAAGCGCAAGAGCAAGCTGTATTTTATTCAGGATGTTCTTCCAGTCGCTCTGGTGAGCTTTGTCCCGTTTGCCATGGTTATGGCACAAAATGACTTGGGTAATGCGCTCGGTTACATTGTCATCGTCATTGGTATGCTATGGATTGGTAATGTGAAGGCATCCCATGCGTTAATCGGATTCATCGTATTTGCAGTCGCTGTTGGCGGCGGGATCAAGGCTTATATTTCGTTTCACGATGAGATTGATTCCTTTATGAAGGGGATTGGCCGTAGTCACTGGGTTGAGCGTTTGGACCCTTGGTTGGTACCGGAAGAGGCAACCGCGAAGGCGTCTTATCATACCAAAAATGCCAAGCTGGCGATAGCCTCTGGCGGGATGATGGGCAAGGGCTTTTTGCAAGGAACCTCGGTACAGTCCGGGCGTGTTCCTTATACGTACGCGGATTCTATTTTTGTGGTCGTAGCGGAGGAATTTGGCTTTGTAGGCTCTTCAGTGCTGCTATTGTTATATTTTATTTTGATTCACCGAATGATCCTGATTTCGCTGGAATGCCGGGATCGCGCCGGACCGTATATTATTGTCGGGATTGTGTCCATGTTGCTGTACCAGATTTTTGAGAATATTGGTGCGTTTCTGGGCATTATGCCGCTTACGGGGATTACGCTCCCGTTCATAAGTTATGGTGGTACCTCGTTGCTTATTAACATGGCTAGTATCGGCTTGGTTATGAGTATTAAGGTGCACGGCCAAGAACTGGAGGACGATCTGCCGCAGCCTTCCAGAGTAAGCTTGACGAAGGCGAAAAAAGCCTAGTGCAGGTGGATTTGGCTTGAAACTGATTGGTATTTGTGTGAGTTAAAACGGTGCAACGAGAGAGTCCAGATTGTGAAATCTGGGCTTTTTCATATTCCTCGGTGAGGGTCAGAAGCTTGGTGTAGCATGATTTGAGGGTGTATTGAAGAAAATCTGTAAAGTGTTCCTGAATCTTTTACAAGATTCATAGGTTTAGACTCTCCCAAACCGGACAGACTGATAGACATGATAGAGTTTGGGTTTGGGGGGACGAAGATGAGAAGTTGGATCAAGCAAGCTGCAATGATACTATTTTGTATTTCGATATTAATGATGTCTTGGGAAGGTCAAAAGACGGATGCTGCTATGACCACTGGAACGAGAGGAACCTTAGCATCAGGAGTAGCTACAACAGAGCTGAATGTGATTCCGCATGACTCCATTCGACTGCGTATTTTGGCCAACTCGGATCGTCCGGAGGATCAGCTGGTTAAACGCGAAATACGGGACGCTATTGTGCAGCAGATGAATGCATGGGTAGGTGAGCTGGAAAACCCGCAAAGCTTAGATCAAGCTAGATCATTGATTGATGCTCATTTACCTGAAATTGACCGTTTGGTAGGTACAGAACTGGCTCGTCGCGGCATTGCATATGATCATCAGGTGGAACTGGCGAGCGTACCTTTCCCAACGAAAATGTACGGTGGTCTGGTCTACCCGGCAGGGAATTATGAAGCGCTTCGAGTTACGCTGGGGCAAGGAAAAGGTCAAAATTGGTGGTGCGTGCTGTTTCCTCCGCTGTGCTTTATTGATGCAGGCAGTGGGGAAGCAGCGGCACAAACTGTATCAGCAAAAACGGATCACGGAGAAAGTCGGACGAATGTCGCTGACAAGGAGCCGGAAGTACGTTTTTTTCTGTGGGATGCACTTGCGGGACTGTGTAGCTGGGTGAGTGGCTTGTTTGCCTAAACGTTGAGGAGTATAAGTTTCCCCATATGCTATAATGGAGCTTACGATAGATATACACATGGCAGAGCCAAATAAACTGATCTTTCAAAGTAGCCTTATGGGATCAAGCAAAATCACTGGCCTGTATATGACAATAAGATATGGGATGATCTGATATGAGCGATAAATCGAATCAATTGCAAGACTTGCGCGGAGATTTTGTGCAAAAGGAAAAACCTGAGCAAAAGCTGGACGAACAGGAAAATTGCGAGCTGAAGCAGGCATTGAAGTCTTCCCATACCCAATGGTGGGATGTAAGATGTTTGGTTCCTGTGAGCAACATTGACGGGGATGTTTCTGACGAAGTTTGGGCTGAACAGACTCGGCTCGCGGCGGAAAAGGGCATACAGGAGGCCGGCGTACTCCTCCAAGCTGGAGAGACGGTAGCTTTTCCTACGGAGACTGTGTACGGCCTGGGGGCCGATGCTCGTAGTACAAAAGCGGTGGAGGCGGTATTCGCTGCCAAAGGACGTCCCTCCGATAACCCGCTCATTGTACATATTTCTGATGCTGATCAATTAGAGGGGTTGGTAGCAGTAATAAACGATACGGCCCGAGCGCTGATGAATATGTTCTGGCCGGGACCGCTGACTCTCGTATTGCCAGTAGTGCCGCAGGCACTGTCATCACGTGTGACAGCCGGGTTGGATACAGTCGGTGTGCGCATGCCGGATCATCCGATAGCGCTTCGTTTGATCGCTGAAGCGGGTTGTCCACTGGCTGCGCCAAGCGCCAACCGGTCGGGAAGACCCAGTCCCACCCTTGCACAGCATGTGCGAGAGGATCTGGAGGGCCGCATCGGCGGCATTTTGGACGGAGGTCCCACGGGGGTGGGGCTGGAGTCCACGGTGGTGCAGGCGGGTGACGACGGAACCGTCACCATCCTGCGCCCCGGCGGCGTGACGGCTGAGCAGCTCGCTGCGGTTGCTCGCGCCGTCGTGCTGGACCCGGCGTTGACTGTTACGCCCGGGGAAGACGCAGACAGCCCCGCGCCGCGCTCGCCGGGCATGAAGTACACGCACTACGCGCCGCGAGGCCGCTTGAGCGTGGTACAAGGCCCGTCGTCCGTTGAGGTGACGGGCTGGATTCGCGCCGCGCTGGCGGAGGCTTCCGCGCGCGGGGAGCGCACGGCAGTGCTCGCGTTCGACGAGCATGCCGCCGGCTACGCCGGAGAACGCGTCTACACGCTAGGCAAGCTGGACGCGCTCCATGAGGCAGCGCAGCGCCTGTACGGCGTGCTGCGCCGCTGCGACGAGGACGGCGTCACCTACATTTTGGCGGAATCCTGTCCGCCGAAAGGATTGGGAGACGCCGTCATGAACCGCCTGCTTAAAGCGGCAGGTCACCGAATCGTCCGCTTGTAGCTTCTGTCGAATCAGAGCCTCTTATATTAAATTTTCCTCCCTCCTCGTCTCGGTATTGGGTACTTTCAGTGTATGCTTGTACTGATTTGCCCCTTGTCCGCATAACGTGTACAAGAACAGACGGATAATGGAGGGATGGAGTATGCTGGCAGCCTCTGCCCATGCCGGGCAGGTTGTAACGATTCTAATCATGGCGGTAGCGCTAGGAATGGATGCGTTATCGCTGGGTGTAGGGATCGGCATGAAGGGGATACGCCTGCGAGACGTGCTGCGCATCAGTACTGTTATTGGTTTTTTTCACATTCTGATGCCATTGCTGGGAATGTTCACAGGCCATTATATGAGTTCTTTATTAGGTCATGTGACGGCCTACTTCGCAGGGGGTCTACTCATCCTTTTGGGCGGGCATATGGTGTATAATTCCTTTAAAGGGGACGGCGTACAGGTTTTGGATCATCGTTCGCCTTTAGGCCTTTTGCTGTTTGCACTTGGGGTGAGCGTTGACTCATTTTCTGTAGGAGTGTCACTGGGTATGTTCCAGAGTGATCTGGTGCTGTCCGTTCTGGCGTTTGGTTTTTGCGGGGGAGCAATGGCGATGTTGGGCCTGCTATTGGGTCGCAAGGTCAGCCGCAATCTGGGGGATTATGGAGAAGCGGTGGGTGGTGCCATTTTGTTGGCATTCGGCTTTATGTTTATGTTTTGATTTTAGCGTAGACAGTGTAAAATAAATGCAGGATTATACTAAAGAATTAGGATTATAGTAATCCTCTGTTTTTATATATTTTTAACATACGGGGGGTGAAAACGTTGAAGAATATCTTATTCGTATGCACAGGGAATACCTGTCGCAGTCCAATGGCTGAAGGGATGCTACGTAAGTTGGCTGCTGAGCATGGGCTAGAACTGGAAGTGCGTTCTGCGGGAGTAGCCGCGATGGAAGGCACGCCGATATCCCGACATGCAGAGGAGGTTCTACGTGATCACGGTATATCCGATCAGATCACTTCAACCCCTTTGAGCGACGGGCTTGCCGGGTGGGCGCATCTGATCTTAACCTTGACGCAAGGACATAAACAGCACGTAATTCAGCGCTTTCCCCAAACGGCGGGAAAAGTATTTACGCTTAAGGAATATGTGGAGAACCGGGATGCGGTGTTGAATGATGTACAGGAGTTGGATGGTTTATATGCTTCACAGCAGTTGATGGCTTCACTCGGACAAGAGCTATCGGCACAAGAGCGTGAACGAATGATTGAATTACACCAACGGATTCCGGGCTTTGATATTTCAGATCCGTTTGGCGGTTCGCGAGAGGACTACGATGTCACAGCTGCGGAAATCCGTACGGCGCTGCATAAGCTGCTGGACAAGCTAAAGGCTTCTTCCGAATAAAATTGGTATTACTCATCTGTTTTGTACGGAATCTGTTGATTTTCGGCGGTTAATCCGTTAAGATAAGGTGGAAAAATGAGAATCCGATGTAACTGGCGACAAAAGTGGGAT
This sequence comes from Paenibacillus sp. F4, assembly GCF_002894905.1. NCBI lineage: Bacteria > Bacillati > Bacillota > Bacilli > Caryophanales > Paenibacillaceae > Paenibacillus > Paenibacillus sp. F4. The sequence goes on from NZ_POVS01000006.1 coordinate 452,837, forward strand.
TAACCACGATGGAGCATCGGATATACGGCCGGTCGCCTGGGCAAAAGAGCAATTCCACATAGGTGTGGACTGCTCTTTTTTTCATATACAAGTTATGCCAGATTTTTAGCTGAGAGTTGATTCCTTTAAAGGTTCTTCCATTTTTTCTGCTCGAAATCTGAAACATCGGCTATAATATAGTCAGATTGTGATCAGGAGAGAGTGTGTTGAACTTGGGGCATGAGACCGTGCCTAGTCTCTGAGAGGCTGTTCAACCAAAGGAGGTTCCAATGGTGGGACAATTGGATCATGAGATTTCGCTGGAAGCACAGACCACTTCTGTCGTGCGGGAAATCGCAGAAGCAGCCAGTCTCAAGGCTGGCCGCCTGCTAGTTATTGGCGCTAGCACAAGTGAAGTGGCTGGAAGTCGGATTGGTACGGCGGGAGCGCTCGATGTGGCTCAGCAACTGTTGTCTGGAGTAGAGTCCGTTCGCAGGGAGTATGGCTTTGATGTGGCGTTTCAATGCTGTGAGCATTTGAACCGAGCGCTGGTCGTTGAACGTGCTGTGCTGGAGCGACTGGGACTGATGGAGGTTGCAGCTGTTCCTGTTCGTACAGCAGGAGGCTCTATGGGCACCGTCGCCTATCGTTCTATGAGTGACGCGTGTTTGGCGGCGAACGTGCAGGCTCATGCCGGGATAGATATCGGCGAAACGCTGATTGGCATGCATCTGCGACCCATTGCTGTTCCATTTCGCCCAAGTTTTCGCTGGATTGGCGAAGCACGTGTGACAGCGGCGTTCACCCGTCCTCCACTTATTGGTGGACAACGGGCAGTGTATAGTCTGGAGCAAGAAGTCGGTGGAAACTGCGATTAGCATTTGGCATGGCGGCATGTTTGTACTAATCTTTTTTGCATTGATGATGAGGTACCCAACAGAGGAGCAGGCGTTTGCTTGTATACCCAACAATTGACTATGGAGAGGGAGTAATCAATCATGATGGAACACCTGCGTAAAAGTGACCCAGCAGTGATGGAAGCAATGGGACTTGAACTGAAACGACAACGCCACAATATCGAGCTAATCGCATCCGAGAACATTGTCAGTGAAGCAGTAATGGAAGCGATGGGCTCCGTGCTGACGAATAAATATGCTGAAGGTTATCCAAATAAACGCTACTATGGTGGCTGTGAGCATGTAGATATCGTTGAAGACATCGCACGTGACCGCGCAAAAGAACTGTTCGGCGCCGAGCATGCTAACGTGCAGCCTCACTCTGGAGCACAAGCCAACATGGCGGTGTATCTGGCAGCTCTCAAACCTGGAGATACTGTACTGGGTATGAATCTGGCGCATGGTGGCCATTTAACACACGGAAGTCCGGTTAACGCTTCCGGCTTGTTGTATAACTTTGCTGCTTACGGTGTACGCGAAGACAACTTCCGCATCGACTACGATGAAGTGCGCAAGGCAGCCTTTAAGCACCGCCCTCGTCTGATTGTAGCTGGCGCGAGTGCATATCCGCGTACTATAGATTTTGAAGCTTTTGCTTCCATTGCCAATGATGTAGGTGCTCTGTTCATGGTGGATATGGCACATATCGCAGGTCTCGTGGCAGCGGGAATTCACCCGAGTCCAGTTCCGCATGCCCAATTTGTAACAACAACGACACACAAAACGCTGCGTGGTCCGCGTGGGGGTCTGATTCTGACTCGCAAAGCATGGGCGCAAGCGATTGATAAAGCTATTTTCCCTGGTACTCAAGGGGGGCCACTGATGCATGTGATCGCGTCCAAAGCGGTTGCTTTGGGTGAAGCGCTCCAGCCATCGTTCAAAACCTATGCGCAAAACGTAGTTCGCAACGCACAGGTGCTGGCTGAAACACTGCTGGCTGAGGGGATTAACATTGTATCCGGTGGTACGGATAACCATCTGATGCTGTTGGATACGCGCAATTTGAATATCACAGGTAAAGAAGCGGAGCATGTATTGGATTCCGTGGGCATCACGGTCAATAAAAACGCAATTCCTTTTGACCCGACCAGCCCATTCGTAACAAGCGGAATTCGTATTGGTACACCTGCTGCAACATCTCGTGGTATGGATGAAGAGGCTATGGTCAAAATCGGTAAAATCATTGCCGAAACCCTCAAAAACCCGAAAGATGATACTGTATTGTCCAAAGCAAGCCAAGCGGTTGGCGAGTTGACAGACAAGTTCCCGATTTATCCAGGAACTCAATACTAATTCATCGACATTCATAATCTTTATGTTATAGGCTGTTTTCCTTCCGTAAGCCGGAGGAGAACAGTCTTTTTTTGCTTCCGAACGACTCGAAACTTACATTTTTGGGTAATAAGCGATTACAGTAAGGGTTTATGCGCGCGCTATTCTTCATGATCTACGACAAAGGAGTGATTGCATTGAGTCAAAGAAAATCCGCGCAATTATTGCAGCAAATCGTATTTGTAGGACCGATGGCGTTGTTTTTCGTCTTGATTATGGTCATTCCGTTCCTGCTGGGGTTGTATTATTCCATGACGAACTGGGATGGAGTATCTGAAAATATTCGATGGCTCGGGCTAGGGAATTACGTTCATATTTTTAGGGATGATCCAGATTTCCGTAATGCATTCTGGTTTACGGTCCGGTTTACCGTATGTGGTGTCATTCTGACAAACCTGATTGGCTTTTTCCTAGCCTATGCACTTACCAAACCGTTGCGTACCCGTAATGCACTGCGAACTGTATTTTTTATGCCCAATATGATTGGCGGCTTGCTGCTCGGCTTTATCTGGCAATTTATATTTGTACGCGGCTTTTCTGCAGTAGGTGAGGCAACAGGGCTTTCTTTTTTTAAACTGCCGTGGCTGGGTGATGGGCCAACTGCTTTTTGGGGAACTGTCATTGTGTTTGTGTGGCAATATGCAGGTTATCTTATGGTTATTTACATATCCTCGTTAAATAATGTCCCGCATGCCCTTATTGAATCGGCCCAAATCGACGGTGCAAGCCGAAGACAGATTTTGCGTCATATCGTAGTGCCACTTATTATGCCAGCGGTGACCGTCTGCTTGTTCTTGGCGATATCCTGGTCCTTTAAAGTATTTGAGTTGAATTTGGCTCTCACGAAGGGGGGACCTTTCAAGTCGACAGAGTCTGTAGCGTTGGACATATATAATGAAGCGTTTACAAATAATCGACTTGGATTGGGGACTGCCAAAGCTATGATTTTCTTTGTGGTCGTTGCAATCATTACCAGCATTCAGGTGCGTCTCACGAAGAAAAAGGAGGTCGAAATGTAATGGGAAAAACGTCAAACTATCGTTTGGGCACATGGGCTGCTGAAATATTGCTAATTGTGATCGGGTTAATCTTTCTGGTTCCGTTTTATTTTTTGCTCGTAAACTCCGTTAAATCCTTTGGCGACATTTTGGCCCATTCCGCTTCGTGGCCGACAACCTTCCGTTTTGAAAACTATGCTAACGCCTGGAATAAAATAAACTTTCCCACAGCACTGGGGAATTCACTGATTGTCACGATCGTCAGTAATGCGCTTTTGCTGCTAATCAGCTCGATGGCTGCTTACCAGATGGTTCGGCATGACACTCGTTTTAATCGGTTCCTATTCGGTTTGCTTGTGGCTGCGATGGTAGTTCCCTTTCAATCGATTATGTTGCCGCTTATGGAAGTGTCTAACGTATTGAGCTTGAACAACAGTATACCGGGACTGATCTTATGTTATCTGGGTTTTGGAGCGCCTTTATCCGTTTTTCTATTTCATGGCTTTATTAAAACGGTACCTATTGAGATCGAGCAGGCGGCAAGGGTGGACGGTTCATCCCGGTACGGGGTGTTCTTTCGCATCGTTTGTCCACTGCTGCTGCCTATGTTCGTAACCGTGCTTATCTTGAATACCTTATGGATCTGGAATGACTATCTGTTGCCTTCACTCATTTTGAATGATCCTGAGCTTCGCACCATTCCGATTGCAACCTATATGTTGTTTGGTCAGTACACCAAGCAATGGGACTTGGCGCTGCCAGCACTGGTGTTGGGGATCACGCCAATTGTTGTGTTTTTTCTGGTGATGCAAAAATACATCGTTTCTGGCATTGCAGCCGGTGCGGTCAAAGGCTGATGGGAGGGATAGTCGATGAAAAAAACAGCGTTACTTGTCATCTCCTTGATGGTGCTGCTCGCATGTACACTTGCAGGTTGTGGAAATACGAAGGCTCAACAGAGTGAGACGAAAACGATACACATTTATCAATTCAAAGTAGAGATATCGGAACCGTTAAACAAGCTGAAGGCTGAATATGAAAAGACCCACCCTGGCATCAAGCTGGATATCCAATCTGTCGGTGGTGGTACGGACTATGGTGCTTCGTTGAAGGCTAAATTCGCATCAGGCGATCAGCCGGACATTTTTACAAATGAGGGCTACCAGGATCGCGATACGTGGTTGGAGTACTTGGAGGATTTGTCGGATCAGCCATGGGTGAAAGATCTGGACGATTTCGCTCGTAAGCCGATGACGGTTAACGGTAAAATTTATGGACAGCCTATGAACCTAGAAGGATTTGGATTTGTTTATAACAAGGATTTGTTTAAAAAAGCGGGCATAACCAAACTGCCTCAGACGATAGATGAACTGGAGGAAGCAGCCAAGCGACTGAAAGCGGCAGGGATTATACCTTTTGCTAACGGGTATGCGGAATGGTGGGTTCTGGGGAACCATTTTATCAATATCCCGTTTGCCAGACAGCCGAACCCGGAAAGTTATGTTGAGGATTTAAACAAAGGAACGGCTCGCATCCCCGGTAACCCCGTGTTCGATCAGTGGGTGAAGTTGCTTGACCTGACTATAAAGTATGGGAACCGCAATCCGCTCACGACGGACTACAATACACAAGTGACACTGTTTTCGACAGGTAAGGCTGCTATGATGCACCAGGGGAACTGGACGCAACCGCAAATGGATGGAATTAATCCTAACTTGAATTTGGGTATTCTGCCTGCGCCTATAGACAATGATCCCTCCACAGGAGGTAGACTCGCGGTGGGAGTGGCCTCGAACTGGGTGGTCAATAAAAATTCGCCTGTGAAGCGGGAGGCAAAAGAATTCCTCAATTGGTTGGTCACATCAGAAACAGGCAAGCATTATATCACCAAGGAATTTAAGTTTGTTCCTGCCTTCAAAAGTATCACGTCCAGTGACGAGACGACCGGTGCTCTAGGTGCAGAAATATCTCGGCATGTGAGGGAAGGCAAGATATGGAGTTGGAACTTTCAACGCTTCCCGAAAGGGCTAAATCAGGATTTAAGCAGTAGTATGCAAGCCTATATTGCAGGAGTTATAACGAAGGACGAAATGCTTCAGCAATTTCAGGGAGCATGGGACAATTTGAAGTATAGATAAAAGAATACCGCTGCATGAGGAAGCAAAGGCTATAGCATGGACAGGAAGTTTAAAGCCAGCAGGCTTTGACGGTCAAGTGCCGTCAGGGCCTTTTTGATGTGGTTTTATGTGACGAAAGTCACACGTAAAGCGGTCCTATTAAGTATTTTACATGTCATATCTTTCCCTTGACAAAAGGTTACGGTGGCAGGTGTTAAATCAATCAAGGGAATGTTATAATAAACAGGATTTACAGGCACGCATTGCATCTGTGCTTATTTGGTTTGTGCAAATAGGTTACATAGATCCTTTCGACTCAGGATAGTTCGATATGCTGGCGCGAAAGAACGTGACGATAATACCGGAGGGAATATATTATGGCGAAACTGGTGGTTTGCGATCACCCTTTGATCCAACACAAACTTACATTTATCCGCGATGTGCGGACCAACACCAAGGATTTCCGCGAGCTGGTGGATGAAGTAGCAACATTGATGGCTTATGAAATTACACGGGATATCCCGCTGGAAAGCATTACGGTGCAGACACCGGTTGCTGAGACAGAAGGTAAAGTGATTTCAGGACGTATGCTGGGTCTTATTCCGATTCTGCGTGCAGGCTTGGGTATGCTGGATGGCGTAGTAAAGCTGCTGCCTGCAGCAAAGGTAGGCCATGTGGGACTGTTCCGCGATCCTGAGACGCTGCAACCCGTAGAATACTATACGAAGCTGCCTACAGATGTAACTGAGCGCGAATTGATCGTGATTGATCCGATGCTTGCAACGGGTGGCTCGGCAATTGCGGCAATTGATGTGTTGAAAAAGAGAGGCTGTACTCAAATTAAAATGATGAATCTGATTGCTGCTCCTGAAGGAGTCAAAGCTGTGCAGGATGCGCATCCTGATGTAGACATCTATGTCGCTGCACTGGACGAGCGTCTGGATGATCATGGGTACATCATTCCGGGTCTTGGCGACGCGGGAGACCGCTTGTACGGAACCAAGTAGACTGCCCTTGGCGGTTCGGAAAAATCTATGGACGTTATGACAGGTCGTTTTTCTGAATAATGGAAGATCTGTGAAGCGGACATTTATTATGAAAAGGGGTTCAACAGAAAATGTCTAAAATCAAAGTGATGACAATTTTTGGTGTGCGTCCGGAAGCGATTAAGATGGCTCCTCTTATTTTGGAGCTTCAGCGTCACCCGGAGCATATCGAGTCCGTGGTATGCGTTACGGCTCAACATCGCCAGATGCTTGATCAGGTTCTGGAAGTTTTCAATATTCACCCTGACTATGATCTGGATGTAATGAAGGATCGCCAGACACTAAATGAAATCTCGATGCGGGTACTTCAAGGTCTTGAACCTGTATTGCGTGAGGCCAAGCCCGATATCGTGTTGGTTCACGGCGATACGCTGACCACTTTCCTCGCCAGCTATGCAGCCTTTATGCAGCAGATTGAAGTAGGGCATGTGGAAGCGGGTTTGCGGACGTGGAACAAGCTTTCTCCATATCCTGAAGAAATGAACCGTCAGCTCACAGGCGTGCTGTCTGATCTGCATTTCTCGCCTACTTCTTTATCGGCTGGAAATTTGCGGAAGGAAAACAAGCCTGAATCGCGAATATATGTTACAGGCAATACAGTAACTGATGTATTTCAGTATACGGTTCGCCAGGATTACGAGCACCCTGTACTGGATTGGGCTCAGGGCAAACGCCTGATTCTTATGACAGCACATCGCCGGGAATCTCAAGGGGAACCGCATCGTCAGATTTTTAATGCGGTTAAGCGAATTGCGGATGAGTTTGAGGATATCGCTATTGTTTATCCGGTTCATCCAAGTCCGGCAGTGAAGGAACCTGCATTTGAGATTTTAGGCAACCATCCGCGTATTAAGCTGATTGATCCGCTGGATGTCGTGGATCTGCACAATTTTTATCCACATACACATCTGATCCTTACGGATTCCGGTGGGCTTCAGGAAGAAGCACCTTCGTTCGGAGTACCTGTTCTGGTGCTGCGTGATACGACTGAAAGACCGGAAGGAATTGAAGCGGGCACCTTGGAACTGGTGGGTACGAGTGAAGAGAACGTGTACAATCGGACTAAGGCACTTTTGACAGATTCCGCGTTGTACGAATCTATGAGTCAGGCAGCGAATCCTTACGGCGATGGACAAGCGTCAGTAAGAATTGTCAATGCGATTTTGCACCATTATGGTGTTCAAACTGAACGTCCTGAGGAATTTCACACAATGTTCACAAAAGGTGTTCGTCCGATATAATTATTCTTTACAAGGCAAGCATACAGTTAAACTGTACGGTTACCAAGGGATACAGCAATTTAAGATGCTTTGTCGTTTGATTTTATACTTTAGGGCACTAAAATATCTCAATTGACAAAGCATCTTATATTTAAGTAAAATGGACTGGAATTGCAGGGGTGACATGGAAAAGTGGTCAAACCTTCCAAGCAAAACAACAACCGAAATAACACCGGAAATGCCTTTAAGGCTATAGGACTGGTGAGCGCGATCGGCATTGATTTGGCGATATGCACACTGGGTGGTTTCTATGTCGGAAAATGGATTGATGCCAAACTTGGTGGCTCCGGAATTTGGATTGGCGTAAGCGTTCTCGCAGGCTTGGTTGTAGGCGCATTAAGTATTGCCCTTGTGATCGGAAAGGTACTGAGGGATAACCATGAATGAGATGACCCGTATGCAAAAAATGTTATGGATCGTAGCGCTTGGTATTATGGCTCTGTGTTTCCTGGTCTCCGCCTTCATGCCCCAACATCGTGACATTGCTCACGGAATCATTCTGGGAACGGGAGTAAGCTGTCTTAATGTGCTGTATATGGCCTACAAAATTCGACAGGTTGCGAGTGCAGCCGCCGGTGAAGGCAAGAAGAAAAAGGTGGGCATTGGCTTTGGCGTTCGAGTAGGGACCTCTATTTTGGCAGTAGTGCTGGCGCTAGAATTTCCGGCCTATTTCCATGAGATCGCTGTAATGGCAAGCCTGGTGACTGGACAATTTCTTCTTTTAATTATAGGCATCATATTCGCGCTACAGGAAAAATGATGGCTCAACTGAGAAAGGGGTGAGAAAACATGTTGCATGAATCACCGATTATCGAATTGGGCGGGTTTAACATTGACTTGTCCGTCATTATTATGCTTATTGTGACTTGTGCGATTGTATTTGGACTGGCATTTGCTGCAACGCGCAATTTGTCTGTGGACAATCCAAGCAAGCTGCAAAATTTTATGGAATGGGTCGTAGAATTCGTTCAAGGACTGATTACCAGCACGATGGATTTGAAAAAAGGGAAGCCATTCCTCTCCTTGGGGATGACGCTGATCATGTTCATTTTCGTAGGGAATATGCTGGGCTTACCGTTCGGGATTGTGACCGAATTCGATAATGCGCAAAGTGCCCAAGTATTTGGACATGAAATCATTCCAGTCAAAGAAGCATTAGAACAAGCACAGGCGTCTCACCCGGGCGAAGTTGCCCATGTAGGCATCAGCTGGTGGAAATCACCTACCGCAGATGCAGGGGTATCCATTGGATTGGCTTTGATGATCTTTGTCCTGGTTCATTTCCTGGGGATCTTCCGTAATACCAAAGCTTACTTCAAGCATTACGTTCAGCCATTTCCATTCTTTTTGCCAATTAACTTGATTGAGCAGTTCTCAAAACTGTTGACACATGGTATGCGTCTATTCGGTAATATTTTTGCCGGCGAAGTTTTGATCAGTGTTCTGCTGAAATTGACAGCACTTGGTGTAGGAGGCTGGATTGCTTCCGTATTGGGACTCGTTGTCTGGCAAGGGTTTAGTATTTTTGTCGGCAGTATTCAGGCGTTCGTCTTCACCATTTTGACGTTCGTATATATTTCACAGGCAATTGACACGCATGAAGAAGAGCATTAGGTAAATTTAGTTTCGGGTTTTTAGTTAAGTTCAGGAGTACGCTTCGCTCTTAACTGCAAATACATGTACAACACAAATACACATCTCTAAGGAGGATTTTTAAATGGGAGCTTGGGCATTAATAGCAGCAGCTATCGCAGTAGGTTTGGGTGCGCTCGGCGCAGGTATTGGTAACGGTCTGATCGTAAGTAAAACAGTTGAAGGTATCGCTCGTCAGCCTGAGGCTAAATCAACTTTGCAAACGGTAATGTTTATCGGTGTAGGTCTGGTTGAAGCCTTGCCTATTATCGGGGTCGTTCTGGCGTTTATTTTCTACGCTAAGGCATAATAATTTGAAACTTGCAAGGTTTGGCGGGGAAGGCCACAGCCATCCGCGCCTTCTTTGTTGCTTGGCTTAAGAGAATACTAGGACCGACGTTCACCGGAAAGGAGTGACTTCAATTGAGTTTAAATTGGACAAGTATCGTTTTCACAATCATTGCATTTTTGATCTTGTACTGGTTACTGACGCGTTATGCATTCGGCCCTCTCTTTTCCGTTATGGAGAAGCGCCGTCAGCTTGTATTACAGCAAATGAATGAAGCGGCACAGACGCGTGAACAGGCTGCTGCTTATGTTGAGGAGCAAAAGCAGGCTCTCCAGCAGGCACGTAAGGAAGCGTACGACATTATTGAGCAGTCAAAACAAACAGGTAACAAACAAGCGGAGCAAATTATTGTTCAGGCTAAAGACGAAGCTGTCCGCCTGAAAGACGAAGCTGTTCGTGAAATCACAAGCGAGCGTAATAAGGCGGTTGCCGAACTGCGCAGCGAAGTGGGTAAAGCTTCGGTACAAATTGCTTCCAAGCTGATTCAAAAGGAAATCAAGGAAGACCAAGTCCAGGGAGAGCTTGTCGACCAATACCTTAAAGAGGTAGGAGGCAAAGCATGAGCCGGGATACGGTAGTTGCCAAACGGTATGCGAAAGCTTTGTTTGAAGTGGCAGAGCAAGAACAGACCATTATGGAAACCGAGCAGGAGCTACGTGCTTTTGTAGAGGCTGTATCGGGGGATGCTGAAATCCGTAAATTCATTAATTCTCCTAACATTACGGAAGCGGTCAAGCTTCAAGTTCTAGCTAACAGTTTTGAAGGCAAGTTGTCTGCCTCGCTAATTAACACGATCAAGCTGTTGATTCAGCGTAGTAGAGCAGATTTGTTCGAATCTCTCCTTGCCGGATACCTCGATATTCAGGAATACAAGCTGGGACTTGCTCATGCAAAGGTGTATTCGACTTATGCTTTAAGTGATCAGGAAAAAACAGCGGTAGCCGAGCAATTCGGAGCCCGTGAACATAAAACAATCCGTGTGGAAAATATAGTGGACCCGAGTCTGCTGGGCGGATTGAAAGTGGTTATCGGCGATACACTGTACGACGGCAGTCTGGCCGGCAAGCTGGATCGTCTCGAGAAATCCTTTAACAGACGAGTATAGAAGATAGGGGTGAACACACTTGAGTATCAAACCTGAGGAAATCAGTTCATTGATTAAAAGTCAGATTGAACAATATAAAAATGATATCGAGGTCGTTGAAGTCGGCACCGTTGTTGAAGTCGGCGACGGTATTGCCCGCGTCTACGGACTGGAAAAAGTTATGGCCGGTGAATTGGTTGAATTCGACACTGGCGTATTGGGCTTGGCGCTCAACGTGGAAGAAAGCAATGTCGGTGTTGTTATTTTGGGTCAATTCTCTGACATTCGTGAAGGCGGTCAAGTAAAACGTACAGGTCAGATCATGCAGGTCCCTGTAGGGGAAGCACTGATCGGACGTGTAGTTAACCCACTGGGACAACCAGTAGACGGTAAAGGACCGATTGCTACAACAGAATTCCGTCCGGTTGAAAGTCAGGCTCCAGGTGTTATGGCCCGTAAATCGGTACATGAGCCTATGCAGACGGGGATTAAAGCTATTGATGCGATGGTTCCGATTGGTCGTGGTCAACGTGAGTTGATCATCGGTGACCGTCAAACAGGTAAAACTTCTATTGCAATTGATGCAATTTTGAACCAAAAAGGTAACGGCATGAAATGTATTTATGTCGCTATTGGTCAAAAACAATCCACGGTAGCTCAAGTTGTTGAAACATTGCGTCGTCACGGTGCGCTGGAATACACGATTGTCGTTACGGCATCTGCTTCCGAACCATCACCATTGCTGTACATTGCTCCTTACTCTGGTTGTGCCATGGGTGAGTATTTCATGTACAAAGGCGAGCATGTCCTTGTTGTTTATGATGACTTGACTAAACAAGCGTCTGCTTACCGGGAACTGTCCCTGTTGCTGCGTCGTCCACCGGGTCGTGAAGCTTATCCGGGTGACGTTTTCTATCTTCACTCTCGCTTGCTGGAACGTGCAGCGAAGCTGAATGATGAGTTGGGCGGCGGATCACTTACCGCATTGCCGTTCATCGAGACACAGGCTTCCGACGTTTCTGCATATATCCCAACTAACGTTATTTCCATCACGGATGGACAGATCTTCCTGGAAGCTGACTTGTTCTATGCAGGGCAACGTCCAGCGATCAACGTAGGTATTTCCGTATCTCGTGTAGGTGGTTCTGCTCAGATTAAAGCAATGAAAAAGGTAGCAGGTTCTCTGCGTCTGGATCTTGCTCAATATCGTGAGCTTCAAGCGTTCTCCCAATTCGGGTCAGACTTGGATAAATCCACTAAAGCCCGTCTGGATCGCGGCGCACGCATGATGGAAATTCTGAAACAGGGCGTTAACCAACCGCTTGCTGTAGAGCAACAAGTAGTAAGCTTGTATACTGCTGTAAAAGGCTTCCTTGATGATATCCCTGTAGCGGATGTAAAACGTTTTGAAAAAGACTTCCTGTCTTTCATGGTGTCTGACCATCAGGATGTGCTTCAATCTATCCGCGACACGAAAGACTTGGTTGCTGATAACGAAGCGGCTTTGAAGGCGGCTATCGAGAAATTCAAAAAATCATTCGCCACGTCGGTTTAATACATTGGAATTTGCCTGTTTATGATGAAAGATGTCCTAAGGAAGCGTGCCCTCCGGGTTTTGGCTTCCTTGGCATGTTTTACCCTCAATAACAGGCCCTTTAACATATGTCCGGCTGGATTTGAATCTTACGAAGTGCTTAGACTTGGTCCAAGCTAAGGGATTGCTTACGAAGTTAGCTTTGGCTTTGCTAGAGCTTAAAGGTGGTGAAATCATGGCAAAAGGTATGCGCGAGATTAAACGTCAGATTAAAAGTGTGCAGAGTACGAAGCAGATCACGAAAGCGATGGAAATGGTCGCTGCATCCAAGCTGAGAAAAGCTCAGGAGAAAGCGGAGTCGGCTCGTCCTTACTCGGAAAAGCTTAAGGAAGTTGTGAGTAGCATTGCTTCTGGAGCGAATAACATCAAGCATCCAATGCTGGAAACGCGTCCGGTTAAAAAGACTGCTTATCTCATCATTACATCTGATCGTGGTCTGGCTGGTGGTTATAACGCCAATATTTTACGACAGGTTACGCAGACAATTTCTGAACGTCACCGTTCACAGGATGAATTTGTGATTTTCATCATTGGGCGAAAAGGACGGGATTATTTCAGACGTCGTGAATTCCCTATCGCTGAATCGGTAACAGACCTGTCAGATACACCTGCTTTTGCAGATATCAAAACGATTGCAAGCAAGGCTGTACAAGGCTTTGAACTTAAAGAATTTGATGAGCTTTATCTATGCTATAACCGCTTTGTCAACGCATTGACTCAAATTCCAACAGTTGATCGTCTGTTACCAATGGCAACACCGGATTCAACAACAGCTTCATCCTCAATTAACTATGAGTATGAGCCTTCACCAGAAGGAGTGCTGGAAGTATTGCTGCCGCGTTACGCGGAAACGCTCATTTACGGCGCTTTGCTGGATGGTAAAGCTAGTGAACTGGGAGCGAAGATGACGGCGATGGGATCTGCTACGAAGAATGCTTCCAAGTTAATTGGTGAGCTTTCCTTGACCTATAACCGTGCTCGTCAAGCGGCTATTACCCAGGAAATTACGGAAATCGTTGCAGGGGCAAGCGCTCAGTCTTAATCCGGCTTGTTGCGACTGTTTTATAGCATGTCTACACTATTATGATAAATTGCGGGCGCAAAACAAATCAGAGTGGTTCGGATTTGCGGCTGTGCAAGCTTGTAGGAGGGAAACCAAAAGATGAACAAAGGACGCGTAGTGAGCATCATGGGTCCGGTTGTCGACGTTGAGTTCGAACGTGGACAGCTCCCGGAAATCCTGAATGCCATTCATATTGGGACTGTGCTGGAGAGCGGAGTCAAAATTGACCTGACGCTCGAAGCTTCAAAACATCTAGGTGACAACCGTGTGCGTTGTATTGCCATGTCTTCCACAGATGGTCTGGTTCGTGGAGCTGAAGCCATAGATCTGGGAGCACCTATTTCAGTACCTGTCGGTGAAGCTACTCTTGGACGCGTATTTAACGTACTTGGAACGCCAATTGATAATGGTGCTGATATGAGTGAAACGGCTAGAAATCCGATTCACCGTCAAGCTCCTTCTTTCGATGAACTGACAACTCAAGCAGAGATGCTCGAAACAGGTATTAAAGTTATCGACTTGCTGGCTCCTTATGCCAAAGGTGGTAAAGTCGGATTGTTTGGTGGTGCTGGTGTAGGTAAAACCGTAACCATTCAAGAATTGATTAACAATATCGCTCAGGAGCATGGTGGTATTTCTGTATTTGCGGGTGTAGGTGAACGCACACGTGAAGGAAATGACTTGTATCATGAAATGAGAGATTCCGGCGTTATCAACAAAACAGCGATGGTGTTCGGACAAATGAACGAGCCTCCGGGTGCACGTTTGCGCGTAGCCCTCACAGGTCTGACGATGGCGGAATACTTCCGTGACCAAGAAGGCCGTGACGTGTTGCTCTTTATTGATAACATTTTCCGCTTTACTCAAGCAGGTTCTGAGGTTTCGGCCCTGTTGGGACGTATGCCTTCAGCAGTAGGTTACCAGCCTACGCTGGCTACTGAGATGGGTCAATTGCAAGAACGGATTACTTCTACTAAAAAAGGTTCTGTTACTTCCATTCAGGCGATCTATGTGCCTGCGGATGACTACACTGACCCGGCTCCTGCTACGACGTTTGCCCATTTGGATGCTACAACGAATCTGGAACGTAAAATTTCCGAAATGGGTATTTACCCGGCGGTTGATCCACTCGCATCAAGCTCCCGTATTTTGGCTCCAGACGTTGTGGGTGAGGAGCATTACAATGTAGCGCAGGGGGTAAAACAAATTTTGGCCCGCTACAATGAGCTTCAGGATATCATTGCCATCCTGGGTATGGACGAGCTGAGTGAAGAAGATAAAATGTTGGTAGCACGTGCACGTAAAATCCAGCGTTTTCTTTCTCAACCTTTCCACGTTGCCGAAGCATTTAACGGCTTCCCAGGTAAATATGTGCCGGTTAAAGAAACTGTACGAAGCTTCAAAGAAATTCTGGAAGGCAAGTATGACCATCTTCCAGAAGCGGCTTTCCTTTTTGTAGGAGCCATCGAAGAAGCAGTTGAAAAAGCTAAAACGTTGTAAACAACAGGCAAAGAATAGCCGAGCCTTACGAAGTGAGCTGTCTGCGAACAGCTTCCAGGAGGGATTCAAGTGAGCACGTATTTACTAGAGATTGTGACGCCGGAGCGCCTGGTCTATACAGAACAGGTAAACAGCATCAGTGTTCGCGGCTCGGAAGGCGATCTTGGGATTTTACCCGGACACCTTCCCTTGGTCACTCCCTTGAAGATTGCACCGATACGCATTAAAATCGGTGGTCAAACCGAAGTGATCGCGGTCAATGGGGGCTTTCTTGAAGTCCGCAAGGATAAAGTGGTCATTTTGGCTGAGAGTGCGGAACGTTCCGAAGAAATTGATGTGGAGCGTGCCCGTGCGGCAAGGGAGCGGGCAGAACTGCGGCTCCAGAGCAAACAGGAACAGATAGATCACCATCGGGCAGAAGTAGCTCTGCAACGGGCGCTTAACCGTTTAAATGCTACAAGCATCAGAACCAATAAGAATTAATATTGGATTTTAAGTGGAATTTTAAAAGGGTTCGGCATAGTATACGGATGGAACGATAAGGAGACCACTTCATAACTTCTGCCAAAGAATGTCCGGTAGAAGGTGAGGGAGAGCCTTGCTTCCTTCGATCACTGTGAGCGGGCCCTTTTTTAGCTGTTATTACCAAATGTATAGTCCTATTTCTTGCCCGGCTGCTAGGTATTTAGTACCTTTTAAATTCACGAAACAGAAGTGATTAATCACATTTTGTCGAAATAAATGTCCTAAAAACAGAAATAGCACTGGCATATTAGGCGTTCGCCGAGTATTATAAAGAAGTCTGTGACGCAGATGGGAGGAATTATGGTTGAACGGGAAACAGCAATTGGCTGAACAGCTAAGTCAATCGGCGAGTATGACCGCGCTGATCTCCATGATCGTGTCGCTTATCTGTATAGCGTTAGCTTGGTGGGCTTTACAGAGCTTAAAGCTGGATTTGTTAATTCGGCAACCCAAAGGACCGCAGGGCAGATTGCTGCACTTGTTCCTTGCTATAATTTTGGGACAGTTGGTTTCTGGGTTCCTGTTGAGTTACATCTCTTGGAGCCAGATGCTCTAGAATTTGTTTTAACATGAAGTAGGCGGGTTATATGACCTTATGACTGTGTCTCTGCGGGAATTGTCGAATAACATCGCGTCATATTGTTAACAATGGTAAACAAAAGAACCATACATGTATAGCTGGCTGAATCAGTTAGAGTACAATGGTCGTCAAGTACAAAAAACGCTTGTATACTTGTTTTAATCAGTGGTATGATGGCAGTTAGGGTATTAGTAAAATCTTGTTTTTTTATGTAATGAAAAAGCAAGGCATGAAAATAGCGGAATATGTTCTTTTTTTCCAGAATGGAAAAGGGAAATGACGCGCGGAGGGAACCATAGATGAGCAAATTTATCGTCCGCGGTGGCAACAGATTGACCGGGAGTGTCAAAGTCAGCGGAGCCAAAAACTCAGTTCTGCCGATCATCGCCGCTTCTCTGCTAGGAGAAGAAGGAGAAAGTGTTATTATTGATGCACCTCCTCTAGACGATGTGATGACCATTAACAAAGTGTTGGAGTCCTTAGGAGCAGGCGTTACATACCAAGATGAGGTCATTCGTGTTGACGCGCGGAAGATAATTTCCTGTGAAGCCCCTTACGAGTGGGTTAGGAAAATGCGCGCGTCATTCTTGGTTATGGGGCCGCTGCTTACACGTTTGGGACGTACAAGAATCTCGCTTCCAGGCGGATGCGCAATCGGAACGCGACCAATTGATCAGCATTTAAAGGGTTTTGAGGCATTGGGCGCGGAGATTAGCCTAGGCCAAGGTTTTATTGAAGCTAAAAGTAACGGGCGTCTGCGTGGAGCTAAAGTTTATTTGGATGTAGCCAGCGTAGGAGCAACCGAGAATATTATGATGGCTGCTACTCTTGCTGAGGGTGTAACTACCATCGAGAATGCTGCTAAGGAACCTGAGATTGTTGATCTCGCGAATTTCCTGAATGGAATGGGTGCCAAAGTACGCGGTGCGGGCACGGGCGTTATTCGTATTGAAGGCGTTGAGAAGCTGCATGGTGTAAAACATACTGTCATTCCCGACCGGGTAGAAGCAGGTACTTATATGGTTGCTGCTGCGATCACAGGCGGGAACGTATATGTAGAAGGCGCAATATCCGATCATTTGGGACCGGTTATTTCCAAGATGGAAGAAATGGGTGTAACCATTCAACCTGATGAGAACGGAATTCGTGTCATTGCAGATAAGCCGTTAAAGGCCGTTGATGTTAAAACATTGCCTTATCCTGGTTTTCCTACCGATATGCAGTCTCAGATGATGGCACTTCAACTTGCCGCTGAAGGAACGAGCATTATTACGGAAACCGTGTTTGAAAATCGTTTCATGCATGTGGATGAATTTCATCTCATGAATGCGGAAATTAAGGTCGAAGGTCGTTCCGCCATTGTAACTGGTAATGCTAAGCTGACAGGTGCGAAAGTAACCTCTACAGATTTGCGTGCAGGTGCTGCGTTAATTCTGACCGGACTCATTGCGGAAGGTACAACGGAGGTATCCGGCGTACATCACATCGATCGTGGTTATGTTCATTTGGCTGAGAAGCTGACTGGATTGGGAGCGGACATTTACAGAGTGACCGTGGAAGAGTCCAAACTGGATCATTCACCCAGTACAGAGCGCGTGATGCCAGAAGAGACGTCAGGGAATCTGTTTAAGAAGATCCAGCCTTCCCTCGCCTAAGCTTTAACGTATGTAGCTTCAAGTTGCATAAGTATATTCTTGAACAACGAAGAACCAAGTCCGAAAGGGCTTGGTTTTTTGTTGTTTACAGTCAGTCTTTTTTCATTCTTTCAGTTCTCTTAAAATGGTTCTATCAAAGTGGACGACTTCATATGATTGAAAATATCTGCTGGAGTATATCTGTACTTCCAGCCGGACACTTAGCCCTTTGATGGAGGTTTCAGCCTATGAAAGATTCACAGGTTCGCATCCGTATACCCATTCATCATCCTAAGGAACATCGCCAGGCTTCACTTGCGGAGGAAGGCTCTGGCTCTATAGCTACTTCGTTACAGAAAAATAAGCTTAGGCAACAGCAGCCGGACACAAGAGGTACATTGCCGACTGGCGTCAAGCCCAATCGGCGTACAACAGCGGTCCCTTCCGCTGTGCACTCCGTTGATACGGCTCTGCCTATCGCTGGAGCAACGGTCCATGACACACGCGCTGCAAGCCCGCTGCAGGTGCCGCTGCCGCATCTGCGTCCTTCCGCCGGGCGTGCCCCGCGCTGGGGCAGCCCCCGCACGTGGCTGCCATTCGCCGCCATGGCAGGGGTTCTGGTGCTTGCCATGGCTGTGCCCGCGCTAATGGCGTGGCCTCGCCAGACGGCGCAGCCGGTGCCGCCTAGCAGTCGCACGGCAGCACCGGCTGCACCTAGCGTAACCGCAAAGGGCGAGACACCCGTAACGCGCTTGCCAGGCGTCCCGCCCATACCGGCGGTGCCCGCTGCTCCAGCGCGCACCGTGCCGGTGGCGGCAGAGCCGGACGTGCGCGTGTACGTCACGTCTACCGGTCGCACGGAGACGTTACCGCTGGAGCAATACATTGTCGGCGTAGTAGCCGCCGAAATGCCGCCTAGCTTCGAGGGCGAGGCACTAAAAGCACAGGCTATTGCTGCGCGTACCTTCATTGCCCGGCGTTTGCTAGCTGATGACACTAGCGGTGCCCCGGCGGGAGCAGATGTGACGGATACCGTTAAACATCAGGCTTATATCTCCAAAGCTAAACTTACTAGAGAGTGGGGTCATTCTGGTAAATCTGCAGAGCTGGCTAAAATTCAGCAGGCTGTACGAGACACCAAGGATACGATCATGGTATATGAGGGGAAGCCCATTACCGCTTCTTTTTTTTCTACTAGCAACGGCTATACCGAAAATTCAGAGGATGTATGGGCGAAGGCAGTACCCTATTTACGAAGCGTGTCAAGTCCATGGGACAAGCAGTTGGCCCCACGTTATACAGATACCGTCACACTGAGTCGTCAGAGTGTGTTCGATAGATTGGGGTTGAGTCGTACTTCGATAGCTGCTTCTACTGGAGGAGGGAGTATGCCAGAGATTCGTATACTCTCCAAGACAGAAGGACATCGCATTAAGAAGATTGAGGTTGGTGGCTCAATCTTTACAGGGCCGGAAATCCGTAACAAACTGGGGTTGCGTTCGGCTGAGTTTACGTGGAAGGCTGAAGGGGACCGAATTGCTATAACAACCTATGGTTATGGTCATGGTGTTGGTATGAGTCAGTGGGGAGCCAATGGAATGGCCAAGGAAGGTCATACTGCCACTCAAATTCTCCTTCACTATTATACTGGCATTTCTTTTGCGCAAGCCTCTCGTATTCTAAGTTAGTAAATATTTCGAAACTTTGAAGTATAAAAGAGTTGCACCCGGTAACACTGGTTACTGAGGTGATGAGCAAATGAATGAACAAAATAAAAACCAGAACCAAAACCATGAAGAAACACCCAAAACCTTTCAGGGTGGAAGAGCTTCACGGCCGTCTTCGTGGAAAAAGCTGTTGTCCAAAAGGTGGGCATACCCGGCAGCCTACATTGCCGCAGCAGCCATTATACTAACCTTAGTGTGGGTCTATCAGGATGCCAGCCAGAAGTCTTTCAAACCTGACCCAGCTAGTCCATCGGTACAAAGCACAAGTGCAGTGAATACCGATGTTAACGGACAACAGCCAGAAAGCGTGGAAGTAGTTGCCCAGTCGGAAAATATCGCATGGCCAGTGGCAGATGCTGGCGCAGTACAGGTCGTAAAGCCGTTCTTTGATGAGAACGCGACCGCTGATGAGCAGGCGGCAGCTATGGTAGAGTACGATAAAACATTTACCGCTAACACTGGAATTGATCTTTCCCGGGCCGACGATCAGGCGTTTGAAGTGAGAGCCGCCCTTAGTGGCAAAGTATCTCGTGTGGAACAACATCCGCTGGTAGGTAATGTCGTAGAAATCACGCATGATAATAATCTCAAAACTGTGTACCAAAGCTTGAGTGATCTGAAAGTAAAAGAAGGCGATCAAGTGAAACAAAATGATGTGATTGGTTCAGCGGGTCGTAACGAGCTTGAAAAGGATTTGAAAACACATCTGCATTTTGAAGTGTATCAGGATGACAAGCCGGTGAATCCAGCAGGTCTGCTTCCTAAGAAATAAATTTGGTCATGGCTTTGCATGCAAAGCGGGGAATCCATATTCCCTGCTTTTTTCTTGTGTAGTTTTTGTGCATAAGGTAAACATAAGCTGCTTTTGCCAAATAAATAGGCCTTCCGAAGCATGTCTTCCCGCCAAACCGCGAATATATAGGCACGCTCCTCATATAATGTACCAAACTATCCACAGTAGGGAGGCGGGAGCGTGCACGATTACATCAAGGAACGGACCATCAAAATCGGTCGCTGTATCGTGGAAACAAGGAATACGGTCCGTACGATTGCCAAGGAATTTGGTGTCTCCAAGAGCACGGTGCATAAAGATCTGACCGAACGGCTGCCTGAAATCAACCCGGATCTTGCCGATCAGGTGAAGCACATTCTCGAATACCATAAATCCATCCGCCATCTGCGGGGAGGAGAAGCAACGAAAATTAAGTACAAAAAAACGAGTGGCAAACGAAGGGAGATTCTTGTTTCCGGCAAGTCCTAAAAATATATAGTGAATTGGCTGGCAAAGCCATTGAATCAACCCCCTGAAGTATGATATGTTAAAAGATGGTACAAGACGAAAAATGACATGTAACCGTAGGTTTATACATATATTTGCCGCTTCTTGTCGAATCTTAGCTTTTTAAAATATCACTTTGGGGGCCTTTTTAATATGTTCAGTAATGATATCGGTATCGACCTCGGTACGGCCAACGTGCTTATCCACGTCAAAGGGAAGGGGGTTGTTCTTGACGAACCTTCCGTTGTCGCGATAGAAAGCGATACAAAAAGAGTTCTGGCTGTCGGAGAGGAAGCGCGCCGTATGGTGGGACGTACTCCTGGTAATATCATAGCCATCCGTCCATTACGTGATGGTGTCATCGCCGATTTTGAAGTAACAGAAGCGATGTTAAAATATTTTATCAATCGGGTAGGGGGAAAAAGCTGGTACAGCCACCCTCGTATTCTAATTTGTGCGCCGACGAACATTACCTCAGTGGAGCAAAAAGCGATTCGTGAAGCGGCGGAGCGTAGCGGGGCCAAGGAAGTATTTTTGGAGGAAGAACCAAAAGCGGCTGCCATCGGGGCAGGAATGGATATTTTTGAGCCTAGCGGCAACATGGTAGTGGATATTGGTGGCGGAACGACTGACGTTGCAGTCCTCTCTATGGGGGATGTCGTAACAGCTTCTTCCATTAAAATGGCAGGGGACAAATTTGATACAGCCATCATGAAATATGTAAAAACGAAGTACAAGCTTCTGATCGGGGAACGTACGGCTGAGGATATCAAGATTGCTATCGGAACCGTGCATCCGAGCGGACGTCGTGCAGAAATGGACATCCGTGGACGGGATATGGTATCCGGATTGCCTAAAACGTTAAGTATTTCTGCGGATGAAGTGCAGGATGCGCTTAGAGATCCTGTGTCGGCGATTGTTGCTGCGGCCAAGTTTGTATTGGAGCAGACCCCACCGGAACTGTCAGCTGATATTATTGACCGTGGTGTTATTTTGACTGGTGGCGGTGCCTTGCTTAGCGGATTGGACGAGCTGCTTGCTGAAGAACTGCGTGTTCCGGTACTGGTTGCTGAAGATCCGATGCATTGTGTTGTTAAAGGTACAGGAATTATGCTGGATAATTTGGATCATGTGGTTAAGAAAAAGTTCTAATCTGCCGATAGTGACTATAAGAGACTCGTGTGCGGTCAGTCAGGTTGCCTAGCATTTTGGTTTTCATGCCTCCGCGCGAGCATATGATTTTAGCAGAGTATAGGATTGGGGTGCACGATACATGTTGAGAGGTTTATATACTGCGGCCGCCGGATTGATGACACAACAACGACGCCATGACACCGTGACGCAAAATATTGCTAATATGAATACGACGGGATACAAACAGGAGAACAGTGTTCAGCGTTCTTTCCCCGAAATGCTTATTTCCATGACGGGTGGTAACCCTGATAACCCGGACCGTACGGTCGGCAAGCTCAATACTGGCGTTTTTGCTGAGGAAAGCCTCTCCCCTTACATTCAGGGAGCATTAAAGGATAGTGGACAAGCGACGGATTTTGCGATACAGTCCAATATTAATGTGAACGACCCAGCTACTGGTCAACCTATGGCTTTTGATCAGGCAGGGAAATTCGTCAATGCTAACGGTGAAGTCACCTACCGTCCAGAAGCGTTTTTTTCGGTGCGGGACAGTAATGGTAACGTTCGTTATACACGTGATGGACATTTTCAAGTAAATGGAGCGGGAGCATTGCTTTCATCGACTGGCTCAGCGGTGCTGGATACGAATGGAAAGCCAATTCAATTGACGGGGGCTGTCTCAGCGCTTAAAGTAAATGAGCGAGGCGAATTGGTAGATAGCCAGTCGAACCAGACATTAGGGACGACGCTCGGTATTAGTGTCATTGATCGTCCGTACCAGCTCGTTCGTGAGGGCAATGGGAATTTCCGCCTGAATGATACTGATGGTGCTACAGCTAGAATGATGACCGCTAATGATGCTGTGTCCGTTCGTCAAGGTTATCTGGAGGTATCTAATGTAGATGCTTCACAGTCGATGGTGGATATGATGGCTGCGTTAAGAGCGTATGAGGCGAATCAGAAGGTAATTCAATTTTACGATAAAAGCTTGGACAAGGCCGTTAATGAAGTAGGCCGTGTATAACAGGGGGTAAGTGATGAACAACTCCATGATTGGCGCAATGGTATCTATGGCCAGTGTGCAGCAGCGTTTGGATTTAATTGCCGATAATATTGCTAATATCAATACAGTTGGTTATAAGAGTAAACAGGGTTCCTTTGAAGATGTATTGGCCAATGTGCAGCAACAGCCTTCAACGTATCTCCAAAATGGACGAGCCATGCCGCTCGGCTATAATTTGGGCTACGGAGTTAAAGCGGCCGCAATCATGAAAAATATGGAGCAAGGTTCGCTCAAGGAGACGGGACTTCCTACCGATCTGGCGATTCAAGGTAATGCCATGTTTGAAGTCCAGGGAAATGGGCAAAAAGCTTGGACCCGTGACGGTAGCTTTCATTTTGTTCCTGATCCGAATGATAGTGCGACGATGATGTTGACCACTGCTGAAGGTTACTCCGTGCTGGATAACAATGATGTTCCTGTGACTGCTCCAGCGGGTTCCAAGGTGGCTATTAACTCGGATGGCGAATTGCTGATTCGTGCTAATGGAATTGGGGCTCCGACAGTTGGTCAGAGAATCAAGCTAATGGATGTACAGCGTCCAGAAGGACTGGAACAGCGGGATGATAACCTGTTCGTGTTGTTGAATGGTGTAACAGAGGCAAATGTATTCGGAGCTGCAGGTGTGGCAGGTGCTGTTCCAGCGGACGTATCTGTGCGTTCCGGTTATCTTGAGGAATCTAATGTGGATTTAGCGGGCGAAATGACGGATATGATGCAAGTTCAGCGGATGTATCAAATGGCGGCACGGGCACTAACTTCTAGCGATACGATGATGAACCTGGCCAACAATCTGAGGGCATAAGGATTTGGTGATGAAAGAAGAACGATCTGATTCCCGTCCGGTGCCTGAAAAGACAAAGTCCCGCTGGCGTACTGCTCGTTATTTCGTAGTTCCGTTGCTGCTCCTGTTATCGCTGTTAGGCGGCTTAATTGCAGGATATGTAATTGTAGGTAAGCAAGGGTTGTCAGGCGTATTCGAGTGGAAAACCTGGCAGCATGTCATTGATCTTATATTTGCGCCTTAGTTTACTTTAAATGAGTGGGGGCGGGAAAAGGTCGCTCCGCGAATGATTTGATCTTACGATCGCTGTTGCAGCGGGATTTTCTTATTTTATAAATTATTCAGATGTAAAAATCCCGTTGCAAAGGCGAACGCTCACGCTTCTCCAGATTCAAATCCTTCGCTCCGCTGGCTACCCGCCATCAGGGCCACTTTTATTAAAATAAACCACCCGCAATTTGTGTGGGGAGTATAGAATAACAAAACCCCGTGCCAGTGGCGCGGGGTTTTGTTATATTTTCACCGCTGAACCCTTCAGTGTAGCGCGGATGGATTGCAGCCGATAAAGGTCATCGCAGGGGGCTTCGACTTTGTTCCGTCTTTCACGGCAAGCGAGTATTATTGAAGCGAGGCTTTCCTTTTGAGCCAAAGTAACTCGGCGGAGGGGATGGAATCGTTCTGAAGAAGCGATAGCGTTCGCCTTTAACCTCGGATTTTACCCTTGAATTCTTCTTGTATAAAGAAAAAATCCGAGGTTAACAGCGATCGGAAGAATGATCCATCCCCGCAGCCCTTCCCTTTAGCTCAAATGAATTCCCGCTTCACTCCATAATAGGAGCACCCAATATGGTACTTCCGCGTAATT
Organism: Paenibacillus sp. F4; assembly: GCF_002894905.1. Lineage (NCBI taxonomy): Bacteria > Bacillati > Bacillota > Bacilli > Caryophanales > Paenibacillaceae > Paenibacillus > Paenibacillus sp. F4. The sequence continues at coordinate 477,355 of NZ_POVS01000006.1, forward strand.
TTCTTTTTGCATCTGATAACTGTATAATGATGGGGAAGTTTATAACACTGCGGGGTAAAACCAAGCACGGGCAAAAGGGCTTCTTCACGCCTCAGGTTGCATAACCGGCGGAAAAAGCCCCTTATCTCAACCTCCACTTCTGCAGTAGGTGAAGGATATTTAACATTGTTGCCGTCAAGAGCTGTTTTTATGCATTGCAGGCGGGGTAATATTATGCTTGCAGTAACTTATGACTGATACAGAGTCAAACCTGCAAGCGGGAGGAGTTATTAAGGTAAATGGACAAATTGCAATTGGATGTTAATCAAATTCAGGAGATTATCCCACATCGAGCGCCATTTTTATTGGTGGATCGTATTATTGAGCTGGAGGAAGGGAAAAGAGCAGTAGGCATTAAAAATGTAACGATGAATGAGCCTCATTTCATTGGACATTTTCCGGGGTATCCTGTTATGCCTGGTGTGTTGATCACCGAAGCACTTGCTCAAGTTGGGGCTGTCGCATTACTGCATCTAGAGAGCAATCGCGGCAAAATCGGGTTCTTGGCAGGGTTGGATGGTTTCCGTTTCCGTGGGCAGGTGGTTCCTGGGGATACGCTGACGCTTGAAGTGGAAATCACTCGTTCCAAAGGCGCATTTGGCAAAGGGAAAGCTACGGCTAAAGTAGGCGATACGGTAGTAGCTGAGGGAGAAATTATGTTTGCTTTATCTGACCCTCCCAATAAATAAAGCTCTGCTGACATAAGCACGACGTCTGAACTGAGTGCATGTGTACATAGAAATCCTGTTTTGACAACCCAAAAATGGAGAGGGGAAATTCCGTATGACGCAGTTGAGTAAAAAAGCATTAGAAGGCATTGAGAGCTGGCTGCAAGACCCTTATATTGATGAAGAGACCAAACAGGAGTTGCGCGCATTGGAAGGCAACGAGCAGGAACTGGAGGATCGCTTTTACAAAGAGCTGGAATTTGGTACAGGCGGTCTGCGTGGAGTGATCGGGGCAGGAAGTAACCGGATGAACCGTTACGTCATTGGACGTGCGACTCAAGGGCTGGCTCGCTATATTTTAGAACAGCATGCTGGTAAAGAAGGCAAACCTTCGGTTGTTATTGCACATGATTCGCGTCACTTTTCGCCAGAGTTTGCTCTGGATGCAGCTTTGGTGCTGGCAGGCAATGGTATCGTGGCTAAGTTGTTCCCTTCCTTGCGTCCAACGCCACAGCTTTCGTTTAGTGTACGTCATTTGGGAGCCAGTGGAGGGATTGTTGTGACAGCGAGTCACAATCCTCCTGAGTATAATGGATACAAGGTATACAACGATGAAGGGGGTCAGCTTGTTCCAGATCAGGCTGAACAGGTAATTGGTTATATCCGCGAGGTCCCTTCTTTTGCCGACATTCGCAGTCTGACACGTGAGGAAGCAGAGGCACAGGGATTGTTGGTTTGGCTTGGAGAAGATGAAGATGAAGCGTTTGTAGATACGGTAGCCAGTGTGAGTGTGAACCGTGAGCTGATTGCAGCCGGACCAGGCAAAAACTTCAAAGTTGTGTTTACACCTCTCCATGGCACTGGAAATGTACCGGTTCGTCGTGTACTGGAGAAAATCGGTTTTGAACAGGTGCATATTGTGCCTGAGCAGGAGCTGCCAGATGCTGAATTTTCGACTGTCAAGTCGCCAAACCCAGAAGAACGTGATGCGTTTAAGCTGGCAATTGCGCTGGGTGAGAAAATTGGTGCAGATCTGTTGATCGGAACAGACCCTGATGCTGACCGTATGGGTGCAGTTGTGAAAAACCGTGAAGGCGAATATGTGGTATTGTCCGGTAATCAGTCTGGCGCGATCATGGTTTACTACTTGTTGAATCAGCTGAAAGAAACAGGCAAGCTTCCGAATAATGGGGCGGTTATCAAAACCATCGTAACCAGCGAAATGGGTGCGGTCATTGCCGAACATTTTGGAGCAACTGTGTTTAACACGCTAACTGGATTCAAGTATATTGGCGAGAAAATGAACCAGTTTGACCAAACGGGCGAGTACACCTACCTGTTTGGCTATGAAGAGAGCTATGGTTATTTGGCAGGGAATTATGCTCGCGATAAGGATGCTGTCTTGGCGGCTATGCTGATCGCTGAAGCTGCTGCTTATTACAGCACACAAGGTAAGACGCTTTATGATGTTTTACAAGAGCTGTACGAGCAGTTTGGCTACTTCCTTGAGAAGCTGGAGTCTCGTACCCTTAAAGGTAAGGATGGAGTGGCACAAATTCAGGGCAAAATGACCGATTGGCGTAGCAACGCATCTCAAGAGATTGCAGGCGTGAAGGTAGATAAGGTACTGGACTACTCACAAGGTCTGGACGGACTTCCACAGGAAAATGTACTCAAATTTTTACTGGAGGACGGTTCGTGGTTTTGCCTGCGCCCTTCGGGCACAGAGCCGAAAATCAAAGTATACTTTGCGGTACGCGGTTCCTCGCTGTCAGACGCGGAGCAAAGAATCAACCATCTGGTCGATGCTGTTATGGCTCGCGTAGACGCTTGAGAAAAATCCCTTTATAATAGAATAGGTTAAGGTAATTGGATAAGATATAGTAATCGGTGACCTCTCACGGCAAAGGGCAGTACGCCGTGGAGGTCATTTCTGTATTGCAGAATAACCTGGAAGAGGCTTTGGGAAAATAGGCTTATTCCGGCAACGGAGGATTTTGCAAAATTCAATGAGTGACCTACCAAAAGGCTGAGTACGACAAGGTGGGCAGCATTGAATTTTGCAAAATCCCGAATATTAAGGAGGTTCTTTGGTGTATCAGAAATGGCAGTATTGGAATACGGCTTCTCGAAAATGGTTATGGATTTTGGTGGCTGTCGGCTTGCTGGCTTCCATTCCAGTCATCGCCGATCGTGTGAAGACAGAATCCTCGAGTAAAAAAGTAGAGATTGTATTCGATTATCGGGATTTGACGGAGGCAGCCTCGTATCAGGCTCACCCGCAGGACTATCTGAATGAGCAACTTGACCGCTTACAGCAAGCGGGTGTGAACAGCATGGCGATGTATGAAAGTACGTTGGATGATTTCCGTAAAGCGGGTCGCGTCGTAACCTATACGACTCAGAACGTTGCCGATATGGAAAAACGGCTTTCACCTGCAAATGAGAATTTTACGTATATTGTTTTCGCTGACAAAGAAAATGCCGAGGCATTAAAGCCGTTAATTTTACGTACGTTTACAAGCCTGGACATCAATGTAAAACCTTGGACTTATCAGGGACAGGAAGGGTTAGTTGTGGAAACATCTCCAGAGGATGCGTATCTCAAGCCCATGCAGCCTGACCCGATTGCGATGAAGCAGCTTCGGAGCAAAGGATTTTTTATTGTTCCACGGATGAGCGACAGTCTTCCTTACAACCAGGAGTTGACGGAAGAGATGCTTGCTTCCTTTCAGCAAAATGGTGTAAAACGCATTTTGTTTGAAGGTGATTCAGTCAAAGGCTTCACCGATAACGAGAAAGAGCATAGCTTAGCGGCATTTGCTAAATTGCTGAACAAATACGATATTGGCCTAGCTGCTATCGAAAACTTAAAAAAACCGCAAGCAGGCTTCAATAAGCTCGCTTACGATATCCACTATAACGTTGTGCGTTTATACTCATTGAGCGATAAAGATTCAACGCTCGATGTGGAAACGTTGGCCGATCGTTTTGCATTGGCCACCAAGGACCGTAATATTCGCATGTTGTATCTGAATACCGCGCCTAGCCGTAGTATTGCTGAAGCCAAGGTGAAGGATTCGGTAGATAACCTAATCCACAGCTTGGACAAGCCGGGTAACGCTGTACAACGGATGGAGAAAAAGGGGTTTGAACTCGGACAGGCTGAACCGTTCCAAGTCGTCGATTCGTCCATTCAGCGCTATCTGAAAATGATTGTCGTACTAGGTGCACTGGCGTTCTTCTCCATTATGGTGTCCTATTTCGTCCCGGCATTGACTTTGCTGGCATTTGCACTTGGCTTGGTAGGTTCAGCAGGACTTTATGTTTTGAACTCTAGCTTGATGGAGCAAGGCCTGGCCCTACTCGCAGCGATTAGCGGACCTACGGTTGCAATGATCATCGCTGTGCGTACGATTAGAATTAAACGTGAACAGGGTGCTGAACTTTCTGTAGGTCAGCGTTTGATTCAAACGTTTATACTGTACGTGCAGACGGCGATTTTGTCGCTGGCTGCGGTGCCTTTCGTTATTGCGCTGTTGAACAGTATTGCCTACAGCCTTGTGCTGAATCAATTTAGAGGTGTAAGCTTGCTTCATATTCTGCCAATCTTCTTGGCAGCGATATATATTTTCTTTTATCGTGGCGTTTCTATACGGGAGGAAATTTCCAAGCTGCTACGTACGCCGATTACTGTATTGTGGGTGATCGCACTGGCTGTTATCGCAGCCGCAGGTTATTACTATCTGACTCGTACCGGAAATGCGGGTACAGTGTCGAACACGGAGCTGGTTTTCCGGAACTTCCTTGAAAATGCATTTGGCGTACGTCCGCGCAATAAGGAATTTTTGATGGCTCACCCACTGTTTATTGCAGGGGCATTCCTGGCTTTGAAATATCGCAAAGCAATCTATTTGCTGATTATAGCTGCTATTGGTCAAGCCTCTATGGTGGATACCTTTGCTCACATTCACTCTCCAGCGGCATTGTCGCTTAGTCGCGGGCTGTTAGGATTGGGCTTGGGCCTGGTGCTGGGAATCATCGCAATTGTCGTATGGCAAGTGCTGGAAGGGTGTTGGAAGAAATGGTCACCACAGCTCAAACGATAATCATCTCGGGTTATTACGGCTTTCACAATAGTGGAGATGAGGCGGTGCTCAAGTCGATTTTGACAGCTTTAGAGGAGGAGAGTCGTCAGGCGGGAGTTACAATCAAGCCTGTTGTTCTGTCTTCTGACCCCGCTTGGACACAGAAAATGTACGGAGTAGAAGCTGTACCGCGGATGAGTCTGGGGGAAGTTCGTAGAGCGATTAAAAACAGCGATGGGCTAATAAGTGGCGGCGGGAGTTTGCTCCAGGATGCAACAAGCCCTAAAAGTATTCCGTATTATCTGGCGATTCTGAAACTGGCCCAATGGGCTGGAAAGCCGACGTTTGTATATGCTCAAGGCATTGGTCCGGTACAACGGAAGATATTTTATCCTATGATCCGTTCTGTGTTTCAGCGCTGTGAATATGTTTCTGTAAGAGATGAGCAGTCTGCCGCACTACTGGGTACTATGAAACTAAAGAACCCGATTGTCGAAGTTGTTCCTGATCCGGTAATGGGGCTTCCATTGCCCTCGGGTTCCGAGCTGCATAAAGCAGCAACTGAAACGGATAAGGATAAACTTCCGATCGTTGGTGTATCTGTACGTTACTGGGATAAAGAGCGTCTCGATTTAACGGCTATTGCGGACGGCTTGAAAAAATTAGCTGCTGAGCGCCGTGTACACTTACGCTTTTTACCTTTCCATCTGCCTGATGACGAGCAGGCTTCAAGGATGGTAATGGATTTGTTGGGGGATATTAGGGGGACGGGAAGCCTTGTAAGCATGTGCGATCAAGTCACCGATCCTCAACAGATGCTGTTGGAAGTCAGTCGTTGCAGTTTGATGATCGGGATGCGATTACACAGCTTGATCTATGCAGCATCCCACCAGGTGCCTCCGTTGGGGATATCCTACGATCCCAAAATTGATCATTTCCTCAGCCGTGTCGGTAGCCAGCCTGTAGGCACTACAGAGGCACTGGATGGACAAAAGCTGGCTAATGAGTCTATGCGGTTGCTGGATCAGCGAAGTCAATGGATCGAGAGCCAGGGAGCGGCTATTGCTTTGTTAAAAAGTGAGGCTCGCTTACCGGCACAGCATATCGTTAATTACTTGTGTCGCAAAGGATGATGGATACAGTGACAGTTGATAAGGTTACGAATGTGCCTACCGTCCCGATTTTCGGTGTTCCGGTATCAAGGCTTAATATGAAAGATACATTAAATGTATTAATTCAAGCAGTGGAGTCTCGCCAGCCCCATCAAGTGATCACTGCCAATCCGATTATGGTAATGGCTGCATTGGAAGATCCAGTGTACATGAATGTGATGAAAAAGGCAGAGTTGATTGTTCCAGATGGGACTGGCGTGGTCTGGGCTGCAAACTATGTAGGACATCCTGTACCTGAGCGGGTAGCGGGCTTTGACTTGTTACATGAATTACTTGCAGCTGGAGAAAACTATCATTGGAAGGTTTATTTACTGGGATCAACATCTGAGGTGATTCAAGCGACCGCAAAGCGGGTACATGAGCTTTATCCCCGGATTACGGTTTGTGGCAAGCGTGATGGTTTTTTTGGACCTAAAGAGGATGAAGCGGTGATTGCAGCCATTCGTGAAGCAAATCCTGATTTGTTGTTTGTAGCACGTGGAGCGGACACACAGGAACCCTGGATTGGTAAATATAAGGAACAGCTGGGTGTGCCGGTGATGATGGGGGTTGGCGGTAGCTTCGATGTTATATCAGGCAGAACCAAACGCGCGCCTAAATTGTTTCAAAAGCTACGGGCTGAATGGTTATATAGACTCCTCAAAGAGCCAAGCCGTTACAAAAGAATGCTTGCGCTGCCGAAATTCGCCGCGAAAGTGATGCGCGAAAAAGAAAACGTCACAAAAGTGTGATAAATAGCTTGAATCTGCCTTCAAAACCCGCTAATTTGCCAGAATATGAAGCTTGGTATTTATTTTTGATCAGAGTATAATTCAATGCGGTTACATCTGAAAAGGGATTGCTTTAAAATTGGGGGTCGAATGATCAAATGTTATTGATCTATATTATTGGGTTCATCATGGCACTGGGACTTGCGCTGTTACTGACACCGCTCGTCAAGAAATTCGCTGTGAAGGTTGGAGCCGTCGATGTACCGAATGCCCGAAAAGTACATACCCGAATTATGCCGCGTCTTGGCGGACTGGGGATTTTCTTGGCATTTCTGTTGTCCTTATTGGCGGTGTTACCTTTTGTGCCTGACGGAATGCTGTCCTCTCGGGATATTAACTTTATCGCAGCCTTTCTGATTGGCGGCACGCTGATTACACTGATTGGTGCTCTCGATGATCGTTTTGATCTTAATGCAAAATTGAAATTTTTGGCTCAAATTGCCGTTGCGTGTATGGTCGTGTTTGCTTTTGATATTCGTGTAGATTTTGTAAATGTACCTTTTCAAGATGCATACTCATCTTTGGAAAGCTGGATTTCCATTCCGCTTACGATTTTCTGGATCGTAGGTGTAACGAATGCCATCAATTTGATTGACGGTCTGGATGGACTGGCTGCAGGTGTCTCAGGAATTGCGATTGGGACTATCTTTGTGATGTCGGTATTGATGGGCAATTACATGGTAGCTATGCTTTGTCTTGTACTGCTGGGCAGTATTATCGGATTCTTATTTTTTAACTTTCATCCTGCGAAAATATTTATGGGTGATACAGGGTCATTATTTTTAGGTTTCTGTCTGGCCATGCTATCCATGCTTGGTTTCAAGCAAATTGCTATCGTATCTTTTATTACGCCATTGATTATTATCGGTGTACCTTTGTCAGATACATTCTTTGCTATCATTCGTCGCAAGTTGCAGAAAAAACCGATTTTCTCTCCGGATAAAGGTCATTTGCATCACTGCTTACGCGAACTAGGTTTCAGTCACAGACAGACGGTGTTGATTATCTACGGTATTGCGGCATTTTTCGGTGTATTGGCCGTGATTCAATCGTCTGCTGCGCTTAATGAAGCGAACTGGGTCACCTTTGTCGTGATTTGTATTATGATGTTCTTCCTACAGATCGGTGCAGAGGTTATTGGTCTTGTTGGCAAAACCAAACGCCCAGTTATAAACACACTGATTCGGTTGCTGGCTAAGCCAGATTCCCAAACGCGTTCGAAATTATAATTTTAATTTAAAAAGTAAGCCTTCAAGCTTGGCGGTATACCGCGGGTTTGAAGGCTTTTTTGATGTTTGCTGTAAAAAAACTCCCTCCTTTTTTGAGAATTTACTAATTTTTTGTATGTTTACTACCGATAAAAAAAGTATTGAATGATTACGTACCCCAAGGTGCGACAGAATCAAAGGAGGACAATGATTTGAAACGATTGCTATCCATGTTGCTGACGGTTGGTCTCATCATTGGCTTGGTGCCGGCGGCCCTGGTAGGTACGGCTCATGCTGCGACGGGAACTTATTTTATTTTTCCAAGTGAAAAATATGATGTGGATTCGGCTAGAATGGTAAACACTGACCGAGTTACAGTTAACGGTACGATTAACGGAGTGAACGGAAGTACTATATCTTATAGTGTATTCCAACTCTCTAAAAATGGAACAAACCTTAACGTGGTTAATAAGAACGAGAGTCAAAAAGGCGGAATTACAGTCAGTGGCTCTACGCTTAAAGTTACAGACATTAAACTGTTTCCTGGTTTGAACCGGATTACATTTCAAAGTAGCCAAAATTCGGCTGATATGAAGGACTCCATTTACATTGAGTATCAGGATGGGCCTAAGCTTTATGATCTATCTGCTACGTTGAATGGTGAAACCGAGCAGTTGCTTGAGAATCAGACAGCGGTGCTGACAGACGCACGCAATAGCGGTACGGATGATGTGAAAGTAGTCATTCAAGGTACGGCTCCTAATGCTGACAGTGTAACGCTCACGTCTGCAAAAAGCAGTAATACGTATAATGTCAGCTCTTACACTGGCTATAAACTAACGGGTAGTGTTGTACTGAGTCCGGGTAAAAATATAGTGACCATTAAAGTGAATAACGGAACTCAGGCTCTTACAGTTACACGTGAAATTACGATTTATACGGGTAAACCGGAATTTTCTGATTTGACCCTGAATAAGGATGGGAATGTTTCTGCTGATTTGGCCACTTCGCCTGACTTTACCGTATCGTCTACAAGTGGTGTGGTTTTAAAAGGTAATGTTTTGGTGCCAGGCGGTGCAACTGATCCAGGAGTGGCCACAATCAATGCACGTTTTACCGATGTGAGTAACAATGGTAGTGCTGTGGGTAGTGCGACTGGGGTTGATGCCACAATTGATACTGCAAATGTAGTTACATCAAATGGTTATAAAGTATATCCATTTCAGGTGACTGTACCTTCGGAAGCTGTACTTGATCATTTGACCAGAGCATCCCTGGGCATAACTTATACGGATAGCAGTACACCACCGGCTCCATCTGCTGTCCAATTTACATTGCGCAGCAGCACTCAGCCGTATATTGATGATGTTAACTATCTTCCTGATTTTAATACTCAATTGTTGAACAGAACTAATGGAAGCGGGTCTGATCAGGCAGCTGCCCTAGATGAAGCTATGAAATTAACAGGTAGCTCTATGAAGAACAAGACTACAGATGCTGCATCTGTACCTGTAGGTATGGAGTTTATCGTTGTTAATGGCGCACCTTCTTCAATTAGTGAGCTTTCTGGAGTATCGGTTCACATTGTAGGATCGCCTCAAGATGTGATTCGTACAATCAATGGTAAGTCAACGCAAGTGAAGAAAATTGTTGCTTATGTAGACACTTTGCCTAAAGAAGGACAAAATGTACTGAATTTTTATCTGAATGGTGACTCGACCAAGTTAATTAAAGCAACGGTGAATCTGTTGCAGGGTCCGTTTATGAAATACGACACGATTTATGATGGGCAACAAATTCCGTTGAATACATCCAGCTCAAACTTGAATACCTATAAATTGACTCAGCTGGGCAACTTTAAAGGTAAATTGCTTGATGTGAGCAACGCAGCAGATATTCATTACACTGGAAGTAACCGAAATGTATTCCTGTATATTAATAATGTATTGGTTGATTTGGATGGTTCAGGAGCGGACTTCAAGCTTGCTGGTTCCTCGGAGACAGCCGCAGCCAATGCCTTGGCGAACGGGAATAATGAAATCAAGTTTGTATACAAGCCAGGTATTGAGTATAGCAATACGGTAAAAGTAAACTTTACACAGACGAATATTCCAGTAATTCCTGTTCCCAACACACAAGGAATCATCCCTTTTACACCAGTTAGCGGCTTGAGCAATACGCCGAAATATAGCGAAATTGCTCCGAAATCAAAAGATGCTAATTTCACCAAAGTGGATGATACTAACTACAATACATCTCTGAAAAATATCAATGTATTTGGTACTTTCAGTATTGCTGATTTGGGTAAAGCAGATCAGGTAAATGGTTCGTTAAGTGATATTGCTAATAAAGATCAATATATTTTGGAGATTAAGGGATCGGATGACAGTGAAGTCAACTGGACGTTGAGTAACGAGTTTTTCTCAGCAGAAGACGCTAAGACAACATACAATTCTGGTTCTACTACAGATAAATTTACAAATAAAGATTTAAAAGACCTGCTTGTGTACTACCATCCAGACAAAAAGTATTTCAGCTTTGTGTTGAAAAACCAAACTATTTCGCAAGATGGAACACCAGTAGCTTATAACATTACCTTGTACAATAGCGGTAAGAGCGGACCATTTGCTACTTTCCGACTGCAAGTATCCGGTCAATCCACATCTTTTGATATTTTGCGTCCGCTCCCTGAAAAGAGAATCGTGAATCAAAACTTTGTGCAAGTTGTTGTAAATGCAGGTAATGCAGATAGTGTTACGGTAGGTAAAGAAACAGCAGTTCAAGAGGGTTTCGACTCTGATTATGATGGCACCATTGATTATCCATCAACTTACAAAGCCATCGTTACAGGTCTAAAAGCCAACAAAGATAATAAAATTGATGTAGTGGTTACTGTAGGCAAAGAAAAACTGAAACAGACCATTACTGTTAAATATGTGCCTACTAATATCCCTGGCGAGCAGTACATGGAAGCGATGAAAACATCGCACAAAGTGTTTGATGGTAATCTTACACTTGCTTTTGCAAAGGGAACGAGTCTGATTCGTCGGGACTACGATCAACCGCAACAGTTCAAAAACCAGGTATTCTCTGGTCACAATTTGTACTTTGCAATAGCAAATAGCGAAGATGGTGTGGTTGACCGTCATGAATTTGAAACTGAAAAAGCATTGTCCGATATGCAGAGCTTGATTGCAGATGGAAGTAGATACTTCAACAGAGATTTTCCGGCCCGCTTTAATATGTCGAGTCCGGTATTCTGGATTGATCCAGGTACAGCAGATGACATTAAAACGGATGATTACGATCCGGTAACTTATGGTGCTGATCCTTATCAATTGGCTAACAAGTCGCAAAATGACAGTAGCAAGATCAAAAACTTCTACTGGCGCGACCCATCTAACGAGTTAGTACCATCCAAGCGTGCTACATTGACGCTGACGTATGATAGCAGTATTGCTCAGGATGCAGGGAAACAAATGACAGTGTTCTATTTCGATTCTGATCTTAAAGATTGGCAGAACATTGGTGGTGTGGTGGATCCGAAAAAACATACCATTAAGGTACCGTTTGATCGTTTTGGCTACTATGTAGTTGCTAAGGTTGGAGAAACGTATAGTGATGTCATTAAGCACAAATACGCTAGAGATTACATCGAAGCTATCTTGGCCAAAGGTGTCATGAACCCAATGGATCCAATTAATAGCTTTGGACCTGACAGCTACATTAAAAGAGGCGAATTCACGTCTATGATTGTCAAAGGTCTGCAAATTCCGCTTAATTTCAGTGGAGCGAAGCATTTCGACGACGTGTCTATTCCAAATACGATATCAGCAGATGCTCTATACGATTATCGTTATATTGAAACAGCTGCGCGTGCCGGTATTGTCAAAGGTTCACAACCAAGAATCTTTATGCCGGAAGATGTAATCACGCGTCAAGATGCAGCAGTCATTATTGCCAAGGCATTGAATTTGAAGCTGGAAACAGATCATGACAAGATCATGAAGAACCTGTCTAAGACCTTTAAAGATGCGGACAAGATTGATTACTATGCGCAAGCATCTATATTGGCTATCGCCAAGAAAGGCTTTATCACAGGGTCACCTGTGGATGCAAGTGATCTGAAAAAAGGATATATGTTTAATCCTACTTCCTTGACCTTGCGCGGAGATGCAGCGATTATTGTAGCTAAAGTTATGGCTGATAAAAAACTGCTTCCTAAAATCTAATCAACAAAACACCTGAATTTATTAAACATCCCTCCATGCGAAATGGTAATTCCCTTTCATATACATGAGAGGGATGTTTTTTATAAATCAGCTATTTGACTGGGATTAAGGGCCTATGCCATAATATCAATGAGATGAAAACTTTGGCTAAGCATTACAACGTTTTTTATTTTCGATTCACATTAAACGTATGTCATTAACTGTTTTTTTTTAAGCGTTTATCTCAAAATGTGTTTATTATTTTTTTATATGTTTTTTTTGCACATTTATCTGAAACTTTACGCCTATTTCATCGTAGTAGTGGATGTGTGTGCTTAAATATTACATAGAGAAGTGAGTGGGGAGTGATGAGATGTCTCAGTTTTCAATACGCCGTCCTGTAACAGTATTTATGTTAATTATTGCTTTGCTAATCGGGGGCGGTATTTTTGCGTTAAGGCTTCCTGTCGAGCAGATGCCGGATATGAAGTTGCCTATCGCTGTGGTAGCGACCAGTATTCCGAACTCGACACCGACGGAAGTTGAGGAATTGGTGACCAAACCTATTGAAAAGAGTCTGGCTTCTATTGAGAATGTAGATACGATCCAGTCCGAATCTTCAGAAGGATCATCTATGGTCATCATTCAATTTAATTGGGGAGTAGATATAAATCAGGCAACCCTCGACATGCGAGACAAAATTGATGGGGTCAGAGGGTCTCTTCCAAAGGCGGCAAATTCACCGCGCGTACTTAAATTAGATCTTAATGCAACGCCGGTTATTACCCTCTCTTTTACAGGGGACCAAGAGATTAACAAGCTGAAGCCTATTGCTAAAGATATTATCCAGCCACGGCTTGAAAGAATTGCGGGTGTAGCTTCAGTCAGCATGTCAGGTGGGCAAGAACGACTTGTGAAGATTACTGTAGATCAGGCCAAGCTTCAAAGCTATGGCATTACGCTGGATCAAATCAACCAGGCGCTATCGTCTAATAACGTAGCTGGTTCTGCTGGTTCGGTCTACCGAGGTACTACAGAAATTCAACTTCGGGTTCAAGGTGAGTATAAAGCTGTTTCAGAAATGGGTGAAACGCCAATTCCAGTAGGGAAAGGAAGCGTTAAGCTAAAGGACATTGCGACAGTTGAAGATTCCTTGGATGAAGTTACGACCATTTCTACCTATAATGGAAAGCCAAGTGTCAATATTTCTGTTACTAAAGCTACAGGGGGAAATACCCTTTCCATCGCCAATTCTGTGAAGGAAAGTTTAGATTCCATACGGAAGGAATTACCTCCGGGGACTCAACTGGAGATGGTAACAGACGCTTCCAAACCTATTAGCGACTCCGTACACTCACTAGTAGAGCATGCTATATTGGGACTTATTATCGCAGCCATTGTGTTGCTGTTATTTTTGAATAGTATACGTTCTACCATTATTGCTACTATTGTTATTCCAATTTCTTTCGTAGCAACATTTATGATGATGTATTTCACCGGACAAACCATTAATATTATTTCACTTAGCGGTTTGCTTCTGGGGCTAGGATCCTTTGTCGACTTTGCCGTTGTTATTATTGAGAATATTTTTAGACAGCGGCATGAAGGGAAAAGTATGCTACAAGGGGCTATTGATGGCTCCAAGCAGGTGGGTAATGCCGTTATGGCATCTGCACTTGCGCAGATCGTAGTATTTTTACCAGTTGTTTTTGTTGATGGAATAGCGGGAGTTCTATTTAAACCGTTGGCGTTAACAGTTATTTTCTCTCACATTGCAGCCTTGGTCGTATCCCTTCTGATTGTGCCGATGCTCGGTTCACGTTGGCTACCTACCGTACCGGATGAATCCATATACTCTTCAGGTACTTATAAGGGCGTTAACCCTATTGTGTGGTTTAATATTGGCTTCGAGAAATTTAAGGGTGGGTATCGCCGTATACTGAAGTGGGGAATCAACCATAGAAAATCTGTGTTAATTATTACTTTATTAATGTTCGTGGCAGCTGGGGCTCTAGTTCCTTTCGTTAAGGCTGAATTTATCCCAGCATCCGATACTGGGGAATTCACAGTTAATGTGAAACTTCCTAATGGAACGGTCTTGGAAGAAACGGAAAAGGTTGTTCAAGATATAGAAAAAGAAATATTGAAAGTTCCTGATTTGGATAAAATGACAGTGACAGTTGGGTCTGGTGGTAATTCTGCCTTTTCAGGTGCGACTCCAACCAACTCGGCAGATTTAAGTGTTACGCTCAAGGATGGGCATCAGCCAACAGATGTTGTAGTTGAGGGCCTTCGTAAGAAATTTGATAGTATTCCGGATGCAGAGATCACACTAACGTCCACAACAGGCCTTTCAAGCGGTGCGGCTGTTAACATTAATCTAAAAGGTGACGATATTGACGTCCTGAGAGAACTCTCGGACAATCTCGTTGCGGATGTGAAAAAAATACCGGGTACGGTCAATGTGAAAAGTAGCTTGAGTGCGGTTCGCGAAGAATATGAGATTACCGTTAATCGGGAGCTTGCGAGTCGATATGGCTTATCAGCAACTCAAATCTTATCTGCAGTGAATACGTCTTTTAATGGATCAGTCGCCACAAGCTATCGTACAGGTGAAGATCAGATTGATGTGAAGATATCATTGCCAGAGCAAAATCGCCATGATTTGTCAAATCTACAAGCCCTGCGGATTACCACTCCACAAGGTATTGATGTACCTTTGTCTTCCGTAGTAAGTATTGATAAACGGACTGTACCCGATACTGTTACTCGTGAAGACCAAACGCGTCAAGTGCAGATTACAGCTGATATTGGCGGAACAGGGGATATTCTTACTATTAATCAAAAAATAGATGCTCTTTTGAAGACTACTCACTTCCCAGAGGGCTACAGTGCAGATACGGGTGGCGGCCAAAATGAACAAATGATGGAGTCTTTCATGAACTTAGCGATAGCAATTTTGCTATCTGTCGTGCTCATTTATATGGTTATGGCAGGACAGTTCGAATCGTTGCTCACACCGTTTGTTATTATGTTTTCCGTTCCACCTACGGTAATTGGTGTGCTTATCGGTTTAGCTGTAACCGGGGCGAGTCTCAGCGTTTCAGCTTTGACGGGTTACATCATGCTCGTCGGGTTGGTCGTCAACAATGCCATTGTTATGATTGACTTTATAATTCAGCTCCGAAAAGACGGTCAAGATCGGGATGAAGCTATTATTCATGGAGCGTCTGAGCGGTTGCGTCCGATTTTGATGACCACGCTGGCTACTGTACTAGCTTTGCTCCCAATGGCATTCGCTACAGGAGAGGGTAACGAAACCCAAGCACCGATGGCAGTTGTTGTTGTATTCGGGTTATCCTTCGCAGCTGTTATTACATTGATTCTTATTCCGGTAGTCTACGTCATCATGGATAATATGATACAAAAACGTAAGAATCGGAAATTAAAAAGACAAGCGAAGAGAGAATTGAAAAAAGAAGCGAAACTACAAAAAAGTGTTCATATATAAGGTGAGGTGGAGAAACATAATGAATAAAAAAAGTGCTCTGATTGCTACAACTTTGCTTTTATCAGTTGCATTAGCGGGTTGCGGTGGGGGGGAGGCCCCTGCCGCACCGACTACGGCCCAACAGGCCACTCCGGTCCAAGTGGCAAAAGTCACCAAGGGCAGCATTAACGATTCAACAGGTATTATTGGAAGCTTTGCTCCCAAAGAGACGGCTCAGGTGTCTCCGAAAATTAGTGGCAAAATTCAAAGCATTAACCTTACAGTGGGGCAAAAAGTAAATAAGGGCGACACATTGTTTACTATAGACCAAAAGGACTTGCGGGACTCCATTAAGCAATCTCAGGAGTCGTACCAGGTTGCCCTGGCCAATTTAAAGCAGGCAGAGTCAGGTGCAGCGCAATCGGTGCAGCAGGCAGAATCCAGCGTGGATCAAGCCAAAAGTGCGCTTGTCCAGCAAGACAACACGATCACTCAAGCTCAGACCAGTCTGGTAGATGCTCAGAGTTCCGTGCGTGATGCTCAAAATACGCTTAATCGCAACCAACAGCTGTTTAGTGCGGGTGCTCTTTCTCAATCCGAGTTAGAGCAGTCTCAAATAGCGCATAGAAGGGCCTTAACTGCGGTGGAGAATGCACAGATCACACTTCATAATGCGCAAACATCCAAGGAAAGTGCACAAACAACATATAATAATGCTCTTAAATCATTGCGTCTTGCACAACAGAAAACGGGCATTGACGTAGCTCGTGCTTCTGTTAATCAAGCTAAGTCCAGTTTAGACACAGCACGTAGCCAATTGGTGGATTCTGTAGTCAAAGCTCCGATTTCTGGCACAATATCAGTAGTAACAGGAACCCAGGGGCAAATGGTTAGTGCACAATCCGCAGTTGCTACAATTGCGAATACCAATCCTATTATTGCTAAAGTCAACGTTTCTGAATCTGAGCTTCTTAAGTTGCAGGTGGGTTCATCTGTGACTGTAGGTGTGGACTCCTTAGATAAGCGAATTGAGGCCAGAGTATCAGCCGTCAATCCGGTAATGGATAATGATCTCAAGGCATATCCTGTCGAGATTTCGGTTCCTAATGGTTCTGGTGAATTAAAATCAGGGATGGTTGTAACTGTATACATGAAATCAGAAGCTCCCAAAAACATTTTGGTATCGCAGGATGCCATTACCGAGCAGGCAGGGAAAAAGTATGCTTATGTAGTGGAGGGAACAGTGGCTAAGCGGGTAGAGGTGCAGACAGGCCAGGAAAGTGCCAAACAGGTTGAGGTAACCAAGGGGCTTGCTGAAGGACAAAATGTTGTCGTTAAGGGTGTTAGTCTGCTTACGGATGGCGCGAAGATTAATGTAGTGAAGTAATTTGTCTCGGTTATATATATCGTAAATCACTGTTACTCCGTCATTCCTACTACTTAAAGTGTATTAGAGTATTAGATCTCAAGGGAATCTATAGACTTTATGTACTTTATATATTCTATGGATAATTCTTAACGAATATACTCCATTAAAGACCGAGTTAGATGTACGAAAATAAACCTTGTACATTTAAGGTTGATAAGGTAAAAGTTGTAGGATGACGGAAGAACAGGTTTAATAGTATAATTATGACTGTGGGAAGCGGAATACATAATCAAAAAAAATAAAAATTTTTTTTGAAACGGACGCAACTTTTTGAACCCATGCTACGTCTAATTGGGTGAGTATGAAACAAAGGGGTACAAAAGCGTAAAGACAAAATTCGCTAAAAAAAATCTTTACTGCATTGTTATCACATTGTATAATACTGGAGTACGTCATAAATGGACGCTTTCTTTCAACTAGATTCCAAGCTTCTGTGATATTGTCACAGATATCATTTTATAAGGGTTCTCATAAAGCTCGGAAAGGAGGTGTAACGACTGATGAGTGACAAGATCCGACAAAAAGACAAAAATAATATTTCTGGTTATATTCAAGGAGGAGAAAAAAAGGTTATGACAAAGTTTAACAAAAAAATGATCAACGTGCTGGCAACAGCAACATTGGTTGCTGGTGTTGCAGCTCCAATCGCAGCACTGACTGCACCAACTGCAATCCATGCAGCTTCGAGCTTCAATGTAATTAGTACTCCTAGTATCAACTCAAACCAGCAAGATAATGCTGTTTTGGGTAGATCTAAAATAAGTATTAGCCAAGCTTCTATTGCTGACGGTGCTTCTTTCACTATTACTTTGCCTAAAGGCTTTGAATTTGGTAAATCTGGAGATCTTCAGGTTGGCCGTGCTACTTCCGCTACTGACGCTACTTATGGTTTGGGTATATATCTTGATCCACAAGATAACTCACTCGATAAGAATGTCGCAGCTACTGGCTATAATGAAGCTACTGCACTGAAAGTTGAAAAATTGACTAACAACTCTGCAAAAGTAACGCTGGGCTTTGATAACTCCAAAGATAGCGCTGATGTATATCTGAACTTTGCTAACATCAATGTAAGTGGACCTAGCAATGGACCTGTAAAAGCTACAATTGATGCTTCTTCCCTGAGTGGTATTACTAGCGGTGAAGTTACAATTGCAAACGTAGTATCTTCCGGTCAAGTATCTTTGTCTGCTTTGGATACCGTTTCTAACACAGACAATTTCACTGCAACGTTGAAAGTGAAAGAACAAACAGCTGGTGCTTTGGCTAACAATAATAACATCAAACTGAAATTGCCTAGCGGTTTTAAATGGAACGCTCCAAAAAGTGCTAGCATTCTCTTTGGTGATATCGCATCTGGTGATGTAGTTTCTAATGTTGATGGTGACACTCTGACTGTGTCTTTGAAAAAGGAAAGTAGTAAAGAAACAACATTTAACCTGCCTTTGAGCTTCTACGTTGACGATGAAACTAACGCTAAAGAAGGTGATGTTACTGTTAGTATCTCCGGTAACACAACTACTGACGTTAGCTCCCTTGTAGTTGGTAACTATGGTCAAATCGGTGGCGGTGTTTCCGTAGCTTCTCCAACAACAATTCTTGCTGGTCATGACGAGCAAAAAATTGGTGATATCGTAATTAAAGAAAAAGTTGCTGGTTCTTTTGTTAACAACCGCACTGTAACATTGCGTTTGCCTGAAGGTGCTCGTTGGCAGTCTACTTTCGAAAGTAACTCTCCAGGTAGCAACTTTTCCGGATCTTTCGAAAACACTAACGGTTTGGGTGGAGCAGAGGTATCTTACACAGATTCCGACAAACGTACTTTGAGATTGACTTTCAAAAACGTTAATAGCTCTAAAGATCCAGGTACTTTGAAACTCAAAAACGTTGAAGTTGCTACGCAACCAGGTTTCTCCGGCGATCTGAACGTTGATGTTGCTGGTAGCCAAGGTCTGAGCGGTACTGTTAAGGTTGCAACTGTGAAACAAGCAGTTACTCTGGCTGCTGCTTCCAAACCAACCCTGACAATCGGTCTGGGCGATCAACAAGTTGGCGATATCACAATCACTGAAGCTGCTAAAGAAGCTTTCGTTAAGAAAGACGGTAGCCGTGAAGTAATCTTGGAATTGCCAACAGGCGTACGTTTTGCTTCTACTCCAGAAGTAAAAGTTACAGCTGGTGACGTTAAAGTGAAGAGCGTATCTACTGATACTTACGGCGAAAGCAACAAAGGCCGTCTGAGCTTCTACATCGACAGCGAAAGTGCTACTCCAAGTACAATCACAATCTCGGCTCCTAAGCTGACTGTTGACCGTACTGTAGCTCAAGGCGACATCGTTGCTAAGCTGAAAGGTAGCGCAGTTTCTTACACTGCATACAAAGGCGCAACTGACAACACTCAAAACTGGAAAGACAACAACACTGCAGCTGCTGAAGTAGCAATCGCAACTGTTGGAACTCCAGCTCCAGGTGCTACTAAAACTAAAGCTGTCTTCACACTGGGAAGCACTTCCTACACTGTGAACGGCGAAAGTAAAACTTCTGATGTAGCTGCTTATGCTGAAAACGGACGCACTTACTTGCCAGTACGTTATGCAGCTGAAGCTTTGGGTGTATCGCCACAAAACATCCTGTTTGACAAAGCAACTTCCACAGTTACCCTGATTAAAGGTGACCGCGTTGCTCAAATCAAACTGAACACAAACCTGTTGACTATTAACGGTTCTGTGGTTCGTATGGACGTTAAAGCTGTAACTAACAAAAACCGTACTGTACTGCCTATCTTCTGGGTGAGCAGAGCGCTGGATGCATCCATCAACTATGATGCAACTGCTAAAACAGTAACTGTTGAAAACAACAACTAATTTAAGAGCAACTCTTTTGAGTTAACTGAATTAGATTAGAAGAGGGTTCCTTTTGGAGCCCTTTTCTTTTATTAGTCTTATTGACAAAGGAGAGAAATTATGAAACGTTTTGGAGTGGCAGTACTGTCCACATTGGTTCTTTCTTCTGCGTTCGCCAGTCTTGCAGGAGCTCAACCAGGTGATATAAAGGTTATTATTAACGGTGTAACTCAGCAATATACCCAGTCCCCAGTTGTTAGTCAAAATACAACCTTGGTGCCTCTGCGCGGTGTTTTTGAAAGCTTGGGTGCGAAAGTCGATTGGGACAGCAAAGCTAAAAAAGTGACAGCATCTAAAAATGACGATACGTTAACTTTAAATGTTGGTTCTAAACTTGCTTATAAAAATAGTAATCCTGTACAGCTCGATGCAGCAACTCAAATTCAAAAGGGTCAAGTACTCGTTCCATTACGTTTTGTGAGCCAATCATTAGGCGCCAAAGTAAATTGGGATCAGACTACACGAACAGTAACCATTTCCAATCAAGCTAATGGCAGCACTACAGGCGATCAAACCAATAGTTTGTCCAGTAAGCCTCTCGTAGCTCCTGTGACCCAAGTTACTTATGATACCTACTATAATGATTCTTTGACCTATAATGATGCCGTTAAACTGGCTGTAGCTGATAGTACTTCAGTTAAAACAGCTACAACGAATATCGATCAAGCTGGGAAAATCATGAAAGAAGCAGGCAAGAATATTGACTTTGTCCCAGCAGAAGCAGGTGATGAAGGTCAAGATAAGGCTTTCAAAGGTTATGCTCAAACGAACCTTAATTATGAGGCTGCTAAAAAGAACTTGGATATGACCAAAGAAGGCATTGAGTACAATGTGAAGGATCTTTACAATAAGCTTCTTCAAAAGCAGAATGCCGTTAAACTGGCTGCATTGAATATTGAAGATGCTGAGCGCAAGCTGAAAGTTGCACAAATTAAAAGAGATAACCAAATGTCGAGTGATTATGAGGTTACGCAGGCAACTAATCAGTTGACTCAAAATCAAGCTGCTTTAGAGAAGGCAAAAAAAGATCTAGATAGTGCATATGTATCTTTGAACCAAGTGATTGGTTACAAACCAGAGCAACGTTATGAATTAAAGGATAAACCTGTATATTCTGAGTTTAAAGATAATGTGGAAACTAAAGTAAGCCAAGTACTTACCAGCAGCACGGCTATTTGGCTGAGTGAGCAAAAAGTGGATTTGGCTGAATTGAGCTTGAAGCTCTACAATTTTAGTACGCCAGGTAACACACCTTACGAAGCCGAACAGCTTAATGTCGAGAAAGCTCAGTATGCTACAGAAGGTACAAAGAGACAACTCGAAGAAGCAGTAAGAACAATCTATAACAACATCAAAGCATTAGAAAGTCAGTATTCACAGATTCAAGCTGGTTTGGTGAGTGCTAGAAGTGCGGCTGATATGGCTAAGAAGCAATTTGATGTTGGGTTGGCTACAGAGCTTCAGGTTTATGAAGCTAATTTGAAAGTCACTACTGCTGAGCAACAGGCCGAAGATATAGTTACAAATATTGATACTTTGAAGTTGGCTTTTGATAAGCCTTGGGCTATGCAGGGTTCTTCTGGAGCTAGCGCACAATAATTAAAACTTAACTATACTTGCTATAACCTGCTGTAGGAGGACTTCATGAAATCACGCTATAAAGTATCGTTGGCTGCTGTTTTACTTGGAGGAGGAATTGTTGCTGGTTCCTTAATGAACAATTCAGTTAATGGTGCCTCCAGTTCTGGACAACCTGGTACAGCTGATGATCCAGTCGTAACCAAAAGCTATGTTGACCAAAAAATTGCTCAGGCAATTAAAGGTGGAGCACCAGCAAGTAATACGAGTAGTAAAACGACTAGTTCGACTACTCCAACAACAAACGCTACTTCTAACACAACAGCGTCAGGAGCTTCTGGTGCAGGAAAAACTTACACACCAGAGCAGACAGAGGCTTTAAAGGTAGTTGATGTAAAGCCTGGTCAAAAACTGATTGCCAAAGCAGGGTCAGAGTTTATTTTACGTAATGGTTATGCTGTTGTGTATAGTATGGATGCCAGTGGTGCTATTGATATTACTTCTGGAACGGAAATTGTCCATAATCAGGCTGTCGAAAAAAATCATTTATTATCCTTTCCTAGAGAAGGAAGAGGTATTCAAGTAAAAGAAGGTCAGAAGTTTGGTCTGGTCGTTATGGTACGAGGCGGTTATACTGTTCAGTAAACTGTTTTTGTATATAAGCTGCTTTCGGTGGCTCTTTTTCTTAAATACTGCTTGGGATAGCAAATTGTTCTTGGCTAAATTGAACCTAATCGCTGCACACTAACCCCATGAAAGACAATATGTTTAGTGGAGGGTGTATACGATGGCGTCAAGAGGTCAAAGACGATTAATTCCCGAAAGCCGTGCCAGGTTAGATGATTTGAAGTATGAGATCGCTGCTGAGTTTGGGCTACCAGTTTATAATCCTCAATATACTCATATACATCCCAATGCTGACAGTGAATTTGCTGCAGAATTGGGGGAGTTTGCGGGGGGCCAAAATGTAGCATGGCGTGATTTGACTTCAAGACAGAACGGTTCAGTTGGTGGTGAAATTACTAAGCGACTGATACAATCTGCTGAACGTAGCTTATCTGAATTTGGTACATTGTAAATAGCAATAATTTTCTAAGTTTTTGATTATATAGTAGTGTATAAACTAGGGTTATTTACATGTGCATCGAAAATGATTTGCATGTAAACTTACCTCAATTTCGAATGTTGTAATTGGGTTGCATGAATTGACACCTTGTTTTAAATAGGATATCATGGCATTTGAGGCTTGTACGCAACCTTTTCCTACCGGAAAAGGTTCATTTTTTATTAATAAGGTAACAAGATATCTCCCGCCATTTGTTGGCTTGAAGGTATCTGAATAATGCCATTGCCATGTCAGGATTTTTTAATAAATCCTCATGTATTTTAATTGTGGGAGGTTGAAATTCATGTCTGTAAAAGGCCGCCATTTGTTCACGTCCGAGTCTGTAACAGAAGGCCATCCGGATAAAATCTGTGATCAGATATCCGATGCTGTATTGGACGCCTTTCTGGCTAATGACCCTAATGCACGGGTAGCATGTGAAGTATCGGTAGCTACTGGTCTCGTTCTCGTCATTGGTGAAATCAGCTCTAAATCGGAATACGTGGATATTCCATCCATTGTACGTAATACGATTAAGGAAATTGGCTATACACGTGCGAAATACGGTTTCGACTATAATACTTGCGCTGTATTGACTTCTTTGAATGAACAGTCGCCGGACATTGCTCAAGGGGTTAATGCTGCCTTGGAAAGCCGTGATCCTGCTGAAGTAGATAAAGAAACGGAAAACATTGGGGCTGGGGATCAAGGATTGATGTTTGGTTTTGCTACGAACGAGACACCTGAGTTGATGCCTTTGCCTATCGCTATGTCTCACCGTATTGCACGACGTTTGTCTGAAGTACGTAAGGATGGAACACTGAATTATCTTCGTCCAGATGGTAAAACTCAAGTAACGGTAGAGTATGAAAATGGTAAACCTGTTCGTATTGATGCTATTGTGGTTTCTACGCAGCATGCGGAAGATACTACTTTGGAACAAATTCAAGCAGATATCAAAGAAAAGGTTATTTTGCCAGTTGTTCCTGCCGAATTACTAGATGAGCAAACCAAGTATTACATTAATCCAACAGGACGCTTTGTTATCGGTGGCCCTCAAGGAGATGCAGGTCTGACAGGCCGTAAAATTATTGTGGATACGTATGGTGGTTATGCGCGTCACGGCGGGGGAGCATTCTCCGGTAAAGATCCGACCAAAGTGGACCGTTCCGCTGCTTACGCTGCTCGTTATGTAGCGAAAAACCTCGTAGCAGCTGGATTGGCAGACAAAGTGGAAATTCAGCTTGCTTATGCCATTGGTGTAGCTACGCCTGTCTCGATTAACGTCGATACATACGGTACGGGTAAAGTAAGCGATGAGAAGCTAGTTGAATTGATCCGTAATAACTTTGATCTGCGCCCAACAGGCATCATTCGCATGTTGGATCTGCGTCGTCCAATTTATAAGCAAACTGCTGCCTACGGTCACTTTGGCCGTACAGATTTGGATGTACCATGGGAGAGCGTAGATAAAGCTGAAATTCTAAAAGAACAAGCGGGGCTGTAATTCCTCGTATGTTATCAAAATAAAAGCAATAACCCAAAAAGACTGTTTCATGTTTTGCATGAACAGTCTTTTTTGATGTGTCTCGATGTTAAGTAAGAATTTGCACCGAAGTACCGAATACGGAGTGACTACTCGGATATCGGTGCATGGTCCAATAAATTTTTAAGTAAACGACAAACCTTTTGCAGTTCCTTGTACTGCTCCAAATACGCAAAAAGGGCTTTCAGGACGCCTTTTTGAGGGTTCGATTTCAGAGCCTCTTCCTTTAAATGAGCGTAGATTTGCTGACACTCCTGTTTCTCCTCTGAACTCCACGAAGAGAGCAGTATACTGTCTTCCAGGGAGTGGAGAAGGCTGTTAATTTGACGGCCTTGGTCAAAGGGATTACTTAGAGCACTTTCAGGTAACCAGCCTTGCTTGCTCCAGAACAAATGTGGAGCTGAATCAGCATTGTTCAGGCTGGTTGCCAAGGAACTGGATAAGAAGATGATAAACTGTGTTAGATGTTCAATCGTTTCATCATTCATCCGATCGGCAAAGAAGCGAATATATTCAAACACAATGCTTTTAAGTACAAAGGTCATATCCCATGCATGATCTTCAATGCTCGGTCCAAAAATATCAATCAGGCAGTCGCGAACCCATTTGTACAATTTATATTCATGATTCTCGAATGCGTAATTGAGTTGTTCATTCTGAAAAATAAGCATGGAAGGCTCAGGAAGATCCATCATGAGATACACTTTGTTTTCAACGAGATTTTTCAAGTAAAGTACAATAAAACCATGTAGTTTATCGTGCTTAGAAAGATCAGGTTTACTGTAGAGAGCCCGGATGTCTTGTTCAATGTTATTTTCCAGAATGATACACATTTCTAGAGGGAGTTCTTCTTTTCCTTGAAAATATTTATAGAAGGATGCCTTCGCCATCCCACTTTCTTTGGCGATTTCTTCAACAGATGTTGAATAATAGCCTTTTCTGGAGAACAGCCGAATGGCCGCCTGTAAAATATCATTTTTTTTACTTTCCATACATACTTCCCCCTAGGGACCGACCAACTCGACAGCATGCGAATTCACTTCATACATCACAAAGGTTGGTCACGTGTGATAACTGTGTGCTGCTGTTTTTTGAGTTGACGGCGCATCTTGTACTTGGCCATGATCATATACAAGGACGGCACGACAAACAAGGTTAACAAGGTCGAGAATAACAAACCGAAAATGACGGTAAACGCCAGTGGCTTAAAGAGCAGGCTTCCCAATAGTGCTAATGGAATCATACCTACAATAGCTGCCAAAGATGTCAATAAAATCGGTCTGAAGCGAGCAGCGGCCGCCTGTATTACGGCTTCCTTTAATTCCATTCCTTCATGTCGTGCATCCTCGATAAATTCAATTAACACAATCCCATTCCGCACAACAATGCCCGCGAGTGCAATAATTCCCATGATGCTCATAAAACCGATAGGCATACCGGTCAAGAAAATACCAATAATCCCGCCGGCTGCTGCCAGGTACACGGTCGTCATAATAATAATAGGAATAGAGAGAGAATAAAATTGCATAGTAATCAAGAGTAAAATGAGCAAGACTACAACGATCGCCAGCTGTCCTAAGTCCTTGAATATGGTCGATTGGTCAGAGGTTTCCCCACCAACCTCCCATTTGTAGCCTTCTGGGAACTTCATTTGCGCCAGCTTACTTTCAACATCAACCATCGCTTCGCTTGCAGTTCGTCCGTTCAAGTCGGCTTCTACCGTAATCGTCCGCTCCATATTGTAATGCTTGATTTGCTGAATAGCAAATGACGGCTTAATCTGGACGAGCTGGTTTAATGGTATTTGCTTACCAGCTGCATTAACTACACTTAATTGTTGGAAAAGCTTACTTGGCTCCTCGTCACTGTGATTCAAATACATTTTAATATCTACCAGACTGTTTCCAGTATCAAATTGGCTGACTTGGGCTCCTTCTTTTAATAGAAGCAGGGTGCGAGTCAAATCTGTGTAGCTTACCAGGTACTGATCCATCGCTTGTTTGTTGACCTCAAGCTCCAATGCATATCGTTCAATTCCTATATCATCCACGATGCCTGTTGTGCCCTCTACTGTCGCGATCTGCTCCTTTGCTTTTTGGGCAAGGGTTTGCAGCTCATTCAGATCCTGACCTGAGATACGAATAGAAACGGGCTTACCCACTGGAATCCCGAGACGAGGAACATACATCGTAACTGTAACTCCAGGGTAGGATTTTTTAACATGTTGTTCCCAAGCATCCACTGTCGTATTGAGATCGAATACGTTTTCTTTGCCGACGACAGCAATCTGCCCCACCGTTTCGTTATAACTAATATCTCCACCCATACTATTAATGTCACTAAACAGTTGTGGAGCCGTTCCTCCAGCGCTGTAGACGACCTTGGAAGTTTCAGGTTGCTTTTTCACCCAGCCTGCAAGGTCTTTAACGACCTGGTCGGTTTCCGCAATTGAAGTGCCTACAGGCATTTTTATATTTAGTGCAACATGAGGATCTTCCGACTCAGGAAAAAGTTCAACTGAGGTAAAGGGAACTAATCCATAGGCGGCTGTTCCAAGCATGAGTCCGACCATGGCTGTCAACAAGGGACGCTGAATGACCTTAGGCATCAGTTTTTGTGAATAGAGCTTGTTTAAAGAATGAATCTGCTGGCCGAGCAAGCCTGCTGGTTTAGACTTACCCTGAGGGTGACGAGCCTGTCTGCGCTTCTCATACCATTCTCGAAAAATAGGGATGATGGTGAGCGACATAATCATAGAGGCAAGCATGGTCAGGGAGACAATAGCAGGAATGGGTTTAATAAAGGCACCTACATTTCCAGGAAGAAACAACAATGGCGCGAAAGCTGAGATGGTGGCCAGAGTTGCAACCAAAATAGAAAGCATGACCTCTTTGGTACCTTTTACAGCTGCGACTGAGGGTGATTCTCCTAATTCCGTAAGTCTACGCTCAATATTATCATTTACAACTACGGCATCATCCACGAGTATGCCGAGTACGATGATCAGACCGACAACGGAAATCTGATTTAGAGTAATGCCGAACATAGGCAAAAAGATAATGGCAATCGAAACCGAAATAGGAATGGCCAGTGCGACAAATGCAGAGGTGAGCAAATTCAGCCCCAACATACAAACGAGAATAACGGCCGCAATCGCAAGAATCGTTTCACGCTTTAAGTCGTCAAAGATATGGGTTACCTGATCCTTTTGTGCAAAAAGAGTTTGAAAGTGAACACCTGCGGGAAGTGTTTTCTCCAGTTCTTTGAGCTTGGTATTGACCTTTTCGCTCATAGAAGGGATGTCTGTGCCTGTTTCTGCTCCAATACTTAGCGTAATGGCCGGTTTACCCTCTACATAGGCAAAGTATTCTGTATTAGGATGTGCCAGCTCCGTTGTGCCGACATCTCTCAAATATACAGGATTACCTTCTTTGGTGCGTGTCAGAAGGACCTGATTCAATTCATCAGCTTTTTCGGTCTCGCGAACAATAAGTTGATAGGTACGTCCGTTGTATTCAATATTACCGGTAGGAACCCGATCAATTTGAGACTGGATCGCTTGAGCTACTTGTCCCCATGACAGCTGGTATTGCTGAAGCTTCTGGTTGTCAATATGGACACGTACTTCTTGATCGGGAAGACCATTGAATTTGACGCTAGATACGCCAGAAATGGTGTTGAGCTGATCTTTCCAAGTTGTTGTTAAATCATTTAGTTTATACAGTGGTGCGGAAGAGTCAGCTGTTAGGGCATAGGAGCCGATAAAAGAGCTGGTTAGCTTGTCATTTACAACAGGCACTTCAGCGCCTTGAGGAAGATCAGCTTGTGCATCCTGCACTTTTTTACGCATATTATCCCAAACCGTTTGAGGATCAACTCCGTTTTTGGATTCGATTAAAATAGAAGAGAATCCGTTACCAGAAGTCGAACTAATCGTTTTAACACCTTCAACTTCCTTAATGCGTTTCTCCAGCTCTTTAGTTACGGTTTGTTCTACTTTTTGTGGTGAAGCACCAGGGTAGACTGTTGTTACCATAGCATTCTGTATGGTGACATCCGGCATTTCCTGCTGTGGTAACTGGAAAAAGCCGAAGATTCCGACCAAAATCAGCATGACAAAAAACAGCAATGTAATTTTTCGTTTTTTTACGATGTACTCAATCATGGGCGTCCGCCTTCCTCCGCCTGAATCGCATTTCCATCAAACAGGTTTTCTGCCCCTTTAACGATAATACGTTCGCCTTCACGAAGTCCCGATACGATTTGCAACTGATTATCTACAACCTGATTACCAAGCTCCACAGGGGTTTTAACAGCTTTTCCTTGAATGTCTTTGAAAATAAAAGGCTTGCTTCCCGTGTTAATGACTGCTTCGGCAGGAACGAGAATCCCATTCTTGTCGCTCACCTGTTGAGCAGCTTTAATGACCTGACCGGGTAACCAGTCTCGCTGTGGATTGTTTATAACAATCTCTACGTTAACCCTTCCCGTGTCGGTGCTGGTCGAAGGATAGACGTTAGACACCGTACCTTGACGAGTCTCTTCATAGAGCGCCACTTCTACTTGTTGACCCTTTTTCCAATCCTTAATTTCACTGTCTGGTACAGGAAGCAGTACTTTGAGGCGGTCGATGGAGCCTATGCGATAGACGGCTTGCCCTGACGCGACCAAATCACCTGTATTCACGATTTTGTCTAAGATTACACCGTTCACGGGAGAGGTTAAACGGGTGCGTGATAATGCCAGCTCTGCCTGACCCTTGGCGACAAGGGCTTTTTCGTAGTTGGCATGGGCTTGTTTTTGGGAAGCCGCAGCCTGTTCACTGGCTGCAAGAGCTTTAGTTTTACCTGCAAGCGCATCCTGAAAGGAAGCCTGGACCGATTGATGATCTTCGGCTGTTGCCCCTTCCAGCAAAAGGGACAGGGAGTCCTTCGCTTGCTCCAGATTTTTAAGAGCAGAGGTAGCATTCAGGCGGGCATTCTCGTTATCCGACGCGGTGGCTGCGCCCGCCTCAAACAGCTTCTGTGTACGCTCGCTATCCGTCTTGGCCTTGTTATAGGCGCTTTGCGCCTTATCTACAGTGGCTTGCGCTTGCTGTTTTTCCTGAGCACGTGCGCCTTTATTGACCTTGTTAACATTCGCGCGAGCTCCTGTAATGCCGGCATCGGCGGATTGAATCGCGGAGGTAGCAGCCTGTAAATTAGCCTGTGCGTTATCAATACCAGCCTGTGCCTCCAAGATGGAGGCTGTCGCCTGTGCCACCTGAAGCTTGTAGTCAGCGTCATCCAGACTAGCAATAACAGCGCCCTTCTGTACAGCAGTACCGACAGTGAGATATGCACTGGCTACAGTGCCTCCATTTTGGAAAGCCAGTGTGTTCTCCTCATAAGCCTGAAGAGTGCCTGACAAGTTATAGGCCGTATGAAGTGGCGTGGATTTGACAATTGCGGTGCGCACAACGGTTGGCTGTGCAGATGAACCTAGAGCGGTATCTTTTTTTTCTGTAGAACATCCGGTCATTGCGATGCTCAGGGATAAAGTGAATATGATGATGGCCCGTTGTTTATTCATGATTATCAATCCTTCCGATAGGGTCATAATTGGGGTTGTGAACTAATCAGTATTATTTGAACTGATAAGTTCAAATGTATTATAGTGCGGCGATATTGCATTCGTCAATTCATCGTTTTAGATTTTATGAATTAGTTGACGGGATTTTCGTAACTTTTGCCTATATAATAAGTCTATTAACATAAGAGGATTTTTTTGTTTATTGATAGAGTACACGCGCGGAACAAAACCGTTTGAATACATTGAAGATGGGAGCTATTATCCAAATGTTTTTAAGTAATAAGAAACAGAGTGAAGTGAAAGTTAATGGCAGAGGAATCGCTAAAAGATGGGCCGTGTTAACACTGGCAGGGGTATTATGGGTCGGTCCGGTTGCTGGAACTGGGGCTCTAATCCCCTTGAATGGTTGGATGTCTGCTCCAATCGCAAGTGCAGCCTCTGGTTCAACTGTAAAATTGGGCGAAGAGATCATTACTTCGGGTGCAACATTATTGAAATATCGTTTTAAAGGTTCTAAAGGAACAGCGCTGGCTGATATCATTCGAGTGGACTTGCAAAATCCGTACGTTAAGCTGGATGTCATGACGGGGAAGAATGGACAGTTTACGACCCGTCAGAGTACAGGTGGCATGGCAAAAGAGACCGGGGCGGTTGCTGGTGTAAACGGGGATTATTTTAATACCTCCAGCGAGGGAGCGCCGATCGGTGGACAAGTATCCAAGGGTGTGTTGATGTCTACTCCGTCTGATTTAACGGGTATGTATGCCTTTGCTGTAACCAAGGATGGTTCTCCCATGGTGGAGCAGTTTACTTTTGAAGGTACAGTAAAAGCTGGAGATGGGTCGTCCTTCTCTTTGGCTGGGATGAACAAGGCTTCGTATTCGCCTGAGACGAGTGGGGGCGGCTATAGCCACTCTAATGCTATGTATATTTATACATCTGCTTGGAAAGCAATTGAGCGGCCCAAAAACAGCTCGACAACGCCTACCGAGATATTGGTACAAAATGGTGTGGTTACACAGGTCTCTGACAATGCTACGTTGAATATGACCGTTCCGCAGGATGGCTATATTTTACGTACTCATGGTAAAGCTGCTGATTATGCCAAAGCGCATCTGACCGTGGGACAAACCGTAGAAACAAGCTATCATCTTCGTGTTAAATCGACAGGGAGTGAAGTAGATCCTTCTAACCTTCAGATGATGATTGGTGGACATACCATATTAGTAAATGACGGTCAGAAAACCTCTTTTTCCCGGAGCACAACAAGCATAGGCGGGACGCGTGCGCGTACAGCTCTGGGATATTCTCGTGACAAGCGTTACGCTTATGTCATTGCTGTTGAGAAGAATGGGAACAGCGTTGGTGTGTCCCTGAGCGAGCTGCAAACGCTGATGAAAGATATTGGCGTCTGGAAGGGTATGAACCTTGACGGGGGCGGCTCTACCACCATGGTGACTCGTGATTTGGGAGATACGACAGCGGGGCTTACGTTCAATACAGAATATGGCACAGAGCAACGTAGTATTGTAAATGGAGTGGGGGTATATACCAATGCTCCTAAAGGAACGCTCAAAGGCTTCACCATCAAGGGCAATAAAACGTTGCTGATTGGTCAGACCGGAAGCTATTCCTTCAAAGGTTATGACAACTACTACAATCCATTCGATACCTCGAAAGTACAAGTGACGTGGAAATCCAGCAATCCGGCTGTTGTGTCAGTGAGCGGCGGCGTTGTAAAGGGAGCCAAACCGGGAACTGCTACTTTAACGGCATCTAGTGGCTCAGCCAGCGCTACAACCAAGGTCACGGTGCTTGGAGCAGATGAAATTTCATCACTTACCGCAGGCACTGGAACTGGCTCGCTTACCGCTGGAGCTAAAATCGCTGTACCGGTAACGGCAAAGACAAAAGATGGACAGAATGTCAGCATTACCTCAGATGCGCTCAAATGGGAGTTCATCGGCTTTAAGGGAAGTGTCAAGGACAATCAGCTTACAGTAAATACAGTGGATGCAGGCGTGAAAACGGGCTATGCCATCGGTCGCTATGATGGTTTCAGCGCTGTCGTCTTCTTGTCTGCTGGCGGAGCAAGTACAAACAACTGGGAGAACTTCGAAAATGTTTCGTATCCGGTTGATTTTACTTCGAATGTGGAAGGTGTTACCGGCACAGCTGCTGTTGTACAAGGAGATGGCGACCATGCCAATTCCAAAGTGCTGGAGCTGAACTACGATATGACGAACGGCAGTGGTAAAATGTATGCTTACGCTCAATTGAACGGCACATCCGGGAAAACGCTTGAACAGGCGGCTACTTCTGTCTCGATTGATGTCAGAGGGGATAAGAGTCTGAACTGGTTGCGTGCGGAGTTAGAGGATGCTCAAGGCAAAACAGCATATATTGATCTTGCTAAAGTGATCGACTGGAACGGCTGGAAAACCATTAACGCAGATATGAGCGGTTTGAATGTTTCGTATCCGGCGAAGCTGAAGCGTCTTTATGTGGTCAATGTGGCAGAGGGTCAGGACGAGCGTGCTAAAACAGGCAATGTTGCTTTTGATAATATTTCTTTTAATACACCGGGAACGGTCGGTACAGAAGGACTTAAAAAAGGAACAGCTCAAATGACGATTGGACAAAGATCAATGACGGTGAACGGAACGCCGACCACGATTGATGCCGCTCCGATGACTCGCGATGGTTCAACGTATGTTCCGATCAAGTATGTGCTGGACGCATTTGGCGGACAAGCCAAATGGAATGCGGGCGATCAGCGGATCACCATTATGCGCGGCGGTGTGCTGATGGATTTGATCGTAGGGAAAAAAGAAGTTGTTCTGAACGGGAAACGTCAAAGCACTGATGTTGCACCCATTGTGCTAGGAGGCAGGACTTTAGTCCCATTAAGACTCGTGTCTGAGCAGTTAGGAATGACTGTAAAATGGGAACAAGAAACGAAGACCATCACCCTCCAGTCATGATATGGTATGATATATACTTGAAATGCTAGGATTGGAGTAGAACATTTGTGGACTTTCAAGCCGATATCATAGACCGAGTCATTAAAAATGCCATCCAGGTGATGGAGAACAGCAAATATCAGATGTTCGAAATATTGGACACGGCCCGGACCGAGCTGGTCACGTTAAATCAGGAGCTCCAGAGCGTCTTGAAGGAAACAGCAGAAACGATCGAAAAGGTGGACCAGCTGGAAATGAACTATCGGCGGTCCCGCATTCGGTTGACTGAGGTCAGCCGTGACTTCGTTCGCTATTCGGAAGAGGATATCAAGCAGGCTTACGAGAAGGCAACACAGCTTCAACTCGATGTGATGATTTTCCGCGAGAAGGAAATGTATCTCAAAGCCAGAAGAGATGATCTTCAAAAGCGGGCCAAAAGTGTCGAGGCTTCTGTCGAGCGCGCCGAAACCATCGGTTCGCAGATGGGGGTCGTGCTGGAATATTTGTCGGGCGAATTGGGACAAGTGACGCGGATCATCGAATCGGCCAAAAATCGGCAGTTTATTGGTCTGAAAATTATTTTGGCTCAGGAAGAGGAGCGCAAACGCATATCCCGTGAAATTCACGATGGACCTGCGCAACTCCTTGCGCATCTAGTGCTTAGGACGGAAATTGTGGAAAGAATGATCGCCAAGCAGGAATTTAAGATGGTTCAGGACGAAATAGTAGACTTGAAGAAACAGGTTCGCTCCAGTCTTGAGGAAATGCGAAAGGTCATTTTCAATTTGCGTCCTATGGCTCTGGATGACCTGGGACTTATTCCGACGCTCCGGAAATATGTACAGGATTTTGAAGAAAAAACGAAGATTAGATCGCTTTTTGAAACAAGGGGCAAGGAACACCGTCTCTCTTCCGCGATGGAAGCAGCCATTTACCGTCTGATCCAGGAAGCTTTGACCAACGCTGCCAAGCATGCTTATCCTACCTATGTGCTTGTTGAGATTACCTATCAGGCGCAGCTTGTAAAAATCGTGGTGCAGGATAATGGTTTGGGCTTTAAGCCAGAGCTTTTTCAGCAAAAAAGCAAAGATCATGGGCATTTTGGTCTGATTGGTATGCGGGAAAGGGTTGAACTGCTCGAGGGGAGAATGGAGATCGAATCAGCTGAGAATCAAGGCACCAAGATAGTGATTCATATCCCAACCAACGTGGAAAAGGGAAAGGAGTAACAACATGGAAAATCAGGAAATTAGTAATGCACCCATTAAAGTTCTCTTAGCGGACGATCATCAGTTGTTCCGTGAAGGACTTAAACGTATTTTGAATATGGAGGACGACATTGAGGTCATCGGCGAGTGTGGCGACGGTATTCAAGTGTTGGAATTCTGTAACGTAGAGAAACCAGATATTGTTCTGATGGACATTAATATGCCAATTGAAAACGGTGTAGAGGCAACCGAAAAACTGCGTGAGATGTTCCCGGATGTCAAAGTTATCATTTTATCCATTCATGATGATGAAAGCTATGTATTCGAGACGTTGCGCAAGGGAGCCAATGGTTATCTGTTAAAAGATATGGAGGCCGAGTCCCTCATTAATGCAATTCGTTCGGTTCATGAAGGATATGCGTTTATCCATCCGAAGGTAACGGGTAAGCTCATTCAGCAGCTTCGCCGGATGACCTACCTGAATGAAACAGGGGCTATGGCTGAAGGTCATACGAAGGAAGCCGGCGTGAAGTTTGTCGCAGGTGAAAATAATCCATTGACCCGTCGTGAAGCTGAAGTGCTGCGTCTAATGGCTGAAGGTAAGAGCAACAAGATGATCGGTGAATATTTATTCATTAGTGAGAAAACGGTCAAAAACCATGTCAGCAGCATTCTGCAAAAAATGGAGGTTGATGACCGTACACAAGCAGTTATTAACTCAATTAAATATGGATGGGTTACGCTGTAAAGTGTAGTTTTTCCATGATTAGACGATGCAGCTGCTAATAGATATGAATGCTGTACCGCCTTTCTTTGGGAGCGATATGTCCGCTCATACGGAAACCCAGTACATAACCGTGACACCTCTTCCTGTTATACGGCATATATTGTCGCTATAGGAGGAGGTGGAACCCTCGTGACGGCTCACTTGGTTTGGATATTGCTTATATACGGTGTGGGAGCCGCAGTCGTTCATCTTATGTATATACGACAGGCGGTTCAGGCTTATCACAATGGTGAAGATTCACGCGCAATATCTCCGGGTCATCGCGCGACTCGCTATATTGTGATTACGTCCAATGACGGAGATCGTGTGGAATGGGTGATGCGTTCGCTGAACATACTTGCCTGGCTGCACCGGAGGCCGCTACATGTGACGGTACTGGATGATGAATCTATGGACGATACGCTACCGATTCTGACACGGCTAGTACGCTATAGTCATATGGATGTTTCAGTCATTTCAAGTCGTTTTTCACCGGGGAACCCGGTCTTACCGAAGTCAGGCGGTGAAAAGCAGGTTGTTATTGATCTTAGAACGGTCAAGTCGTTGGCGGACGCCCCATTTGTTCCTTAGCGACAGGGGATTGTGGACATCATGGTCAAAATCGGATATAAATGTTTATAAACAGTTGCATAGGCAAGACGACAGGGATTTCGTTGAGGTCTACTTGATGTGAAGCACACTTCAGGCTATTAGCCATAGGAGTGTGCTTTTTTGCTGTTCTCTGGGGTGACAAGAACCACAAAAATCATGAATGGGAGGAGAAGGGGAAGGTGAAAATTGCAGTATATGCAGTGAGGTATAAAGGGAATTGGAGTCTCCGATTATCTGTGGATATTCGAGTAGATATGACATGGTGGATGAATCAAGATGAGGGGCAGGAGAATGTTGTCGAAAGATGGGTGGTATTAGGAGATGAGCTTCCCTTGTCCTGGGGGACAAAGTTGTGCGAAACATTTAAGGAATTGGAAGATATGGAGCGATGGGGAAAAGGGCAGTGGTGGGCTTATATTCTCGCACAGCTAAAAAGTGAACTGGCTCTTGAGCCTTTTGATGGAGAACGAATTTTATCTGGAGGAGTAGAAAATATATGCATTTGGGATCATGTACAAGGGTGGACTTCCTGCACAAAAGGTGGGGATGAGGGACGGGAAACAGACGGAGTTTTACGTTCTATTCAAAAAAGGAGTCTCATCACGGGAATTGATGGATTGGATAGGGAGTGTTTAATACGACAAGCGAATGAACTGGCTAATTTGTTGTCAGGACGCCAGTTACTCGTTCTGGAAGTCGAAGCGCTGCTGGCAGAGGCAGCGCCAGGTTTGGAGCATGCTTGGCGATCCGCTGCACAACTTGCATATCTGCAAGGCCGACTCAGCTTTGCTGCTGGCCTCGCTCCAGCACCACGTACGCGCTGGTCTGCCGCGCGTACGCATGAACTTCGCTGCAACCGTTGTGGCAGCGGGATAGTGCACCGCACGAGCTGCGCATCGTGCGGACGTAAGGCGTGCGCTTACTGCGAGACATGTCTCGCACTGGGACGCAGCCGTGAATGCTCGCTGCTGCTGTGCGGTGCAGCGAAACCCGCCCTGCCGCGCACAGCAGGCATAGCCCCGGCGACGGAACTCGACCGCTGGGGGCTGAGCCCTGCACAGCGTGCCGCCGCCGAAGCGGCGCTGCGCTTTTTGGCCGCACCGCACGGCGAAGTGCGGGGACGTTTTCGCCCGGAAGGCCGTGGGCTCCGGGCGTTGTTCTGGCGCGATAGGGTTGCGTGCCGGGGATCAGATGCTGCCGCTTCGCATGGCAGCAACCTTGCCCACAGCAAGCAGTCTTCGCCGAAACCTGAAGAAGGTGCGAGGCAGAACGCTGATCGGCAGGTGCCTGATACCACGGTAGAACGTTTTCTGCTCTGGGCTGTAACAGGCGCAGGCAAGACGGAAATGATGTTTCCGCTATTGCAATATGTGTTGGACCACGGAGGAACGGTACTTGTGGCAACACCACGCCGTGATGTGGTACTGGAGTTAGCGCCTCGTTTGGCCATTGCTTTTCCCGATGTGAGCATGGTGACGCTCTACGGGGGAAGCGCAGAACGGTGGCAAAGGGGACAGTTGACCCTGGCTACGACACATCAGCTATTGCGTTATCGTCAAGCCTTTGATTTGGTTGTGATTGATGAGATAGACGCGTTCCCTTATCACAATGATCCTATGCTTGCCTTTGCTGCACGAGCAGTATGTAAGCCGAAGGGAAAGTTTATCTATTTGTCTGCTACACCACCGCAATTCTTGCAGAAAGAGGCTGCACACGGTCTACTGCCACACGCCAAGGTTCCCGTTCGTTTTCATCGTCATCCCTTACCTGTCCCATTTCGCCTGGGGGCTGCTTCAGTGCAACATTGGCTGCAAAAAGGTCGGCTTCCCCTATCCTTTATTCAACGCCTACGCGTATCTATACAACGTGGGGCACAGGTTTTCCTATTTGTGACACGAATCTCACATATTCAGGGACTTGTGAAGCTGCTGATTAAACAATTACCTGATGTACCTATTGCAGGCACCTCCTCACAGGATGAAGAAAGAACCGTTAAAGTGCGCTTATTTCGAGCTACTGAAATACGTGTTCTGGTTACAACGACTATTTTGGAGCGAGGGGTAACTGTTCCACGGAGTGATGTGTACGTATTAGACGCGGACAGCAGTCTTTTTGATGA
Source organism: Paenibacillus sp. F4 (assembly GCF_002894905.1). Lineage (NCBI taxonomy): Bacteria > Bacillati > Bacillota > Bacilli > Caryophanales > Paenibacillaceae > Paenibacillus > Paenibacillus sp. F4. Next base: position 514,801 of record NZ_POVS01000006.1, read on the forward strand.
AGCCTCTCTTGTCCAAATGGCGGGTCGTGCAGGAAGGTCCAAGGATGACCCATGTGGAGGTGTTATTTTTACATCGCCCCAATGGACTCGAGGCCAAAAGAGAGCGATTAGACAAATTAAACGAATGAATGCACTGGCTCGGAAAAAAGGATACCTGAAGGAGGTAAAGCACTAAATGTATTAAATAAAAAAAGTTTTTTTGGAAATGTGAAACCTGAAACAATGTCAGTACGTAAACTACCAAGAAAGGTGCATTCTGGTATGGGGATGATTCCAACAACCCGTCTATTTTTGAATTGGTTATTCCAACGTCAGTCCCAAACATGTATCGCTTGCGGCACTCTCACAGGGCGTTTTTCTGAATTCTCTGGGATATGTACTTCTTGTTCGCTTCAAATTCCTTGGGTTTACAACATTCGTTGTGTTCATTGCGGACGTCCGACGTTTTGCCCGGATTGCGTAAGGCTTGACCGATTAGTACGTTACTATGTGTGCAATCGGAGTGCAACCAGTTATACACCGATGATGAGAGAATGGATTGGACAGTTCAAATATCGCGGGAATGAAAAGTATGGTTCCCTGCTGGGTGAGATCATGAATCGAGCCTATCAGGCGATGAGGTATGAGTTTGTAAGTCTTAAACATTCTCGTTTCAAGCAATCTTTGTGGAGTGTGGATGTAGTGACCTGTGTCCCGGTAAGTGAGAAGAGGCTGACAGAGCGAGGCTTCAATCAGGCTCAGATCTTGGCAGAAGAGATTGCTAGGAGGAATAAGCTCCCCTTCCTATCTTTACTTGCTCGTCCACAAGATACAGGCAAACAAAGTTTTAAATCCAAAAAGGAACGCATGAACACCATGAATAATGCGTTTTCTGTCCACCCCAATATGGAAAATTTGCTGAAGTCGTTTATTTTAAAAGCTGAATCTCATCGTGCTACGGAGAACAAGCCTTCTGTTACCGTTTTGCTTGTAGATGATATTTATACAACGGGAAGCACATTGCAGGCGTGTGCACGTGTTTTGAGAGAAAAGGCATTAGAGCAAGGAATACATGTGACTATTTTTTGCCTGACCTTAGCAAGATCATAAGTCTAAATATCTAGTATTTTCCATAAAATTTTGCTTGAAACTATGAAAAAGAGGTTATAACTTTCTTGAAAGAAGGATTAAATGATAGAGCAAAAGTCTTTTAAGCCGTACAATCAGCAGGATTTGACAACGAGCTAGAGAGAGGTATATAATAAAAATATAGAGACAAACAAAAAGTAAGGAAGTGAGGGATGAAAACAGAATATTTCAATTTAGAGGTTGATTTTTTTGGAAAAGAGGAGTACAATTTCTATCTGTTGATAGCTAACATGATTGGTAATAAGTGATTAGCTAATGACTAAAGAGCGGACATTGGGAGTGTCTCGCTCAGTAGTAAAGCAGTTAATTAAAATTTAAAGTTAAAAAGAGGAGAGAAAAAATCATGAAAAACGTAATGAAAAAAGTAGCAATATCTAGCATGTTGGCAATTAGTTTAGGTGCAGTATCTTTGTTGAGTCCGCTTGCAACAGGTCAAGTATTGGCTAAGTCCCACTCCGATGACGAAAAGCAACAAATAGAAGACCAAATCATGAGAGAACAACAAGAAGCAGCACAAAGAGCATTTGAAGAAAAAGTTTTTGGAACTGCAACTACTGAAAATGCAGCAACTACAACACCAGCTCAACCAGCTACTGAGAACAACAATCAAGCAACAACCACAAAACCAGCAACGACTACAACTGAAACACCAGCTGCTGTAAATACAATCACAGTAGATGTTCAAGAGGGCGACACATTGGCTTCTATCGCTGAAAAATACGGTGTAACTGTTGAAGAACTGGTTAAAATCAACAACCTGGTTAAAGTAGGCCAAGAACTGCAAGTACCGCAAACAAACACAAATAAATAAATATCATTATAAATGTATAATGAAGTGTGTTTTTTAAACCAAGCGTTTGACTATAGTATACGGGAAGGCCTCTATTAAAACAATGCTTTTTTGAATAATTAATTGTGAAATAGCTTGTTTTTTTGGGCTGCAAATTTCCACGGATGCATCTAGCTTGATTTCGGATATGTTATAAGTTGAGATGATGTTAGTTCCATGAGATTTATGAATACCCACACTCCATGTGCGGAGCATTCGTATGGGCGCCGTTCCCCCGGATTTATAGGATTTCCTTGATGTCATTCGGGGCACAGGTGAACATGAATTCTTCTGAGGATTGTTTCGCCCGGTTTTTCCCTCATCTTGATAATTAATTTCTACATTTACTCATATTCATATATAGCTATTTTAATTGTATAATGAAGCGCTATTCCCGAAAATAACTGGAATGGCGCTTATTTTATTTTCTATCTAAAGTACGGTGTAATGTTTGACGATAAATAGATACATGCACTAGGCTGAGCTATTAGCCTTCATGGGCTTTCTTTATTTTTATGTCATTGCATATTGATGCATATAAATATAGAGAAACTTTTGCTGATGGATCATTCCCTCTTATACTTTTTATATGATAACTTATAAAATGTGCAATTGTGTAAAATCTGAAAATCTTTTTTTGAAATATTTGCTAGACGAGGCTCTTCATTATAAGTTAATGTAAGGATAAAAGTAATTAAAGATCGGAAATTGGAAAGGGGCGCTACAGAGGATGAATTTGGATAACTGTCCTCGCTGTGGAAAGCTGTTTATTAAGAACGTCAGGGGAATCTGTCAGAACTGTATTAAAGAAATTGAAATTGAATACGAACGCTGTGTCAAACATATACGTGAAAATAAGGGCATTCATATGCATGAGCTTTCAGAGGCTACTGAGGTATCTGTAAAGCAAATCACGACATTTATACGTGAGGGACGTATTTCCATTGCTAATGCGCCTAATATGACGTATCCTTGCGAGGTATGCGGGATACCGATTCGTGAAGGGCATATGTGCGATTCTTGTCGAACACGTCTGACTAAAGACCTGCATCAGGCTGTACGCGAAAGTAGTAATCAGGATCAAAGTAATAATATGGGCTCAGGTACCTACAGCGCGATTGATAAACTTCGTGGAAAGTAGTACAGGGGAATTAAAAACGCATTCAGCTATTCAAAAAGTTTCAAATACCGCCGATAATCTTTATAGAGCTTATCGGTTTTTTTATTTTTAGCAACATGCACAAAATAAAGAAGTCAGGCATAATACGAACCATGTTCGACGCTATGTCGTCTGATACATTCTGACCATATCAAATAACTAAGGAAGGTGGAAGTTATGAAAATTAACGAGACCAACCGCATCGGAGCTATTAATCCATATCAGCGAAATATTGAAACAGGACGTCAAGAGGAGCTTAAGAAGTCCCGCCGCAAGGATGAGGTTTCGATTTCTCCGGAAGCAATGGAAATGCTGAACCGCAGCAGTGATGCAGACCGTGTTAAGAAAATTCAGGAGCTTAAGCAGCAAGTAGCTTCTGGAACCTATCGTGTGGATGCCGATAAAATTGCAGAGAAACTGTTACCTTACTTCAAGCAGTCTTCTGAAAGCTAGGTGAAGGAATATGCCTTTAGAGCGATTGATTGATGTGCTGGAGCAACTTAGAGAGGCTCACGAGCAGTTGATTACATTAGGGAATCAAAAAAAAGAAGCACTGATATCAAATAAGGTAGATCAGCTCATTCTAGTCATGAACCAGGAATCGAAGATGTCCAGACACATTGAACAGCTGGATGAGCGACGCCTGCAGGCAGCATATGAATTTTTGCAGGAACGTGGTATTAAGTCTAAGTTGAATCTCAATATTACGGAGTTGTCTCGTCTTGTGTTTGATGTAGAAGACAAGCAGCGCCTCCTTCAAATTCAAAAAAAACTAGCGGATACACTTGTAGAATTGAAAAAATTAAATGAGTTGAATCAACAGCTTATACAACAGGCGCTTTCCTATATTGATTTTTCTATTGAGAGTATGTCATATTATGCGGAATCTGAAGCGGTCTATCAGCGTCCAGCTGACAAAAGCACCTCTACTGTACGAGCGGGACTATTTGATACACGCGCCTAATTGAAGGAGGAAAACATGGTCTCAACATTTCATGGTATAGAAACAGCGAAAAGAAGCTTAAACACACAAACGGCAGCACTTAATACAACCGGACACAATATCTCAAATGCCAACACAGCTGGTTACTCCAGACAAGTGGTTAGTATGAAGGCCTCGGATTCTATGGAAGCCTACGGTTTAAATCGTTCCGTTGTACGAGGTCAAATGGGTACAGGGGTTGAATTCACTGCTATTGAGCGCGTCCGTCAGACGTTTCTAGATGACCAGTATCGTAATGAGAACTCCTCTTTAGGTGGATGGAGTATCCGCTACGACACTTTGAATAAGCTCGAAACGATTATGAATGAGCCTTCTGACACAGGTATGCGCAAAGTAATGGATAATTTCTGGAATGCTTGGTCGGATCTAAGTCAAGATCCTCAGGACGTAACTAACCGTAAAATTGTAAAAGAGACTACGTTGGCTCTGACGGATGCGTTGAATCAGACAAGCAAGCAGCTTGACGCGCTAGATTCCGATTTAACCAATAATATTACTTTGAAGACAACAGAGATGAATTCCCTATTACAATCTGTAGCTGATTTAAACGGGAACATTACCAAGTTGGAATCATTGGGAGATAATCCAAATGATTTGAGAGATCAGCGAGATTATGCGATTGATAAATTGTCTAAACTGGCTAATGTGCAGGTTACTCAACTAGATGAGGGATATCAGGTAACAGTAGCGGGACAAATAGCTGTAACTGGTACCGCGGTTACACCATTAACCGCAGATGGTCTTCAGGCTGCTTTCGCAGGAGGCACCTTGACTGGCGGTGAAGTTTACGGAATGGTATTATCACGTGACAGATATGTAACGGATTATAAAAATCAGATAAACCAATTGGCAAACACATTGGCCAACGGAAATATTGAAGTTACCCTTCCTAAAGGAACTGTGCTTCCAGAAGGAACGGTATTGAATACGGGACCGAATAATACAGCGGTTACCTACTCTAATGCTAATAATAACCGGACTTTAACAAACGATTTGAAAGTTACTGTCCAAGGTATCAATGGACTTCATCAGTTGGGCTATACAATTAGTGGGACAACTCCTACCAAAGGTGATACCTTTTTTACCTCTAAAGACGGTGCCGCGATTACAGCTGGAAATATTACATTAAATCCTGATATACAAAGTGATCCTAATAAAATTGCGACCTCATTACGGGTAGATGGGACAGGAACGACAGATGAGAAAGTAGTGCTCGGTAATAATGCGTTAGCTATGGCTATGGCTAACTTAAAAAATGTGAAATTCGATTTTGGGACTGCTCTATCAACTCCGACGTCGGTGGATGATTATTTTAGCTCTATTGTTGGACAACTTGGAGTACAGACTCAGGAGGCGGAACGTCAGTCACAGAACGCACAACTTTTGACAGAACAGGTGGATTTAAGTAGACAGTCTGTCAGCGGGGTGTCCCTGGATGAAGAGATGTCCAGCATGATCAAGTTTCAGCATGCTTATAGTGCGGCTTCTCGTTTTATGACGACATTCGATCAATTGCTGGACAAGCTGATTAATAGTACAGGCCGTGTAGGGCTCTAATTTAGATTAGTAGGAGGTAGTGTATGGCGATTCGAGTAACCTCGGGGATGATGAGTATGCAGACGCTCAGTAACCTGAATCGTAATTATAACAATATGAGTAAAATGGAAAATCAGATTACAACTGGTCGCAAACTCAATAAACCCTCAGATGATCCAGTGGGTGTGACTTATGCCCTTCGCTACAGAGCTGAGTTGGCTTCTAATGAGCAGTATTCCAGTAATGCTGATGCGGCCGTAAGCTGGTTAGATTTTACAGACTCTACTATGCAGCAGGCTGGAGATGTCATGAAGCGGTTAAAAGAGCTGACGGTTCAAGCTTCAAGTGAAACTGTCCCCCAATCCGGATTGGATGCAATTAAGTTGGAAGTGGATCAGCTTAAGGAACAAATGACCAATATCGGAAATAGCCAAATTCGTGGCAAATATATCTTTAACGGTCAAAAATATGACCAGGCCCCTTACGAGCTGTCCGGTACTGTGACAAGTTATGATCAAATTGATGCGGATCAAGGAGCTGTGAATTATGCAATTGGAGATCAATCTACATTTCGGGTGAATACTTCTGGAAGTGAGTTTTTTGGAGCGTCAACGGATACGGATAACGTTTTTAAAATTATGGATAACTTGAGTGCGGCCTTGGCTAGTGGTAGTTATAGTGCTATTGCAGCTCAGTCCACAAATGTTGAATCTCGTTTCATAAAAATGCAGGCTAGTCAGTCTGAAGTTGGGGCGCGCACAAACCGTGTAGAACTGGTTCAATCCCGTCTTGACGACCGGAATCTAAATTTGACGACCCTGCAATCCAAAACTGAGGATGCTGATATTGCAAGCTTGATGATTCAGGCTACCTCTGCCCAAACTATTTATGAGGCAGCCTTGAAATCATCTGCTCAGATCATGCAACCTTCTTTAATGGATTTTATGCGTTAATCTTTAGAATCTTTGACATTTGTATTGTAGAGCTATGGATGGAAATCCGTAGCTCTTTTGTTGATTTTTAAGGAGGATAAAAAATGACCCCGAAATCTGAATTAGATAAAAAAAGATGGCTTAATGAAGAATTAGTTTTTGCTTTTCCTAAGGGACTACCTGGTTTTGAGCATTTACGCGAATATAAGCTACAAGAGCATAATGAGTTATTCAGTATTTTGAGCGCTGTAGAAGAGGAGACGGTCACCTTTATTACGGTCAATCCATTTGATTTTGTACCTGATTATGAGTTTGAACTATCCAGTGATGCGCTTGCAGATATCGGTATAATAGATCGAGAGCAGATTGCAGTTCGCTGTATTGTGACTTGGCATAGTAATAAGGAGAAGATAACAGTCAATTTACTAGCACCTTTAATTTTCAATGTGGAGAAGTCTATTGGCAAACAGATTGTTTTACAAAATACCGATTATACTACAAGAAGTACATTGTGGCAGAAGTTAAGACATAAAGAGCAGGGTGGTGAATCCTGATGCTTGTTTTATCCCGAAAAAAAGGTGAGTCTGTTGTTATCCATAATGATATTGTAATAACCGTGCTTTCCGTTGAAGGTGATAACGTAAAAATAGGCATATCAGCACCCAAAGACATAGATATATATCGTAAAGAGATTTTTGATGCAATCCAGGATAACAATCAAAACGCAGTTATGGACCTTGAAGCTCTTAAGAATGCCATGTTAGAGATGGGAGAGGGAAGCAATACTTAGTAAAGAAATGAATATGGGCTGCTGATATTGGAAGAATACTAAAGAAAATTTTTAGAATGCTATAAACAATTTTGTGTGAAAGGTCGATATATAATATAGAACGGTAATTCTTCAGGGCGGCCGACCTGTGAAGACGTTCATACCACAAGGATGTGGGCATTAAACCATTTCAGGGAGGAAATTTACAATGATTATTAACCACAATATTCCGGCATTGAATACACACCGCAACATGGGTCTTAACACAAGTGCAACAAGTAAAAATATGGAGAAACTGTCTTCCGGTCTGCGCATTAACCGTGCTGCTGATGACGCTGCTGGCTTGTCCATCTCCGAATCCATGCGCGGTCAAATCCGTGGTCTGGAGCAAGCTCAACGTAACGCTCAAGATGGTATCTCCTTCGTACAAACTGCTGAGGGTGCAATGAACGAAGTATCCTCCATGCTGACTCGTATGAAAGAACTGAATGTTCAAAAATCGAGTGGTACTTACAGCTCCGCTGACAAAACAAACATCAACCAAGAGCTGGAGCAATTGGGTGACCAAATCGATGAAATTATGACTAAAACAACATTTAACGGTATTAGCATCACTAAAGGTGCAAATATTACTGTGAATGACAAAGCTACAAGTACAATTGCTATCGGAAGCATCAGTACTACTGGATTCAGTACGCTTGGTTCCAACACAACACTCGCTCAAGTTGAAACTGCTATTAAAAATGTTTCCTCCGAGCGCGCTAAATTGGGTGCTGTCCAAAACCGTCTGGAGTACACATCCAATAACATTGGTACTACTGTAGAAAACCTGACTGCTGCTGAATCCCGTATCCGTGATACAGATATGGCTAAAGAAATGGTTGCTTTGTCCAAAAACAACATCTTGCTGCAAGCTTCCCAATCGATGCTGGCACAAGCAAACTCTGCTCCACAAGGTATTTTGTCTGTACTTCGTTAATCTATACTTTTTCATTAGAAGAGACCTTGATTTCCAAGGTCTCTTTTTTGTTATTCCCTTCATAAATAACTCTTAATTTCCGATATAAACAGTATAAGAAACTATAAAATGCTCTTGATGATGTTTCAGCACGTAGGGAGGGTAAATTGTGGATAATAGTATTTCGGGTTTTGGTCCAGTTCCAGAACAAGCGAAATTTATTTCGCCCAAGGTTAGCTCTGATGAATCATCAATTACAGCCATAAATCAGCAAAACGTCAACCAATCAATTGAAAGACTGTCTGGAGAAGAGGAAAAAGCTCTCCAGCAGTTAGAAAAGGCGATTAGAGCTGTGCAGGGGCCGGAAAAGAAGTTTGAGATTTCCATTCACAAGGAGACTCACGCAATTATGATTAAAGTATTCGACAAACAGACAGGCGATCTAATTCGAGAAGTCCCACGTGAAAAGCTTCTTGATGTAGCAGCGAACTTCATGGAAATGAACGGACTTATTATTGATAAAAAAGCTTAATAACTTAGGAGGATTAGTATGACATTAAGAATTGGCGGCTTGGCTTCTGGTATGGATATTGATTCAATGGTCAAAAAGTTAATGACTACAGAAAATATTCCATTAAATAAGTTGAATCAGCAAAAGCAACAGACAGAGTGGAAGCGTGACGGATATCGTCAAGTAAGCACAAAGTTAGTGAGTTTTAATGAAAAATTAACAAATTTCAGCTTAAGCAGCGCTATTGATTCAAAGAAAGCTACTGTCACAGGTGCTTCTAATGTTCTAACTGCAACAGCTACAGGTGCATCTGCAAACTCTGTATTAAATGTTAAGGTAACAAATTTAGCATCTGCATCTAATGTTGTATCTTCTGGAGGGACGGTAAGTGCCACTCCAGGTTCAACAAAGTTATCAGATATATACACGGGTGCAGAGACCAGTATTATCGTTGGGTCTGATACCATAAGTTTTACATCTGATGACACTATTGATTCGTTGGTGTCCAAAATTAATAAAAGTACAAAAGCGGGAGTTACAGCTGTATATGATGCTTCCTCGGGGAAAATTTCCTTGACCAACAAAGAAACTGGAAATAAAGACATTATATTAGGAGGAGAACTGCTTGAACAAAGCTTTGGTTTGAAGTCGGCTAACGTAGTGAAAGGTAAAAATGCAGTTGTTGAAATTAATGGACTAGTAACAGAGCAGACATCAAACCGTTTCACAGTTAATGGTGTCGAGATCAGTTTGAATGGGACTACTCCGACAGGTCAGTCGACACAAATTGAAGTTTCACAGGATGTTGACACGCTTGTGAATACGATTAAGTCTTTTGTGGAGGCCTATAATGATACTTTGTCTACACTTAATCAAAAGACAAGTGAAGAGCGGTATCGTAAATTTTTACCTTTAACCACAGATCAAAAGAAAGATATGAGCGATGATGAAGTGAAGCTCTGGGAAAGCAAAGCCCAAAGTGGAATGTTAAAAAATGATTCCATTGTAGATAAAACAATTAGTGATATGAGATCGGCGATCATATCAGATGTGGTTCTTCCAAACGGAGAAAAGGTGAATTTAGCTCAGTTTGGTATTACAACTGGTGGATATAGTGAGAAAGGGAAGCTGTATGTGGATGAGAAAAAGCTACGCACAGCTCTTGAAACTACGCCAGAGAAAGTGACCGCATTATTTGGACAAGTTGATACGTCTTCTACCAAAAATTATACGTCAACAGACGGCATTTTCAGTCGGTTAAAGAAAACGGATCAAGTATCTCTGCAAAGCTTGGCAGATAAAGCGGGAACATCCAAAATTAGCAGCGATCTGTCTGCTGCGTTTCAACCAAAAAGTGAAATGGGCGATCAATTAACAGCTTATGAAAAGCGAATTGATGCCTTACAAGACAGATTGACGATGATTGAAAACCGCTATTATCAACAGTTCACAGCTATGGAGACGGCCATGAATAAATACAATAGTACCTCGTCAAGTCTTTCAAGTATGTTATCTTAATGAATTAATTCTTATTTAAAGGAGAGATCAAGCTTTGATTAATTCACCTTATCAAAAATATCAACAAACCCAATTGCAAACGGCTTCTCCGGCTCAATTACTATTGATGCTTTATGATGGTGCTATTCGTTTTGTTCGTATGGGGATATCTGGTATTGAGGAATCGAATTACGAAAAATCAAATATAAATTTGTGTAAAGCACAAGCTGTTATTAATGAACTGATTGCTGCTCTTAACTATGATTATCAAATTGCTAAGACACTTTTTCAGGTGTATGAATACATGCTACACCGATTGATTAACGCCAATTTAAAGAAGGATAAGGCGCCAGCCAACGAAGTTTTGTCCTATTTGTTAGAGTTAAGAGGGGCTTGGGAAGAAGCTGGTAAATCACTTAATCTTGGCATGGAGCAGGCTTAATGAACACTATTCATCGCGAAATACAAGAATTAGAATCTAGTGTTTTAGAAATAGTGGATAAAATTGATCAGTTACAATATGAAGAGTTGGTTGCTTTTACTGATAAAAGAGAAAGATTGGTTGAGAATATTATGAAGTTCAAAAATGTCCTTACCCAGGAAGAAAAAGAAAAGTTAAGGGAATTAGGCAAGTTTGATGCAGGTATTCTAAAGAAAATGAACCGACTGAAAGTAGAAGCAAGCCAATGGCTTCTTAAGCAAGGGACTATTCAAGAACAGAAATCAGCATACAATGCAAGTTATACGCCGGACAGCTTGTTTTTTGATCGTAAGAATTAACAAATAAGGTTGGTAGAGTAATGAAGAGACTTAGTGTATGTATGATTGTTAAGGATGAAGAGGTCTTGCTGGCACGTTGTTTAGATAGTATAAAGTCTATTGCTGATGAGATTGTCATCGTCGATACAGGCTCTACAGACAGAACAAAAAAGGTTGCACAAGAATATACTCATCTAATCTTTGATTATAAATGGTCCAATGATTTTGCTGCAGCACGGAATGAATCCATCCGGCATGCCACTGGGAAATGGATTTTAGTGATGGACGCGGATGAATATCTATCGTTAGATGACTATAATGAATGGAATCATTTTCTTGATAGAGAGATACCTGTGGAAAATTTGGCATATACGCTACCTATTATCAATTTTACGGGGGAAAAAGAGTTTCAGGATGAAATAACGACCTCCCCCGTAACACGGTTGTTTCCTAATTATAAAGGCATATTTTTTGAAAGGCCGATCCACGAGCAGTTGACTAGGGGCTCATCAAAAGAGTTATTTCATAAAAAGTTGGAATTAAATATATATCATACAGGCTATCAGGAACAACGAGTTGTTGAAAAGAATAAACATGAACGTAATATGTCCATTTTTAATGAAATGAAGAAGCACCAAAACATGAGTGAATATGACTGGTTTACATTGGGAAACCAATATCGTTACGCTAAAAATGAAGTTGAAGCTACGGATTGCTACGAGCGTGCTCTTAAAGGAACTAGTTCTAAAGTAGCTTGGTATCCGCATTGTTTAATTGGGCTTATAAGTTTGTATTATAAACAGGATAGGCTCCATTTATCGTGGAAATGGACTGAAGATAAGTTATCCTTATTCGAGGACTATTCGGAGTACTATGCAATTAAAGGAATCCATTATGAAACCTTGGGTTTTTTTGAACAAGCGATCTCCTGTTATTTAAAAGCGATAAGTATAGCTGAAGAAAGAGCTGCTAACCAAAAAGAGTTTTGGTTGGTGGATCCGATGTATAGTTTTGAAACCCCAGTTCAGCAATTGATATCTTTATATTTCCGTTTAAATGATAATCAGCAGGCAATCTACTGGCTTTCCATACTTTTGAATAAAAATAATAAACATCCTAGGGTTCTACTGCGTTTAATCGAATGGCTTTGTCAAAATGAAAGTGAGAACACAATCATTGAATTTCTTAATCAGCACTTCAATGTAGAAAAAAGATCAGATATTACACTAATCTACAAAGTTTCGCTGGCATTAGGACAGGACCAAATGGCATCCTACTATCTTAGTTTTTTGAAAGACGATGACTCCCTAACCAATTCAGATCACATACGAATCGCTGTGATGAAGCAGGATAAAAAAAGCTGGGAAGAAGCCTGCTCTGCTGTGAAAAAGGTAACTGAGGGAGATAAGCAACAATTATGGATACAGACTGTACTTGGTTCCTTAATATGGAGTGATATTAGATTCCTAAATAGTAACTATTTTGGTGAGGATGAAGATATCCAGAGTGTGAATGTATTGATTTCTCAGATTATTAAGGGAGAGCAAATTGATGATTCACAAATGCTAATAGAATATTCGGGCTCGTTATTTTTGGTAGCTAAACAGCTCTTTCTTATAAAGAATTATGAACTTTTTGATAACTTTGTACAGGCTGTAAAAAGCGCAGAGCTTATCAATATGTTGGCTAATTATTTTTATGGTTTAAATTTGATTGAAATGGCTATGAACTATTACTCAGTCCTATTAGTGGAACGACAATTAGATGCCACAAGCTTGGAAAATTTGGCTTTTTATCATCTCAATCATGGTCATTATGATGAAGCCAAAGAATTTCTTGAAGAGCTTGTAGAATTGCAACCTAAAGCTAGACATCTGTACTACTTCTTGATTCGTAGCGCAGGACAGCACGAGAAGAGGTTGTATATTGATAAATTTATCTCTGAATTTCCTGATTTTTCGAGTATTTCTTTTGTTAGAAAATTCATAAATTAAGAAATTAAACAGACAGCGCGTACCTATTCTTCATAGGTACGCGCTGTCTGTTTAAAGAGTGAACTGATACTAAATGGAGTTTTGCAGACTGTCTTTGATTGAAGTCGTAGAAATATCGGGTGTACGTGCTAAATAAATAACTTCGCAATAAGCTTTTAAATCATCAAATTTTCCCTTCCAATCATCGCCCATTACAAAAGTATGGATATGAAGGTTTGAAATATCAGATGCTTTTTGCTCCCAACAGTGTTCCGGGATAACAGCATCTACATACTTGATAGCTTCAAGCATCATTTTTCGTTTATGATAAGGAAAATAAGCTGCCTTTCCTTTAATTGTATTAAATTCATCTGTAGAAAGGGCTACGGTGAGGTGATCACCAAGGGCGCGGGCTCTTTGAAATAAAAGAATGTGACCATAGTGAAGTAGATCGAACGTTCCATATGTGATTACTTTTTTCAAGGTTACCCCCCCTTTATGAACCAGAAGATAGTGTCGAAAGTTTCTCAAGAAGTAATGAAGTCAACTTGGGTTGAGTACTTTGATCTAATGCCTTTTGATAATGAGTTAGAGCAGAAGTCTTATCTCCTATCCACTCATATACATATCCCATATTATAAATCAGATCCTCGTCCCATGGAAACGCCCGATGCCCTATCTCGAAAGTTTCTATTGCCTCTTGTGGGTTGTTATTTAACAAGTGGAGCATACCATTCATCGCATAGATTTCTGAGTCTGCAGCATTGTCTTCGAGATACTGCTGTATAGCTTGATTGGCTTGTGCAATTTGTCCAAGTTCAATCATTTCGTTAATTTTGGCTTTAATTTGACTCTGTAACTGTTTATGTTTATAAAAGATTTCTCTGTTTTGTTGAATGACATCACGATGCTCCTCAATATATTGATCAACGAGCTCCCATATACGTGATGCCGAATGATGATCTTGGTATTTGTGGCACAATGTCAAGATGGTGCTTCTTTCTTGCTTGTACCAGTCTGGTTCGACCAGGAAACGACTTATAGTATCCTGTAATTCATGCTGGGTAGTTGCTTTTGGTCCTGGAGTCCAAAAATCGTAAGGTTCAAATAGGAAACCTCGATTTCCTTTGTATTCCTCCAAATCGGTTGGTAAGAACAAAATCGGACGCTCCAGCAAGAGATAGTCAATATAGACAGAAGAATAATCAGTAATGAGTATATCGGCAGAGCCTAGAATATCATAGAGGTCCATACCATTTTTTGATAGCAGGTTGTCATTCAAAATAATGATATGCTCCGATGACAGAGCATTTAATTCTTCTGTAAAATATTTTTCCTCAAAAGGATGCAGCTTTACAACAAGTGTTATATCGTTTTCTTCTAAAAACTCTATAAAATTTTGTTGATGCATCTCAGAAAAACCAAAAATATTACTGAAATTTTTCCCCCCTTCGAGTTTATCAGGAGTCACAAAGGATTTGCGAAATGTCGGCATGAAAAATATGACAGAACCTGTGTCCATATTGATTTTAGGGAAAAGATTTTCTAAATTTTTTTTAGAGTGGGGGGAGAACAAGGCGTCATTTCTAGGTAGTCCCGTGATTCGATATTGGCTGATGTTCCCTCCATTACAAGCGTTCATGGCTGTATTATAGAGAGAAGAGTAGGACATAATCATATCCATTTTGGCCCAATGCTCATGAATATGTGTGTCTGAAATTTCTTCTTGTTTGTCCATTTTAGCCATACCCTTTAGTGGAAATCCATGCCACATGTCTATGTTGATCTTATCGTAATTTGAAGAATACTCACCATGTGTTGTAATATACACGTCACTATGGTCAATATATCGGTTATATAATGCCTGTCTATCTGTTAAAAGTTCAATTTCATATTTGGCAAGCAGTTCTTTTGTAGCGGCATGATAAAGATAATAGTTATTAGAACCTGAGGATGACAGGTGAAACATAGTAATTTTAATTTTATCCATATAAATATTGGGTCCCTTCTTATGGCGATTTTTAGACCTTTATATTATTTATCGGTTAGAAAGTGGTGTACATAAAGCTATTATATTGGAAAAACATTCATTTTACATATTTGTTAAGAAGCCTCTTGAAGTGAGAAGAAAAAACCGATAATAAGGATAGAAGATTAATAGTGGGATTCTAATAACTAATATTAATTGATCATATGGGAAATAGAGATTTATGATTTCCCTCAAGGATTAGGGAGGTCTCATGATTAATACAAGCATTATTATGTCGAGCGTTTCAGAACGTTTGGAATACCTACAAGACTCAATTCGAAGCATAGAGAAATTCACCAAAAGAGGAACATACGAAATAATTATTCTTGATGCCGGAAGTTGTTTGGAAATTAGGGAATGGTTGGCAGGTCAAACTAATTTGCGAGTGTTGTTTTTTAATAATGAACTTACTATGCCACAGGCATGGAACCAAGGGATACGTATGGCTGTGGGAGAATCATTTTTACTTTTAAAAAATGATGCATTAGTAACAGAAAATTGGTTGGAATTATTACATCAATCACTGGATTATGACAATAAAATTGGTGTAGTGGGACCAACTACTAACCTGGATGAAAATGGGCACTCAACCCCTATGGAATTTATCACCGATGAAAGAATGCACATTAATGCAAGTGGGATTAATCAAGAAATAAACATTGAAAGCAAACTGACAATATCAAGTTTTTGCTTACTAGCTAGAAACAGTTTAATTGATATTGTAGGTTATTTTGATGAGCAATTAGATGGGGAGATAGCAGTAATTGATTTTTGTTTGCGTGTAAATCAAGCTGGTTGGAAAACAGCTGTATGTAGGAATGTTTTTGTGTATCAGCATGGAATACATTTGGAGAAAAACGATAATAATTCAAAACGTAATTTTGGAATCAAGTGGGGATTTGATGTTGAGAAAACAAGGGTACAATCGAATATTCTTCAACTAATAAATCAATCTTGTGAAGATATATTTAAAATTTTAATAATAGGCTCGGGTTGTGGGGCTACTGTTCTAAAGCTGAAACAGATATTTCCCAATGCTGAGATATACGGTTATGACGCGAATTTTAACGAAGAGCAATTTAATACCTATGCTCACTTATATACGTCTTTAAAAACTTTGAGTATACAAAACAATAAATTCAATTATATTATTTTAGCTTCTTTAGAAAACTTTGAGGAGACACTTTCTAAATCAATAACCTTGCTTGAAAATCATGGTCAACTTATCGTGGAAATGTTAAATATAAACAGTTTTAGGATTGTTGAAAAATTGATTTTAGGAAAAGGCTTAGAGGCAGATAAAAGTTTTTGGAGTTTAACAGAAATAGGTACTATGTTTGAAAATGCAGGTTTTGAAGAATTAGATGTTAACTATGTCATCAGTAACGATAAAAAAGAGTATAATTCTTTTTCTGAAAAAATTACCCATGAAGTTCAGTTTCCTCAGGAATTTGAAGCATCAAGCTTTTTGGTTAAAGCATGGAAAAATAAAAAACATAAAATTTTACAGCTGCAATTCAGTGAATTAGAAAATAATTTAGATAAAGTTAATACATCTATTTTATTTCAATATTCTACAGAACAAATTTTAAGCTCGATTGAAAGTTATAAGGGATCTGTAATACCATTACTGAATCATTTAGGGATTTCCAACTTTGAAAGAAGAAAATTGGATGATGTTCTACCTTATTTAGTTAGAGCATACGAATTGGAGCCATCTAATTCGATGACATTGCTTAATTTAGCAACGGTTATGTACTCAATTGGTGATGATGAATCAACGCTGTGCTGGCTTAAAAAAATCCCGCATCATAATGAACAAATAAGTAAATGGATTGTTAAAATCCAACAGGATATTTATAGAAAAAGAATGGTTGATAGTAAGGCTAAGTTTCTACTTCGTCGAATTGAAAACGATGTGAAGCGTGAAGAGGCTAGTAATGAGTTAGCTCAGTTATTAGGAAATGGATTGATTTCTATTCAAGACATTTTTGACTCTGTTTCATTCGATATCATAGACAAAAATGGCACATTAAATAAAATTGCGGTCACATGCTTTAATATGGGGGAACAAGAGTTTGTAATTCCCTTGTTAGAAAGGTCATATGTTCTGAATTCAGCTGATGAGAACACTCTGTATAATTTGGGCTACATTTTGTATAAATACGGAGAACTTAATGAAGCTTTGGGATTTCTTGCGCAAATCATCGAACCGGATTCAGATGTTTTTAGCCTACAAGAAGAGATTGAGAGGCATATTAATTATGGAAGAGAATAAAGTTTGTTTTATTATTATTTATAATAATGAGTTTTTGTGTGAAGAGTGTATTTCGTACATTAATTCCCTTTCAAAACCAGATGGCTTTGAGGTGGAAATTATACCTATTTATAGTACTGAAAATGTTGCTTCAGTGTATAACAAAGCTATGAAACAATCTTCTGCTAAATATAAAGTATATTTAAAACAAGATTCATTTATTATTAATAAAACATTCATGGAAGAATGTCTCGGGATTTTTAAGAGAAATCATAAAATAGGTATGATTGGTGTCATTGGGGCAGAGTCTTTACCTCCTAGCTGCTTTTGGGAAGATGCAAATGACGAGAAGAAATATGGCTCTTTATATTGTTACAATCAAAATGGTGTAGACATCGCAACTGGAGCCAATAACAGGAATGTATCGGGAGAAATAAATCATGATTGCGTTCAGGTTATTGATGGGCGCATTATGATTACTCAGTATGATTTAATTTGGCGTGATGATTTATTTTCTAATAGCTATTATGATATAGCCCAGTGCTTTGAATTTAGCGATGCAGGATACAGCGTAGCTGTCCCTAGACAACACAAGCCTTGGATAATTTCTGACAGTGAGAGCGAGGATAGGAAATGCCCTGAAGGAAGGAAGGTGTTTTTAAAACATTATGGAACTAAATTTTTGCCAAAAGTAAGTGTATTAATTCCAGCATACAACAGGCCTTTTTATTTGGAACTAGCCTTGCAAAGTGCACTTTATCAGTCATATCAAAATATAGAGATTATTATTGGTGATGACAGTACTAATAATGAGGTTGAAAAAGCAATAGAACCTTATTTACTAGAATATAATAATGTTAGTTACTACAAAAATGAGACAAATTTAGGACTGGAGAACTGGTATAAAATATATGATATGGCGAATGGAGAGTATATTAACTTTTTAATGGATGATGATTTATTTCATTTTGAAAAAATAGAAAAAATGGTAAATAAATTACATTCGCATGATGATGTATCATTGGTCACCTCTTTCAGGGAATTAATTGACGAATCAGGGGAGGTATTATCTAGTAAGCCGTCTACTAGATTGTTTTTTCAAGAAAATACTATAATAAATGGAAAAACTTTTGGTTCCTTTATGTTGTCTCAAACTTGGAATATTATTGGAGAGCCGACCACAGCAATGTTTCGTAAGAAGGATGTAAAACGATTCGGGTTTTATCATGAACATAAATTTAATGTTATTAATGATTTTGCTACATGGCTTTCATTAATGGAGAAGGGAGATGTTGTCTATCTTACAGAACCATTAAGTTATTTTAGACAGCATAGTGGTCAAAATCAGGCAAATCCTAAATATAAAGTATTAGGCATAGATGAATGGTTATGTATTATTAATGAAGCGCGAAAAAATGGCTTTTTTGAGAATGATCTTACTTTTAAAGAAACTATAATAAATTATATAAAATCTTCATTAGATATTATATTTTTTTATCAAAAGCTTAAATTAGATGAAACACTAGAAGTACATTTAGTTAAAGAAAAGTTAGTCAGTGCGTTGGATGAACTATTAGTAAAGTGATCTGTGAGGTGAAAAAATGATGCGTATTCCTTTTATGAAACCAAATTTGGTTAAAAATAAAGAATATATTAGTTACTTAAATCAAATAGACGATTCTAGAATTTACAGTAATTATGGAAAACTGAACACAGTATTTGAAGAAAAAATATTATCCCAGTTTTATAATGGGGTTGGTTACGTAACAACAGTTAATAATGCAACAATAGGTTTAATGACTTCAATAATGCTCAGTAAAAAGGATTCGGGTCGCTATGCAATTATGCCTAGCTTTACTTTTTCAGCGACTGCTCAGGCCGCCTTATGGTGCGGTCTTGAACCATATTTTGTTGATATCAGGGAAGAAGATTGGTGTTTAAATGAGAAATTACTTGCAAAACATATTGAAAAACTAGGTGAGGAAGTAGCAATCATAGTTCCCTATGCTACTTTTGGTACTGTTGTTGATTTATCATATTACCAGAATCTCATTGATAATGGATTGCCTGTTGTAATTGATGCTGCAGCGAGTTTTGGGTCTTCTTATAAGGGAGAAGGAATTGAGAGCACATTTAGTGGACCAATAGTCTATAGTTTCCATGCTACTAAATCATTTGGCATTGGAGAAGGCGGATTAGTTTATAGCAAAAATAAATCTTTTATAAAAAAAGTTAGGCAAGCAGGGAATTTTGGGTTTGATACCACAAGGGAGACAGTCCAAATAGGATTAAATAGCAAAATGTCAGAGTATTCTGCAGCCATTGGCTTGGCTACTTTAAGCGTATTTCCAGAGAAAAAGATAATAAGGCAATATATAAAGGAAAAATATATTGTAAAGATGAAGAAATGTGGATTGTTAGATAATGGATGGAAGGTTCATCAAACGAGGGGAGAAGTAGCTCACCAAAATGTTTCCGTACTTTGTCCCAAAGGATGCAGCGGTGCTGTTATTGTTGATTTATTGAACCAATTAGGCGTTGAAGCGAGGACGTATTTTTCACCAGCTTGTCATCAGCAGAGTTTTTTCTCAAAGCATCCATCCTCAGACCTGTATGTTACTGAGGATGTAGCATCGCGAGTTGTTAACTTGCCGCTTTGGGAAGAGCTACAAGAAGAAGATATTGATTATGTTGTTCATGCACTAAGTAATGTTGACCGCAAGGTAAAGGAATTATCAATATATGGAGCGTAAACGACGTCTTGCTGTTATAGACACTAAATTTCCTTGGATGCTTAGTGGATTTCGTTACTGGGAAAATTTTTATATTGCCAAGGAAAGACCAGATACTGTGTTTTTTGCTGTGGAGCCTCATACTGACCCTTTTCCATCCAAAGTATACTCAATAGAAAATCTTGAGGATATTATTAAAAGTCATGGAATAACTGATATATATTGTGTCTTCCTAAACTTAACGCTAAGCCTTTTGGGGGAAAACGTTTCCCCTAAAGGGAGTGTAGCTGGCTCAAATTCATCTTGGTCAATTAAAGAGGCTATAAATAAGTACAATCTTGAATTGCATACAACTTTGTATCCAGGAGGGGGATTAGACCCAAATACACCAAAGGAATTTATAGAAGTTGCGGGAAAAAAATGCAAAACGATATTTACGAATATAAACGAGGTTAGCAATGTTCTTTCTGAGAGCGTGTATATACCGGGTATAATTAATACTCAGTTTTACAAGTTGGAAAAAAAACCAGTAAAACTTCCTTTACAAATTGTGTTTTGCGCCGACAGAGCCGTTAGGAAAGATTTCCCGACATTAGCACAGGCATTTAATATGTTAGATGAAAATTTTCATCTACATATAGTAGGAAACTGGGGTGAAGAATTGAACACCCTGAAAAATGACAACTATACCTTTCATGGTACTTTAAATCCACTCCAATTAAGACAACTCTATAAAAAATGCAATATTTTCGTTAGCTGTAGTACTCAAGACACTTTTGCATGGGATGGTTTCCCTACTACAGCAGCGGCAGAGGCTATTGCGACAGGATGTATTCTAGTGAGCACTAATTCAAGAAATGATGAAAGAATATTAGAGGCTGGAGAGGACTACTTCAAAATTGATGAAGCAAACCCAGACATGTTAGTCCAAACTTTAAATATGATTAGAAATGAGTTCCCCTTAATTCAGGAGAAGGGATATAAAACTGCTATTAAAACGAAAAATTTATTGGACGCTCAAGGAAACGTAAGGAAAAAGCTCAATATAATATTTTGAAATTTAATGGGGGGATACCATGAGACGTGCTTATATAGAGAAGATAGAGTATTATGTCCCAGAAAACTATGAGGCGAACGCTCCAGAGGATACTATAACTGCTAAGATCGGTATTGCTAAAAGGCATATAGCTAAAGCTAATGAGTATGCATCAGATTTAGGAGTAAAAGCTGCAAATAAACTTTTTAATGCTAATGATATTGAGAGAAATCAGATAGATATGCTTATTTACTGTACTCAATCACCAGATTATATACTTCCAACTACAGCTTGTTTATTGCATGAAAGTCTAAACTTACCTAAAGAATGTGCTGCGTTTGATATAAATTTAGGTTGCTCTGGTTATGTTTATGGGCTATCAATTGCGAAATCTTTTATTGAATCTGGTATTGTAAATAATGTTTTATTTATAACTTCTGACACGTATAGTAAATACATTAATAATAGAGATAGGAGCGTCAAAGTTCTTTTCGGTGATGGAGCTAGCGCTACACTTGTTTCTTGTATGGATTCAGACCAAGAGTTAATAGGGCCTTTTGTATTCGGCACTGATGGAACTGGTAAGGATAACTTAATTATTAAATCCGGGGGGCTGAGAGACCCAATAACAAGCAAATCCAATATTGAAGAAAGAGATTCGTTCGGTAACTATAGATCAGGCAGAAATCTATTTATGAATGGACCGGATGTATTCAATTTCTCTTTAAGAGAAGTACCGTCTACCATTAGAAGTCTTTTGGATAAATCAGGGAATACATTAGAAGATTACGATCATTTTGTTTTTCATCAAGCAAATAGATTTATGCTTGAGAAATTAAGAAAAGTAATAAAAATACCTTTAGAAAAATTTTCATATAACTTAGAAAACATAGGCAATACAGTCTCATCAAGCATTCCTATCTCTATATACGAAGATTTTTCTAACGGGAAAATAAAAGTTGGCGACCAATTAATGCTAGTCGGTTTTGGTGTTGGTTATTCTTGGGCGGCATGTAATATAATTATGGTTGATTATATAAGAGAGGATGTTGAAAATGACTAAAATAGAATTTTTAAAACAATTAGAAGAACAAGTTATAATGCCTGATGATGAGGGGAGTCTTTCTACGGAAACAACATTAGATCAACTTGATGAATGGGATTCGTTAGCGAAAGTTGCTTTTTTAGCATTTTCCGTTAGGGAACTTGCAATTAACTTGAATCCTGCTCAAGTAGATAATTGTGTTACTGTTCAAGATTTAATGAACCTAGTTGCAGAGAAGATAGAGGCATAGCAATTTGGCCATTCACGGGTTTGTACTGCTGTACCGACAATAAAGTTGATTTAACTGGAGGTTCTCAGTAATTCAGCCTCAAGGAAATACACAAAATACTGACTATGTACTTTTTGATTTACACAGACCCCAGATTATTTATTGCCTGTTATAGCTTGTGTTTTTCAAAATAAACTTGGTCTCTTAAGAAGATGTATTACTTTTGACGTTTCACTAGGTTATTCCGGTTATGTAAATGGTTTTTTTTAGTTTCATAATGATTCAATCTGGAAGTGTCAAGAGAGCACTACTTTTGGTTGGAGTTACTATATCCAAAGTGATTTCTCCCTACGACCATTCAGTCTCTCTTTTATTCGGAGATGCTGGATCGGCAACTGCTTAGAATTCAATGGTTATAAGGCAATACATCATGTTTTGTACTAGAAACAGATGGACGAGGAACCGCTGGAGGATCCAGAAATAAATCTGATAAAATCACTAGGCAACGTGTAGTTCAACAAGACGGTAATTTAAGATCACTTGAAGAATTATATATGAATGGTCAGAAATGTTTAATTTTACTGCAAAGGTAGTACCAGATTTGCTTAGTGAAGTACTTAATCGTCAAGGATGGCACGATGATGACGTTGATTTCTATTTAATGCACCAAGAAAATAGGTTTATGCTAGATTTTCTGAGAAATAAAATCGGTATCAAATCAGAAAAAATGCTAATGAATATTGAAAGATTCGGAAATACCTCTTCGGCATCTATTCCTTTACTCTTGAGTGAATTCGGTGATCTTTTTATTTTAAAACAGAGAAAAAACTTTTACTATGTGGTTTTGGTGTTGGATTTTCATGAGGAGCATCTGCTTTGACTGTGGCAAATATGAAAACGTCTATAATTTATGTGTGAGCGGTGATGAATTTGAGTTATAATCCATATTCTTTAAATGGGAAAATTATTTTAGTAACTGGGGCATCTTCTGGAATTGGTAGTAAAACTGCTGAGATACTTGACCAACTAGGAGCTAGGCTGATATTAGTTGGAAGAAACCAAGAGCTTTTGGAACAAAGAAAATTAAAACTAAGTTCTGATAAAAATCATATCATCGCACCATTTGATTTAAATTGCACCGACAAAATTAAAGATTGGTTAACCGATTTGGTATCTACAAATTCGATCAAGCTGGATGGTGCTGTTCATGCTGCTGGTATCCAAAAAGTTATACCTCTTCGGATGCATCAGTTAGATCATTATGAGGAAATCATGCGTATTAACTTTTATTCTGGAGTTGCTATTCTACAATCTATGGTAAGTAAAAAGGTATCCAATAGTTCTTTCTCCTATGTTTTTATTAGTTCAGTTATGGGTTCGGTTGGACAGTCTGGTGTATCAGGGTATTCTTCTTCAAAGGGGGCAGTAAACTCGTTTGTTAAATCAGCTGCTCTTGAAATGTCTAGGAATAATGCTCGAGTAAATGCGGTTGCTCCTGGATTTGTTGTGTCGGAAATGTCGGATAAGCTATTCTCCTTATTATCAGAAGAACAGCAAAAAAATATCATAAATTATCATCCTCTGGGTGTTGGGACCTCAAAGGATGTAGCATATGGCGTTGCTTATTTACTTTCTGATGCAGCAAAGTGGATAACAGGGACTGTACTTACTATTGATGGGGGCTATACATGTCATTGAAAAAAAGGCTTGTGATTGCAGGGGCAGGAAGTTTTGGGAGAGAAGTATGGCAATGGGCAAAGGATATACATCCAGAACAGAGGGACTGGGAATCTGTTGTATTCATTAATGATGAATTGACGGTATCATTGGAAAACATAATTAAGTGCGGAATCAGTTCTCCAATTATATCCACAATAGACGATTATATTCCTGAACATAATGATCTTTGCGTGTGTGCAGTTGCAGATCCTAAAGGGAAGCTTTCCGTAGTGGATCGCCTGATCAAGAAAAATGTGGTTTTTACCAATATAATTCATCCAACTTGTAAGGTTGGTATAGGATGTAAAGTTGGTACGGGGATCATATTATGTCCTTACTCTGTATTAACTGTGAACGTAAAAGTTGGTAACTACGTTATAATCAATATTGGATCTTCTATTGGTCATGATGCACAAATTGGAGATGGGGTTACCATTAGTGCACATTGTGATATTACTGGATTCTCTAAATTGGATAAAGGGTGTTTTATTGGATCCGGAGCAAGGACCCTTCCTAAAAGCAGGATAGGAGAATTTGCAACTGTAGGAGCAGGTAGCGTGGTTCTTAAGAAAGTACAAGCCAATCGAGCAGTATTTGGAAATCCAGCATATTATATTAAATGATCCTTGATTTGTTGGGGGAAAAGGAATTTAAGTTAACCTTTACTTTCCCTAAAGTATTTTAAACTTATAAATATATTATAAATATCAGTAAGAGAAAAGGTAGATACCACTTGCAAATGCAGGAGATCTGTTTTGGATGTCTCCTACAATTATTTAAGGGTTGAAGAACAGTTTCCTTTGCAAAAATTACATTTTATAGTTCTATGTTATGAAGATAGTTAGTGGGAACGGTGGATGAGGTGCGTAAATCTGAGCAGATAGAAAGTGCCAAAACTTTAGACAAGCTAATTTTTTGGAGTTCAAAAAAGCCTAGATGAAACCGCATATATTGCGGACGTTAATTTACAGGATGAGTGGGTGAGCTAGATCCTCTCAGTTGAATGTCATAGATGAGATTCTAGCCAGACCGTGAAACAAAACGAAGAGATATTCTTTATTTGTTTCATATCTTGATGACGAATGGCCTACTTAAGGCATGTAGGCCCTAAACTAGTTTCCACCCTGTCTTGTATACCATTTTGTAACTGAACTCGACGTTCTTATGGATCTGGTTTGATGCGATGATAACCACCCTTAGAGCAAAGGACTATTTTAAAAAATAAAGGATTACAAATGAAAGGTGTAAATCAATGCAGAGTTATAAAACAACTATTATTATTTTGACTTATAATAAACTTGAGTATACAAAAGCTTGTATAGATAGTATTCGTCAATACACCCCTAAAAAAAATTATCAACTTGTAGTTGTTGATAATCTATCAACGGATGGTACACGCGAATGGCTAGCTGAGCAAAAAGATATACTTACTATCTTTAATGAAGAAAATGTAGGATTTCCAAAAGGATGTAATCAAGGAATTGAACTTGCAACAGGAGATAGCATTCTTCTCCTAAACAATGATGTAATAGTTACGGAAAATTGGTTAACACTAATGATAAATTGTTTATACAGTTCAGAAGACGTGGGGGCTGTAGGTCCAGTTACGAATAGTGCATACGGTGATCAAGAAATACTAACCTCATACTCAACATTAGATGAGATGTGGGAATTCGGTAACTCTTACAATTACACAGCAAAACAGGATTGGGAACAGAAATTGAAGCTAATTGGCTTCTGCATGTTAATGAAGAGGGAAGTTGTTGATCAAGTTGGTCTTTTAGATGAAGCTTTTAGTCCGGGTATGTGTGAGGATAGTGATTATTCTTTTCGGATTATGAAGGCTGGTTATAAACTACTGGTGTGTCGTAATGTATTTGTTCATCATTTCGGCTCTACTTCCTTCGGTGATATGCCTGAACAAAGACAACAACTATGGAATTTAAATAGGGAGAAATTTGAGAGGAAATGGGGGTTTCATACAGCTTATCATACACAGTCGAGAGAAGACCTTGTACAACTTATCGATGATCCTAATTATCTTAATAATATAAAAATATTAGATGTAGGATGCGCCTGTGGGGCTACACTATTGAGAGCGAAATATAAATATCCAAACGCCTCATTATATGGAATAGAAAAAAATAAAGAAGCTGCGTCTATAGCTAAAGCTATAGCTAATGTAACTGTTGCTAACGTTGAGAATGAAATGTTTGAGCCAGATAGCTTCGATTATATAATTCTTGGAGATATTTTGCAAGAACTTGATAACCCCTGGAAACTTGTTTCTTCATTAAGAAATGCCCTGAAACCAACTGGTAAAATTCTGGTGAGTATCCCTAATGCAGCTCACTATAGTATTATTTATTCTTTACTGAATGGAAAACTTTTATATAGTGAAAATAATCTTCTGGATAAAGCGTATAAGAGATTTTTCACCTTGGTTGAGACTAAAGAACTTTTTATTAAAGCTAGGTTTGGACAAATCGAATACATGGCTGTTAATGATATTAATATTTCTGATGCGGGGCATGCTTTTATAAATGAATTAACTAATATATCTAATAATCATAGCTCAGAAGATCTTAAAACAATGAGATATTTATTCAGGGTCTCCAAGTATGACTTATTCCGCCAGAGATTGAATGACTTATTGAATAGGTTAAGTCAAGGAGATGATCATTCGGAAATTACCATGCAGATTGTAGTTGATCTTAAAAACAAAATAGTTGATACTGAGAGTATTGTAGAATCTGTAACTAGAATGGATACAAATAGACAGCATATTTTAAATGTACTGGCTAGGTGTTTTTTTGAAAATGAGCTTTATGATGATGTAATTCCTCTTTTAAATGCTTCATTAACGATCAATCCTAAACATCATGATACTTTATACAATTATTCTTTAATTCTCCATATGATTGGAGCTGATAAACAAGCGCTTGATTACCTAATGTTAATTGATGAGAAGGATTCTGAAGTTTCCCGATTGCAACAAAGTATTATTAAGAATCTTGGAGACAAAACAAGCAACAGTTGAGGTAAATATATGAAAAAAACCATTTCACTTGTAATGATTGTTAAAAACGAGTCTAAAACGCTGGGGCGTTGTTTGGATAGTGTCGCAAATTTAGTAGATGAGATTATTATTGTTGATACCGGATCAACTGATAGTACCAAACGAATAGCTTCGGAGTTTAATGCGAAAATTTTTGATTATGAATGGACAGATGATTTTGCAGCAGCTCGAAATTTCGCTTTAGAAAAGTCAACAGGTGATTGGAATTTAGTATTGGATGCGGATGAATATATATCTAACGAATGCGGGGAAGCGATACACAATTTTATTATGTCAAGTTCAGCAATTGGAAAAATAAAAAGAATTGATATGTTTTTAAATGATGAAGAACTTAATTTCGAACAAATTTATATTTCAAGGTTGTTTCCGTCTACTTGC
Organism: Paenibacillus sp. F4; assembly: GCF_002894905.1. NCBI lineage: Bacteria > Bacillati > Bacillota > Bacilli > Caryophanales > Paenibacillaceae > Paenibacillus > Paenibacillus sp. F4. Next base: position 542,359 of record NZ_POVS01000006.1, read on the forward strand.
AGATATACGGGCAGAATTCATGAACAAATTAGTTCTAACCTACCTCGTGTTATTATTGATGTTGAAATCAAACATGATGGTTACGTCGATCAGACTAAAAGTGATAGAAACATACCTATATTGCTGCAAATAATAGATGATAATCCAAATGATCCTTACTATCAATATCAAATTGCTAAGGAATATCGTGGCTTAAAGAATCATGAGCAGGCTTATATCTATTTAAGGCGTGCATATTCCTTAATGACTCGAAATGAAAACTACGCTCCAAGTATAGTAGTAAATTTTTTGTATGCAATTATTGCCTCTGGGCACTTAATGGAAGGCCTGCATATTATTGAAAAAGAACAGAATTTTCTTTGGGATTATCCCGATTTCCATTTTGTTTCTGCACTTTTTCTATTAGAGTTAATCTCTGAAGAACCCAGAGATTACATGCATTTGATTCCATTCATTGAAAAATTCTATTTAAGAGCCTTAGATATTGGAGAAACGGGTGCAGAAGGAAGTGTAATTGGGACTGGAAGTTTTGCTGCACACCATAATTTAGGTGTTTTTTATGAAACCACGGGAGATATTACAAGAGCAAGAAAGCACTATCTAGAGGCCGCGGAATATAACTACCCTCCTTCTTTATTTCGTCTAAAGAACATTTAATAGGGAAATTGTTCCTAAAACCAAAAATAGAGATTAAACTAGAATTAAAAAGATAAGGTAAGTTTATTGGTTTCCCTAGCATACAACAGTCCGCAAATCGGGTCTACGTTTCCGAACAAGAGGTTGCTCTAGTGGATCAATGCCATAGTTGAAGAACGCCTACTCGTATAAAAGTTTAGATTGAGTCATAATTTAAACTAAATTCTGGTTTTTGAAAAATGGTTGATCTAACTTGATTTGAAAAACATATGTTGAGAATTCGTATACAAAAAATATTTTCCTGCTTCATTATAAAAGAAACAGGTTAATTAAACAGTAACAAGTGAATTGTGTTTTGAATACAAGGAACTACTCAATGCTTATCCACTTTTACTATATGGAATAACTATACATGAAAACATTATCAATTCCAATTGACAATGGATAACTTTGGGTGGTATAGTCGGAAATGTGGGCGAGAGCTTCACTTCATTTGATGACGAAGGGAATGTTAGTGCATGCAAGGTAAAGTAAAATGGTTTAACGCAGAAAAAGGTTATGGTTTCATTGAAACATCTGACGGCGGCGACGTATTTGTACATTTTTCCGCAATTCAAACAGAAGGCTTCAAAACACTTGAAGAAGGACAAGACGTGGAGTTCGACATTGTCGAAGGCGCACGTGGACCACAAGCCGCTAACGTAACCAAATTATAATCATCCCCGGCATAGCCGACCTACATAATTGGTAAGATGGTTAGCAATGGATAACGCGCTAGCAACTGCCCTGGAATATATTCCAGGGCTTTTTTATGTTTTCTAATTACATAAAAAAGCCCCTTACCCAGTGGTAAGGAGCTTAACACAATAGAACATTTATTCTAGAGAACCGTCAAAGTCAGCCATTTCCACAAAAATGGTATTGGAGGAGGCAGATTGTTTCTCTACGCTTCCGTCTGGATAGCGGAATTGATAGCGCAGGATGACCTGGGCGATCAGATACGCGCGGAGCGCAGATTCGATGTCGAAAGAGAATACGATGACTGCCTTGTGGTTTGGATCAAGCCGACCTAACGGAATACCTTGGAGCAGGTTAGGATGCGGAAGTGGCACAGAATTCACGGTGACCGTTCGTAGCAAAATGAAATCTTCGGCTGCAAATGGTGCAGTGAGCAAGAGCTCTTCCAGTGGGGTGTTTCCGATGTTTTCCACATGGACGGTAAAGGACAGGGTATCTTCTTGGCCGACACGCAAAGCGCTGGAGCTAAGCGTAAGTTTAGGGATGGCTGCAATAACGGTCACGCCGACGGTGTTGGTCTGGGAGGTTTCCTGAATGGTCTCTCCTCCACTACGACGTGAGGTATATTCGATGGTGGCCTGGTTGCTGAATGTTCCATCTGCAGGTGCTTCACGGATTTGTGCCTGTAATGTAAGGGTGAGCGTCTCCCCTGGTGCAATATCCGGGAGCGTGATACCTGCAGCGAGATTAGCGCCTGGCTGTGCTTTTTCTTGAATAGTCAGGCTATTGGGTACATAAATGAGTCCATGCGGCAACGGGTCTGTGAACAGCGGATACTGCGCTGTGATCCCCCCTTTGTTAGTAATCTGTATGGTGAAGGTGAGTGTGTCGCCTACAGAGGCATCCGTGGTACTCACCTTTTTAACTAATTCGAGCAGTGGGAATACAACTGGGATCGTAACGGTATTGGTATTCAATGTCCCCGATACGACTCTTCCTCCAGGTAACGTAAACGAGTAGGCAAAGGCAGCTTGATTTACGATGTAGCCGGATGGAGGCGTCTCTAATACGGTCACTTGATAAGTCAGTGTCAATGACTGTCCGGGTTCCACAGACCCAAGGCTAACACCGACAGCAGAATCGACTCCCGACAGTGACTGACCATTCAACTGTATGCTGTCAGGAATCAATAGAGTCCCGGCAGGAATGAAATGTTGCAGTGTAACTTCGGATGTTACGTTGCCAAAGTTGTTGAGCAGTACCGTATAAGTAAGGCTTTTTCCTGCGATGGCCTCCGTATTTTCCGTAGAGATACTTGCGGCAAGCTGTGGATCAAAAACAGTTATAGTCACGGTGTTGCTGGTAACCTCGCTCGCACCGTCACTGCCAGCATATTGAAGCCGTACGCTATTGTTTAGACGTCCTCCGAGAGGCAGAGACTGAACGTTCACGCTGTAGGATACATCCATTGTCTGTCCCGCCTGTAAGCTGCCGATAAATAATGGTTCCCCCGGCTTGCTAGCAGCAGGTGGAGAACCGTTAATTCTCAAGCTATTCGGGTTTATGATGGTTCCATTCGGTACGTAATCGGCTAATACTACATCGGTAATGACCGAGCCTCCATCGTTAACAAGAGTCAGCTGATAAGGCACAGCATTCCCCTAATGCGACAGTAGACACTGTTGTGCGTAGCACGGCTGACAAGGCTCCTTTAGCAGTAGGGGCTACTTTAATCGAGACAGAAGGTGAAGCAGTTACCAGATTCGTGCTTCGTCCGTCGGGCAGCTGGTAGGAGTAAGCCAGCGAAGCTTGATTCACTAGTGTGCCAGACTCGGAGGCACGAACGACAAGCGCGGAGAAGACCAGTGATGTCCACGTCACCCTCTTGGGCGCTAATCAGTGCCCTGCCGCGCAAAGTCCCCTGTACGGGCGTGGCAAAGCCACTCACCACCACATTGACCGAGCCTGTAGCGGTACTGACCCCTTCACCACCAACGCGTAGCGACAGGTTACGGAAGGGCAGAGATGGGTTATTGTACACCACAGCCAGCGTCCAGCCGGCATGGTTGGTGTTGGTGGAATCGGGAGCCGTGATGGTGCCCGTCACATTTCCGACCGTGTATGCCCCTGCACCGCCTTGAATGACCAGATTTGTGACATTCGCTGTTCTCACATAGGTACTGAGACAGGTGACGTTGACTGATGTTGCAGATTCAGGACTTACCGTAGTAGATAAAGCAGGTGTCTGAAATGTGACCGGGTTGCTGGCGCTGGACAATACATTGGTACTGCCGTTGGCATAACTCCCTCCCCAAATAAGCTCAGCGTACAGCACCGTACTGCCCGCAGGAAGCACAAGGAATGCTGTCGATGAGTTACTGGTAAAGGCAGAAGTTGTGCCGAATGGATACGTGCCGAAGCGAGAGGCTGTATTGGTTGTAATGAACGCGCCAATGCTGGTTGCTGTTCCCGGCACTCCTACTGAATTAGAGCGTGCCAGCCCAAGTGTATTCCCTATAAAGGTGACAGCCCCCGTCTGGTTCGTTACGTAACGCTGAATAAAAGCCATGGATTAGCTTCCTACTTTCTATCTCTTCCAAATCCGTTATCTTGGGATCTCCGTGTAGGAAGAGCCAGCTAGGCTGGGTGTAATAATCCTTTCGTATAAATTGCCTGCGTTGTAACCAGGCCTTGCATACCGTACAAGTCCATGTACCTGTCCAGCGGGAAAGGGGCACCCCCTTTTTCGATAAAAATCGCTTAGCATGAAGCCCAAAATAGTTGTTTGTCATGACGTCAGCGGAGCAATATTCGTATATGCACTCATTATTCACATATGTATGCAAGTCGATTTTAAACAGACCTGTTTTCAAAGAATGACGTTATCGGAAGCGTTTTATCGAAAAAAGAAGAACTTTGTAAAATAGCTTCGAAATGTTGGGCTCTTTTTTACTTGGCGTTAACATATGTGCTATAATGAAGGGGCAAAGGAGGCGTGCCCTATGAACTTAACAGTACGAGGTCAACAGATCGAGGTTACCGACGCTTTGAAGGACTACGTTGATAAGAAATTCAGCAGACTTGAAAAGTATTTCGATGCACCCCCGACGTCTGATGGAAGTGTAACGTTAAGCACAACCAGAGATTTGCACACTGTAGAAGTAACCATTCCTTTGCCGGGGCTTGTACTCCGTGCCGAAGACGAGAGCGATGACATGTATGCATCCATTGATGCCGTGGTAGACAAGCTTGAACGGCAAATTCGCAAGCATAAAACCAAGCTAAACCGAAAATTCCGTCAGGAAGGCAGTTTGAAAACCCTTTTTGTGGAAGATCCGGCAGGTGGCGTGGCTGTTGCTGAAGATGAGGATGTAGAACTGGATGAGCTGGAAGTCGTCCGCACCAAGCGTTTCTTATTGAAACCTATGGATGTGGAAGAAGCTATTCTTCAAATGAACATGGTTGGACATAATTTCTTTGTATTTTCCAATATTGACAACGAAGAAGTTAACGTAGTTTACAAGCGCAATGATGGTAAATACGGTCTGATCGAACGGGAATAGCCTGTGAAGTAGGGACTTTTCACATTTTAAAATGAATAGAACGATTTCGATTGAAGCATGCTTCATGGATATTAGGAAAATGAAAACAACACGAGCCTTATCCTTGCGAACCTGGCGGGATAGGGCTCTTTTATATGTTTTTTTGTAAATGTAAGGAAAATTAAACTTGGATAAGTGTAACCAAGTTGTGTATTTCGTGCGTCAATTGTTTTGGTATCTTTAACCGGATGCAAATCTGGAGGCTGCTTGTGTTGCGGCATGTCCTACAAACTGTTACAATTTATGCAAAGAACATCGCACGATGGGCTGGTACAGCCGGGCCTGTCAAACATATCGGGAATCAATTTCATCATGGACCCTTTCTTATTGTGAAATTGATTCTATTAATTGTTTTGCGTGAAAGGGGTAAACCATGCTAGGAATTGTTAAGAAAATCTTCGGAGATACCAATGAACGTGATGTCAAGCGTTTAATGAAGACGGTTGAACTGATCAATAAGATAGAGCCGGATTTCGAAAAGCTCTCGGATGAGGAGTTGCAAGCGAAGACGGAGGAATTTAAAGCTCGGGTCGAACAAGGGACTACGGCTGAAGAAATTTTGCCGGAAGCTTTTGCAACTGTTCGTGAAGCGTCCAAACGGGTGCTGGGTAAACGTCATTATGACGTACAGTTGCTCGGCGGTATTGCGCTGCATGAAGGTAAAATTGCCGAAATGAAAACCGGTGAAGGTAAAACACTGGTAGGGACACTGCCGGTTTATTTGAATGCTCTGTTGGGCAAAGGCGTGCACGTGGTTACGGTCAATGACTATTTGGCGCAACGTGACAGCGGAGAAATGGGACAGATTTATAACTTCCTGGGAATGTCCGTAGGGCTGAATTTGGCCAATATGGATCATGCCGCCAAGCAGGAAGCGTATGCTTGTGACATCACGTACGGTACAAACAATGAGTTCGGGTTCGATTATCTGCGCGATAATATGGTGCTTTACAAAGAACAGATGGTACAACGTCCGTTGTACTTCTGTATCATTGATGAGGTCGATTCCATTCTCGTCGATGAAGCTCGTACACCATTGATTATTTCAGGACAAGCTCAGAAATCGACAGAGCTGTATTTCGCGGCCGACCGTTTTGTGAAGAGCCTGAATGTTGAAGAAGATTACACGCTGGATATTAAGGTGAAGTCGGTTGCTTTGACCGAAAACGGCGTATCCAAAGCTGAAAATTTCTTTGGTCTCGAAAACCTGTACGACCAGGAAAGTGTTACAATCAATCACCACATTGTACAGGCATTGAAGGCTAACGCTATTATGCGTTTGGATGTGGATTATGTCGTAGCTGACGGTGAGGTTCTGATTGTCGATGAGTTTACAGGTCGTCTGATGGCTGGACGCCGTTATAGTGATGGTTTGCATCAAGCCATTGAAGCGAAGGAAAACATCATTGTACAAAATGAAAGCATGACGCTAGCGACGATTACATTCCAAAACTATTTCCGTATGTACCGCAAATTGGCGGGTATGACGGGTACAGCGAAAACAGAAGAAGAAGAATTCAAAAAAATATATGGTCTGGAAGTGCTCCAAATTCCGACGAATCGCCCCAACCAGCGTGTGGATATGCCTGACGTAGTGTACAAGAGCGTGAAAGGTAAATTCCATGCAGTGGTAGATGAAATCCTGGAGCGTAACAAAAAGAACCAGCCGATATTAGTAGGTACGGTTTCTATTGAAAACTCGGAGCTTCTTTCTGAAATGCTGAAACGCAAAGGCGTTCGTCATAAAGTGCTTAACGCTAAGTATCATGCTGAGGAAGCTGAGATTATTTCCCGTGCAGGTGAAGCTGGCGCAGTAACCATCGCTACCAACATGGCTGGACGCGGTACTGACATCGTATTGGGCGAAGGCGTATCAGAACTTGGTGGTTTGCACATTATCGGTACAGAACGTCATGAATCCCGTCGTATTGATAATCAGCTTCGCGGACGTGCAGGACGTCAGGGTGATCCAGGCTCCACGCAGTTTTACTTATCGCTGGGCGATGAGTTAATGAAGCGTTTTGGTGCGGACAACGTACTGAATATGATGGAGCGCTTGGGCTTCGAGGAAGACCAACCCATCGAAAGTCGCATGATTACACGTGCTATCGAATCAGCTCAAAAACGCGTCGAAGGCAACAACTTTGATCAGCGTAAAGTTGTTCTCCAGTATGATGATGTAATGAACCAACAGCGTGCTATTATTTACAAACAACGCCGTGAGGTGCTGGAATCAGAGAACATCAAGGAAATTGTGTTTGACATGATCAAGCCTGTCATTGAGCGTGTGGTGGAAGCTCATTGCGGTGATGACATTCCTGAAAACTGGGAGCTTGAAGAAGTAGCAGAGTATGTGAATAACAACCTGCTTGAGGAAAATACACTTACGCGTGACGACCTGTGGGGCAAGGAAAAAGAGGAGATCGTGGATATGATCTTCGAAAAAGTTACCAACAGATACCACAGCCGTGAAGAAATGATTGGCGAAGATATGGTACGCGAGTTCGAGAAAGTTATCGTACTGCGTGCAGTCGATAGCAAATGGATGGACCATATTGATGCTATGGATCAATTGCGTCAAGGTATTCACTTGCGTGCTTACGGCGGTACCGATCCGCTGCGCGAATATCAATTTGAAGGCTTCGAAATGTTCCATGCTATGATTGCTAGCATCCAAGAGGAAGTAGCGACATACATCATGAAAGCACAAATTGAATCCAATCAAGAGCGTCAGGCTGTCATCGACGAAGACAAAATCTCGACGAGTGGCGAACCTGCGGCTCCTAAAAAGAAATCCGCTCCTTCGCGTCCGCGTAGAAAATAACGGATTAAAATTAAGGGAGAGATCTTGAGCTACACTATTCCCTGCAGTGCATATAATGGCAGGCGGCAGTTCAACCACTGACCGTCGGCCATTTTGTGCCATACAGGGGTGAGACTGATGTGTTCAACTTATAGTTCTTCTGTCTGAGGGTCAGTTTGAATATTTTTTTCTTGATAAGATTGTCCCTGTTTCTATAATTATGACAAACAAGCGGGTCTTAGCTTGCTTGTCAGTTAATTCAGCTCTTGACTCGGCTCACATACCTGAGCCGATTATCTATAAGTCGTTTGACTTTACGGCGGTTGGTAGCGAAGCGGAGGATTTGAATCTGGAGAAGCGTCAGCGTTCGCCTTTGCAGTGAGATGCCCACCTTTGAATGTGTTATTCCAATCAAGGGCATCTCGCTGCAACAGCGATCGTAAGATCAAATCATTCGCGCAGCGCCTACCCACCAGCCGTAACTCACAACGCTTTTACTCCCCCTAACCATATATTAAAAGGAGAATGACATCATGATTGATCCAAGTGTAAAGCATGATTTGCGAGAAATAGGCAAGAAACTAACAAACCTTAGGGGGTCTCTTTGACTTAGATCTCAAACAGGAAATGATCGCAAACTTTGAAGTAAAGATGGCTGCACCTGACTTTTGGGATGATAATGATAAGGCTCAAGGTGTAATTGCAGAAATGAACGCTGTTAAGTCATCAGTAGACAGCTATGAACAGCTTCGTCAGGAATATGAAGACGCTGGTATGATGGCTGAGCTGGCTGATGAGGAGGGCGATGAAACACTGGCTGGAGAGATCGAGAACAGTGTCACTTCTCTGCTGAGCAAGCTTCAGGAGTTTGAATTGCAATTGCTTTTGAATCAGCCGTATGACAAACTTAATGCCATTCTGGAGTTGCATCCGGGAGCAGGCGGAACGGAGTCCCAAGACTGGGGACAAATGTTGCTACGGATGTATACACGCTGGGCTGAAAAACGGGGCTTTAAGGTAGAGACCCTGGATTATCTAGCGGGTGATGAAGCAGGGATTAAGAGCGTAACCCTATTGATCAAAGGTTATAATGCGTACGGTTATCTGAAAGCGGAGAAAGGCGTGCATCGGCTTGTTCGTATCTCTCCATTTGATTCCTCCGGCCGTCGGCATACATCGTTCGTATCCTGTGATGTGGTGCCTGAAATTGCAGATGATGTGGACGTTGAGATCCGCACGGAAGATCTTAAAATTGATACGTACCGGGCCAGTGGTGCGGGCGGTCAGCATATTAATACGACCGATTCAGCCGTTCGGATTACGCATTTACCTTCCGGTATTGTCGTGACCTGTCAAAATGAACGTTCCCAGATCAAGAACCGAGAGCGTGCCATGACGATGCTCCGTTCCAAGCTCTATGAGCGTAAGATCGAAGAGCAGCGTCAGCATTTGGACGAAATCCGCGGAGAACAGTCTGATATTGCATGGGGCAGCCAAATTCGCTCCTACGTGTTCCATCCATACAGCATGGTTAAGGATCACCGTACTAGCGTGGAGACTGGCAACGTAGGAGCTGTCATGGATGGCGATCTCGATCCATTCATCGATGGTTACCTGCGCAGCCAAATTAAGCTGGACGCAGAATAATAGCCTGTACGTTTTCCTACAGTCCGCAGACCATGTGCCTGCGGACTGTAGGAATTTTTGTGTAACGGTATTTTTTAACTAAAGGAGAACACGAATGATGTCTCAATTGAATCCTCCCGCTGCCCGCCGAAGACGACGCAAGCCTCTGATTGCCGCCAGCGGACCCGCACGCAACGTGACCGATATTTTGCTGATTATACTCGGCTCTTTCATTACAGCGCTGACCTTTAACATGTTCTTGCTCCCAAACCGGATTGCATCCGGGGGGGTATCGGGCTTGTCAATCTTGGGCGAGGACCTGTTTGGTCTGGAACCCGCCTATACGCAGTGGGGAATGAATATTCCGTTATTTATCGCAGGGGTACTGCTGTTAGGGAAAAAATACGGTTTGCGTTCTCTGCTGGGAAGTATTATGCTTCCGCTGTTCGTTTATGTGACGAAGGACTGGGCAGTACCGACAACAAATCCGTTGCTGGCTTCGCTATATGGTGGAATCGGAGTAGGGTTGGGTTTGGGTACCGTGTTTCGGGGCAGGGGCTCGACGGGTGGACTGGCTATTTTGGCGCAGATTATTCAAAAGTATACGGGTTTTAGTCTTTCTCTCTGTGTCATGTTGATGGATGGCACGGTGATTACACTGGCTGGCTTCGCCCTCTCGCCGGAACGGGCGCTGTATGCATTGATCGGCTTGTTTGTAACAGGCAAGGTCATTGATGCCGTGGAAATGGGACTGAGCTACTCCAAAGTGGCTTACATCATATCCAATCAGAAAGAAACGATCACGCAGGCTATTTTGCAGGATTTGGACCGGGGATTGACAGAGCTGGCGGGACGGGGCGGTTACACGAACGAAGAACGTCCTGTGCTTATGGTTGTGGTCGGACAAAACGAGGTAACTCGCCTTAAAACGCTCGTCCGTTTGGTAGACCCAGAAGCCTTTGTGATTATTAGTAATACTCGTGAGGTATTGGGAGAAGGGTTTAAGAAGGAAAGCTGAAACAAAGAGGGCCTTCTGGAGGCATGCTCTTAACTGAATCCATGCAGGAGAGCCCACTAATATAGTGGGCTCCTCTCTCTTCAGAATGGCTTTACTAGATTCCTTTTACTAATCGTCAAGCCAATTTGCCGTTTGTCCTTGATTAAAATACGAGGTTGGCGTCCCTTTTACGCCTGTTTTCACCATGAATAGACCGCCTGCTAATGGTTGATCGGCACTATCATCATCTTGAGCAGTCGTAATATATAACTCATCCAGATGTTCACCGCCAAAAGCGCACGAAGTCACACAATTGACGGGGAGTGACACCTCAGCAATCACTTCTCCATGAGTAGGATGGATACGGGAGACACGTTTACCGCCCCATCTCGCGATCCACAACATGCCCTCTGCATCGATTGTCATGCCATCTGGATACCCTTCACTTTCATCCAATCTAGCCACCAGTTGCTTATTCCTAATCGTGCCTTGTGCCACATCGTAATCGAAGGAGACGACCTCCAATGTTGGAGTATCAATGTAATACATTGTACGATGATCTGCGCTCCAGGCTAATCCATTAGATATGGAAGCTTTATCAACCAGTAAGGAGACATGGCCTTTAGTGCTCAGACTATACAATGCTCCTTGCGCCTGTTCGCCATTTAGGCTCATTGTTCCTGCTAAAAAACGTCCTGCAGGATCGCATTTTCCATCATTAAAACGATTACCTAGTCTGCTCTCCTCAGGATCATGGATCAATACTTTGGCCCCTGTCTCAATATCCAAACAATATAGACCACTAATCAGCGCTACGATCACTTTATTTTTGAGATAAGGTACAACTGCACCAATATGTTCACCAACCTCTATTGTACGATCTGTGCACGTAGAAGGATCGTAGATATGCAATTGAAAGCCTTCAATATCGACCCAAAACAAACGTTGAAACCGCTGATCCCAGCTGGGACCCTCGCCTAACTTTGCTTTTGCATCTATAACGATATTCGCTGTATATGTTTCGATGTGTAGCACTCCTAACGTTTTGGTTTATTTTCGACCCCAATTATCCGCTTCAGCGGCTCCTCTGCGCAGATTCACTAGATGCAGCCCATGTGATTTGCTCTTGTGTGTAGTGCTACGTGTACTCCCTTCATGTTCAACAAGTTCATAAAGTGTAGCAAATGACCAATCGAGATGAATACCAATATGTGAAATAATTTAAAGGGAATATCACCCTTTTCTTTATGCAAAACGGCAGACTGTATTCAAGAGGCCCTCTGTCTATTTTTTTATTTCCTTTATTATAGCCTGTACAGCCTACCCGTCAAAAGAATAGGTAAGAGCGCATATTTTAAATTTGGAGGAATAACATGACATGAGGTGTTGTATTTATATGAATAGAGTCGTATAATAATACATATTTCATAGGAACGGAATGGAGGAAGGTCTGTGAGCAGCAAGTTAAAAGTGGCAATTGTCGGTTCCACCGGGTATGGCGGGGTGGAGCTGATTCGTTTTTTGGTTCATCATCCGCAAGTAGAGATTGTATCTGTTATTTCTTCATCCAGCGCGGGTGTCCCAATCAGTGACGGGTTTCCACATCTGACGGACATTGTGGTGCAGGATTTGGACGGTGTCGAAGTCCACGAAATTGCTGCCAAGGCCGATCTGGTTTTCACTGCTACGCCATCGGGCGTTAGTACCAAGTTAGTGCCGCAGCTTCTTGATGCCGGACTGAAGGTCATTGACCTTTCCGGGGACTTCAGGCTTCGAAGCGGGGAAACGTATGAAGCATGGTATAAAAAGCCTGCGGCTTCACCCGAGTATCTTAAGCAAGCGGTATACGGACTCAGTGAGGTGTATGCAGAAAAGCTGGCGGGCGTTTCTTTTATTTCTAATCCAGGCTGTTATCCGACCGCAACATTGCTGGGTATTATTCCTGCGCTGAAAGCGGATTGGATTGACCATCGGTCGCTGATTGTAGATGCCAAATCCGGGGTATCCGGCTCGGGTAGGGGAACAAGCCTCGTTTCGCATTATGCGGAAATGAACGAAAATTTTAAGGCTTATAAGGTGAATAAGCACCAGCATATCCCTGAGATCGAACAGGTACTGGGTGATATTGCGGGCGAGGACGTTACGATTACGTTTACGACACAACTTGTTCCCATGACCCGAGGAATTATGAGTACAATTTATGTCACGCTGAAGGGTGACCATACAGATCAGGATCTTATCGGGTTATACCGGGATTATTATAAAGGGCATCCCTTTGTCCGTGTACGTGGCGAAGGTATATGGCCAGCAACGAAGGAAGTATTGGGTTCGAATTACTGCGACATCGGTTTTGCAGCAGATGCTCGAACCGGGCGCCTTACGATTATTTCTGTCATTGATAATGTTGTGAAGGGTGCCGCTGGACAGGCGATTCAGAATTTAAATTTGATGATGGGATGGGAGGAGAACCTCGGGCTGGGCTTCATACCGGTATATCCGTAAGTAGCAAGTAACCGCAACAAGATGCAGGAAACGTCAGCGAGCGGAATTTCGAATACAGGCAGCTGTCATTTATCGGATATGTTGCGAACGAGGGCATATAATTATGGGCAAAGTAGAGTTTACAGTAGTAAACGGAGGCAACATCGTAACTCCGCGTGGCTTTACAGCCGGGGGATTACACTGCGGACTGAAAAATTCGAACCGCAACGATATGGGCGCGATTCGTTGCGAGGTAGAAGCGACAGCTGCTGCGGTGTACACCACCAATGTGTTTCAAGCTGCACCGCTGAAGGTGACCCGCGAGAGCTTGGCAGATGGTCGATTGCAGGCAGTAGTGGTGAACAGCGGGAACGCCAATGCCTGCACGGGACAACAAGGAGAGCAGGATGCCTACGCTATGCGTTCGGCTGCGGCTCGTGAGCTGGGTGTTGCTGAGAGCAATGTAGCCGTCGCCTCGACGGGCGTGATCGGCGAGCCTTTGAAAATGGATCGTGTGCTTGAAGGTATATCCTCCTTACCTGACCGTATGAACGGGGCAAACGATGGAGCGGAGCAATTTACGCAAGCCATTCTGACAACGGATTTAGTTAAAAAGGAAGCGTGTGTGGCGGTTGAAGTGGACGGTGTGACCGTACACATAGCCGGGGCGGCCAAGGGATCGGGCATGATACATCCGAATATGGCAACAATGCTCGCTTTTATGACCTGTGATGCAGCGATCGGACAGACGGCGCTTCATCAACTATTAAAGCAGGCAACGGATACCAGCTTTAATATGATTACGGTGGATGGGGATACGAGCACGAACGATATGCTAATCGCCATGGCGAGCGGACTGGCTGGCAACCGTGAACTGCACGTAGGGCATCCCGATTGGGACGCTTTTGCCGAGGCGTTCACCTATATCTGCCGAGAGCTGGCGAAGGCAATTGCTCGCGATGGAGAGGGTGCTACGAAGCTGGTAGAGGTGTCTGTAAGCGGAGCGGTAAGCGATGCGTCCGCTCAAGCGATAGCTAAGACGGTGGTTGGGTCCAGTCTGGTCAAGTCAGCCGTCTTCGGAGCAGATGCGAATTGGGGACGGATTATTGCGGCCGTAGGGCGTGCTGGAGAGCCAGTTAATCCAGATACGGTAGATATTCGCTTGGGTGATATTGTTGTGCTAAGCCAATCGAGTCCGGTCGCTTTTGACGAAGAAGAGGCGCTAGCCTATTTGCGGGGAGATACGGTGCAAATTATTGTTGATTTGCATCACGGGAACGGAACCGCTACAGCATGGGGCTGTGACCTAACCTATGATTATGTGCGGATTAACGCTGCTTATCGAACATAGATACCAGAATAAAATACGGATTGAATAAGGATAGTAGATAATAGAAGCAACGAACGGATGGAAGTCCAGCATCATTTGAAAATTGCACGGATATGCAGAGAAGAAAAGGAGAGATGATATGCAATCGGCAGTGGAACACGCGGATCAAGCGAATCATGCGGGAGTGGCACGTCGTAATTTTGTGATGAAATGCGGAGGAAGTACGCTGGCTGCGTTACCTGATTCCTTTTTTGAAGATTTGGCGCGTTTGCAGTCGGAAGGTCTTCAACCTGTCATTGTACATGGCGGTGGCCCTGCGATTTCCGACAACTTGGCGAAGCTGGGGATCGAAACAGAGTTTATTCATGGATTACGCAAAACGACCGAACCTGTGCTGGATGTCGTGGAAATGGTACTGGCAGGCAGCATTAACAAGCAGATTGTACGTAGAATAGGGATGCATGGGGGCCGAGCGTTGGGGTTGTCAGGCAGTGATGGCTATTTAATCGAAGCCAAGCCTGTGTCCAATGCCGCAGAGGTCGGTTGGGTCGGAGAGGTAACATCCGTTCAAGCCTCGATTATTACAGGTGTACTGGATATGGACTATATGCCTGTTATTGCACCCATCGGGATTGATCGATCTGGTCAGCGTTTCAACATTAATGCGGATACAGCGGCGGGTTCGGTAGCCTCTCATCTGGGGGTCAGTCGGATGATCGTCGTTACAGATGTACCAGGCATATTGAAGAAGTATGGCGGAGAAAAGAAAGTGTTGGACTCTATCACCGTACAGGAGATTGAGGATATGATCAGCACAGGTGAAATATACGGTGGTATGATCCCGAAAGTGAGAGCGGCTATTGCCTGTATCCATGGCAAAGTGAAGGAAGTCGTCATTGTGAACGGTAGCGAACCGCAGGTACTAAGCCGTGTGCTGGGCGGAGAATCGATTGGAACACGCATCGTGCGTATGCAGTAATTGCAATATATAGCTCGACCTATATAACCAAACGATAAAGGAGCGTGAACATAATGAGTAAGGAACCGAATACGCTGGTGAGCGAGGAAATGCCAAGCACGGATGGGAGCGGAGTGCAAACGGAAAAGGTGTCGGCAAAAGCGCAGACAGAAAGCTCCCTTTTTCCAACCTACGCAAGATACCCGCTTACACTGGTGAAAGGACAAGGAAGCTGGCTGTGGGACGATCAGGGCAAGCGTTATCTGGATTTCATGTCAGGCATTGCCGTTACCAATCTCGGCCATGCGCCTCAAGCAGTAGCTGAACGATTGAAAAAACAAATCGATGAATTGTGGCATGTATCCAATTTGTTTCATATTCCGGGGCAAGAACGGGCTGCTGCCTTGCTGACAGCCAATAGCAGCGCAGATGCCGTGTTTTTCTGCAACAGCGGGGCCGAAGCGAACGAAGCTGCAATTAAGCTGGCGCGTCGTTACCACCAGAAGGTAAAGCAGACCGGTCGCTATGAAATCATTACGTTCACGCAATCCTTTCACGGACGGACGCTGGCAACCTTGACCGCTACGGGTCAGGACAAAGTTAAAGAGGGATTTTTACCGCTTCCTGCCGGGTTCAAAAGTGTTCCGCTTCATGATCAGACGGCGCTTGAAGCAGCCATCAGTGAGCATACGGCGGCAATTATGCTGGAAATGGTGCAGGCCGAAGGTGGTATGTATCCGGTAGACCCTGCTTTCGTAGATGTGATTACAAAGCTGTGCCGCGAGCATGGTTTGCTGCTGATCATTGACGAGGTGCAAACAGGTATGGGACGGACGGGCAAGCTGTTTTCCTTTGAGCATTATGGTATAGAGCCGGATATCTTTACATTGGCGAAAGGACTGGGCAGTGGTTTCTCTGTGGGTGCGATGCTAGGCAAAGGATATTTGCGTGAAGCGTTCACAGCGGGCAGTCATGGTTCTACCTTTGGAGGTACGCCACTTGCTATGGCAGCGGTTCAAGCTACTATTGAAACGATTATTGATGACAAGCTGCCAGAACGTGCAGCTGAGATGGGAGATTACCTTTTCCATAGTCTGCAAAAGCAGCTTGGGGATAGTCCGTTTGTAAAGGATATCCGTGGAAAAGGTCTGATGGTCGGTATTGAGTGTGCGGAACCGGTAGCGGAGCTTGTTTTGGCAGGACAGAAGAAGGGCATTCTGTTCATTACAGCAGGACCGAACGTGATTCGTCTGTTGCCTAACTTGTATGTAACGAAAGACGAAATAGATCAGGCTGTAACATTGATTGCTGAATTGATTCGGGAGCATGTGGCTTAGTGTAAAGGCCAAATCATCCTTCCTAGACTAGAGTGTAAAAGGAGACGATAGCATGAGCCAGAGCGGCGCACTGCAGCAGATGAATTTGAAAGGACGGGACTTCCTGGAGCTGGACGATTACTCTCCAGAGGAAATCCAGTATTTAATTGATCTCGCCATTGAAATTAAGCGTAAGCACAAAAACGGGGAAACCTATCAGCCGCTAAAAGGGAAAACGCTCGGACTGATTTTCGAAAAATCCTCTACACGTACACGGGTATCTTTCGAAGTCGGTATGTATCAATTGGGCGGGCATGCCCTTTTCCTCAGCAAAAATGACATTCAACTGGGACGCGGCGAACCGATTAGCGACATGGCTCAAGTCATGTCACGTTATCTGGATGGCATTATGATTCGTACCTTTGGGCACGATAATGTGGTAGAGTTGGCACGTTATGCGTCCGTTCCTGTGATAAATGGATTGAGTGATTTGGCGCATCCATGCCAAGTACTAGCCGATTATCAAACCTTGTATGAGCAAAAGGGTAAGCTAAAAGGGCTCAAATTAGCTTACATCGGAGACGGTAACAATATGGCTCATTCCCTCTTGATTGGGGGAGCAAAGCTTGGAGTGCATGTGTCCATTGCAAGTCCAGTTGGATACGAGCCGGACCCGAGTGTGGTCGCAGCTTCCCGTGAAATTGCCAAACAGACAGGTAGTGAGATCGTTATAACCCAAAGTCCGCAGGAAGCAGTACAAGATGCGGATGCGATCTACACAGATGTGTGGGCGAGCATGGGGTTTGAGGAAGAGCAGAAGGAGCGGGAGCTTGCTTTTGCCGATTTCCAGGTGAATGAGGAGCTGGTCAAGCTGGCGAAGCCGGATTATTTATTCCTGCATTGTCTTCCTGCGCATCGTGGGGAAGAAGTGAGCGCAGGCGTAATCGATGGTCCGAATTCGGTCATCTTTGATGAAGCGGAGAATCGTCTGCATGCGCAAAAAGCGCTGTTAGTTGCTTTAATGGCATAAGGTTGATAGGTATTGATAGGTAAAAAAGATAAAGGCTAGAAGCATTCGGGGAGGACTTCAACAATGGCAAAAGAAAAAATCGTACTCGCATATTCCGGCGGTCTGGATACGTCGGTCATTCTGAAATGGCTCAAAGAAACTTATGATGCTGAAATCATCGCATTCACCGCAGATATCGGTCAAAAGGAAGAACTGGACGGTTTGGAGGAAAAGGCACTCGCTACGGGCGCTTCCAAAGTGTACATTGATGATCTGCGTGATGAATTCGCCAAGGATTTTATCTATCCGATGTTTCAGGCGGGTGCTTTATATGAAGGACAATATTTGCTCGGAACGAGTATTGCACGTCCATTGATCGCTAAGCGGATGGTCGATATTGCGATTGCCGAGGGAGCAACAGCAATCGCTCACGGCGCAACAGGCAAAGGTAACGATCAGGTGCGCTTCGAGCTGAACGCGGCGGCGTTAACGCCGGATATCAAGGTGATCGCACCTTGGCGGCTGGAAGAGTTCCGCAATCAGTTTCCGGGCCGGGCAGAAATGATTGCCTATGCGGAAAAACACGACATTCCGGTAACCGCTTCTGCAGCCAAGCCATACTCCATGGACCGTAATCTGCTGCATATCAGCTATGAAAGCGGCGTGCTGGAGGACCCTTGGTTTGATCCGAGCGCTCCTGAAAATAAAGAAATGTTCTTGCTCAGCAACGCGCCTGAGGACGCTCCTGATGAAGCAGAATATTTGGAGTTGGAGTTTGAAGCAGGTAACTGCGTTGCTTTGAACGGAGAACAGCTAACTCCGCTGCAAGTGATGGAAAAACTGAATGAACTGGGCGGCAAGCATGGTATCGGACGTGTAGATATGGTGGAAAACCGTTTTGTTGGCATGAAGAGTCGTGGAGTCTATGAGACGCCGGGCGGTACGATCCTGTTCACAGCTCACCGCAAAATGGAATCTATCACGATGGACCGCGAGGTTATGAATCTGCGCGATAGTCTGATTACCCGTTATGCTACCTTGGTTTACAACGGTTTCTGGTTCGCGCCAGAACGTGTTGCTTTGCAGGCTCTGGTTCATGAGAGTCAGAAAAATGTCAGTGGTACCGTACGCGTGAAGCTGTACAAAGGCAATATTATCGGCGCAGGCGTTAAAAGTCCGGTTAGCTTGTACAACCCGGACATTGCGACTATGGAAGCCGATCCGACACAAGCCTACGATCAAGGCGATGCAACAGGCTTTATCCGCTTGAATGCTCTGCGTTTGAAGGTCAATGCGGGCGTAACACAAAATCATAAATAATGATGTAACCTAAAAAATGTACGGGATGCGGGCCGTTCTTGTCCAAACGACGAGGGCGGCTTGTAATGCAGAGAGGGGATCATGCAATGAGTAAGCTATGGGGCGGACGGTTTACGAAGCAAACGAACAAGCTGGTAGAGGAATATACGGCTTCTATCGGGTTTGATCAGGCGTTGGCGGAAGAAGATATTCAAGGCAGTTTGGCTCATGTGGCCATGCTGGGGAAATGCGGAATTATTCCGCAGGAGGATGCACACACGATCAAGGAAGGGCTGCACACGGTCCTGGAGCGTATCCGCCGTGGGGAAATTGAATTTTCCGTTTCGGATGAGGATATTCATATGAATATCGAAAAAAATCTAATTGAGGCCATTGGTCCGGTCGGGGGTAAGCTGCACACTGGACGCAGCCGTAACGATCAGGTAGCAACGGATATGCACTTGTATTTGCGCGGACGTGTGGTATCGCTGGTGGGTATGCTGCATGATGTACAAGCTGCATTAATCGGCCAGGCAAAGGATAATCTGGACACGATTGTACCTGGATACACACATTTGCAGCGTGCGCAGCCTATTTTATTTGCACATCATCTGCTGGCGTATGTGTCTATGCTGGAGCGTGATATTGACCGACTCAAAGACAGCTACAAGCGGATTAACGTGTTGCCGCTCGGTGCTGGCGCTTTGGCCGGGACCACTTTTCCGATCGACCGTCACTTTGTAGCCGAGCAGCTGGGATTTGATGGTGTATATGAAAATAGCCTCGATGCCGTCAGCGACCGGGATTTTATCGTAGAGTTCCTGGCTGGCGCCTCGCTGATTATGACGCATTTGTCTCGTCTGAGCGAAGAATTGGTGCTATGGAGCAGCACGGAGTTTGGTTTTGTCGAGCTGGATGATGCTTTTTGCACAGGCAGCAGCATTATGCCGCAGAAGAAAAACCCGGACGTACCAGAGCTGGTACGTGGTAAAACCGGACGTGTCTATGGAAACCTCGTGGGCTTGTTGACCGTACTGAAATCCTTGCCGCTGGCGTACAACAAGGATATGCAGGAGGACAAGGAAGGGATGTTCGATACCGTTGCCACGCTGGAAGGAGCCTTGCAACTGTTCGCACCGATGATCGCCACGATGAAGGTGAACAAGGATCGTATGCGTCAAGCGGTCAACCAGGATTTTTCCAACGCAACGGATATTGCGGACTTCCTGGTCGGCAAAGGGCTTCCGTTCCGTCAGGCGCATGAGGTCATTGGCAAAACCGTACTGTATTGCATCCAGCATGGAAAATACTTGCTTGATCTGACACTGGACGAATTCCAGAAGTTTTCGGATCTGTTTGACGAGCGTATCTATGAGGTACTTCAACCAGAAGCGGTGGTTAATGCACGGAATGTATATGGCGGAACCGCTACCGGGCAGGTACAGGCAGCTATTGGGCGCAGTGAACAGCTCCTGGCGAATACATCAACATGGTTTGAAGGGCACAAGTCGAAAAATTAATCAGTAAAGAAAGATATTATTCTCTTGCATAGCAGCGGGATGCTGTGTAAAATCAAATTTTAAGGAATTAGCAATCTAAGTTTCAGAGGCACCGTTCGCGGTGTCTTTTGTGTTTTTGGGGGCATTAATTCATAGTTCCAAATACCTATTAATACACTGGTGTGAAAGTTTCTAGAATTTACATTTTTGTATACTACACCTATGATGATTATGGTAGAATAGCACTAAGTTTTTCATCGAATTACCAATTCAATAGGACAAGAACTATATTCAATAAATAAATGTCAAGTTACTAGGGGCTCTTTTGATCAGGGGAATTTCATAAATGTGTAAATGAAGGGCTTGAATGAGAACATAGGTATGTCCTGGTTTTGGGAGAACGGTAAGTAAAAGCTCTAAAGTAGCGACGTAGCTGAAGGCAGAGTCGGGATGATCCAGGGAGGTATTATGAGAACTAAAAGGACGGCGCGTCAGTTAAAGAGCGCTTGGATCGGTTATCGCGCTTCCGAAGCCGATCAACTGATATCTTCATTGCATGAGGAACGGGTGCAAGCGGAGGAGTTACTGCGTGAGGAGCGGGAACTTTTTCACGCGGCGCTGGAGCGGAAAAAGCAGCGGGATGCGGAGTTAAAGCAGCTGCTTGCAGATGCGCTTGCGGAAGAGCGGCGCTGGATTGAAAGGGCGGGAATTCATGGGTGACAAGCTTAGGTGGCAGGTTGGAGGAGTTTCAATTCGCCAAACCAAGAGAAGAATAAAAGAAGAGCGTCAGCGAATCGAACAACTGCAACAACAGCTAGAGGCTCAGCGGTCAGAGCAGGCCCCGGTGCTGTACAAGCTTGATTTTCATATCGAAGAGTTGGAACGGCGACTTCAGGATACAGAACTTCGTATCCAGGCGATACAGAACGCCAATGATACAGCAGCAGCTGTGGAACAATTGCTGGATGAAGGGTTACAGGATGGACAGGTGCAGGAGGCTCAAGTCCAATATGCATCTGGGCAGGAACAGGTAGCGGCAGGAACGGCTATGGGCGCTGCTTCCAGTATCCCTGGTACGGAAGGCGAAGAGGCAGCAAGAGGAACGCAGAGCGGACGAAACGGCAAGGCCCGTCTGGGGGATCAACTGGTGGAGAACGGGATGATCACCCGCGATCAGCTGACAGATGCCATCCGCAACCAGAAGCGCTACGGTGGCAGGCTGGGCGATATTCTTGTAGAGATGGGCTTCATTACAGCTGAGCAGCTCCAGGAACAGGTTGGCGGCGACGAGTCCAAAGAGCGCCTAGGCGATATGCTGGTTCGTTCCGGCTATATATTGCCGGAACAACTGGAGCGTGCACTGGAGTTCCAGGCGAAGAGCGGTGGGCTGCTTGGTGACATCCTGCTCTCATTGCAAATGCTGGAACCTGCGGATTTGTACCGCGCGATTGCTACACAGAACCGAATCGGGCGTATTGGTGAGGAGCTCGCGCTGGATGCGGCGTACAAACTACCCGAGCAAGTGGCAATGGCTTATGGCGTGGTCGTCATCCATCAATATATGAACCGTTATATTGTGGCGGTCAGCGATCCACTGCCAGAAGAGCGACGCTTGAAGCTGGAAGAAATTTTGGGTATGCCGGTAGAGCAGGTGCTTGCTACGAAGGAAGAGATGGAGCAGCTCTGGGGTAAAATCTACGGTGAAGAAATGATGCAGGAGAGCACGACCGGGCTGTTGGAAAAAGAGCCGCACAATTCGGCGCGGACGACTTTTACAAAGGGACAACTTTGGGTGTTCGCGGCCATGGGTATGATTACACTGCTCGGTCTCTTATGGAACAGTTGGAAAACGGTGTTGATCATCAATATGATGATTCAGCTGTTTTATTTTGCGATGACGCTATTTAAGTTTGGCATTATTTATCTCGGTTCCCGGCGTGGGGCGCAGCTTCGTTTTACGAAGGAAGAAGTTGACGCCATGGATGAAAAGAAACTGCCGATCTATACCATTCTGGTACCTATGTATAAGGAAGCGGGCGTACTTCCGATGTTGTTGCGGAATTTGGAGCAGCTGGATTATCCAAAGTCCAAGCTGGATGTGCGGCTGCTGATTGAAGAGGATGACATTGAGACGATCGAGCTACTTCGGGAAATGAAGCTGCCGGCCTATTACACGACACTGGTCGTTCCAGACGGTTTGCCGAAAACCAAGCCGAAGGCATGTAATTATGGACTGATTCGGGCACGTGGCGAATTTGTCGTGATTTACGATGCTGAAGATCGTCCCGACGCTGATCAGCTTAAAAAGGTCATTGCAGCGTTCGATTCACTCCCTGAGCATTATGCGTGTATTCAAGCGAAGCTTAACTACTTTAATAGTACACAAAATTTGCTGACCCGCTGGTTCACTCAAGAATACAGTATGTGGTTCGAGCTACTGCTACCAGGTATTATGCAGTTAGATACCCCAATTCCTTTAGGCGGCACATCCAATCATTTTCGGGTATCTGTATTAAAAGATATTAATGCGTGGGACCCCTATAATGTAACCGAGGATGCCGATCTGGGCATACGTCTGTATAAAGGCGGCTACAAAACTGCTATTGTTGATTCCCGCACATGGGAGGAAGCTAACAGCCGCGTGGGCAACTGGATTCGTCAGCGGTCACGCTGGATCAAGGGGTATATGCAGACATGGCTGGTTCATATGCGAAATCCGGTTAAGCTGGTGCGCGAAGTGGGCTGGAAAGGCTTTTTCGGCTTCCAGGTGATGATTCTGGCAACTCCGATGTTGCCATTGCTGAATCCGATTTTTTGGGGGTTGCTTATTTTATGGTTTGGCTGGGAGTTGTCCTTTATTCCCAAGCTATTCCCGGGTTATGTGTATTACCTGGCCAGCGCGGAGTTTTATATCGGTAACTTTCTGTTCGTATTCAGTAATGTGGCCGGAATGTATTGGGTCATCGGGGAACTGGAAGAGCGCGGTGAACGAACATTTTCATACGCGATGGTCAAATACGGGCTACTCTCGCCGTTATATTGGGTACTTATGAGTATAGCTGCGGTGAAAGCCGCTTGGCAGCTCATTACCAAGCCGTTCTATTGGGAGAAGACCACCCATGGTCTGACCGATATGCACGATTTGGATGATACTCCGGCACAGTCCTCCTGAATATGAAGAAAGAAGGAGCAAGAATGGAGACAAAAACACCTTTTTTATCCGTCGTCATTCCCATGTACAATGAAAGCTCGCATCTCGAGCGTTCACTTAAGGTAATTGATGGGGTACTGTCTGTTGTCACCTCACGCTATGAGCTCATCATTGTAGATGATGGTTCCAAAGACGATACGTGGCTCAAGCTGTCCGAGTTGTCCCGTCGTATGCCCTCTTTGCTCGCGCTCCGGCTGAGTCGGAATTTCGGCAAGGAGCTGGCGCTGTGTGCAGGTCTGGAAAATGCCTCTGGCGATGCAATCATTGTCATGGACGGTGATTTGCAGCATCCTCCTGAAATGATTGGAGAAATGGTACGTTTATGGCAAAATGAAGGTTATGATTTGGTCGAATGTGTGAAAGAATTTCGGGGAGAAGAGTCGGTGGGCAAAAAGCTCGGAGCTTCTTTGTTCTACGCGACCCTGAACCGCTTGACGGGCTTTAATCTCAAGGATGCCTCCGATTATAAGCTACTGGATCGACGAGTGGTGGATGCCTGGATGGCGATGCCAGAACGGATGCCATTTTTCCGTGGGATGACGGCCTGGCTAGGTTTCCGCAAAACCCAGATTTCATTCCGGGTGGCTCCACGCGAAGAGGGGCCAAGCCGCTGGAGTCCGTTAGGGCTGATTCGACTGGCAGCAGAAGCGATCGTTTCGTTTTCGACAGTACCGTTGCGGGTAGTAAGTCTGATGGGCCTCATTTTTATGCTGATTTCAGTCGTATTGGGGATTCAGACCTTAATGCGCAAATTAACGGGTGACGCTGTGACCGGTTTTACCACTGTCATTTTGCTGCTCTTGATTATTGGCAGTGTACTCATGCTGTCGATTGGAGTGGTAGGAGAATATATTGCCGCCATATATCACGAAGTCAAAGCTAGGCCTCGCTATCTGATAGCAGATAAACGGGCGAATGCTGACCGATTGTGGGTGGACAGGGAGTTTAATCAACATGATCAGACGTTCATATCTAAAGTATCCAATCATTAAATACGGTATTGTGGGGTTGCTGGGTACAGGTATCCATGTTGGTGTGCTTGTGCTGCTGGTGGAGTTGTTTACGGTACCAGCAGTAACGGCTACTACAATCGGATTCGTGGTTACATTGCTCGTTTCGTATGTGCTGAACCGAAACTGGACGTTCGAGCCTACCGGCGAGGGAAGCCGCACCCAGTTTCTTAAATATTTATTGGTCTGTACCTGTGGCTTGCTCTTAAATGCCGCTCTGATGTACGTGACCATTCACTGGATCGGTTGGTCGTATCTGATCGGTGAAGTACTAACCACCATCATCGTGCCTGTTCATAATTATTTCTGGAACCGCTACTGGATCTTCTCCGTTCCGCAACAGCGTCAGAAAGAGGTTTCATGATTTTAAGAAAACACGGAAAATTTCTATCGTTGTTTGCTTGTATTACTGCTCTTGAACTGGCCGTGGGTGTGTATTTTGCATTGTATCTTGGTTATATGCATACCGATGCGCTCAGTCGAGTGGCTAACGCATTTTATGTGCTATACAGTCGTGACCCACATTTGGGTGCTATCGGGTTTGTATGGAATCCGCTGCCCAGTTTGATGGAACTGATCGTGCTGTTGTTTTATCCTTTATTTCCAGTACTCGCTTCCCACGGGCTGGCGGCAGTGATTGTGAGCAGCCTGTTTGCAGGGGCGAGCGCGGCATTATTGTATGCGACGGGCAAACAGTTGGGGCTTCACGGTGCAACTAGCTTGCTGATTGCGCTGTTATTTTCACTGAATCCATTTATGTTTCTGTTTGGCTTCAACGGCTTAAGTGACTCGCCATATATCTTTTTCATCCTGTTGACAGTGAGTCGATTTTGTATGTGGTTGAAGGATCGCAAGGCGGCGAATTTGATCGTATCCGGTTTTGCGCTTGCACTAGCATTTTGGGTACGCTATGAAGCGGTCCCGCTTGGCGTTGCGATGGCTTTGGGTGTATTGCTGACGATCTTTTTTCTGCATCGGTGGCGTACAAACAGAGAGAGGGTTAGAACGGAATTGTCTTTAAAAGAGCGCCTCTACAAGGTGGAAGCGACATGGCTTCTATTGTTGTTGCCACTGGTCTTTTCCGGTCTGCTGTGGCTCTTTTTTAACTGGATTATCATGGGTGATCCGCTTTACTTTTTACGCTCGCAATATTCCAATTCCACACAATCAGCGGCTTTGTTGGAGGATCAACGCTTTGTGGCCATGTTTGCCCACCCTGTGCTGATGCTAAAGTTTATTGGGCAACGAACCTTATGGTATGCTGCTCCGCTGATTGCCATTTTGCTCATACGACTATTGGACAAACGTCTGTTGAGCTGGACTACGTTAACGCTACTGGCCATTTTTTTATCGGTGCCAGGACTTCAGCTTTTACTGATGCTCAAGCAGTCTTCTTTTGGCTGGTTCCGATATTTTATGTATGTATTCCCGATTACGGTTGCCTGGTTGCCGTATGAGCTAAGTTTATTGAAGGGAAAAATGAGGGGGATCGGAATCTCTCTGGTAACAGCAGGAATGTTGGTAACAGCAGGCTTGTTATCCTACGCACTGACGAACCCCGCGATTGCAGCAGATGAACATAGCTATTTGACGCATAGTGGTAATGAAAGCTACGAGCGTCAAATTATTGAGCGGAAAATAGCGCCGTGGCTGGATGAGCATTATGGTACATCTCTCATTTTGACAGATTCTTATGCCGCCTATCCGATCATTTTGAGCAGCAAAATTCCGAAGAAGTTTATGATTACGAGTGATTTTGATTTTGGAGAATCTTTGATGGATCTGCCTGCTTCCAAGGTGGATTATGTCTTGGTCACGCGCTTGGTGGATGGGGTACCGCTGGATCAGGTAAACCGGAGCTATCCTGATTTATTCGAAAAGGGAGCGTCGTGGGCCTCACTGGTACATGACTTTGACGGGCAGTGGCGATTGTACAAAATAGAGCATGAAGAATCGAAATAATTATTATATTTTAGTGCAGCGTAGCGGAGGGAAGAATACAGCTGTAGGGTGTGAGTGGGCTACAGCTGTATCACCGCAAGAAGTTTGAGGGGGAACGAGAGGAATGTCCTTTCGCAAATGGTCTGCAAGCAGATGGATGGCTATAGGTCTGTTTGTATTTATACTTGCATTGGAGCTGTCTGCGGGCATCTATTTCAGCTATGTTCTGGGATATATGCACACAGACGCGCTCAGTCGCGTAGCTAATGCATTTTATGTGTTGTACAGCCGTGACCCGCATCTGGGTGCAATCGGATTTATCTGGAATCCACTACCCAGTCTTCTGGAGATGGTGATTCTACTGCTGTATCCAATCTTTCCGGCATTAGCCACCTATGGATTGGCTGCTGTCATTCTTAGTGCTACCTTTGCCGCTTTGACCGCTATGTTGCTGTATCGGGCGGGGGTCAGAACAGGGCTTAGCTCAGGGATGAGTATCATGCTGGCACTGTTGTATGCACTGAATCCGTTTATTTTACTGTTTGGTGCCAATGGGCTGAGCGATTCGCTATACATATACTTCATTATGATGACGGTGATTGAGTTTGCATTGTGGCTCAAGGATCGCATGACGGCAAGTCTGATTGTTTCTGGATTAGCGCTTGCCATGGCGTTCTGGACTCGCTATGAAGCGGTTCCTTTGGGCGTGGCAATGGCGGGTGGCGTGGTATTGGCGATCATGTTTCTTCATCGAAACATGGGCAGACGTGAACTGGCCTTGCGAGAAAAACTGCACAAGGTCGAGGCAACTTGGTTACTGCTTCTGCTCCCTGTGGTCTTTTCCGGGCTGTTGTGGATTTTCTTTAACTATCTCATTATGGGGAATGCTTTTTACTTCCTGAATTCGGAGTATTCGAACACAGCCCAATCGGCAGAGCTGCTGAATGATGATAAGTTTGTAGAGATTTTCTCCAATCCGCTGGTGGCCTTGAAATTTATCGCTTCCAAAACACTCTGGTATTCGGTGCCGTTGTTTGCTATTCTGTTCATTCGTCTGTTGGGTGGACGCTTGTTCCGATGGGGAACACTGATTATTTTACTGCTGTTCCTGTCAGTGCCGGGGTTGCAGTTTTTACTCATGATGAAGCAATCTTCGTACGGGTGGTTTCGTTATTTTATGTACGTGTTCCCAATTACCGTAGCTTGGTTGCCCTATGAGCTGAGCCAGCTTCAGGGACGATGGCGGAGGGCAGCCTTTGGCCTGGTGTCCGTCAGTCTGCTGCTTACCGCTGGATTACTTTCCTATGCGTTGACTCGCCCGGATATTGCACCGGATGAGAACAGCTTTCTCACACGAACGGGTAATGTGAACTATGTGAGACAGGAGTCAGATCGTAAGATTGCCGTCTGGTTGGATGAGCATCTGCCGAAGTCTACCATTATGACCGATTCGGCTTCAGCCTACACGATGATTGTCTACAGCCAATATCCCAAACGCTTTCTGATTACCAGTGATTATTCGTTCAATAAGGCATTAAGTTATCCGCAGGATAACCATGTGGATTATATCCTGGTACCTAAGATCATGTCAGGTATGCCACTGAGTAAAATCAATATGGTATATCCGAATTTATATGAGAAAGGCGCTCCTTGGGTCCAGCTTGAACGTGAGTTTAACGGTGAGTGGCGCTTGTACAAGGTGCTACCCAAGTCACTAACTAAAGGATCTCCATTAACAGAGACCACGACAAATCCCTAATGGGCATAATAAATCCCCGAGCCTATCCCTTCGCCATGGTGCCATGAGGGAAGCTGCGGGGATTTTTTTAACCTGTTTAGTGCTCTTTGAGCGGTAGCCACGTCAGTACATCCTGAATTTTTGCGTCCCAGTATCCCCATTCATGAGCTCCAGGACCTTCTTCGTAGGTCAGCGGGACTCCGGCAGTATTACATGTTTCACGAAAAGCCTGATTTCCCTTATATAGGAAATCCTCCGTGCCGCAGCATTGGTAAAGCCGGGGAAGCGAGGTCCCCAAGGCCGCATGACGTTGTAACAGTTCCAGCAAGTCGTGATCCGTTCCACGTATTTCATCTGGACCAAAAATGTTAAGCCATTCCGCTGGACTCATCGCATTTTGCATAGGATCGGTGCGTGATGCGTGTAAATCCATGACTCCCGAAAGGCTGGCAGCGGCTGCAAAACGCTCTGGATGCTGTAGTGCCAGTTTGAAAGCACCATATCCACCCATAGAAAGCCCGGCTACAAAATTGTCTTCACGCTTGTCGGACAGAGGAAAGAATGAACGTGCCAAAGACGGCAATTCTTCACTGATAAAGGTCCAATAAGCCGCTCCTTGCTCCATATTCGTATAGAAACTTCGATGTACCTGGGGCATGACGACAGCTAGGCCCAATGAGGCGACATAGCGTTCAATGGAGGTTCGACGCAACCAGGTTGAATCATCGTCCGACAGGCCATGCAGCAAATATAGCGTCGGATGTGGCCCAGTTCCTTGCTTGCCCTCAAGTCCAATTTGCGAACGGGTTGCCTGAGGAAGAATAGCATGCATGGATGTGCTCAGGCCAAGAACTTCCGAATAAAACTGACATTGAATAAGAGCCATAAGAAGACCTCTTTTCCTAGGGTTTTGTGACCTCATTGCGGTGTTCCAGCATATGACCGAGTATTCATTCAGTATACCTTAGCCTGTCTAAATATACATATCCAAGTGGATGACTAGGCATTAAGTCCCGTATCTTGTTTATCCTACAATAGGAGGGCTTGTGGTTATATGGGACGATTTTTTTAATTTGGGGGTTATTTGGGTTTGATTTCTGGTAAAGTGTTTAAAAAAGAATGATGAATCCAATCAGAGGAGGAATTTATAGCATGGGGAAAAAGTTAAGAAACACAGTTACAGGTGTATTAAGTACAGGTCTTATTCTTAGCGCATTCAGCGCAGCGGCAGCGGCTCCGCAAACTACAAATGGCCATTGGGCAGGAGATCAGGTGGAACGCTGGACGGCTACAGGACAATTGAATGCAGCTGTGAAACCGGATGCGGCAATCACACGTGCAGAATTTATTGTTCTTCTGAACCGCAGCTTGGGTACGTTCACGCAGGATACTCCAGCTGTGACAGACGTAACGTATGCGGACAGTGTAAAAGTAAACGGTAATGGAGGCAGGAAGTTCACAGATGTACCAGCTTCTCACTGGGCATACAACGAGCTGACAAGTGCCGTGAATGCAGGTTACATAAGCGGCTATGCAGATAACAAGCTCAAACCAAATGGTAAGGTAACACGTCAAGAGGCTGCGGCTATCGTAGGCAAAGCTATTGGACTCACTGCGGGTAACGCAGCAGATGTTACTAAATTTATTGACTCCGACAAAATTGGATCTTGGGCAAAGAAAAGTGTAGCGGCAGCTGCGGAGCAAAAAATCATCAACGGTTATCCGGATGGTAAATTTCAGCCACTGAAGTCGCTGACTCGTGCAGAGGCAATTGCTATTCTGGACGCTGCTTCCGGCTACAACCTGAGCCCTGTTGATAATCTGACGACGACTCCTGGTGGAACGGTAACGGATTCCACATACAGCAACGTGACAGATTCCACTTATGGTAACACGTCGACTACTTCTGGCAGCGGAACAGAAGATAGCAGCACAAGTACAAGCACAGACAACACGACTACTACGGATAACTCTACAACAACAGAGACAAGCACAGAGACAACTACAAATACCGATACAACTACAGATAGCACTACAGACACAGCTACTGACGCAGTTGCAACTACGGAAGCACTGAAAGTCAACAATGTGTATGATGGAGAAGGTACAATTACGGGGACAGCTAAAGCAGGTTCCACAGTAACCGCCTATTCCAACGAACTGCCTATCGGCAGTGCAGTAGCCAAAGATGACGGCACATTTAGTATCAGTGTGCTTACTCAAAAAGCAACGGTTAAACTGGTAATCAAAGCTAAAGATGCAGACGGCAATGAAAGTGAGCCTGTAGAAATTTCTGTTTTGGGTAAACGCAGCGAGTAATTTATAGCTAAAATCCCCCTTTCACTCTGTCTGGAACAAGTCCAGCCGACAGTGGAAGGGGGATTTTTCGTTTATTCGCTTATACCGTCCTCGACAATAGACTTCTCGGGTTCACGTGTTTGTGGCTCAGACGATGTGCCACCGCCATAACTAGCTATAATGCGTTGCTGCGCTCGGTACGTATCGCGGCTGATTCGGGTGCGCTCGACGGCTTTCCCATCTACCTTTTTCACTCGAAATGTTTCTACCACATACCCTTCTTTGCCCTGCCGAAGTACTTGATAGAAGCCGGGGGAAAGTGAGTCATTACGGAGTCTTTTCTCCGGTATGGGAAGTACGCGAACCGTATGGGATTCCAGTTCATACGAAATATTGGACGGAAATGTACCGAAAAATTTAACAGTAAGCGTTCGGTTTTGGACAGCCGCACGAAGTAGTAAATGCTTGCCTGTATTGTTTCTAAAACGAAAATTAATGGACCCTGTAGCAAAAGTCGCATCCTGACCTTTGGGCAGGTAGCTGACTGGCAAAGAATGGTTGCGGCGCTCGACAATGTCCAAACCGACTCTCAGTGCTGCATTATACACCGTGCTGGATACCTGACAAATCCCGCCGCCTATGCCGGACTCCAACCGACCGTTCACGATCACTGGAGCTTCACGAAAGCCATGAGTGCGCTCAGCCTTGGTAATCAATTGGCCGTAGTCAAAAATGTCACCCGGCTTGAGAATTAAACCATCAACGGTGCTTGCCGCTGAATTAACGTTATAGACGCGTCCTTCCGAGCTGCTGCCGAGACTGGTGGAGAACTGGACAATTTTGCGCTCAATCCCTTCGTTACGTAGACTGTCCACCGAAATTTTCGGTTCCAGCTGACGGAACGGTAATTCCACTCGTACTGGCTCTTCCGAAGCGGTAAAATCCTTGGGCAGCGCCTTATCTAGTGCGGCGTCCAATCTGGGCCAATCTAGGCGTCGGGCAGAGCGCCCCGGAATATAACGAACCTGATCATTCCCGTCAATCTGTCGCACAGCATTGATAGGCATGCCGTATCGTTGCTCCTCCCAATCGGCTCCGAATTGGGCCCTTAATATCTCCTCCTGTCGGAAAGATGTGATAGACCATTCCTTCTCGAAGCTAAAACGTGTCTGTACACGAGTCCATAGATGCTCCGAGCTGAGCGCCTTCACGGCATTCCGAAATGCCTCCGCTTTATAATGAATCCCTGCTTCCCCGAGTGTAAGTTTTATATCCTGTGCACTGCTGTCACTGTCCGTCAGAAGCAGTGGACGTTGCTTCAATTCATCCAATTTTTTATCCACCAGCCGAAGAGCGGCTGTGTGATCCATGCTTCCTACGTTAATTCCTCCGACCCTCACTCCCTCCGGCAGCGTTTGTCTGTCTGCGTACAGATGAAGTCCTCCCCACAACATGGCCAGCGCCAGAACACCAGACCATATCCAAATGACAGATAAATGAATTTTTTTCATAATGCAGATGTCTCCTGTCTGATAAGCTTGATAGCGTACTCGTGTGCCATAATATTCATATATATGTGCCAAAAGCAGAAAACTTTCGGTACTATTTAGGTAACAAATTTGTTACAATGATAAACGGTATGATGAAATAGAGAAGTTTTTAAAGGAAATGCATGGAATATGTCGAATGGTTATTAGGTTATGCGTAATATGATTAAGCAGCGGGAAGTGATCGAGTGATTGAAATGCAGGATGTGTGGAAGACCTATACTAACGGAACCCACGCACTTCAAGGAGTATCGGTCAGAATTGACCGTAATGAATTTGTATACGTAGTCGGCCCGTCTGGAGCGGGGAAATCGACTTTTATGAAGCTTATTTATAGAGAAGAAGTACCTACCAAGGGGCAAATTTCAGTCAATGGTTTTAATATCGGGAAGCTCAAGCAGCGTAAAATTCCCTACGTTCGTCGTAACATCGGAGTCATTTTTCAGGATTTCCGGCTTTTGCCGCGTTTGACGGCTTATGAGAATGTGGCTTTTGCTATGGAAGTTATTGAAGCTCCCAAGAAGCTGATTCGCAAACGGGTACCAGAAGTGCTTGAACTGGTTGGCTTGAAAACAAAAATGAATCGTGAGCCTGCCCAGCTTTCCGGTGGGGAGCAACAGCGTGTAGCGATTGCACGGGCCATCGTAAACAATCCTTCCGTGATCATTGCCGATGAACCTACGGGAAATCTGGACCCCGAAACATCGTGGGAGATCATGCAGTTGCTGGACGAAATTAATTTTCGGGGTACGACCATTGTGATGGCGACCCACAATAAGGACATCGTGAACTCCATGCGTAAACGCGTAATTGCCATTGAGAATGGCAACATCGTAAGGGATCAGGTAAGAGGGGAGTACGGATATGACTTTTAACACCTTCTTACGTCATGTGCGGGAAGGTTTCAAAAACATATTCCGCAATGGCTGGATGTCCGTGGCATCCGTCACCTCGATTATTGTGTCATTACTTATATTGGGCGTATTTATCATGCTGGTGCTCAACGTCAATTCCCTGGCTGATCAGGCAGATAGTCAGGTGGAGGTTAACGTATTTCTGGAGCTAAATGTAGAGCAGAATATGCGTGAAACGCTGCAAAAGGAAATTGCGGGGATGCCGGAAATCAGCAAAACGACCTTTGTGACTAAAGCTCAGGGTTTGGAGGAGCTGCGCAAAGATTTGGGAGACAGCGGCAAGGAGCTGCTGGAGGGTTTTGACAAGGACAGCAATCCACTCCCAGACAAAATTGTGGTAGAGGTTATTGAACCAACAACGGTTCCATTTGTGGCCGAAAAGATTGAAAAGCTGAATACGTTGCATCCAGAGAAGCCGATTTTAAAGGTTCGTTATGGAAAAGGCACCGTAGAGACGCTCTTTACGATTACGAAGCTCATTCGTAATGTAGGCTTTATATTCGTCGCCGGACTCGCGATCATGTCCATGTTCCTCATCTCGAATACGATTCGCGTGACCATATTGGCACGACGCAGAGAGATTGGCATTATGAAGCTGGTCGGTGCGACCAACTTTTTTATACGCTGGCCGTTTTTTATCGAAGGCGCGCTTATTGGTCTTATTGGTTCCCTTATTACTGTAGGTATTTTATTTACTGGCTATCAGCGTTTGCTGACCGCCGTTCAGGGCGATATAGCTCTGAATATGTTGAAGCTTATGCCACTTGAAGGCATTTGGATTCAGTTGAGTGCATTGCTGATTATTTTGGGGATGCTGGTCGGAATTGTTGGCAGTACCCTGTCCATGCGCAAGTTCTTAAAAGTATAAAGAAGCGTTGGCTGGACGTCGTGGTCGATATCAATTAGAACGGGGAAGCCCGGTGTTATTTTGCGATAAAGGATGGGGAGTGCAAGTTGAAAAAAACAGGATCTGTGTTGGCCGCTACCTTGGTAGCCGCATTGCTAATCCAGCCTTCTGACGGATATGCCAAAAGCATGAGTGAAATCAATTCGCAGCTGAACCAATTGGAAAAGCAGGCCCAATCTGCCAAGCAACAACAGGAAAAGGCTGCTCAAGATAAACAGTATGCTCAACATTACAAAAATAAAACCGTGCAAAACCTGAAAATTGTGCTTGCTCAGATTAACAGCGTCAGTGATCAGCTGACTCGTGTTGCGGTACAGATTGATCAAACGGAAGATAATCTGCGTGCGACCAAAAAAGATTTAGCTGAGGCCATTGATCGTATCCAGTCACGGGAAAAAATGCTGGAAACTCGTGTGCGCTTGATGTATACGGATGGAACCGTCTCATATATGGACGTGCTTATGTCTTCGTCCAGTTTTAGTGACTTTCTCAGCCGGGTAGATTCCCTGAAAACGATCGTGGAGCAGGATCAAATCCTGTTGGACGAGCATAAAAAGGACAAGGCACTGGTCGTAAGCAAGAAGAAACAGCTGGACACGGAATATAAAAATGCCAAGAAGCTGTATGCGCTCAAGCAGGACGCCAAAGCAGAACTGAATTCGAAAGAGAAAGAGAAGCAAAGACTGATTTCCAATTATGATCATGATATAGCTGAGTCAGATGAAATCAGCGAAGAGCAAAATGACATGCTGGTAGCACTCGCTAACAAACGTGTGGGTCTGGTGCAGGAGAAGAACAAGCTCAGAGCGGAGCAGGCTGCCAAGGCCGCACGCGCTAGAGCGGCTGCACGTGCGGCTGAGGCCAAACGATATGCGTCTTCATCCTCAGGCGCCGCCTCGAATTCCAGCCATGCGGCAGCCAGTACGTATACAGGCGGAACGGGCACATTGGCTTCGCCTGTATCCCATTACCGACTTTCATCTACTTTTGGCATGCGGGTACATCCGATTACTGGCAAGCTTAAAGGCCACACAGGTGTTGATATGGCGGCTCCGCAGGGAACCGATATTCATGCAGCCGAAGATGGTGTTGTCATTGTTGCCGAATGGTGGAGTGGCTATGGAAACACAGTTGTGATTGACCATGGAGACGGGCTATGGACCCTATACGGACACATTCGCAATGGCGGTACGGTGGTTCATACCGGGCAGACTGTGAAACGGGGTCAAAAAATTGCAGAAGTTGGTTCGACGGGCAATTCCACAGGACCTCACTGTCATTTTGAGGTGCGCGAAAATAACAAACCTGTAAATCCGATGAACTATTTATAGTAGATAAGGTAGCCCTATTTATAGCCATTACGGTTGTAGATAGGGCTTTGCTGTAATGGTTAATATCCGATGAAGAACATGTGCATTGAGACACGGAGTAGGATACAATTAACATATTCCGTACAAGCTAGACGTATACTTCGTGGATGGACATGCGTTGTAAGGTAATAGGATACAAGATAATGAGAAGGCGGTGGACGATTAGATGTTGAAAAAAAGTACAGCGATACTCTTGATGGTGATCGGGCTGCTTGGCGGCAGTCTGCTCACTTTTGCCTATACTGGAACGACTACAGTAGGGAACAGCGCTCTGGGCGAAGGACTGCTGGCGAGTGTGACAGGTAGCAGTTCTACCTCCAGAAGTGATATCCGCAAAATCGAGACGGCGATGGACCTGATTCAGGGACAATATTATCAGGATGTGGATCGTACCAAGCTGGTGGATGGCGCCATCAATGGTATGATGGAGTCGCTTGGCGATCCGTACTCCTCTTATATGGGTAAAGAAACTGCACAACAGTTCGAGCAATCCATTGAAGGTTCTTTTACCGGGATCGGAGCCGAAGTAGCTGCCGAAAACGGGAAAGTAGTTGTAGTCACGCCAATTAAAGGCTCCCCGGCAGAGAAGGCAGGGTTGCGCTCTAAGGATATTATTTTGTCTGTTAATGGTGAAACACTGGACGGATTGGATCTAAACAAGGCCGTTTCCAAAATCCGTGGACCTAAAGGCAGTCAGGCGAAAGTCAAAATTCAGCGCAGTGGCTCTCCTGATCCGCTCGAATACACGATTACCCGTGACAACATTGATATGGAAACTGTAACGGCTCATATGGAAAGCGACGGTGTAGGCGTCATCACGATCACCCAGTTCTCCTTGAATACAGCAGAACGTTTCAAGGAAGAGTTAGCGAAGCTCGAAAAGCAAGGGCTTAAAGGGCTCGTCATTGACGTGCGTAATAACCCGGGCGGCGTGCTTTCCGTCGTCATTGATATTGCACAGCAATTTGTACCTTCCGGCAAAACGATTGTACAGGTGGAAGACAAGAATCAGAAGCGTGAAGAAGAGAAATCCAAAGGTTCACGCAAAAATTACCCTGTGACTTTGCTAATGAATAAAGGTAGCGCAAGTGCGTCCGAAATTCTGGCAGGTGCTCTCCAGCAATCAGCGGGTGCCGTGTTGATTGGGGAAAATTCCTTTGGTAAAGGTACTGTACAAACCAGCTATGACAAGCAAATGGGTGACGGTAGCCTGCTCAAAATCACGATTGCCAAATGGTTAACGCCAAATGGAACGTGGATTCATAAAAAAGGGATTAAGCCGAATATCGCGGTGGAACAGCCTGAATACTTCACAGCAGCACCGTTGAACAAGGAAAAGTCCCTGAAATACAATATGAATAGCAGTGATGTGAAAAATGCACAAATCATTCTGCAAGGCTTGGGTTACAACCCAGGTCGCGAGGATGGCTATTTTGACAAAGTAACTGAAAGCTCTGTTATTGCTTTTCAAAAACAAGCGAAGCTGACGGCTAGCGGCATCATTGATGCGAAGACAGCAGCAGCGATGGAAGCCAAGCTGATTGAGAAAATTCGTGATCCGAAAAATGATAATCAACTCAAGCAGGGGATTGAAGAGATTCGGAAGGAAATGAAGACAAGCGCAGCGAAATAATAGTGAGGCTACAACAAGGGGGCTGGAAACAGCCTCCTTTTATATTGGAATTTATTTGAAGACTGTCGGTTTGTCTTCCCTACGTTGGCAATTTCATATAGAATGAATGGATATGAAATGTACGTGATCCGCTATACAGCGGGCCAGGGGCATAAGGAGTGTGAATGGACTTGGAATGGGCATTACAATGGGGATGGAGCGTCTTAAATGCTTGCTTGTACCTGCTTTTGCAGCCGTTTTATTATATCTCGATACTCATTGTCGCACTTGGTTATCGTCGGCAAATGCTGCTGGAGCGCAAGCTATTTCATACCAAAATGCATAGCTGGGCTGCAGAGACTTGGCGTGTCGTATGGAGTGGTTTGCTTGCTGGAATGGCGCTATCTGCTCTGGGAATGTTCGTCAGTGTGCATCTGAACTCGGCTTCCATCGTGTGCCTGTGGGTAGCGACATTACTGCTCATGCTGGTACGCGTCCGTTACCTGTGTCTCGCTTATTCGGTAGGTCTGCTAGGTGTGGTTCAATTTTCCCTAAACGTGGCCAGTGGCTGGCAACCTGGGGGAGCGCTCGGAACATCAGTAGCAGCCATCCGCGGATTGGATATTCCAGCACTGTTGGTGTTGGTCGCCGTGCTGCATGTGGCTGAGGCGCTGTTGGTTCGCTGGCAAGGGGGGAAGGCGGCCACTCCGCTGTTTGTCGAGGGCAAACGGGGAAGATTGGTTGGCGGTTATCGTATGGAAGACCTCTGGCCCATTCCGTTGTTGTTGCTGGTACCGACTCAGGGAGGATTCACGCTTCCCTGGACACCTTTGTTCGGCGGCGATGCCGGAACTGGGTATATGCTGGCAGCCTTGCCAGTCCTGATGGGCTTCAGCAGCGTGACGCTAGGCCAGCTACCACGACAGAAGGCGGTACTTACTTCGAACCGTTTGCTCATGTACAGTGTGGCTTTACTTCTGCTGAGTTTGCTGGCTGCATGGTGGAGTCCGCTGATATTGTTAGCAGCGTTATTCTCCTTTCTGGCTCATGAGGCGCTGATCTGGTATGGTAATATAGAGGAAAGTCGCCTTAGCCCGATGTTTGTCCATCCAGAGCAAGGGATGCGTGTTCTCGCTGTGCTGCCAGACAGTCCGGCGACAGCCATGGGCATACTGCCGGGCGAGGCCATTTACCGCGTGAATGGGATTGTTGTGAATACCCGTGCCGAGTTACATCAGGCCTTGCGGATCAACTCTGCTTTTTGCAAGCTGGAGGTACGCAATCTGCAGGGCGAGAGCAAGTTTGTGCAGCGAGGCATGTACGATGGCGATCATCACCAGCTAGGGGTCGTGCTTGCACCGGATGCAGACGCGAGCTGGGCCGTATCCATACAGCCAGCCTCCATCTATCGGATTGTTGCCATGCATATAGGCGCACGACGACGTAAAGCTGGACAGGCATCGCAGGCAGAGAAGGCACATTTGGATACCATGGACAAATAGATGTTACAATAAGAGGGTAGTCATTATTTGATTAGAGTCGAATAAGGCTACGCTCTTTTTATATGCCGACAGTAGCCTGCTTGAAATCAATATTCTGATCGGTATACAATGAATATGTAATAAGAAGTGTTGATGAACCGAATGCCTATCATGTGTGTCAAGCAGGGAGAGGAAAAGATGAACGCGATCCACTTTATTCGAGAGTACATCAGGCATCCACGCAGCGTAGGCGCTGTTATACCCAGCTCAAGACAGTTGGCCAGACAAATTGCCACACCGATTTACTTTGACAAAGCATCGTGCATTATTGAATATGGTGCAGGGACCGGTGTGTTTACGCAAGAGCTTATTTTGAACAAGCGTCCAGAAACGCTACTTTTAGTGATTGAAGCTAATGAATCGTTTTACAAAACGCTACAAAGCAAGTACGGACACTTGGAGAGGGTACACATTATTCATGGATCGGCTGAGCATGTAGCGCAGTATATACGACAGTATGAGGTCCCAAAAGTGGATTATGTCGTGTCAGGGCTCCCTTTCACCAGCTTGCCCGCTGCATTATCCAGCCTCATTTTGGGACAAACGGCTGAGGTTTTGGGCCAGGAAGGCAAATTTATTACGTTCCAGTACAGCAAGGTCAAACACAATTTTTTTCGCACCTTTTTTGCTGACATTCAGATTAAAAAGGTAAACTGCAATGTCCCGCCCGCTTATGTGTTCACTTGCAGCCTGTAACCTTGCAGCTATGTAGAGGATTAGAATAAATACGATGTGTATATACGGATGGTTATGAGAAGACTTGGTCAGCGTCATTGAGATGCTGAAACGGTCTTTTTTTGTTGTGCACTTTTATGGATATATAAGGAGGGGATATGTTAAAAAGCAAAATTCATTTAAGGAATCATATTTTAAAATGGGGCTTAACCTATATATTACATAAGATGGAACCTGCTAGATTTTTGTAAGATTCATGATAAATCTGAACTTTTGTTAAAGGAGATTTATATATGGTAAAACCGCTGATATTCATGCGTTGGTGTGAGTACTATAAGTTAAGTGACCGTGAGACGGATTTTGTATCTTTTTTTATGATGAATTTCTCGGCTGCCCGTTCAGGCAATCAACCGAAGCTTAGGGAGCAGTTTGTTGAAATTCAGAAAAAAACCTTTCCTGAATACCCGTTTGATATTACCCCGGAAGAACTGGATTACTCCAAATTCGAAGGCTTGATGAAGCAAGTGTTGAAAATTCATTTTGACACGGCCGAGCTGCTATACTCCTTCTATCTCCAAAAACTGTGCGCACCTTTGGCAGAATACATTTTATCCACTGGAGAGTCAGAGCCTGCACGCATCTATTATAAGCTTATTCAAAAGGATAAAGTGCGCTAGGGAAGACGAGTGTGGATGAGCAAGAGCTATTGGGATACCTCAAACTATATGGTTATTTAAGAAATTAATACTAGTTAATTAAAATAATAGTTAAAAATGTCAATATACCTTTGTGTTAAGGTAATATTATAAATCCAGTTTCAAAGAAAGAGGGTGTTGTTTTCGGCTGGAACATTTCAAGCACGGATATGACGCTGCAACGGAACGATAAGCACGTTTGGGGACAGGGAAGGGGCCTTAAAGCCTCAAGGAGGGGCATTCGTATGGGTGCCGCTCTTTTTAAATTGAAGGGAGGAAAACGGCATGAAGGCGAAAAATAGTAGTAGTATTTGGTCCAAACGTTCCAAATGGCTGCCTGTCGTCATGGCATGCACGATTATAGTAGGGGGGGCTCTACCGACTCCAACTGTAGTTCACGGTCAAACGGCAAAGACCGTTACCATTAAAGTTGATACATCCAAGGATCGTAAGCCTATTAGCCCTTATATTTACGGTACGAATCAGGAGTTGGCAGGCGATGAGAATCTGACTGCCAGACGACTTGGTGGCAATCGAATGACCGGATATAACTGGGAAAACAATATGTCCAATGCAGGAAGCGACTGGATGCAGTCCAGCGATAGCTATTTATGCGACAACGCCGGATTGACAAAAGCCGAATGTGAAAAGCCAGGTGCGGTGGCAACCTCGTTTCACGATCAATCGCTGAAGCAGGGCACATATTCTTTAGTCACACTGCCGATGGCCGGTTATGTGGCCAAGGATGGAAACGGAAGTGTGCAGGAAAGCGAAAAGGCTCCTTCCGCTCGGTGGAATGAGGTCGTAAACGCTAAAAATGCGCCGTTTCAATTGCAGCCTGATCTGAAAGACAATCAGGTTTATGCGGATGAATTCGTCAACTTTTTAGTGAAAAAGTATGGCTCTGCTTCAACAAAAACAGGTGTGAAAGGATACTCGCTCGACAATGAACCCGCTCTCTGGTCGCATACGCATCCGCGCATTCATGGTGAAAAGGTCGGAGCGAAAGAGTTGGTAGACCGGTCGGTAAGTTTATCCAAAGCTGTTAAAGCAATTGACGCGGGTGCGGAAATTTTTGGACCCGTTCTTTACGGTTTTGGCGCCTATAAAGATCTTCAAACTGCACCTGATTGGAACTCTGTAAAAGGCAACTACAGCTGGTTCGTGGACTATTACCTCGATCAAATGCGCCTCAGCTCGCAAGCCGAAGGCAAGAGATTGCTGGATGTCTTTGATGTACACTGGTATCCTGAAGCGATGGGCGGAGGCATACGAATTACAAATGAGGTAGGCAACGACGAGACGAAGAAGGCCAGAATGCAGGCGCCTCGTACCTTGTGGGACCCGACCTACAAGGAAGATAGCTGGATCGCTCAATGGAACAGTGAATTCTTGCCTTTACTGCCTCGATTAAAGCAGTCGGTGGATCAGTATTACCCGGGAACCAAGCTAGCTTTGACTGAGTATAGCTATGGCGGCGAAAATGATATTTCCGGCGGTATCGCTATGGCCGATGTGCTGGGCATCTTGGGCAAAAACGACGTTTATATGTCAAACTACTGGAAGTTAAAGGATGGTGCCAACAACTACGTTAGTGCCGCTTACAAGCTTTACCGCAATTATGACGGAAAAAGCTCTACTTTCGGTGATATCAGCGTTCATGCGCAAACGTCGGATATTGTTAATAGCTCGGTGCATGCTTCCGTAACGGATGCATCCTACAAAGAACTGCACCTCGTTGTCATGAATAAAAGCATGGACAGTGCATTCGACGCCCAATTTGATCTTTCCGGCGAGACGACTTACGGTTCCGGTAAAGTATGGGGCTTCGACAAAAATAGCTCGCAAATTAAGGAAGCATCGCCAATCACGCAAATTTCAGGCAACCGCTTTACCTATACAGTACCGCCTTTGACGGCTTATCACATCGTGTTGACTGCTGGCAATGATACGACTGTGCCACCTGTGGAAGGTCCTGAAAGCTTTGCGCTGAGGGCTGAGGCTGGCGATGGGAAAGTCGATTTGTCCTGGGACGCTTCCAGCGAAGTTGTAAGTTACAGTGTACAGCGGGCAACGTATGAAAACGGTCCTTTTACTGCTGTAGCATCCAACTTGGTCGAAACGTCTTATACGGATACTAACGTAACGAACGGCACTTCTTATTATTATAAAATAACCGCAAAAACAAAGGCGGGAACGAGCGAATCCAATGTTTTGAAAGCGGTTCCTCGAACGCCTGTAGACGGACAAGATCGCTATGAAGCCGAAGATGGCACGCTGAAGGGAACCATTGTGGAATCCAGCGGGACCGGCTTCTCCGGTACTGGTTATGTAACTAATTTCCACAATGCAGGGGATTCCCTGACGATGACGATTCAGGCAGAGGCGGCAGGCTTGTACAATCTTACAATCGGCTACCGTTCTCCTTATGATGACAAACGTACGAATTTCTCTTTAAACGGCAAAGCGTTTGGCGAGCTGATACTTTCGAAATC
This sequence comes from Paenibacillus sp. F4, assembly GCF_002894905.1. Classification (NCBI taxonomy): domain Bacteria; kingdom Bacillati; phylum Bacillota; class Bacilli; order Caryophanales; family Paenibacillaceae; genus Paenibacillus; species Paenibacillus sp. F4. Next base: position 584,607 of record NZ_POVS01000006.1, read on the forward strand.
GGCTGATTTTAAAGAAACTTCCGGAGGCAAGCTTCTGTTGAATGCAGGGGCGAATACGATCGATTTTGAAACAGGCTGGGGCTGGTATGATATCGACTATGTCAAGCTGGAGCCAGCTGCTGACCGTCCACCGCATGCGGTAACCAAAACGCTCATCAATCCGAATGCGACGGTAGAAGCAAAAGCATTGATGAACTACCTGGTTGATCAATACGGCAAGAATATGCTCTCCGGTCAAGAGGATATGCCCGAAATTGATTGGCTTCAAGCAAATGTAGGTAAAAAGCCGGCTATTGCAGCGCTTGACCTAATCGACTACTCGCCAAGCAGAGCGGAACACGGTCTTAGTTCCACAGAGACGGAAAAGGCGATTGAATGGGATAAGCAAGGGGGCATCGTTACCTTTGCGTGGCACTGGAACGCGCCGAAAGGTCTGATCGATACGCAGGGAAAAGAATGGTGGAGAGGCTTCTATGCCGATTCGACTACATTCGATATCGAATATGCGATGAATCATCCAGAGTCCGAAGATTATAAATTGCTTATTCGCGACATCGATGTGATTGCAGGGCAATTGAAGAAGTTGCAGGATGCGAAAGTTCCTGTCCTGTTCCGTCCTTTGCACGAAGCGGAAGGCAAATGGTTCTGGTGGGGCGCCAAAGGCCCTGAGCCTGTTAAAAAATTGTATATTTTAATGCATGACCGTTTGACTAAAGTGCACAAATTGAACAATCTGATCTGGGTCTGGAACTCTGTTGCTCCCGACTGGTATCCGGGAGATGAGTATGTGGATATTTTGAGCTTTGACTCTTATCCGCAAGCAGGCGACTACAGCCCGCAGATTGCAAAATACGAAGACCTTGTTACATTGGGCAAGGACAAAAAGTTAGTTGCCATGAGCGAAAACGGACCTATTCCAGATCCTGATCTGATGAAGGCGTATCAAGCCCATTGGAGCTGGTTCGCTACATGGTATGGGGATTTCCTGAGAGACGGCAAACAAAACAGTCTTGAGCATCTGAAAAAAGTGTATAATCATCCGAACGTCATTACGCTTGATAAGCTCCCGACTAACTTAAAAACGTATGGCATTACCGAGCAACCATCAGTACCGGGCAGCTTCACGCTGAACGCAGCGGGCGAAACGGCGAAAGTAAAGCTGAGCTGGACAGCATCGGCGAATGCGGCAAGCTATGAAGTGAAGCGTTCGACGGCTGAAAACGGTACGTTCGCCACAGTAGCGAGCGATGTATACGGAAGTAGCTACATCGACACAGCCGTAACGGCAGACACGATGTACTATTACCAAGTCGTAGCGAAGAACGATGCAGGTCAAACGGTTTCGAACACTGCTAGCGCAGCGCCGAAAGCGGATACTCAGCAGCCAACAACGGGACTGGTGCTCCAGTATCGCACAGCGGATACAAATGTGAACGACAATCACTTGAACCCGCATTTCCAAATTTTAAACAAAGGTACAACCTCCGTACCGATCAACGAGTTGAAAATTCGCTACTACTACACGATCGACGGCGACCGCGCGCAGACATTCAACTGCGACTATGCGACGCTGAGCTGCTCGAAGCTGAATGGTAAGTTGGTTAAAATGGATAAAGCTGCAACCGGTGCTGATTATTATTTGGAAGTCAGCTTCAACTCGGATGCAGGCGTGTTAGCACCTGGAGGAAGCACGGGCGGAATTCAAACCCGTATTCATAAAGCAGACTGGTCGAACTATAACGAAAGTGACGATTACTCGTATAAAGCCACGCAAACTTCATATGCCGATCATACGAAAGCTACGTTGTATCATAATGGCGTACTTGTTTGGGGAACCGAACCGACAGCTAGTTAAGGAGGATTTTACGAGAATCCGCGAGAGCATCTCTCTTACAAGTGTGGAGAAGGAAACGCGGTGCGTAGAGCAGTTGTAGCGAGCAGCCAGTCGCTGGAAATCCACCAGTGACTGGTTATTTAGTTTCGCTTGAATCCCAATTAAATTGAGTTACAGTAAGTGATATAATCTCGAACTGTCTATACAACGATTGTGTCGTTTACACATGAGATTTTCGAGATAGAACGTTTCAGACTTTAATTTGAAATGAAACGAATTCGATGGGGGATGATCAGTGGGCACTCCTTTACGGGACATGCTCATGGTAATGCCTTTTCCCTTTCCTACAGCTGGGTATACCTGAGATGTATATGCGCTGTCTTGACCACTGTGGAGCAGCACACTTACTTATTCGGGAAGTTGACTCAGTGTATCTAAAACAAAGGACGTATCTTGCTTACCCGCTATACTGTAAGCCACAATTTCCCCGTTGTACAGATCTAGATTACTGGAGAGCACTGCATTTTACCGCCAATAGGTAATAGGTGATGCCCGTGACGAGTTTACACAGGGACGCCCTGCATGAAATTGCCGCTTTCATCTTTATTTCTAAGGGGTAACTCACTCCAGTAGTCAACGCAAAGCACCTCCAAGGTTATCCCCCAAGCTTACGACAGGGTTGCATTCTCTTGAAAGTGTTTTTATGTATCTCACGCTATAGGGGCAATCCTCCCCAGTCCCAAGTAGAGATTTTACTTTAGGTACATAGCAAATTGGGACAAATTAAAATTTCCCATATTCACCTGACTTATCTGAGTTGTTGTCTAAAAGCTCACTCTCTGACGAGAAAAGTTCCTTTAAAATCCGATAAGCTTTATTTTGATCCGCTTCACTCTGCTGGGAAAGGATATGAATGCATTCCCATATCCAGGGCTGACTTTTGAGTTCTTTAAAAGGATTAAAATCAAAAAATGCAAATACATTGGTGTCTAGCGCTTCGGCTATTTTCTCCAAAGTTTTAATTTGTACATTGACCTCACCGCGCTCCAACTTGCCGATATAGGAACCTGTTGAATCGGATGCTTCTGCTAACTGTTCTTGTGTAATACCCCGCAATTTTCGAAATTGACGGATTTTCGTTCCTAATAGTTTCGTTGTTTCCATAGACACCCACACTCCTATAGTAAGAGTGTAGACAAAGCTAGATTAAGCGTGGAGGTAATTAAATTACCTTAATTATTCGATATTTAGTTCTTGTAAGAACTATTTTAATAAACATCAAATTCCATAATATAATAAAACAGTGTAGAAAAGGGGTTGACCGTCATCCAATTTATTCATATAATTTCTAGTATATTGTAATTGATTGTCGAGGAGGGTGATTTTTTTTAAAATCCTCTGAATACGCCGGGGGTGTTTTTATTGGAAAATGCAACCACGATCCGTTCGGAAATTGAGAAAGAATTAAAACTAGGTGGCTACACTTTTAATAGTTTTGGACAAGCTACGGGGCTTAACCGGGGCATATTTAGTGCTATGCTTAACGGCAATCCGCCTAAACCTATCTCGGTAAGACAAATGGACTTGATTACCAAAGCGTTTAATTATCCAGAAGGCTGGTTGTACGACCTGTATGTGGATGAATGTTTTTATGATGGAAGACCACATTGGAAAAGGGTCAAGCCGTTCCTGATTCGTTGTGTTGAAGTAGGAAATCTGCGATGCGTGGAGAAAGTGCTCTCACGCTTAATGGAAGATCTTAACCACATTCCAACAATCTTTGCTTTGGCAGAGGAGCTTTATGAAGAAGGAAAGTTAAAAGAGGCAATTCCTTTCTATGAATGTGTCATTGAAAATGAGAAATACCAACATTCAGAGAGGTTGGCAATTAGTCATTATAGAATTTTTTCAATCTCTGTTAGTGAAAGTATGGAAAGAAATTTGGAGGCCGCACTAAGATTTGTACCCTTTAGAAATCGGGTACCCTTAGAATATCATTTAGATGGTTTGCTTAAACTGTTAAATCTTTATCACAATTTGCATCAATGGAAAGAAGCAGAGCGTTATGCGGATGAATTAAGAGCGCTTACAACTATTGTATGTAAAAGTAGAGAAACTAATAAAAAGAGTTTTACATTGAAAACTGAAAGACATTTAGTTGTCTACTATGGTCAAGGTTATTTGATGAAGGGAATTGCATTGGAAAAACAAGAAAGATATGAGGAGGCCATGAAGTATATTTCTGGCTATGCTGATTTGAGTTGGTTTGAAGATTTAGGGGAAATTGGACAAAAAGAAGTACAAAAGTTCACCCTTTGGGCAAATGCTAATCAACTTAGCTTGAAAATTCTTATGGGCGATACAAGTAGTTTACCAATGTATATTCAATTTCTGAAAAATAACCCACCCGAGATTTTGTTGGGTTTATTAACGATAGTAGAGTCGGCTAACAAGCACGGTTTTTTAATTGAACATATTCTCCAACAGTTTTCTCATGAATTGGCCTCATTTAATAATGAATTATCTATGAAAGCCAGCTACTATAAACAGTCGTTTAGTTACGACACATATGCTGATTTATGTTTTCAACTGGCTATCTATATGTTTAATAACCTTTCCCATGAAAAAGGCATCTATTATGTTTTAAAAAGCTTGAAGAAATGTCTGGAAATCAGCAGTAAAGAAAAGTTTATGATTTGTACAGCATTATTTGAAAGGTTTAGAAACAAAGCAACAAAAGACCAAAAATCAGAATATGAAGGTATCATGGAGGAGGTTTTAATCAATGCGAGTAAAAAACCTTAAATACATGCTGATTATGGGTTTTTTTAGCTTTTTAGCATTCTCTCATAACATTGTTGTTTTTGGACATGGTGCAGGAGGTTAATAGTTATCAAAAAAGCCAATTCAAAAGAATTGGCTTTTTTGATTCATCCCGTTAAAGGGATGAATTGGGTTTTATTATATTTTTAACCTGTAGGGAAGGTATCAGCTTGTAAACTAATGTAAATACCACACCGAACAGGAGGTTTATTGATGTGAAATGGAAACAATTGGAGGAATGCATCGAAGAAAAGCGGAAGGAACTAAATGATTTGGCGAATGAGGTGGGATTGAAGGATCGGCGGGTGTTAATCAAGTCCATGGAATTGGATCGACTCCTTAATAAATACACCGACTGGAAATATAGCTATCGTAGACAACAGAGCATACCCCAAAGTTCACAAATACAAGAGAAGCAACACGAGCTTGTCCTATCTTATTAATCTTCAAGTATCATGACAAGATAAAACCTAACTTCACCAGGGCTTCTAATACATAGTGGGATATAGAATAAACAAAATAATCTCTATTGCATCTCGTACGCCGCTCTTATACACGTTGTTCGTACGGTTTATTGTTCTGCGTCTACATCAGAGCGGAAGCCATGTATTAATGATGAATATGTATAAAAAACCTCCCGATTCACGTTATTGCGTGACTCAGGAGGTTTTTGGGGTTTACTGTTGAAGCTGGCGCAGCACAGTAATTTCGACACGGCGGTTTTTTTGTCGTCCAGCTTCGGTGCTATTGTCACCAACCGGCCGGGTATCTGCATACCCCGCATACTGAAATCCTGAGGGTGAAAGTTGTTCTCTGTCGAGAAAGAATCGGAGTACAGATAGTGCCCGTGCGCCGGAAAGCTCCCAGTTATCCTTATACGTCGATGAGTTCGAGGAGCGCGTGAACGGAATGTTGTCTGTATGGCCCTCAATGCTAATCGGTGTTTTCAAATCTCGAAACAGACTGGCCAACTTGGATAGCGTGTTGGCAGAGCCTTGCTTGAGTGCAGCTCTACCTTGATCGAATAAAAAGCGGTCATTTAGCGTAATGACAATACCACGCGGCTGATCTGACACAAAAATCTGGTTTTCCAGTTTGTTGTCCGTAATATATTCTTGAATGACACCCATTAAATTTTGCAACTCTTTTTCCTGCGTGCGGAATGCTTGTTCACGTTCGGTGAGCTTTGTCGATCCAGCTTCTTTTTTATCGGCTGCTGGTTGCTTGGTCGTGGGTGGATTCTTGCTGGTGTAACGATCGGCAGTACCTGTAATGCCCGAGCCTTGCTCCAAAATAGAATCTCCCTTGTGGAACGTATCCTGGAGGGATTGAACAACGACATCGTATTTTTTAGCATCCAGACTACTCATGGCATACATCACAACGAAAAATATGAGCAGCAGGGTGATCAGATCGGCATAGGTAATCATCCAGCGGTCACGATGGTCTCCGCCGCCTCCTTGACCCCCACGGCGCTTACCGCGCGCTCTCATGGAAGTCCTCCTTTGGAGAAGCGTCCTCTGTGCGTGAGCGACGAGGCGGTTTGCGATCTATATTTTGCTCTGAGCGGATAAAGAACTCCAACTTTTTGCGTACAAGCTTTGGATTCTCTCCGTTTTGGATAGCCAGAATACCTTGCAGCAGCAAATCCATCGTGATAATTTCACTCTCACTGGCAGCTCTTATTTTGGACGCGATGGGCAGGAAGATCAGATTGGCGCTAGCAACGCCGTATAGTGTTGCGATAAAAGCAACAGCAATGGACGGACCAAGCGCAGTAGGCTCGGTCAGGCTGCCCAGTACATGGATCAGGCCCATGACAGTACCGATAATTCCCATCGTAGGGGCATAACCGCCTGCGGATTCAAATATTTTGGCGTACCCTTCATGTTTGTGTTCAATGGCATCTAACTCAAGCTCTAAAATCTGTTTGATCTGCTCCTGCTCGGTGCCGTCGATGACCAACTGAAGACCTTCACGCAAAAATGCATTCGGATGCTCTGATGAAGTACGCTCTAGCGCAAGCACACCGGATCGGCGTGAGGTGGCCGCCATGGAAACCAAATCTTCTATATATTGCTTCGTAGGATTGTCCTCACGGCTAAATGCCATCCGTAGAGCGGTGGGGATCGTCTTCAGCTTGGAAGCTGGGTAGCTGATCACAACTGCGGCGAAAGTTCCCCCAAATACAATTAGAGCCGATGTACCTTGAAGCAGCCCTGTAAATTCGCCGCCTTCCCATAAGAAGCCACCGATTAATGCAATGATTCCTGCGATGATGCCCAATACGATGGTGATATCCAAAATTTAATTCACTCCTATTCAAGACTTATCGTTTGCATCCACGGTAAGAAAGAGGTATAATACGGGAACAAACATTCTTATCCAACCATATTTCCCAAGTATCATTGCTCGGGAAATATCGACATAGAGTTACAGGTAAAGACGTTAAAGCTCGACTGGTGTAAAATCATGATGTTTCCATTTTAGACGATAAGGGTGATGCAGGGCAATGAGTGATATCGTTGTTAGCGATAAGACTTTTGAAATTCAGTCGGAATTCCAACCTCAAGGCGATCAGCCCCAGGCCATTTTTGAATTGGTAGAGGGAATTGCAGAAGGAAAGAAGCATCAAACGCTATTGGGTGCTACGGGAACAGGTAAGACGTTTACCATCGCACAGACCATTGCCAAGCTGAATCGGCCTACGCTGGTTATTGCACATAATAAGACTTTGGCTGCTCAACTGGCGAGTGAGTTTAAAGAGTTCTTTCCGAATAACTCCGTCGATTATTTTGTCAGCTACTATGATTACTATCAACCGGAAGCATACATCCCGTCTTCCGATACGTATATTGAGAAGGATTCCAGCATTAATGAGGAGATTGATAAACTGCGCCACTCAGCGACAAGCTCTCTGTTTGAGCGTCGTGACGTTATTATTGTAGCGAGTGTCTCCTGCATTTATGGTCTGGGTTCCCCGAAAGAATATTCAAGCCTGCTGCTTTCGCTTAGAGTCGGCATGGAGAAACCCCGCAATCAGATTTTGTCCCGCTTGGTCGATATTCAATATCAGCGGAACGATATCAACTTCGTGCGGGGTACTTTCCGTGTACGGGGGGATGTTGTAGAAATATTCCCGGCTTCCCATGGGGAACACGCTATACGTGTAGAACTGTTCGGGGATGAAATTGAACGAATTACCGAGATTAATGTGCTTACGGGTGAATTGATCGGTGAACGTGATCATATTGCCATTTTCCCGGCATCTCACTTTGTTACTCATGAGGATACGATGAAGGTAGCATTGGTCAACATTGAACGTGAGCTTGAAGAGCGGTTAGCGGAGTTGAAGGAGCAAGGGAAGCTATTAGAGGCGCAACGTTTGGAGCAACGTACCCGCTATGATATCGAGATGATGAAAGAGGTTGGCTTTTGTTCCGGCGTCGAGAATTATTCAGGTCCACTGACATTCCGTGAGCGAGGAGCGACACCATATACGCTGATGGATTATTTCCCGGATGATATGTTGATCGTCATTGACGAGTCCCATGTTACATTACCGCAGATTCGTGCCATGTATAATGGTGACCAAGCACGTAAGAATGTACTGGTGGAACATGGTTTTCGTTTGCCATCTGCATTGGATAATCGTCCGTTGAAGTTTGAAGAGTTCGAGGACAAGGTAAGTCAGATCATCTATGTATCGGCTACTCCAGGACCCTACGAGATGGAGAAATGTGAAACGATGGTACAGCAGATTATTCGTCCTACCGGGCTTCTTGATCCAATTATTGAGGTGCGTCCGAGCAAGGGGCAGATTGACGATCTCATTAATGAGATACGGCTTCGCATGGAACGTGAGGAACGGGTACTGGTGACCACACTTACGAAGAAGATGTCTGAAGATTTGACTGACTATTTAAAAGAAGTAGGCATCAAGGTTCGGTATATGCACTCCGAGATTAAGACGTTGGAGCGGATGGCTATTTTGCGGGATCTTCGTCTGGGGACCTTCGACGTGCTAATCGGGATCAACCTGTTGCGGGAAGGTCTTGATTTGCCGGAAGTATCGCTGGTTGCAATTTTGGATGCGGACAAAGAAGGCTTCCTGCGTTCTGAGCGCTCTCTGATTCAGACGATCGGACGGGCAGCACGGAACAGTGACGGTCGTGTTATTATGTACGGCGATAAGATTACCGATTCTATGGATAAAGCGATAAAGGAAACGGAACGTCGTCGTGCGATCCAAATTCAGTATAATGAAGAACATGGGATTACCCCGCAAACCATCCGTAAAAAGATTCGTGATGTTATTGAAGCAACCAAGGTGGCAGAGTCTAAGAATGATTACCTTCCTAATGAGACGGGTAAACTTTCCAAGAAGGAGCGTCAATCACTCATTCAGCGTCTGGAAGCAGAGATGAAAGACGCCGCCAAGAACCTACAGTTCGAGCGGGCAGCCGAGCTACGTGATGCTTTGCTGGAGTTACGAGCTGATTAAACATTGAGAATAAGCTAGAAGCAAAACATATGAAAATAAAATGTTTGATTGCTTTGCTTTTAAAAATAGTGAGGGCGGCCTATGTGGTCGTTCTCTTTGCGATATATCACTTCCATGGGATAATCCAATGCGATATAGCATGACGTGAACTACGGCTAAGGAGATGAAACATTTGGCGAATGAAAGCATCATCATCAAAGGCGCACGCGCGCATAATCTCAAAAATATTGACGTGACGATTCCACGGGACAAGTTCGTCGTCCTGACAGGGCTTAGCGGCTCAGGTAAATCGTCACTGGCTTTCGATACGATATATGCGGAAGGGCAACGGCGGTATGTGGAATCTTTATCTGCGTATGCCCGTCAATTCCTCGGGCAAATGGAGAAACCAGACGTTGATTCGATTGATGGTCTGTCTCCTGCCATTTCCATTGACCAAAAAACAACAAGTCGGAATCCGCGTTCTACTGTCGGAACGGTTACCGAAATCTATGACTACCTGCGGTTGCTGTTTGCCCGGGTGGGTCATCCTCATTGTCCTGAACATGGCATTGAAATCACTTCACAGACGGTTGAACAGATGGTAGACCGCATTTTGCAGTATCCTGAAAAGACAAGACTTCAGATTCTGGCTCCATTGGTATCCGGCCGCAAAGGTGAGCATAAAACACTGTTCACTGATATAGCCAAGCAGGGCTTTGTACGGGTACGTGTGAATGGCGAACTACGTGAATTGTCTGAGAAGATTGAGCTGGAAAAGAACAAGAAGCACTCGATTGAAGTGGTCGTAGACCGCATCGTAGTCAAGGAAGATGTGCGTGCGCGTCTGTCTGACTCTATTGAGACGGCACTGAATCTTTCAGGTGGGCAGTTGCTTGTAGACATTATGGGGCAAGAGGAGTTGCGGTTCAGCTCCAACTTTGCATGTCCTATTTGTGGATTCAGCATAGATGAACTGTCTCCAAGAATGTTTTCCTTTAATAGTCCGTTTGGCGCTTGTCCGGATTGTGATGGGTTAGGAGTTAAAATGGTAGTTGACCCTGATCTGCTCATTCCCGATCCTGAAAAAAGTGTGGAGGATGGAGCGTTTCAGGCATGGAGCGGGGGAACTTCCACTTATTATCCTCAATTTTTACAGTCAGTATGCGAGCACTACGGTATTCCGCAGGACATTCCTGTTAGTCAATTGACGACAGAACAAATGAACCTCATTTTACATGGAACGGGAGAGCAGAAGATCCGTTTCCGCTATGAGAATGATTTTGGACAACGTAAGGAAGCCTATGTGACCTTTGAGGGGATTATCCCCAATCTGGAGCGTCGTTATCGTGATACGGCTTCTGAAGGTATACGTGAATTTATTGAAGGCTTTATGAGTGCAAAGCCATGTAACACCTGTAAGGGACACCGACTGAAAAAAGAAAGTCTGTCGGTAACCATTCAAGAGCGTAATATAGCTTTTGTGACAGCTTTGTCTATCGGTGAAGCCTCAAACTTTTTCCATACACTGGAGCTGAGTGAGAAGGAGAAGTCGATTGCCAATCTCATTTTAAAAGAAATTAACAGCCGCCTGGGATTCCTCGTTAACGTTGGTCTGGAATACCTGACATTAAGTCGTGCGGCAGGCACGTTGTCAGGCGGTGAGGCACAGCGTATCCGATTGGCGACACAGATCGGGTCCAGTCTGATGGGTGTGCTTTATATTTTGGACGAGCCTAGTATCGGGCTGCATCAGCGAGATAATGACCGTCTGATTAGTGCTTTGGAGCATATGCGGAATCTTGGCAATACGTTGATTGTGGTGGAGCATGACGAAGATACGATGATGGCGGCGGACTATATCATTGATATCGGGCCAGGAGCTGGAATTCATGGTGGGATGATCATGTCGCAGGGGACCCCGCAGGAAGTTATGGAAGACCCGAATTCCTTAACCGGGCAGTATTTGAGCGGACGCAAGTTCATTCCGGTCAATACCGAGCGGCGCAAGCCTGCTGATAAATGGCTGGAGATTCGCGGAGCCAAGGAGAACAATCTCAAAAATGTGAATGTCAAAATTCCGTTGGGTGTTTTCTCGGCTGTTACTGGTGTATCGGGCTCTGGAAAATCGACGCTGGTCAATGAAATTTTGTACAAAACGTTAGCGCGTGATCTAAACCGGGCGAGAGTACGTCCAGGGCAGCATAAAGAAATTCGCGGACTAGAACATATCGAAAAGGTTGTTGAGATCGATCAATCGCCAATTGGCCGTACACCGCGTTCCAATCCTGCAACGTATACGGGTGTATTTGATGATATCCGTGACTTATTCTCGCAGACGAACGAGGCCAAAGTACGAGGCTACAAGAAAGGCCGCTTTAGCTTTAACGTTAAGGGAGGTCGTTGTGAAGCTTGTAGAGGCGACGGCATCATCAAGATTGAGATGCATTTTCTGCCGGATGTGTATGTTCCATGCGAAGTGTGTAAAGGCAAGCGTTATAACCGGGAGACCCTAGAGGTTAAATACAAAGGGAAAAGTATTGCCGATGTGCTGGAGATGACGGTAGAGGATGCAACGGAGTTTTTTGTAAATATTCCTAAGATTCATCGCAAGATCCAGACACTGATGGATGTAGGTTTGGGGTATATCAAGCTGGGTCAGCCTGCGACTACCTTGTCTGGCGGTGAAGCACAGCGTGTGAAGCTGGCCTCCGAATTGTATCGTCGCAGTACGGGCAAAACCATCTATATTTTGGACGAGCCGACAACCGGCCTGCATGTTCACGATATTGCCCGATTATTGACGGTGCTGCATCGGTTGGTTGATTCAGGAGAGACGGTGCTGGTCATTGAGCATAATCTGGATGTGATTAAAACAGCCGATTATCTGATTGATTTAGGACCGGAAGGCGGAAGTGGCGGTGGAACGATCTTGGCTACCGGGACACCGGAGCAGCTCGTGAAAGTCGAAGAATCCTATACAGGTCGATACTTAAAGCCGATCCTTGAACGGGATACAGAGCGTAGTCAAGCGCTTCAGACAGTCGATCTATAGATACCGTTTAGCATAGTTTTAAAAGCCCTGCACAGGCAGGAAGGCAGAATACGAACTACTGTATTGATGCCTTCGCCTTGGCAGGGCTTTATTTTTTTTGTAAAAAAAGAAAACTTTTATCAAATTCCTGCGTTAAAGCATGTGACACATAGTTTACCAAGCGCTGGAATAATAAATCTATACGTATATTCATCGACAGAAAGTCTCTGAGTAGGCTCTAAATTTTGGAGTTTTGAATGTTTAGGCTCGGGCTTGAAGAGGTAAATATATAAATCATGATTATATAGCATCATACGAAGTTCCGTGCCCGCGTGACAACCATTACAAGTTGAAGCGAAACCGTCTGTAGTTTTATCACATCTAAGGTTCATACAACATCTCTGAGGAAGTCATGAAGGGAGCTGGAACGCTTGAAGGTTAAGCAAAGTAGAGTTTTACGTACACGTGTGTATACATGGGCAGCAGGAGCTGCTTTGGCGGCATGTTTGATGGGTTATAGTGCTGCACCGTCCTATGCCTCCGAGGTGTCCGAGGCGTTTGAGCCCAAACAAGCCGAAATCGAAACAAGTGCAGCAATTGGCAGTATTAAGGATTTAGAAAACGCTCATGATTACATTCAACCCGCAGCGAATGGTGGGTTTTTAATGCTGAACGTCGAGGACGATACAGAAGCAAGTGTAGTACACGTCACATATGGCAAGCTGGACAGTTCTGTGGAGGCTATATGGAAACATCAGCAGGACCTGAACGTACAACCCGGAACAAGCAGCAGGGGAGTCCAGCGGGAGACGTCGGATGGTGGCTTGCTGTTTCTGGTTGATTATACAAAACCGAACGGAATACGTGAGGTGCAGGCCTCACGATTGGACGAGGATGGAAACACTTTGTGGTCCAAAACATTACCCACAGATGGCTTGATATCTCATGGGCAAGATTCTCAGGTTGGTTTGGAGACACTGGAGGATGGCAGTTTCCTGGTCTCCTATCTGAACCTTGCGGAGCAGTCCTTCACTGTACTCAAATACACTGAAACTGGCGATCTACAATGGAATCGAACGACGGCCGGAGTGACCTCGGGTTGGCTGGTCGGCAGTCACAATGGATATTATGCGCTTTTGAACAGCTCAGATGGTCCCGTTGGGGTACAAGCAGATGTATATGGTCGCGATATTCGTGACATTCATTTGGACTTAGGATCAGGTAAAGAAATTGCCGCAGTACGTGAGTTGCCGAGCGGTCATATTGCTGTAACAGGGCTTAAAGGAAACAGCAAGCGTACACAGGTGCTAAGTAATGGTCTGCAATTATTTAGTAATACAGAGGACTATGCGGCTGACCGGGTGTATCTGCCTGAGGAGCAGTTGTATGTCCAGTTCAGTGATCAATATGATCCACTGGGTAAAACCACGAAGATGCATGGCATCACCATTACAGGCCTGAAAGGAAACGGTACGAAGGTGTGGGAAACGAGGACTCATTATAAGGAGGATAATTCCTTCGGCATCCGATACGATACGGGATTGATATACAAGATACCTTCAGGCTACGTGGTGGTGACATCTACAACAGGTGCTCATAAGCCAACAGTACTGGATTTTGCGAAAATATTGATACCGGAGTAATCCGGTGTCTTTTTTTGTGAAATTGAGGGAAACGATATTGCGAGGTTGTATGACGATAAGAAACAGCCTGCTTGTATATGTGATACAAGCAGGCTGTTAATAGACTCTATATTTAGGATGCAACGTGGCTGGACTGTAAAATGGCAGACAGCTTTTCCTGGAAAGTCGGAATACCTACACGCTGTACATATGCGTAAAAGCTTTCGCCAGCGCTCCTGTTTTCTTTGTAGAACAGAATGAGCTCTGCCAGTACAGGTCCAACCTGATCCCCGCGTACGCGGCCTTTGAGCGCCTTGTTAAACTGGGCGCCTGCTCCAAGCGCTCCGCCAACAGCGATATCGAACGCGTCGACCAAGCCCTCCGGTGTCTTTATGAGCGAGCCTTGCAGACCAATGTCCGCAATATGCTTTTGACCGCAGGAATTCGGGCAACCGATAAAATGAATGCGCACCTTTTCATCCAATTGTACGTGCTGATCCAAATACTCGGCAACGTCAACCGCCCGTTTTTTGGTTTCCACTATCGCCAGATTGCAAAACTCATTTCCTGTGCACGATACTGTACGGCTCATAAAATGCTTGGGTCGTGGTGTCAGGCGTTGCAGCACGGGGGCTTCCAATAGTTCATCCACTTGCTCATCCGGCACGCCGCTCAGCAAAATGTTTTGCGACATCGTGGTACGAATCTGACCATCGCCATAGCGGTCAGCCAGGTCGGCCAGTTCATGTAACTCGTCAGCACTAAGGCGACCGACAGGCACGTTCAGACCGACATAGTTCAGACCTTTTTGGGCTTGAGGATGCACACCGTCAAAATAGGCGGCTTGCCAGCCAATCGTTTTGTCCTCGCCTCGTCCGGGCATTTCACCGATGTACTCGGTGAGCTTAGCCAGAAATTTGTCTGGGCCCCAATCGGCAACGAGGAATTTCAAGCGGGCATGGTGCCGCTTTTCCCGATAGCCGTAATCACGGAAAATGGTGGTGACAGCAATAGCAACCTTCAGTACTTCCTCAGGGCGAACAAACAAATCCAGAGACTGTGCCATATGCGGCTTGGCGGACAAACCTCCACCAACCATCACATGGAAGCCAATCACTTCTTTTCCGTCGAGGATCTTGGTGGCCGGAGTGAAGGACAGGTCGTTAATTTCAGCCTGTGCATTGTTGTACGTATTACCGGAAATAGACATTTTGTACTTGCGCGGCAGATTGGAGAAGTCTCGATTTAATAAGAAAAAGCGGTTTACTTCATCTACAATCTCCTGGGTATCCACCAATTCATTGGGATCGATGCCAGCCAGCGGATTACCGACAATGGTACGCGGGCAGTCTCCACAGGCTTCAAAGGAATACAAATTGACTTTCTCCAGTCTTTCGAAAATATCGGGCAAGCTTTCGACCGTCAGCCAGTGAAATTGAATCGCCTGGCGAGTGGTAACATCCACAAGACCGCGTCCGTATAGCGCGGATATGTCTGCCAATGCATGTGCCTGTGCTGAAGTCATGATCCCTGTGTTGATGCGGACCCGCATCATGAAATGACCATCCTTGGGCTTTTGCTGGTATACCCCAGCCCATTTGAAACGGTCCATATCGTCCGCAGAGATCGAGTCATAGCCTTCGTTGGCATAGTTTTCGATAATGGTACGGATTACGTCGAGACCGTCCTTTTCCAGCTTGACTAACTCGAATTTGTTAAGCTTATCGGGATGAGCGTTCCAGATTGGTTCGTAGGCCATTCTTTTAACCTCCTGTAAGTGCTTATTTATACTTTAGTGTTTTGGATAGAGGGCTCATGATTTTATTCTTTATTTCCGACAATAAAACTAAGATATAATGTGATGGTATCATAGTTGGTTATGCCCGTAAACGAAGGAATGACCTAAACGGTATAACGATTATTTATCGTTTTTGCTTATTTTTTTGATATAAGGATTTGGAAAATTTATAATATAAATAGCATGAGAGGACAGGGATGTAGCAAACGGAGTCTTTTAGAAAAAGATAGGGCTTAAAGCGATTGTATACGTGTCCCCTCTATGGTAGATTTGGACTAACTGATAGAACAGGGTCATGTAAGAGAGGAAATGGTGAGTATATGCGTAAGATGGGGAAAAGGGCAGTTGTTCTGGCTTTAGGCAGCGCTCTATGTGTTTCTGGAGCGGCAGGTGCAGCCAGCAGTGGAACTGCGTTAAAGGCCAAAGTCATTAATGGTGGGGTCTATGTTAACGTAAGCGATATGAATAAAGCATTAGGAACCAGCGGCGCATATAACAGCGCAAATGGTACATATACGTTATCGGCCGATCGTGTGCCGCAGGTTGTTAAAAATGTATCTCCTTCTGTGGTCGGTATCATTGGCCGTTCAGCCACGGGAGAGACCGTAGCGGGAGGAGATCGCTACAATCTGGCTCACGGCACGGGTGTCATCATTCGTACCGATGGATGGATTGTGACGAATGCGCATGTTATCGAAGGATTAGGTGATGCCGTGATCGTAACCTCGGACGGAAAATCTTACGGAATTACCGACAGCTACAGCGATCCGATCAGTGATTTGGCATTAGTCAAAATCAAGGCAAGCGGCCTCAAACCCGCTACCTTGGCAGCTTCAACGAACAGTCTACAGGTAGGTGAGCAGGTAGTGGCTATTGGTACGCCTATATCCTTTTCACTTCGCAATTCGGCAACCTCAGGTGTTGTTAGCGGGCTGAACCGTGGTGTCAACGCTGCTTATCGTTTGATCCAAAGTGATACCGCGATCAATCCTGGTAACAGCGGCGGTCCACTGGTCAATCTCAAGGGTGAGGTCATCGGGATTAATACGATGAAATTCTCGGCGGTCGGCATTGAAAATATGGGCTTTTCGATTCCGTCGGATACGGTGAAATATGTCATCGGCCAATTTTTCAAATACGGAGAGGTTCGGCGCGCCAGTCTTGGTCTGGGTTTGGAAGAGAGCTGGTCAGCTATCGTTGGATTACCTACCGAGGATCCTTTGAAAGTTACGAAAATTACTTCAGCCAATGCCGTTCAGGCCAAAATCAAGGAAGGCGATGAGCTGTATAGTATTAACGGTAAGCGTGTAGCTTCGGCCATTGACGTCAATGAGCTGCTTAAAAACTATCAACCGGGTCAAACGGTGAGTGTACTTATGCAGTCGGACGGTGATATTGTGAAGCGCAAGCTAGTACTGACACAGGATAATGGTGAAATCTATGAGTCCATTCAGTCTGGAGAAGATGGTGAGGATTCGAACGGTTCGGAAGCCGCTGAAGATGGCGGCATAGCGCTTCCTAAGGAAACATCGGAGCCAGCTCAAGGGGCAACTACTGGAAAGTGAACAATAACGGCTCTTGAATCTATAAAATAAAGCTAAAGGGAGATTTACTGTGAAGCATATTCAAAGAAAAATGATGCGTAAGCTGGGGGTCGGCGCTGTCGCATTGTCCCTTCTGCTTTCCGCTTTGCCAGCAGTTGCAGCAGATCATGATAAAACCATGCTGGAATTGCGGTTGCAAAGCGGCAGCAATACAGCCATCGTGAACGGCCATAATGCCAATATTACGAAGCCATATTCAAAAAGTGGTGCACTGATGGTTCCAGCTGGTATTTTTAAAAAGGCATTTAACAGCAAAATTCGATTGGCTGAAGATAATGTGGTTAAAATCACTAGCGGAACTCATGTTGTATCGCTGACCATTGGTAGCCGTACAGCTTGGGTGAGAGGTCACAAGGTGACACTTCCAGCTCCACCGGAAATGTCATCAGGTATTCTCATGGTGCCTCTGCGTCAAGTAGCAGAAGGGCTTGGCGGTAAGTTGGAGAAGAACGGCGCCGGAATCATTATTCGGATGGAAGCACAAGAAGAGGCGGGCACGGTAGCTGAAGAGACACCGAATATTGATAATGATGAGGGCAAGACGCAGATCGGGAACAGTTACTATGGCTGGTCTATGAACTATCCAACAGGTCTCGTCATCGGTCAGGGAGGTGGAGATGAGAGTATCTCCACTTTTATGGACGAGAACAGTGCGTACTATATGGAAGTGCACACAGCGTCACAGCCGGTTCCACTGAATGCGGACGATCTGTTGCAACAATTAGTGCAGGCAGCCAAGGAAACAGGAGAAACTGTGATCGATCGAAAATCCTTCCCGAAAGCGAAGGTACCTTATGCTCGTGTCATTACGAAGGATGGGGACGGCGTACTGTGGGAAAATCGTCAGTACTAT
This sequence comes from Paenibacillus sp. F4, assembly GCF_002894905.1. Lineage (NCBI taxonomy): Bacteria > Bacillati > Bacillota > Bacilli > Caryophanales > Paenibacillaceae > Paenibacillus > Paenibacillus sp. F4. The sequence continues at coordinate 602,658 of NZ_POVS01000006.1, forward strand.
GACAACGGGCGATTGTATGTAGTTTATTTTTCCGATGCTAAAGCAACGAATTATAAAGATCTGGCCCAGTATGCAGGACTTTTAAATTCCTTCAAGACCTCTTTTAATGCGCAGGATAAAAGTATTAAAGACTTGTCCACTGTCGTAGGAGGCACACGCGAGGCCGGGAATCCAGACTACGGTGTGTCACTCAGCATACCCGCAGGCTGGAAAATGGACGATCAACGGATGCAATATGAAAGTAATGATGGATCGAGCTTCCGCATGAAAATAACCTCGGCTCCAGCGGATGGAAAGTTGGAGAACTGGGGCCAGCAACTGCAAAAATGGCTGAGCGATTCATTTGTGTCTACGGCTTATGAGGCACAGAAGACGTATCCGCTGGAGGTTGCAGGCGTTCAAGGGTTAGTACAGGAGTACCGCTATAATTTTGGCGATGGATGGGTCAAAGAGTACAATGTGCTGATTCAGCAAAATGGATACCGCTATTTGGCTGAATACGCAGTGCCTGAAAAGGTAAGCAAAGGAAATGATCAGTTCAACGCGCTCATCTCCTCGCTTCAAATCGATTTTCAAACCGTAGCAAGTAACTTTGGACAGTTGGAAGAAGACGACTATTTGACAGACAAAACGAAAACGGTCAAAAAGACATCAAAAGCCTATGAGTATACGGTGAATATCCCACGATATTGGACCGCGATTAGCGATCAATTTGAATTGGGTGATGTAGAGTACCAGTTTACCGGAGGACGTTTTTCCATCAAAATCGACAACGACCAATCATTTGAACTAACGGTATCCCAGCTCAAGGACTTCTATGATAAGCAAGCAAAGAACTACAAAAACCTCAAAGTTGAGGAAGTTAAGGACGTAACGTTTGCTGGTGTTCCGGCAGTGTCCTTTACATTCCATCGTATAGAGGAAGGCATTGGCTACACAGGCCACCAATTGGTTTTGGAACGTGACGGAAAAACGTATACTGTGACAACAACATTAAATGATGCGAACAACACGGCTGTACAGTCTAACGCACTGGATTCGACGTTAAATTCGTTTAATTTTGTGAAGTAGAAGATGTAGGTAAAAGATTAGCGAGGTTGTGGGGGAAGCGCTACGCGTGCCATTTTATCCTACGATCGCTGTTGACCCGGGATTCTTGGATTGTTTAAGTGATTTATATGTAAGAATCCCAGGTCAAAGGCGAGCGCTGACGCTTCTTCGGATTCAAATGGCCTGCTTCGCTGGCGCCCGCCAAATACCATCAATCTTATAATGAGTGAAGTAAGCACTAGGGAAGTCTATACGGATTTCCCCGTGTAGGAGGAATCCAAAATGATTACGCTAAAAGCAGTCGACAAACATAATTGGGAAGCATGTGCCGAACTTAAACCGACATCTGAGCAAAAAAGATTTATGGTATCTAACCTTTTTTCGATTGCGGAGTGTCAGTTTTTAGATGGATTTTTATCTAAAGCAATTTATAATGATGACGAATTAATTGGTTTTACAATGTATGGTTTAGACCCGGATGACGGAAATTACTGGGTTTACCGATTTATGATTGACGAAAGATTTCAAGGTCAAGGTTATGGCTACAATGCGATGTTGCTGGTTATCGACGAAATAAGGAAAGCCAGTGATAGGACGGATGTTATCATGATTGGGTATAAACCAGACAATGAACTAGCTAGAAAGCTATATAGTAAATCAGGCTTCAGGGAGAAGGGGATATCACCCTGGGGAGAAATGCTTGCGAAGTATAGGTTTGCCTAGTTAATGATAGGATGACTCACCTCCAAAGCACCGCTTGACGGGACTGGAGGTGTTTTTAGTATTATTTTTTAAAGGAATCGCTTGGAAAGTGTAGAAGCTTAGGTCGCAGTCTGGTACACTAGATTAGTTACAAGATAAGAATGATTCTGCCGCAGATGTTTGTGATGCGGATTTTTTGAGTTGGATGTAATTCACGCGAGGAACCGATGGTTCAGTGTGTGGATGATCGGACAAGATGATAGAGACGGATAGGATTTAAAATATGATTCTTAGTAGGCTTCCATTCCCCTGACTAAACATGATCAGCTTTGGAATGAGTCTATGGAACATCCATGAGATTACCAAGTAAGCAGCATAGCTGCCCTGAAAACAACGATTATTCCTCGGGGGATCATTCGTTTTCAGCATATGGGGAGGGCAATAATGAAATCAGCAGTACGAAGAGAAGATGTTGAGCTTCTGGCACCAGCCGGTGACTGGGATTGTATGCGTGCGGCGGTGGCAAATGGGGCTGATGCGATCTTTTTCGGGGTGGAAAAGTTCAATGCACGAGCACGGGCGAATAATTTCCGCATGGAGGAACTGCCTGAAATTATGGCGTTTTTGCATAGCTATGGAGTTAAAGGTTTTTTAACATTCAATATATTGGTATTTGAAAACGAGTTGGAGGACGCTAAGGAGCTGGTCGATGCCTGTATTGATGCTGGAGTCGATGCCTTAATTGTCCAGGATATGGGCCTGGTGAAAATGATCCGCGACATTTCACCGGATTTTCCAATTCATGGTTCTACCCAAATGACGATTACCTCGCCGGAAGCGGTAGAGTTTACAAAGCCGTACAATATGGAACGGGTCGTGCTTGGACGCGAAAACAACCTGAAACAGATCCAAAAAATAGGCGATCAGGCGAGACTTCCAATGGAGGTATTCGTACATGGAGCGTTATGCGTATCTTATTCTGGCCAATGCCTGACTTCAGAAATGTGGGGCGGCCGCTCTGCTAACCGTGGTGAGTGTGCACAGGCATGTCGTTTACCTTACGATCTGATGGTGGACGGAGAGCAGAAACCAATGGCAGATGTGACGTATCTGCTGTCACCTAAGGATCTGGCAGCGATTGACTTGATGCCTGAACTGATCGACGCGGGTGTTGTTTCTTTTAAAATTGAAGGGCGACTGAAAACACCTGAATATGTGGCGAATGTGGTCAGCAAGTACCGCAAGGCCATTGATAAGTATTTTGATGGCGATACGTCCAAGACCAGCAAAGAAGATATCCGCGAGCTGCAACAGAGCTTTTCACGCGGCTTTACGCACGGTTTTCTCGAAGGGACCAATAACAAGAAGCTGGTTGACGGTACGTTCCCGAAAAGCCGGGGGGTGTATCTGGGCCGAGTGGAACAAATCCTTCGTGATGGTGTAGTGTGCCGTATTGATGCCCCACTCAAGCGTGGCGATGGGATTGTATTCGATGCGGGAGATCCCACGCAAAAGGAAGAAGGCGGACGCGTATACGATATCCGTCGCAAGGGCGTGAAGATTGAAGGCGAAGCCGGAGAAGGCTGGATCATTGACATCGTAGCGGGACGCAACGATGTGGATCTGCGCCGTGTGCACGTGGGCGACCGCATTTGGAAGACCAACGACCCAGCGCTGGATAAACGTCTGCGCCAGTCGTACGACACGGACAAGCCGTACCGGGTCTTCCCGGTACATGTGCGAGTCAGCGGCTCCCCAGGGCAACCGCTGTCGACGTGGTGGACCGATGTGCAAAAGGGCACAACGGTCCGCGTGGACTCCGAGCTGGAACTCGAAATTGCCCAGAAGCGTCCGATGACGCACGAACTGCTCGAAGAGCAGTTCGGCCGACTGGGCGGAACGGTGTTCCAGCTGGAAGAACTGGACGTCCATCTGCATGGGGACGTCATCGTGCCGATGCGCGAGCTGAACGGTATCCGCCGTCAGGCGGTGGAACTGCTCGCGGGTGAGCGCCCCAAACCGCCCGTGTACACGAAGCGGGCGGTCGAGGTGTATGACGATGCATCGACTCCGGCATCGTCTGTGGCACGCGGTCAGGCAGAGCTGACCGCGTTGTGCCGCAGCCTCCCTCAGGTGGAGGCTGCGCTTGAGGCCGGCGTGGAATTCATTTACGCCGACTTCGAGTTCATCAAGCAATTCCCGGCAGCCGTAGAGGCTGTGCACGCTGCAGGCCGCCGAATTGCGCTGGCGACCCCGCGTATTCACATGCCGGGTGAAAATGGCTACCACAACAATATCCTGCGCTTGAAGCCGGATGCTGTGTTGGTGCGCAATCCAGGGGCACTGTATTTCTACTTGCGACATCGGTTGGAGAACCCGGACGCACATCACCCGCAATTGATTGGTGACTTCTCGCTGAACATAGCCAACCATAAAGCGGCTGATCTGTTCCTAGATTCCGGCTGCGACCTGGTTACGCCTTCGTACGATCTGAACATTCAGCAAATGGTCGATATGCTCAGACGTACGCGTACCGATAAGCTGGAGATTGTGATTCAGCAGCATATGCCCATGTTCCATACTGAACATTGCGTATACTGTACCTTTATGAGTGAAGGCACCGACTACACTAACTGTGGACGTCCGTGTGAGGACCATCGCGCATCCCTGCGCGATCGAATTGGTATGTCTCATCCAGTCCGTGTGGACGAAGGCTGCCGCAACACGGTATACAACGCGATTGAGCAATCCGGCGCCGAATACCTGTCCAACTTCCTGGAGCTGGGCGTGTCCCGTTACCGCGTGGAATTTTTGGAGGAGACACCGGAGCAAGTGCATGAGGTTATTGATCTCTATAACCGTGCCCTGCGCGGAGAAATCAGCGGAACACAAGTATGGAAAACGCTGAAAGCGACGAATCAGTTGGGTGTTACACGTGGGCAGCTGGTGAAGTAAATAACAGTATATTTGTTCGGGAGCCAGAAAGATTCCGGCAGCATAATATATTCATATAGAAAGCAAGTGATTAGAAGACATGTTCTCTTTGAGGGAAGATGTCTTCTTCTTTAACCTATCAAATTCATCTATCTTCCTGTTATAATCATAGACAGTATATCTATCCGTTATATTGAAGACAAAAGGAGTTTTAACCTATGAAAATCCGTAAAGCGATTATTCCTGCTGCGGGATTAGGAACCCGGTTCCTTCCTGCTACAAAAGCGATGCCTAAAGAGATGCTTCCCATTGTAGACAAACCAACAATTCAATATATTATTGAAGAGGCTGTTGCATCTGGTATAGAGGATATCATTATCGTTACTGGTAAAGGCAAAAGGGCGATTGAGGATCATTTTGACTACTCTTTTGAGCTGGAGCATAATTTGACTGCGAAGGAAAAATGGGACCTGCTCAATGAAGTACGTAAACCATCAGAGATGGCAGATATCCACTATATTCGTCAAAAGGAACCCAAAGGGTTGGGGCATGCCATCTGGTGTGCACGTAAGTTTATCGGTGACGAACCTTTTGCCGTCCTTTTAGGGGATGACATCGTTGAGTCTGAGAATCCGTGTCTCAAACAGATGATTGACGTGTTCGATGAGTATCAGCGTTCTGTAGTAGGTGTAAAACAAGTGGATTGGAACGAGGTACATCGTTACGGCATAGTTGAGGGTCATGCACTCACTTCCAAAATCTCTGAGGCGGAACGATTGGTAGAAAAGCCAAAGAAGGAAGAAGCAACCTCCAACTTGGCGATTATGGGACGTTATATCTTGACGCCTGATATTTTTGATATCCTGGGTCAGCAATCTGCGGGAGTAGGCGGGGAGATTCAGTTGACGGATGCATTGTCCAAACTGGGAGAAAAGAATCCGATCCTGGCCTACGAATTTGACGGGAATCGCCATGACGTTGGCGAGAAATTGGGATTCATTGAAACAACGATCCATTATGCTCTACAGCATAATGAGATTAAGGATGAAGTACTGGCTTATATGAGACAGGTTATTGAAAAGATTGACCAACAAATATAGACACCTCACCCAACCTCACTTTATCAAAATAAAAAAGAGACTACCGGATGATATAACATCATCTGGTAGTCTCTTTTTCTTAACTATTTCTCCGATTTTAACTGCTCAATCTGCTCCTTCTCCTTCGGATCAGCTTTAATCAGCTTATCGTACAATGCTTTGTCATCCTGTCCCTGCTGTTGCAGAGCGGCGATATAGTAGCGGGCGACCTCACGATTCGTAGCATCACTCAAATCGTCCTTCAGACCGTTTTTCAGGATGCTGGCAGCCTCTGCAGGTTTGCCTGACATGAATTCAATTTTGCCAGTGCTGAGCGCAATACCTGGAGTTACCTCAAAAGTACGTGTCAATTGAATTTCAGGTGGAACCGTCTTAATATGAGCTACCCCATCCAGAACCTGTTGGTAAGCAGCAAGGCCTGCTTGGAAATATTTCTGCTCCTTGGCGGTGTCCTTCTGTTCACGTGCCTTATCACCAATAGTGTAAGCTTGGGTAATCAACATATTGTACCAGTCATTGTCCCATTTGAAGTTGGAAATGTTATTTTCCAAAATACTGAAGGCTTGCTCATGCTCACCTTTTGCTTTTAAAAGGTTAACTTTGGAGTTATACATGATTTTATTATACGGTTCTGCCTTCAGGCCCGTATTAAGTACCTCTATTGCAGCATTATAAAATTCCTCTTTTTTCGTTTGATCATACACATTCTTGTACAGTGCAGCCAATCTTATAAGCGAATCTGGGTGCGTAGGACGAAGTTCAAGATCCTTATTAATGGCACTTTGGATTTCCTCAAAAGATGTGCTGACCGCCATGATCTGTTTGGCAGATGTGGCAGCATTGGCCGATTGCACGAAGCGGAGACCTGCAAAAAGCACCACAATGCTTAGAATGCCGATGACTGTACTATACATGATTCGGAAACCAGAAGCACCCATAGACAAGCGTTTAAGAGGCTTGCTGTCCATAGCAGCGGCCATACCACCAAGACTCATAAATATCAGTATGCCCATGAACACGTAGCTCAGATTAAAGTCCAGCAAGCTATGAAGTAAGATCGAGAGTGCCAAAATGAGATACAGAAAGTGAGAATCCCGTTCTTCATCATTTTGTCTAATATAGTTACGGATATATTTGTAGAAAATAAATAAGATGAATGACATGAAAATTACAAAACCGAGAATACCAACTTCAACCAGATACTGCATGAAGAAGTTATGGGCCTGACGGCTTGTGTAAGGATAGTCTTGGTATTTCTCATATAAAGTAGCCCAACCGCCGCCGCCGGTGCCAATAACAGGATGATCTTTAATCGATTTGGCAGCATCCTGATAGAATACAAGTCGTTCCAGTACACTATGCTGCCGGAAATTGATATTTTCAAACCGGACCTGGACGTTTTCTGGTAGTACGCTGCGCAGGCCAGTTCCAATAAACAGAAAAGCCAGCAAGCCAATCACCACAACTGATCCGACAGGCAGCCATAGGTTGGATAACTTACGGGAAGTCCAGCCTGTGAGGGCACTTTCCAACTTCGGTGCCAAATAACGTTCAACAAGCCACAGTACGACAGCTACAGCCAGGGAGACACCAATAAGTACCCCCCAAGCCTTGGCAGCCTCACCGCCGTTGTAGGCCTTATTGAGTTGTAATCCCATATTTGTAATTGGCGCCAAGATAGATATTGACGCTACACCAGCAATGGCGCAATGCAAAATCCATATAATTTGGCGTGCAGGTTTAAGGAAAAGCAAGAGCAGCACGAAAACGACTGGCAACATAACCAGACCGCCCCGTGACAAGGTCAGGAACAGCGAGACCAAAATGGGCACCAACATGAAACCATGAGTAGCCTTGCCATACCATGATTTTGATTTCATCAGACAAAAAACGGCAGCGAATAGGAAAGCCATTAGAAAGGCGGCATATGTATTCGCATATTGAAACACTGATGTCAGCCGGAGCCCGTTCGTATCTGTCATGACTGCATTGATATAACGGTCTTGATACACATATTGGCTAAGCCAGCCTACCAGCTTGCCGGCAAGCACCCACTGTCCGAACCAGTTAATGAAGCCAAAGCCTACAATGACATAAGCAATAGTCATAATCAGATTGTGAATAATCTTATTGCCTAAGCGATCCTGGAGTAGATAAATTGAGATGATAAACAGGGCTGCATATATGCACTGTACCACCACCATATTCATGGCCAGGTAATGTGAAGCTGCTGATGTCAGTGAAAGCACATAAGTCAAGGGAAGCAGTAGTACTAATACAGCCAGCCAATCCCTTTGCTCTTCCAGCTTGAATTTTTTATAATAGGTTACGATTCCTAAAATCAATAGAATCGAGGCGATGATAACAGCCCAATAGAGAGGCTTTTCAAAATCGAGCATTTGCCCATTAAAAAGTGCAGCCTGGAAGGGAGCCCAAGCTAAAAACAGAATCATGCCAACAATTAACACCCAAAACATAGCCGGCCTTTTATCGTCACGGGTCGACGTTTTGGCCTGTTTCCCGTATACTGGATTCGACAAGGTTTACAATCTCCTTTTCTTGTAGATACGTCAACATTTTAGCATAAAAATTTGCTTCTACATAGCTCTGCTCCTAGAGAGTGTAGATAATGTCAGAGCTTGGGGACAGTTGTGTCCCCCTATACTAAACTTAATGTTTTATTATTAAAGGTAGACCTGTTCCAATAACGAGGATATTATACCTAAAAATTGTATTGAAAAATAAAGCTCTGCTTGGAGTTGGGGTTGACCTTATGTTGAAAAAATAGCAAAAAATTCCATAATTAAACAAGATAGTTGATGAGAGAAATAGATATGCTCTTGATAGCGAAAAGAAATATGAGAAGATTTTAGAATTGGAACGTATTAACGCAGACTTAGTGTCTAGAATTGCATTGGATAGGAGCTTCAAAGATGACTTGTTGAAGCAAAATGAAATTGTTAACTGGAAGTGTAAAAAGAACAGGCTTGAAAATCAAATTTCAAGCTATTTAGACGGAGACGGGAGTATCATAGATTATTCCTTTATTAGACTTGCAGAAGATCAACATGTTGTTGCGTTCATTCCAGTTGAGCTACTTTTCACGGAAGACAAAATTACGGCATATTCCAAAGTGGATCAAATAACGGCGGATTGGGAGGATCAAAACACAGTTTGGGAAAATATTAATTTGGTTAGATTAAAACCTCATCGGGACCTGATGAATTTTTTAAAGGCCTTGAAAAGAGCCCTGCTGCCTATATTAAATGGTTTGAAAACTTATTTTCTTCAAGAGGGCTAATTTCGGAATCTTCAATAGCTGTAATAGATAGACGTCATAGAGAATTTCAATGCATGAGCAAGGAACTAAATAAAGGAATTGATTTTTTTATGGATAATCCAATAGAAGTCAGATGGAACCCTAGCGGTTATTGTAATATAATCGATGGTCACCATCGCGCAATGTTTCTTTACTGTTCTGGAATGAAGATGATTCCAGCAAAAGTTAGCGTCCAAGAATTTATAAATTGGAGAAATAAAGAAAAAGCTTTGGAATGTCTTGCATTAATTAATGAACAGGTAAGAAGCGAATTTTATACACCTATTTGTAATCCATATTTTTATGATAGGCCTGCTTATCGTGATAATTCGTATAAATCAAGATTAGACCATATACTTGAATTTTTCAATTCGCAGAGGTTTAGTAATTATAAGATCTTAGATATTGGTTCAAATCTAGGTTATTATTCACAATTTTTTAGCAGAGAAGGAGCAAAAGTTACTGCTTTGGAACCTGACAAACAACACTATGATTTGGCAAAATTATTAACGTAGCTTACACATACAAATATGTAGGTTACTTCAAGATAAAATTGAAGAGTATGAAACGAGCGAAACTTACGATGTTGCAATATTTTTAACTGTTTTTTATCATTTTTTCGAAGATAAAAGAGAGCTTATTATCCAGAATCTTGATAAGTTGATCACTTCATTTATTATCTGGGAATCTGGCGATAATCCTCAAATGGAGATCGATTACATTACCCAAAACTCTAAATTTACTTATTACAAACAGATTGGCGACACATATGGGACGGATAAAATTAGGGAGTTAGGTGTTTTTTTCGTGAATCCTTTTTGAGTAATAATGAGCGCATAAAGTACAATTTTGTTATGGAGTGATTGATAATGAAGATATTAATATCTGGTGGGGCAGGATTTATAGGGTCAAATGTTGCTGAACAATTGCTAAATTTAGGGCATCATGTTTTTGTAATTGATAATTTATCCACTGGAAAAATAAGCAATTTAGATGACAGAGCTGTTTTCTTTGAAGCTGACATTACATCTGAACAACTGGATAAATTATTCAATCAGATTAAGCCTGATCAAGTATTACATTTTGCGGCCCAAGTAAATGTGAATAGATCAATTGAGGACCCTTTGTTAGATGAGGAGACTAATATTAAAGGAACAGTTAACATATTGGAAAACTGCAAGAAGCATGGTGTTAAAAAAATTATATATGCTTCTTCTGCGGCGGTTTATGGTGTGCCTCAAAACTTACCTATTGCTGAGAGTCACGCTATAGACCCCATTTCTTTTTATGGTATATCCAAATTTGTACCTGAACAGTATATTAAAACTTATGCTGCTCTTTACGGACTTAAATATACGATTTTAAGGTATTCTAACGTTTTTGGACCTAAACAAGATCATGTTGGTGAAGGAGGAGTAGTCTCTATTTTCATAAACAAGATGTTGAAAAACGAATCCCTTACTGTTTATGGTAATGGAGAGCAGACAAGAGATTTCATTTACGTCCAAGATGTTGTTAGTGCCAATATCGCAGCTATTGATAGCGAGATTAATGGAGTATTTAATGTGAGTACAAATACTACAATTAGTTTGAATGAACTTGTGAGAATTATGTCTGAGTTTAATTCCCAAAAAGTAGAATTGACATATCAAGAAAGTAGAGTAGGGGATATTATCCATAGCTGTCTTGATAACAGTTCCGCTATTTCACATCTTAACTGGAAGCCTAAGTACTCTTTAGAAGAAGCATTGAAAGATACTTTTGATTATTACAGAAGAGAAACAATTAATAACGAGTTTATATGATGAGAGGACTTTTAATGAAAACTTATTGGCAAAATTTCACTAAATATAGATTTCTTTTACGTGAATTAGTCGTTAATGATATCAAGTTAAGATATCGGAAATCAGTTTTGGGTATTATTTGGAGTGTGCTTCATCCGCTAATGATGATGTTTGTTCTTACAATGGTTTTTTCTAATTTGTTCAAAAGTGATGTTCCGTATTTTCCAGTATACGTTTTTACGGGTAGGATTATATGGGATATGTACTCACAATGCACGAGCATGTCTATGAATTCAATTGTAGGAAATGCATCACTAATAAAGAAAGTATATATTCCTAAATATATTTTCCCTCTTGCTAAATGTCTATCAACATTGGTCAATTCAGGATTCTCTCTAATAGCTTTATTGGTTGTTATGTTATTTGTAGGTGTGAAAATAACTCCTGTGCTTCTATTGGTCCCGTTAGCTATATTTTACGTTTTCTTATTCGCAACCGGAGTAGGCTTATTGTTATCTGCCTACACAGTGTTTTTCAGAGATATTAGTTATTTGTACGAAGTTATACTGACGGCTTGGATGTATTTCACTCCATTATTTTATCCTGCGTCTGTACTTCCTGAGAAATATCAGTTTATTTTTTATATAAATCCGTTATACTATATGGTTGATTTTTTTAGACAGATTGTAATGTACCGAACTTTTCCGAGCATTTTTGAAAATGCGATCTGTTTTTCAATAGGGTTTTTAACATTCGTTGTTGGTTTTTACGTTTTTTATAAGAAGCAAGATAAGTTTATCTTACATGTTTAAGTAAGGAGCAAATTAATGAAGGAATCTATTATAGAGGTCGAGAATGTTTCCATGTTGTTTAATTTAAGCTCAGAAAAAATTGATAACTTCAAAGAATACTTTGTAAAGTTGCTTAAAAGACAATTATTTTATAATGAGTTTATTGCTCTTAAAGATGTGTCATTTAAAGTGGAGAAAGGTGATATTCTAGGTCTTGTTGGTCTAAATGGAGCTGGCAAAAGTACACTCTTAAAAATCATTGCAGGTGTGCTTAAACCCACAACAGGAAACGTTTCTGTTAAAGGAAGCATGGCTCCATTAATAGAGTTAGGAGCAGGATTTAATCTTGATCTTTCTGCAGAAGAAAATATTTATCTTAATGGGGCTGTATTGGGATACTCTAGAGACTTTATGAAACAGAAATATAATGAAATTGTTGACTTTTCTGAGTTACATGAATTTATGAACGTTCCTATTAAAAATTTTTCTTCAGGTATGATTGCCAGGCTGGCTTTTTCAATCGCAACTATAATTGAGCCAGATATACTTATAGTAGATGAAGTTTTAGCCGTCGGTGACTATAAGTTTCAGGAGAAATGTAAAATCAAAATTAACAGCTTACTTAGTAAAGGGACAACTGTATTATTCGTTTCACATTCTTCTGCACAGGTAAAAGAGATTTGTAATAAAGCAATCTGGATTGAAAAGGGGAAAATTATAATGGCAGGCACAGCTGACGAGGTAGTTGATCAATACTCAATGGTCTAATGTCAGAGAATTGCTTTTAGAGAGGTGCATTGAGTGGAAGCTAAAGTAGCCATCATTATGAGAACAAAAAACAGACTTATTTTATTAAATCGAGCAATTCAGAGTGTTATAAGTCAAACCTATGATAATTGGGAGATTCAATTGATTAATAATGGTGGTGATATCGTTCAACTTCAACACCTTTTAAAGCAATATGGCTCTGATGTTCTTGAAAAAATAAAAGTAACTCATACTAAGAGTGATTTATATATGGAAGTTGCTACTAATATTGGTTTGGCCAATAGTAAAGCTGAGTATATTACTTTATTAGATGACGATGACACCTGGAGTCCTGACTTTTTAAGGGTTTGTATAGAAAGTCTAGAAGAAAACAAAGAATTTGATGGAGTTGTGACTTTAACTTATCTAATTCATGAAGAGATATTTAATGGAAACATTACTCAGAAGTTTAAAACTATATTCAATCCAAAACTAAAGAGAGTTTCACTGTTGAAAATTGCAAAAGGCAACTTGTTTACCACAAATTCTTTTGTATATAGAAGAAAGGCTTTGGGTTTGACTGGAGAATACAGAGAAGATCTACCGGTTTTGGGTGATTGGGAATTTAACATTAGATTTATTTTTAATTGTAATGTTGGTGTAATAACTGAACCTCTATCTAATTATCATAAAAGGATTGTTTATGATAATTCAAGTTATAATAATTCAAATATACAGCAACATATTCAATATGATTATAAATTAAGAATGGAATACTTCCGTAAGATTTTTAAAGGTGGATATTTTATTTTAGGTTTTACAATGTTATCGTTTGGATTTGTTAATTCATTTAAGAGATTAGTGAAAAAAATAATCAAAAGATTTAACTAGATTGCGAATTTAAATAGTAAGTAGGCGGTATTTGATGAATGGAAAGGTGATAATATCAGTTATAGTACCGGTATATAACGTAGAGAAATACTTGCGAAAATGCCTAGAGTCTCTGGTCAACCAGACGATGGAGAACATTGAAATTATTGTAGTTGACGATGGAAGCACGGATCAATCATCCGAAATTATCAAAGAATATAAAGAGGCACATCCTGATAAGATTGTTTCCCTGACA
>NZ_POVS01000051.1:0-350 GCF_002894905.1 Paenibacillus sp. F4
GCCTCCGGCTTTCATAATCCCGAACATCCCCACGATCATATCTACCGAGCGCTCCGTCATCAGGCCCACCAGACGATCCTTCGTCACGCCATGACTCCGCAAGGTACGAGCCAATCGGTTGGCTCGTTCATTCAGCTCGCGGTAGGTCAGCTCTTCTCCCTCGAAGAACAAGGCCGCCTGCTCTGGTGTTAGCAAAGCCTGCGCTTCAAACAAACCGTGAATAGTCTGCTCGCTTGGATAGTCCGCTGTCGTATCTCCCCACACGTGCAGGATTTGCTCGCGTTCTTGCTCGGTCAATACATCCAGCTCACGTACAGGAATATTCGGGTTCGCCGTTACCTGCTCCAGCA
>NZ_POVS01000052.1:0-378 GCF_002894905.1 Paenibacillus sp. F4
TCCCGGATACCAGTTATCTCCTCCGTTATAGTGTAATAAGCCATTATATATGTTGCCGAATCTAGTAATCTTTTCATTTAAAATCAGTCCGCCCAAGCATACCTGATCTTGTTCACTGCCGTGATTATAAGCACGGCCAAATTTTGAACTGAATTGAGATAAATAAGCATTACGTGTGTTTGGTTCTACCTGCATCAATCCGTCGCCGGCTGATGGACTGCCTGGTAAGCCTGCTCCAAAGCTGCTTTCCTTTTTGATCACAGCACTCAGCAATAAAGCAAAATCTCCGCCTTTACCGAATTTATCGCCCGCATTCATTGTGTATGTCCATATGTGGCTTGGAACTTCGGAAGGCTTTGTTACTGAAGGACCTGTTGG
>NZ_POVS01000052.1:412-556 GCF_002894905.1 Paenibacillus sp. F4
TGTTGGCGGTGTTGTAGGTGGCGTAGTTCCGCTGCCGCCTTTCTCCCATAAAGCAGGAACAATAGGTGGTTCCCAACCTACGAGGGAAGTATGTGCCTGACGACAGGTATAAGTACTTCCACTATATGTTACTGTATCATTTAC
>NZ_POVS01000053.1:0-296 GCF_002894905.1 Paenibacillus sp. F4
TTAACCCCGGAAAAACATCATATCAAATTCCTCAACACTTGAATACAAGTATATTTTGGAAATCCTATGTGAGAGTTTGAACTCTCAAAACTGAGCAACGAGTGAGTAAGTTAAGGATATTCATTTCATTCACACGTACGTGATGAACCGAATTGAATATCCGGTCGCAGGTACATGTACCTGCTGATTTGAATGTTTCCGTTGCAGGAAACGATTCTCCATAGAAAGGAGGTGATCCAGCCGCACCTTCCGATACGGCTACCTTGTTACGACTTCACCCCAATCATCTACCCCAC
>NZ_POVS01000007.1:0-234 GCF_002894905.1 Paenibacillus sp. F4
GCAGTAATGCATGGAGCTGACCAATACTAATCGGTCGAGGGCTTATCCTAAAATAAAACGCAATGAGTTTCGGATCCAGTTTTCAGGGTGTAACCTTGAAGGTATGTACAAGTGACATACGACAAGCGCATGGCTATTCATTCACACGATAAGTGATGAAGCGAATAACCATACGGTAGAATTTACGATGTAAATTCATGTTTGGTGGCGATAGCGGAGGGGTTCCACACGTAC
>NZ_POVS01000007.1:260-170443 GCF_002894905.1 Paenibacillus sp. F4
GCCCTCCAGCGCCGATGGTACTTGGACCGCAGGGTCCTGGGAGAGTAGGACGTCGCCAAGCAAGATAAAAGAGCACAGCCTTAACGGCCTGTGCTCTTTTTGTATACCATAAGGCTTTCGCGTTTTGGAAAATATACAAGAAACCCATACATATACTCCATTCCACTAAATTAATATGATTGGGGGATAACTACAATAAAGCTTACAACACTCTGCATATCGACCGATAGTGAAGTCAAACATAATGAAATTTATAAAGCAGCAAGTCTCCAACAACAGGGAGCCTTGCTGTTTGCCGTTACTGTTTTTTGAGGGGGTGAAGATTAAAAGTAAGGCTATAAATTTCTAGAGAACAGGTACTTTTGAAGCGAGATAGAAACGGTTCTATTAGAGTTTGAAAAGAAAATTCATAGCTTTGGGAGAGAAAAACTCAATCCGAACTGAATTTTTTAGACGAAGAGTCAGAAAAAAATATGCAAAATATGATCCTTTAGGACTATGAAATAACAATATTTATTACAAAATTAAAGAGTTATTAATTTTGGCTTATGTGAGCTTGATACAAATTCAATCCATTATTTAGAAGGTTAAAGGGAGTTGCGGAAAAAGGCGGAATTTGTCGGATGATATCAGGTTGAATTTGTTACATTTATGTTAATGGCATGTAAAGATAAAATTGTTGTAGGATAAGGGGTTGGAGCTTCAATGTAAATCATAATGAGTTTAGTTTTACAAAATTCGTGAAAACCTAAAATTTCGTTTTAAACTAAATTAACAGATCATGATTGACAGATAACTAATACCAAAAGTGAAATTGTTGCTTTTGAAGTTTGGAAACAAATAACAAAATATGGATTTTGTTTTATTTTTATGAGCTCTATCGATTTAGCCCTTTTGTCCCATGCCAAGTGGTTTTAAAGTTTGTATATTTAAAAACAGTTAGAAAGTGTTGGAAGAAAAAAAGAGATATAAGGATTTACTGTAAAATTATGAACTGAATAGAGGATGGAGGAATTCATATGACGACTCGATCGCAATCTTGGTTCGCGAAAACAGAGGTCCAACCGACTGCGAAGCTCCAACTATTTTGCTTCCCCTACGCCGGTGGTGGTGCTTACATATTTAACTCTTGGAAGTCTAGGTTTGCGCCTGACATTACCGTGTTGCCTATACAACTTCCAGGACGTGAAAGCCGTTCAACAGAAGCTCCAATGGATACTCTTCAAGACATCGTTCAATCGTTGGTTCCCGCAATGGCTCCATACATGCATAAGCCGTTCGCTTTTTTTGGGCACAGTATGGGGGCACTGATTGCATTTGAAACAGCACGACAGTTATACAGCAAAACTGGAAAGCTACCCGTGCATATCATCATATCCGGTAAATCCGCACCACATCTTCCATACTCCAAAAAACGACTCCATGATTTAGCAGACGATTCTTTCACCGAAGAGCTTCGTTTGATGCAGGGAACTCCTGAAGAGGTGCTGCAAAATGCAGAATTGATGCAAATTATTATGCCTCGTCTGCGTGCAGATTTTAAGGTATGTGAAACTTATGTTTATCAGCCGGGAAATCCACTGGTATGTCCGATGACCGTTTTAGGCGGAATGAAGGATTATGAGGTTAGCACAGATTCACTCCATGCCTGGCAACAACATACGACATCACCTATGGATGTTCGGATGTTCGAAGGTAATCACTTTTTCATCCATGAACAAGAACAAGAGGTTATGAGCGCAGTCGAGAACATTCTTTCTACATCCTCGCCTATGGCCCACACGGCGGCAGCTCATACAGCTTACAACACAAGCACCCTACAACCACGATTCAGACAGAGTTGAATGTCCCACACATCACGATACACTTCGTTATTACCCTCTCAGCAACAATCAACAACCAACCCACACCAAGATGCAAATTCCAGCATAGTTCAAAATCGCATTTTATTCTGTACGGATACTCATGCATCCAACCCAGAGTTTATCTCAACGACGTCCACAGCCAATATAAAAAGTTCGCACTAAAAAAGTGTGGGCAACGAAAAGAGGGATGCCCTTGTTTCGATTAAATTCTGCTTTTCGGAGACTCGCACGTTATGTAAGGCCGTATAATCTATGGGTTTTCATAACGGTGATCGCCTCCTTGTGTTTGGCAGCTATTGACATTATTTTGGGTAAGGCCATTGAGCAAATGGCACAGGGGACATTCTCCTCTACCCAGAACATGATCTATCTGGTTGTTGGTATGACGCTAATTGGAATGCCCTGTAAGTTTGTGATGAGGTACGCTTCAGCGCGGTTTAGTGTTAGTGCTCTGCGCGACTTGAGAGGCGATCTCGTACATAAGTTTTGCGATTTACCGGTTTCCAGCGTGGAAAGGAAATTTACCGGAGATTTGGTATCCCGTCTAACCAATAATACGGCAGTACTACAGAACTTTTTTATCCAGCAGTTTGCCAATCTGTTTTATTTACCGCTTGTGTTTACGGCATCACTCATATTGCTTTTACTGACAAGCTGGAAACTGATATTGGCAAGTCTTGCGCTCATGCCAATAGGAATGATCATAACATCACTAATGAGCAAGCCGATTGAAAAATATTCCGCGGATTTTCAAGAGAAAATTGCTCATTTGAACGCTGTGGGGCAAGATGCAATCGGAGGAATCCCTATCGTCAAGGCATTCAATATGCAAGCTGTGCTGTTGAAGAAGTATATGGTGATTATGGAGGAGGTCGTCAAGCGCGGCTTACGGCTAGAAAAGCGCTATGCAGCCATTACTCCGGTAGGTGTGATGATGCTGGCAACACCGATTATTTTGGTCATTGTATACGGAGGATACCTGATACAACATGGAGAGCTGAATGCTGGAGGCATTGTACTTTTTTTATACCTGATTTCGTTCATATTGCAGCCGATTGCCATGCTGCCGACGATCATTTCGCAAATGAAGGAAGCGGGTGGAGCCGCAAAGCATTTGTTTGAGGTGCTGGATTGGCAGAATGAACGTCAGGACGGCGAAATGACCTTGGTAGATCAGAAGCGAGAGAATAGGGCGCCTCTTTTGAAAGACGATGCAGATGGGGAAGCCAACCGAATGAGTGAAGGCGGAGCAGAAAGCGATGATGACGTTGATAGTGTTGCTGTAGTCAGCTTTGAGCATTTGACCTTTGGCTACGATGAAGGGAACACAGTGCTGAAGGATATCAGCTTCCAGGCAGGGCAAGGGGATATGGTGGCGATTGTCGGTGCCAGCGGTGGAGGTAAAAGCACGATTTTCAAGCTGCTTTGCGGATTTAATGAACCTGGAGAGCATGCTGGAACCATTCAACTATTTGGAAAGAGTTTGACAGATTGGAATTTAACAAGCCTGCGCAGTCATATTTCGATGGTATCTCAGGAGCCGTCGCTTTTTCCGGCCACCATTGCAGAAAATATCAAATATGGACGTTTGGAGGCGACTCGGGAAGAAATTGTCGAGGCGGCGAAAGCGGCACATGCGCATGATTTTATTGTTCAACTTCCCGAGGGCTATGAAACCCTGTTGAGCGAGCGGGGAGGCGGATTGTCTGGCGGTCAAAAACAGCGTATTTCCATAGCAAGAGCATTACTGAAAAATGCTCCGCTGCTTCTATTGGACGAGCCGACTTCAGCACTCGATAGTCAGTCGGAGGCTCAGGTGCAGAATGCGATGAATGCCGTAATGCAAAACCGGACGGTACTGGTCATTGCTCATCGACTGTCAACCGTACGTCAGGCGAACCGCATTATTGTACTCGATCAGGGGAGCATTGTGGAATCGGGTTCTCATGAGGAATTACTGGGTCGTGATGGTGTCTACCGAAAGCTGTATTTGAAAAATTTTGAAGAAGAACAGCATACGGCGGAAAACGGTAATTCGTTGCCTGAGGAAAGGGGTGAGCGTCGTGACCTTCAAGCAGGGGTTTTATGAATTTAAGCAGTTGATGTCCCTGATGAAGCCGCACCGAAAATGGTATTTTACCGGGCTGGTTGGCAATAGTCTGACCAATGCCAGCATCACGATTTTACTTTCTTTTGTGGTGCATTATTTGCTGAATTTCGCGGTTAATGGCGATGTACAGGAGCTATACCGAGCGGTCTATTTGGTCAGTGGTACATTTTTGGCATTAAGTCTTATTTCCCCCCTGTGCAGCTATATGTATAAACGGTGTGTAAAGCTGGCGATTGCCGAAGTACGAATGAAACTATTTGGCCACATTGTCAAGCTATCGTACGATAAAGCCGAAAAACACCATTCGGGTGATCTTGTATCCCGTATGACGAATGATGTACAGGCGCTGGAGCAGGCTTACACCGTTCATATCCGCTCGATTATACTGGAAATTTCGCTTTTCTTGGGCTCGTTGATCATTTTGATGGTTCTGGATTGGCGATTTGGGATTATGGCGGTTTTACTTGGGTTGGCTTCAGCCTGGATAAATGCTCATTTCGCGAAGAAAATGCGAAAGACGAGTGAAGAGTTACAGGGGCGGATGAGCAGGTTCACGGAACGATTGAGTGATTTGCTTTCCGGTTTGCAGACGGTGAAGTTGTTTGGGTTGAGGACAAAGGTAGGCGGACTTTGTAACGATGCAAGCGAGGACATAAACCGCATCAGCATCCGGCAGGGACGTCATATGGGCTTGCAGGATATGTGCAATTTTGTCATAGAGTTCATTACGCTGGGCGGTGTGCTTGTCGCCGGATTGATTCTGGTATCGCAGAAGCAAATGGAACTGGGAGTATTGGGACAGATTGTGCAGCTGCAAACCGGTATTTCAACGGTGTTTTTGGAGCTAGGGGCGGCTGTAACACTGTTACAAAACTCCTTGGCAGGCTTGGCGCGTATCCGCGAAATTCTGGATGAGTCGAAGGAAGAGGAGCAGTTCCCCGCGGCTAAAAAGAAGGGACCGCTGACTAGGCTTATCGATCCCGAGACGGTAGCTTTATCAGCCCGTGAATCTGGGGAATTCTATGGCGATGCTGAGACCTTGCATTCAGATCACGCCATTGAACAGACTCCGGCTGCGCTGGAGCTACACGACATCACCTTTGGCTATCAGCCTGACCATCCAACGCTGCAACGGTTAAACTTGGTCGTGCCAGAAGGGCAGGTAACCGCGCTTGTCGGCCCGAGTGGTGGTGGCAAAAGCACAGTCATGAAGCTGTTGCTAGGATTTTACCCACCGGACGAAGGTGTGCTGCGGGTTCGTGGTCGCTTGGCAGAAGAATTTCCGTTGGATGAGGTCAGGGATTTGATGGCCTATGTACCACAGGAGGCTACGCTGTTCCACGGTACAGTAGCGGATAATATCCGTTTTGGCTCACCGGCTGCCACGGATGAGGAAGTAGAGGCTGCGGCCAAAACAGCCTATGCCAGCGGCTTCATAGCTGAGCTGTCAGAGGGGTACGACACGATTGTCGGTGAACGCGGAGCCAATTTGTCCGGCGGTCAAAGACAGCGGATCGCAATTGCCCGTGCTTTGCTCAAAAATGCACCGATTTTGCTGTTGGATGAAGCGACCTCGGCTTTGGATGCAGAATCGGAATATGAAGTCCAGCAGGGCTTAAATGAGCTGATGAAGGATCGTACGACATTAGTTATTGCCCATCGATTGTCTACGATTGAACGGGCGGATACGATCTGTGTCCTTGCCGATGGCGAGCTGAAAGAGCAGGGTACCCATGATCAGCTCCTTGCCGAGGGCGGTCATTATGCAGAGCTGTATGAGCTTCAATTTCGAAAGCATCCCGAGGAACAAACCGCATAAATATGCGAATTTCCTTTTTACCAATATCTATTTTGCGAGGAGAGAGACGGATGACACAGCAAGATGTTCAATTGTTTTCGCTAAGCCAGCCACAGCAACGGATTTGGTATACGGAGCTTCTGTATCCTAATCGGAACACATCAACAATTATTGCAACAGTAAAAATCAGGGGAACTGTTCGTATAGATGCCTTGCAGCAAGCAATGAACCGGGTAATTGCCCAAAATGATTCTTTTCGTATCAAAATTACTGCTCAGGATGGGATTCCGTATCAATATGTAGAGCCGTTTACGGCGGAAAGTATAGAAACGCTCCAAGTTACCCCGGAAGAAGCAAAGGAATGGTTAAAGCGCCATAATCCACAGCCGTTCTCATTGTTGGATTCGCAGCTGTACCGATTTGTTATCTTGCAGCTCGGAGCAGAAGAAACCTGGTTTAATTTTAAAATGCATCATATTATCTCAGACGGCGTGTCCATGAATCAGGCCATTAATGAAATCACCGGACATTATATGGATATTGTGCATGGTACAGGTCAAGATACGCCGACCAAGGACAATCCCTATCTGGATTTTATTCAGGTAGAGCAAAGCTATGAGCAATCAGACCGTTATCAAAAGGACAAAACGTACTGGACAGAAAAGTTTGCCGATTTGCCAGAGACTACAGGTTTGAAATCATATAACCCGCTGACACTGAGTACAGCTGCACGCCGGGAGAGCTTTATACTGGAACATGAGTTGTATCGTGGTGTTACGACTTTTTGCGAGGAACATAAAATTAGTATTTTCACGTTCTTCCTGGCGGCTCTGTATATTTATTTGCATAAAGTGACGGGAGAGCAGGACTTAACCGTGGGGACACTCTATGCCAACCGTACGTCTAAGAAGGAAAAGGATACCATCGGTATGTTCGTCAGCACTGTGGCTACGCGTCTGTTAGTCGAACCAGAATCCGAACTGTTGACCTTCCTGCAAGGTGTAGGGAAGGAGCAGGCATCCATTTTGCGGCATCAGCGTTACCCGTACAACAAAATTATTCAGGATTTGCGTGAACAGCAAAGCAGCCTGGACATTCAGCGTCTGTTTGGTGCTTCCATTCAGTACCGTACTTTGAGTTTCTCCCGGTTTGATGAAGCGATTCAGCAGGTTGATAACGATTTCTGCGGAGATACGGTGAACGACTTCGATATTCACATGGTTGAAATGCTGGATGATGATAGACTCGTGCTGTACCTAGATTATCGTACCGAGCTGTTTAGTGAACAGGAAATTGCTCGAATTATTCGACAATTTTTGAGTGTGGCGGAGCATATGGTGCAGGGCCCACACAAGCGGATACAGGAATTGTCGCTGATCAGTGAGGAAGAACGGGCGCAAATCGTCGACGTATTCAATGCTACAGCGGTGGAATATCCACACGAAGCAGGCATTCATGAGTTGTTTGAGGAACAGGCTGAACGTACACCGAATCAGACAGCAGTTGTGTTCGGAAATGCCCCTTTAACTTATGGCGAACTGAATGTAAAAGCAAATCGACTGGCTCACACGTTGCGCGGACACGGTGTTACCGCCGAGCAAACTGTAGGTATCGTTGCTGAGCGTTCCACGGATATGATCGTCGGCATGTTGGCGATTCTCAAAGCGGGCGGCGCATATGTACCGATTGATCCTGATTATCCGGCTGAACGTGTACGTTACCTGTTGGAAGATTCGGGGGCGAAGTTGCTGCTGGTGCAGCGCGCAGAACAGCAACCGGAGGAATACACCGGAATCGTATTGGATCTGAGCGATGCTAAGGTGTACGGGGCAGAGAATAACCAAGGCTTGAATACCGTACATTGGGAGCAAAATGAGGCTTATCACGCGGATTATACCGATTATACAAATCTGAAAAATGAGATTTTAAATGAATCATCCTCGTCTGTCGTAGACAGCACCGCTGAAGAACAAGAACTTAAATTTGGAAACCGACTAGCTTATTTGATGTACACTTCGGGCACAACCGGACAGCCCAAAGGGGTTATGGTAGAACATCGCAATGTTGTGCGTTTGGTGAAAAGTACAAACTATGCGCAATTAGATGCTGATACACGCATTTTGCAAACTGGCGCTGTTGTCTTTGACGCGTCCACCTTCGAAATTTGGGGTGCGCTATTGAATGGTGGACAGCTCGTGCTGGTAAGTCAGGATGTCATTTTGGACGCTCCAAAACTCAAGGAAGCCGTGCGCAACCACGGTATCACGACAATGTGGCTGACTGCCCCGCTCTTTAACCAGCTATCTCAGCAGGACTTGGAGCTGTTCGATGGGGTACAAGAACTGCTGGTCGGTGGTGATGTGCTGTCCGTACCGCACATTAACCGGGTGCTGGAGGCTCATCCGTCCCTGCGGATCATTAACGGCTATGGGCCGACAGAAAATACAACTTTTTCTACAACTCATGCGATTGCCAGCGTGCAATTGAAAGCGGTGCCGATTGGGCGTCCGATCCACAACTCCACAGCGTATGTCGTAGACCGTTCCATGCAGCTTCAGCCTGTCGGGGCATGGGGGGAGTTGATCGTCGGCGGCGACGGGGTGGCACGTGGCTACCGAAACCGTCCGGATTTGACGGCTGAAAAGTTTGTAGACAGCCCGTTCCGCAGCGGAGAGCGCTGCTACCGCACAGGCGATTTGGTGCGCTGGAATGAGGACGGAACGCTGGAATACAAAGGACGGATTGACGCACAGGTGAAAATCCGGGGCTACCGGATTGAGTTGGGCGAGGTGGAAGCACAGCTGCTGAAGCTGGAAGCGGTGCAAGAAGCCGTCGTCATTGCACGTGAGGATGAGCAGGGGCAAAAGCAGCTCTGTGCATATGTAGTCACCCTTGCGGATATCGCGGCTAGTGAGCTGCGAAGCGCCTTGAGCCAAGAATTGCCGGGTTACATGGTACCGTCATATTTTGTGCAGCTGGAGCAATTGCCGTTGACACCAAATGGCAAAGTGGATCGTCGGGCGTTGCCGCAACCGGAGGGAAGCGTGGATTCCGGTGAGGATTACGTAGCGGCACGTAATGAGGTAGAACGGACGCTAGTGTCCGTGTGGCAATCTGTACTTGGTATCGAGCATATTGGTGTACTGGATAACTTTTTCCATCTGGGGGGCGACTCGATTAAGGCCATCCAGGTGTCTTCAAGACTGCTGCAAAATGGTTACAAGCTGGAAATGAGAGAGCTGTTCCAGTATCCGACGATTGCTGAGCTGAATGGACGGGTGCAGCGGGTGACCCGCGTTTCCGATCAAGGAGAAGTCAGTGGAAACGTGGCATTGACACCGATTCAACACTGGTTCATTGAGCAGCAGCCATCCAATCCTGAGCACTATAATCAGGCTCTGATGCTGCACCGTGAGGATCGTTTGGACGAAACGGCGCTTCATCAGGCACTGCAACGCATTGTCGAGCATCATGACGCTTTGCGCATCGTATTCCGCCAAAATGTGGACGGTGGATATGAAGTATGGAACCGTGGCGTGCAAGAAG
The DNA here is from genome assembly GCF_002894905.1 of Paenibacillus sp. F4. NCBI lineage: Bacteria > Bacillati > Bacillota > Bacilli > Caryophanales > Paenibacillaceae > Paenibacillus > Paenibacillus sp. F4. The sequence goes on from NZ_POVS01000007.1 coordinate 9,580, forward strand.
GGGAACTGTACAGCCTCGAAGTGGTTGATTTTACAAATGAGTCTGACTTTGCTCATTTGCTGGAGAACAAAGCCAGCGAAATTCAAAGCAGTATCCGTTTAGATGAAGGCCCTTTGGTGAAGCTGGGTCTGTTCCGTTGCACCGATGGAGACCATTTGTTGGTAGCGATCCACCATTTTGTGGTCGACGGCGTGTCTTGGCGTATTTTACTGGAGGATTTGGCATCCGGTTATGAGCAGGCTTTACAGGGCGAGTCTGTCCGTTTACCCAACAAAACGGATTCCTTCCGTCTGTGGGCAGATCAGCTATCCGCTTATGCGAACAGTGGAGCGTTGGAGAATGAGCGTGCGTACTGGCAACAGCTGGAGCAAGCAGCAGCTACACAAGCAGCTTTGCCCAAGGATTACACTCGTAAATCTCAGGCCAAGCCACAGCTTCGCGATGATCGGACACTGACAGTAGCGTGGACGGTAGAAGAAACGGAACAATTCTTGAAACAAGCTCATCGTGCCTACAATACGGAAGCAAACGACCTGTTGCTGACAGCTCTGGGCACTGCAATTCAGGAGTGGGCAGGCATCCGTCAGGTGCTTGTAAATCTGGAGGGTCACGGACGGGAAGCCATTTTGCCGGATGTGGATATTACGCGGACGATCGGTTGGTTTACCAGCCAATTCCCGGTTGTACTCGATATGGGCGAGGAACAGAATGTGGGACGGCGTGTCAAGAACGTCAAAGAAGGACTGCGCCGTTTGCCGCATAAAGGGATTGGATACGGGATTTTGAGATATCTTGCTGACAGGGAAGGGGAAGCACCTTTTATCAGCGAGCCGGAAATCAGCTTTAACTATCTCGGACAATTCGATCAGGATTTAAAGAATAATGCCTTTCGCATGTCTCCTTATTCCATCGGAGCTTCCATTAGTGACACGTTAACCAAGCGGTATGCTCTGGATATCAACGGCATGATCACGGACGGTGCACTGGAACTGACGATCAGCTACAGCAACAAAACGTTCATGAAAAAGTCAATCAAAAAGCTGGCTGATCTGCTTCAGGAGAGCTTGCGTGAGGTATTGGCTCACTGTGTGGAAAAAGAGTTGCCAGAGCTGACGCCAAGCGACTTGTCCTTCCAAGGACTGACGGCTGGAGAGCTGGAGCATATTGTAGAGCAAACGGCTGCTGCGGGAGAACTGGAAAATATTTATTCGCTCACACCCATGCAAAAAGGCATCCTGTTCCACGGCTTAATGGAGCCGAAATCCGGGGCGTACTTTGAGCAGGCGACATTTGATCTGCAAGGCAGCTTTCAAGTGGAGGCTTTTGCCGAAAGCTTAAATCAACTGGTGGATCGCCACCAAATATTCAGAACGAATTTTTATAGCGGCTGGAATGAGCAGCCTTTACAGGTAGTGTACCGCCATAAAGCGGCTGGATTCCGTTTTGAAGATGTACGTTCACTGGGGCAAGGAGAGCAGGACGCATACATTGCTGATTTTGCTGAGCGTGACAAAGCCGAAGGCTTTAATTTCAGCTCAGGCGAGCTGATGCGGGTGTCTATTTTGCGTACAGGCGAGGAGTCGTACCGTTTTGTGTGGAGCTTCCACCATATTTTGATGGACGGCTGGTGCTTGTTCCTGGTTGTCGGGGAAGCCTTCAACACGTATTTTGCCCTGCTCGAAGGCTGCAAACCGGAGTTAGCTCCGGTAACGCCTTACAGCGAATATATTGAATGGCTTGAGCGGCAGGACAAAGCAGAGGCTGAACGGTTCTGGAGTGATTATTTTGCTGGTTTCGAGCGGCAGACGGTATTGCCACAGGCAAAACAGCTGGAAGGTCACGCTAAAGAATATGAAGCGGACAAGCTTTCGTTTACACTGGACCGCGAAGTGACGGAACGGATGAACAAGCTGGTTAAGCAGAAGCAAGTGACGGTCAATACGCTTCTTCAAGCAGCGTGGGGCGTTGTGCTGCAACGGTATAACAACAGTCGGGATGTTGTATTTGGCAGTGTCGTATCCGGCAGATCAGCGGATATTCCGGGCATCGATAAAATGATTGGTTTGTTCATTAACACGGTTCCTGTACGGATTCACAGTGAGAAAGATATGACGTTTGCTGCGTTAATGAAGCAGATACAGGAGCAGGCACTGGCTTCCCGTGCCTATGAAACCTATCCGTTATATGAAATTCAGGCCCTGACAGAGCAAAAACAGGACCTGGTGAACCATATTATGGTGTTTGAAAACTACCCAGTGGAACAGCGCATGGAGCAAATGGGTAGCCGTGGTACGAATGGTTTTACGATTGCCAATGCTTCCGTGTCGGAGCAAACGAACTATGATTTCAACATTACGGTTGTGCCGGGGGATGAAATTCATGTCCATTTGGAGTACAACGCGCGAGTATTGGAACGTACAGCTGTAGAGCAAATCCGCGAGCATTTGCTGCATATTATTGAAAAAGCGATTAACAGACCAGATGCGCTGGTAGATGAGCTTGAGTTGGTGACTGCTTCGGAAAAAGCGAAAATCATCGACGGTTTTGGATCAGTAGGCGTATCTGCATGGATTGATGAAAAACAATCAGAAGGGTTGTTCCACGCCTATGTGGAAGAACAAGCGCAGCTTGTGCCGGATCACGTGGCAGTTGTATACGAGGAGCGGCAGCTTACGTACCGCGAGCTGAACGAGCGTGGGAACCAACTTGCTCGTAGATTACGGAATGAAGGTATTGGGCGCGAATCCATTGTTGGTATTTTGAGCGAGCGCTCGGTGGACATGCTGGTCGGCGTATTGGCAGTATGGAAAGCCGGCGGAGCATATGTACCGTTAGATGCGGATTATCCGTCCGAACGTATCCACTTTATGCTGGAGGACAGCGGTGCGACAGTGCTACTGACTCAAACAGGTTTGCAGGAGCGTGCCCAAGCATGGCTGAATGAAAGCCGATGGGCTTTGGCCGAAGGAATTGCTGAGGGCGAGCTGGAAACGGCGGTTAGCATTGAAACGATGGAAAGAGACAGCCTTAATGAGGGATTAAGCTTGAAATCAGATTCGTTATCTGATAGCGAAGCAGCATCCGAACCCGCAACGGGACTGCGTCTGCACACCGTGCTGGCGTTGGACGATGAGTCGCTGTACATCGGGGATGCCACGGATGTGGAACATATCAACGAGCCGCAGGATCTGGCGTATGTGATCTACACGTCCGGTACAACGGGACGCCCGAAAGGGGTCATGATCGAGCATCGCAGTCTGGTAAACACAGCCGCGGCCTACCGCCGGGATTACCGTCTGAACCAGTTTCCGGTACGACTGCTACAGCTGGCAAGTTTCTCCTTCGACGTGTTCGTCGGCGATATCGCGCGGACGCTCTATAATGGTGGCACAATGGTCATCTGCCCGAAAGATGATCGGATTGACCCAAGCCGTCTGTACGGCTGGATTCGCGACTATCAGCTTACGGTGTTCGAATCGACCCCGGCTTTAATCGTACCGTTCATGCAGCATGTGCATGAACACGGACTAGACATGAGCAGTCTGGAACTGCTGATCACCAGCTCGGATAGCTGCAGTGTGACGGATTACCGGGTGCTGCAAGAACGGTTTGGCGCGGATATTCGCATTATGAACAGCTACGGCGTCACGGAAGCGGCAATCGACTCCAGCTTCTACGACGAAGAACTGTCGAAGCTGCCGGACAGCGGCAGTGTGCCGATTGGTCAGGCGTGGCTGAACGCACGGTTTTACATCTTGGACAGCCAGCTGAATCCGGTGCCGATCGGCGTACTGGGCGAGCTGTGCATTGGCGGTGCCGGGGTGGCACGGGGATACCTGAACCGTGCGGATTTGACCGCCGAAAAATTCGTGACAAACCCGTACGTACCGGGTGAACGATTGTACCGCACAGGTGACTTGGCGCGATGGATGCCAGACGGCAATGTGGACTTTATCGGCCGGATGGATTATCAAGTGAAAATCCGGGGCTACCGGATCGAGCTGGGCGAGATTGAAACGGCGATTCAGCGGGTGCCGGGTGTGCGTCAAGCGGTAGTCATCGACCGGACGGATGAGCGTGGACATAAGTACTTGTGCGGATACATCACGGGAGAAGCTGAGCTGCGGATCGAGGAGGTACAGGCCGAGCTGGAAGCAGGACTGCCAGCACATATGCTACCTGCACGCTTGATGCGTCTGGAGACCTTACCACTGACCCACAATGGAAAAATCGACCGCAAGGCCTTGCCGGAACCGGAAGGAAGCATCCATACCGGCGCAGCCTATGTGGCTCCACGTACTACGGTAGAACAGGTTTTAGCTTCAGTGTGGGCCGGGGTGCTGGGTGTCGAAACGGTAGGCACGCAGGATAACTTCTTTGAACTGGGCGGCGATTCAATCAAAGCGCTGCAAGTATCATCCCGATTGCTGCAAGCAGGGTATCGACTGGACATGAAGGATTTGTTCAGCAATCCGACGGTAGCGTCACTCAGTCCTTTACTTCGTACAGATGGCAAGATTGCCAGCCAGGAAGAGGCCGTAGGCAAGGTAGATCTGACGCCCATTCAGCGGTGGTTCTTCGAGCAGCAGCCGGTTGATCTGCACCACAGCAACCAGGCGATGATGCTGTATCGAGCTGGGCGCTTTGACGTCGACGCGCTGCGCCGTACGATGGACCGTATTGTCCAGCATCATGACGCATTGCGCACTGTATTCCGTGAGACGGAGCAAGGCTATGCCGCTTGGAATCGGAGTGTGGAGGAAGGCGAGCTATACACACTGGACATTGTAGATTTTAGAGGAATTGAGGACGAATCTGCCGCTGTAGAAGCCAAGGCGAGTGAAATTCAAGCCGGCATTCATTTGAGCGAGGGTCCGCTTGTGAAGCTTGGTCTGTTCCATTGCGCTGGGGGCGACCATTTGCTAATCGTCATTCATCATTTGGTTGTGGACGGTGTATCGTGGCGCATTTTACTGGAGGATTTGGCATCCGGTTATGAGCAGGCTGCTGCAGGTAAAACGGGTAAAGCTATTCGACTGCCACATAAAACAGATTCATTCCAGGTATGGGCTAAACAGCTGTCAGTCTACGCGAATAGTGCGACGATAGAGCGGGAGCTCGCATACTGGCAGCATATCGAACAAGCAGAAGCCAGTCTTGCAAAGCCTTTGCCGAAGGATTTTGCAAATGACAATGCTCTGCTGGGAGACAGTGAGGTTGTGACTGTCCGCTGGACGAAGCAGGAAACTGAGCAACTACTCAAACAAGCTCATCGCGCGTACAACACGGAAATGAATGACCTGTTGCTGGCTGCGCTCGGAAAAGCCGTCTATGACTGGTCTGGTTCCGAACGGGTTCTGATCAACCTGGAGGGCCATGGGCGGGAGGCCATTTTAACAGATGTGGATATTACACGGACAGTCGGCTGGTTTACGAGCCAGTTCCCGGTTGTACTGGATGGAAGTCTGGGACAAGGGGGGAATACGGCTCGTCTGATCAAACGGGTTAAGGAAGGGCTGCGTCATATTCCGCAGAAAGGCATCGGATATGGTATTTTACGTTACCTGTCGGAAACGAATGTTTTGGAGAAAGCAGACGTGCAGTTAAAGGCGCAGCCTGAGATCAGTTTTAACTATTTGGGTCAATTCGATCAGGATTATAAAGGCAACGATCTGGAGCCTTCCTCCTATTCCATCGGTGTGCCTGTTAGCACGAACGCGTCTATGGATTTTGCATTGGATATTAACGGAGTAATCGAGGACGGCGAGCTGGTTTTCACTATTCGCTACGGCACAACACAATTCCGTCATGAAACGATTGCACAGCTTGGACAACTACTGGCATCCGGCTTGCGTGAGGTGATTAGCCATTGCGTTGCGCAGGAAAGAACGGTGTTGACCCCAAGTGATGTTCTGCTAAATAACATCACGCTGGACGAGTTGGAGCAATTGGTGAAAGATACACAAGATATGGGTGAACTAGAAAATGTGTATGCTTTGACGCCGATGCAAAAAGGTATGCTCTTCTTCAGTCTAATGGATGAGAGTTCGACAGCTTATTTTGAGCAGGCCACCTTTGAGTTGAATGGACGGTTTGATGTGGTTGCTTTCGGCAAAAGCTTTGATCTGCTCGTACAGCGTCATGAGGCGTTGCGGACGAATTTCATCAACTCTTGGAACAATGAGCCAATACAGGTCGTTTTCGGCAACCGCAGCGGGCAATTATATTATGAAGACTTGCGCGGACTAGAAAAAGAGGAACGAGAAGCTCGTGTTGAAGCTTTTGTCATCGAGGATAAAGCGAAAGGATTCAATCTTGCAGAGGATGCACTCATTCGTGTCTCCATTTTGCAAACCGGGGATGAAACGTACCACTTTGTTTGGAGCTTCCATCACATTTTGATGGATGGCTGGTGCTTGTCCTTTATGACACAGGAGGTATTCGGCAGCTATCTGGCACTGCGTGCGGGTCATAAGCCAGTACTGGAGCCTGTTACGCCGTTCAGTCGATTTATTGAATGGCTGGAACGTCAGGACCGTGAGGCGGCCCTGCAGTACTGGAGCAGATATCTGGAAGATTATGAGCAGCAAATTACGCTCCCGCAGCAAAAAATACAGCCTAAATCGATGCACACCGGGGAATATGTTGCTGAAGATCTGGATTGCGAATTCCAGCCAGAGCTGGTTGCCCAGATCGAACAAGTGGCGAAGCAAAATCAGGTGACGATCAATACGCTGATTCAGACGGTATGGGGCGTCTTGTTGCAAAAATATAATAACAGTTCGGATGTTGTGTTTGGCAGCGTTGTGTCCGGTCGCCCAGGGGATATTCCAGGTGTGGAGCACATGATTGGGCTATTCATTAACACGATTCCAGTGCGCGTGCAGTCTGAACAAGGTGAAACCTTTGTCGAGCTGATGAAACGAACACAGCGGCAGGCGCTGGCTTCCAATGCCTACGATGCGTTCCCGCTGTATGAAATTCAAGCACTGACCGAGCAGAAGCAGGATTTAATTAACCATATTATGATATTTGAAAATTATCCGGTGGAGCAGCAGGTAGAGCAGTTGGGCAGTGATGGACAGGATAAATTTACGATTTCGAACGTGGTGTCTACAGAGGAAACCAACTATGATCTGAACGTCGTCGTGATGCCGGGTGAAGGCATCAAGATTCGTTTTATGTATAACACGATCAGCTTTGATCGGAAAGGCATTGAGCGTCTGTATGGACATTTCACCCGTCTCTTGGAGCAAATTTCGCTCAACCCAAATGTTCGGGTTGAAGAGCTGGAATTGGTCACAGCAGCGGAGAAACAACAGATTACAGCGGCATTTAATGACACTGCTTGTGCATTTCCGTCCAAACAGACGATCCATCAGCTGTTCGAGGATCAGGTGGAGTGTACGCCGGATCAGGTGGCATTGGTGTTTGGACATCAGAGTCTGACTTATCGGGAGCTAAATGAACGGGCGAATTTATTGGCACGAATGCTTCAAGCACAAGGAGTAGGACCTGACAAACTGGTCGGACTGATGGTACAGCGTTCAGTGGAAATGATCGTAGGTCTCCTGGCTGTTCTAAAAGCAGGTGGTGCTTATGTGCCGATTGATCCCGAATTTCCGTCCTCTCGTATTGCATACATGCTGGAAGATAGCGAGGCCACAGTGCTTCTGACCAGTCGTGATCTGTTGGAAGAGCATCATTGCAACGCCAATGCAATATTTCTTGAGGATGCAGCCTTGTATCAGGGAGAGAGCGGCAACCTGGAGACGATTGCCCGACCAGAGCATTTGGCTTATGTCATCTATACGTCTGGTTCGACTGGAAATCCGAAAGGAGTTATGCTCCAGCATCGCTCGGTACTCAATTTTATTACCGGGATGCGCGAAGTCATTGACTTTGAAGCGAGCCAAACGATTTTGTCGCTCACGACCATTTCATTCGATATTTTCGTCTTGGAAACCATCTTGCCCCTGTTGGGTGGAATGACGGTTGTGCTTGGCGACAGCCAGCATCAGGTGAATCCGCAGGAACTGGGTGAGTTGATTACTCAACATTCGATTGAGATGTTGCAAATGACCCCATCCCGGTTGCAAATGCTACTGGGTCATGAAGCAGGTTCTCGCGCGCTGCAAAGCGTGAAGGTAATTATGGTCGGGGGCGAAGCCCTTCCGTCCAAGCTACTGGCAGCACTGCAAGAAATAAATGGTCCTCGCATTTATAACATGTACGGACCTACAGAAACGACGGTGTGGTCGACCGTGCAGGAACTGACCCATGCTCAAGAGATTAATATCGGACGTCCTATTGCGAATACCCAAATCTATATCATGAATGCGAATGGGGAATTGCAGCCCGTCGGCGTACCGGGTGAGTTATGTATTGCAGGGGAAGGATTGGCCCGTGGGTATTGGAAACGTGAAGAACTGACGGCCGAGAAATTTGTAAATAATCCGTTTGCTGATGACAAGTCAGACCATGAGCGGATGTATCGTACAGGCGATTTGGCAAGATGGATGCCGGACGGCAACATTGAATATTTGGGTCGGATGGACCATCAGGTGAAAATCAGAGGTTACCGGATCGAACTGGGCGAGATCGAATCGCAGCTGTTGCAGGTGGAATCGGTACAAGAAGCGGTCATCATGGCCCGTACGGACGAAACGGGCCAAACACAGCTCGTGGCGTACTACGTGGCGAGTCAAGAGCTTGGAGCTGGTGAACTGAGACATGAGCTGGGACAAGAGCTGCCAAGCTATATGGTGCCGTCGTATTTCATCTGGTTGGAGCAGATGCCGCTGACACCGAACGGTAAAATCGACCGCAAGTCCCTGCCAGCACCAGAAGGCAGTCTGCACAGCGGTGCGGATTATGCAGCACCACGCACTGTAACAGAACGAGCACTCGTAGCGATCTGGCAGTCCGTCCTGGGCGTGCCAACCGTCGGTATTTTAGACAATTTCTTTGACCTGGGCGGCGATTCGATCAAGGCGATTCAAATCGTATCACGTGCGTTCCAGGCAGGCTACAAGCTGGACATGAAGGATTTGTTCCGTTATCCCATCGTCGCAACGCTGGCACCGCATATGCACGAGGTCAGTCGTATGGTAGATCAGGGAGAAGTGAGCGGGGAAACGGCGTTGCTTCCGATCCAGTATGGGTTCTTTAAACAAGAGCAAGTGGATGCGCATCACTTTAATCAGGCAGTGATGCTGCACCGGGAGCAGGGTTTTGATGAGTCCGCTCTGCGTCAGGCGCTTATCAAACTGACAGAGCATCATGATGCTCTGCGGATGGTGTTCAGCAAGACCGAGCAAGGCTATAAAGCCTGGAACCGCGGAATACAGGAAGGTGAGCTGTATCATCTGGACGTGCTGGACTTTAGGGATTTGACGGATGAAGCCATGCTCAGCGCGGCAATTGAGGCAAAATCCACCGAAATTCAAAGCAGTATCCAGCTGCATGAAGGACCGCTGTTAAAGGCGGGCTTGTTCCACTGTGCAGATGGAGATCATCTCCTGATGGCGATTCACCATTTGGTCGTGGACGGGGTATCCTGGCGTATTTTGTTTGAGGATTTGGCTACTGCCTATGAACAGGCCGTTCATCAGGAAGTGCTTCAGCTGCCGGACAAAACGGATTCCTTCCGTTCCTGGTCACAAAAACTTTCCAAGTATGCCAATAGCGCAGCCATGAAAAGTGAACACGCCTACTGGGAGCAATTGAACGCAGCGGCTTTGTCTGACCAAGTACGTTTACCTGAGGATCAAGCGCAGGCTGGCTCATTTACCCTAGCTGACACCGATACAGTGGTCGTCAAGCTCACGGAAGAAGAGACCGAACGGCTGTTGAAGCAAGCACACCGCGCATATAACACGGAAGTGAACGATCTGCTTCTGACGGCACTGGGCATGATGCTGTACACGTGGACGGGTCATGAACGCAGTCTGATCAATCTGGAGGGACACGGACGCGAGGACATTTTGCCGGATACAGACATTTCTCGTACGGTAGGCTGGTTTACGAGTCCATATCCGGTATTGCTGGACGTTGGTTGTGGTCACGCTTTGTCAGAACGAATTAAACAGGTCAAAGAAAGCCTGCGTCATATTCCGAATAAAGGAATGGGCTACGGAATCTGGAGATATTTGAGTGAATCCGGCCAAGCCGTTGGTCAGCAAGCAGTTGCACAGCACCTTGGTCAACATCAAGCTTTTGCCGAGCCACAAGTGAGCTTTAACTATCTCGGCCAGTTTGATCAGGACTTGCAAAACAGCGATATCCGTAGGTCTCCTTACTCGATTGGATCGGTCGTTAGTGACCGGACGAAGATGAAATATGCTCTGGATGCGAGCGGGATCGTAACGAACGGCATCCTGGAACTGGACATTCGGTATAACGGCAAAGCCTTCCGTAAGGACACCGTCCACATGCTGGCTAATCTATTAAAATCCAATCTGCTTGAAATGATCGAGCATTGTGTCACACGGGAGCGGACCGAATTGACTCCAAGTGATGTGCTGTTTAAAGGTCTGACAATGGAGCAATTAGATACGATTAAGGAGCAGACCAAGACGGTTGGGGAATTGGAAAATGTGTATCCGTTGACCCCCATGCAAAAGGGGATGCTGTTCCATAGTTTGATGAATGCAGAAACAGGCGTGTATTTTGAACAGGCGACCTTTGATCTGGAGGGGTACTTTGAACCGTCCCTATTCGAGGAAAGTCTGAAGCTGCTGGTTAGCCGACATGCTATATTACGGACGAATTTCTATAGTGGCTGGCATGGACAACCGTTGCAGATTGTCTATCGTCATAAAAATCCGAGCTTCTTTTATGAGGATGTCAGAGGGCGCGAACACGCTGTAGCTGAATTTGTGGCCCAGGATAAAGCTCGAGGCTTTGATCTAAGCAAGGATGCGCTCATGCGCGTAGCCGTCTTCCGCACGGGTGATAGCTTATACCGTTTTGTATGGAGCTTCCATCATATCGTGATGGACGGCTGGTGCCTGTCCCTGATGACGGACGAAGTGTTTGGTGCATATGTTGCCTTGCTGGAAAACAAGCAGCCAGAGCTCACACCTGTCAAGCCGTATAGTGACTATATTGAATGGTTGGAACATCAGGATGCACAGGAAGCGACCCGTTATTGGAGTGACTATTTGGCGGGCTTTGAGCAGCAAACCTTGTTGCCTGGTGAGAACGCGCAAGCTTCTATAGTAGGACGGGATGAAGAACCAGACGGAAGCGGTGCGGATTCCCATTCCGGCTATGCTTCGGAAAAGCTGCCCTTTATGTTGGGTAAAGAACGGACCGCGGCATTGAACCAAATGGCCAAGCAACAACATGTCACGATTAACACATTGCTGCAAAGCGTGTGGGGCGTTATTTTACAGCAATACAATAATAATCAGGATGTTGTGTTTGGTGGTGTGGTATCCGGTCGTCCGGCAGACCTTCCAGGCGTGGAGAACATGATCGGATTGTTTATCAACACGATTCCAGTACGCATTTGCAGTGCACCGGATGCTACATTTGCTGAAGTATTGCAGCGCACACAGGAACAGGCTTTGGCCTCCAGTGTCTATGACACGTTCCCGTTGTACGATATTCAGGCGCTGACTGCACAAAAACAAGACCTAATTCATCACATCATGGTCTTTGAAAATTACCCGATCGGGCAACAGATGAAGCAGGTGGGCGGTTCCAGCGAGACAAGAGCAGAAAATGGCTTCTCTATTGCCAATGTGGCACTTGCCGAGCAAACCAACTACGATTTTAACCTGATTGTCGTGCCTGACGAGGATATCTCCATCCTGCTTGAATACAATGCTCTGGTGTATAGTCGGTCTGCCATGGAGCGTATCCAGAGCCATATCGACCATGTCATCGGACAAATCGTGGACAATCCAAATATCCGTGTGAATGAGCTGGAATTGGTAACCCCGCAAGAACGGGCACAGATCGTTCAGGTGTGGGGGGATACGGCGGCAGCCTATCCGCAGGATCAGACATTAAGTGCGCTGTTCGAGCAGCAGGTAGCGAACACACCGGAGCAAGTGGCGGTGTTGTGCGGATCGGAATCGTTGACCTACCGTGAGCTGAACGAGCGAGCCAATCGTCTCGCACGCACCTTGCGTGCGGAAGGTGTTGAACCGGATCAGCCTGTAGGCATACTGGTTCAACGCTCGCTGGACATGATCGTGGGCATCTACGCGATCCTCAAGGCAGGCGGAGCCTACGTGCCCATCGATCCAGAATATCCGGCAGACCGCATCCGCTTTATGCTGGAGGACTCGGGCGCGAAGCTGGTGCTGACGCAATCGCATCTGGCGGAGCAAGCATCGCTGAGTTTCGACGGCGGCCAGGTGTTGGTGCTGGATCGCGAGGACATATATCACGAAGACGGTTCGAATCTGGAGCCACTGGCCGGACCACACCATGTAGCCTATGTCATCTATACGTCCGGCTCCACGGGAAAACCGAAGGGCGTTATGATTGAGCACCATTCTGTGCTGAACCGGATTTTGTGGATGCATGATCGATACGGCTTGAGTGCGGAAGATACGATCCTGCAAAAGACCGCCTTCACGTTCGACGTATCGGTGTGGGAGCTGTTCTGGTGGTCGCTGGTCGGTTCGAAGGTAAGCCTGCTGTCCGTGGGCGGGGAAAAGAACCCGGAAGACATCGTCGACACGATTGCCCGCGATGGCGTGAGCACAATGCACTTTGTACCTGCCATGCTGCATGCGTTCCTGGAGTACGTGGAGCAGCAGCCACGGGAAGTGATGCAAGCGAAGCTGGCAACGTTGCGTCATGTCTTTGCCAGCGGCGAAGCATTGCCACCACAGCATGTGGCCCGGTTCCAATGGCTCGTGTCGAGCCTGGCCGGAGCGAAGCTGATCAACCTGTACGGTCCAACCGAAGCGACGGTGGACGTATCGTACTTCGATTGCGAGCCTAATGAAACCTATTCGGTCATTCCCATCGGAAAACCGATTCAAAACATCCGTCTGTACATCGTGAAGGAAGGCACGGAGCAATTGCAGCCGATCGGGGTTGCGGGAGAGCTGTGCATTGGCGGTGTCGGCGTCGCCCGAGGCTATCTGAACCGTCCAGAGCTGACGGCCGAGAAATTCGTAGCCGATCCGTTTGCTGGCGGGGAAGCAGGCTATGAACGGATGTACCGCACAGGCGATTTGGCGAGATGGATGCCGGACGGCAACATTGAATATCTGGGCCGGATCGACCATCAAGTGAAAATCCGGGGGTACCGGATTGAGCTGGGAGAGGTCGAATCGCAGCTGCTCCAAGTAGAATCGGTACGAGAAGCGGTCGTCATGGCTCGTGCGGATGAAACGGGACAAAAACAAATGGTGGCGTACTACGTTGCGGGACAAGAGATCGGTGCTAGCGGGCTGAGAAGTGAGCTAGGCCGAGAGCTGCCAAGCTACATGGTGCCATCGTACTTTGTGCAGCTAGAGCAGATGCCGCTGAGTCCAAATGGAAAAATTGACCGCAAGGCCCTGCCAGCACCGGAAGGCAGCCTGCAAACCGGAACGGATTATGCAGAGCCGCGTACGGCGCCAGAACGCGCTTTGGTAGCGGTTTGGCAGTCAGTACTGGGGCTACAGACGGTCGGTATTTTGGACAATTTCTTTGATCTGGGCGGCGATTCCATTAAGGCCATCCAAATCGCATCCCGTGCGTTCCAGGCCGGCTATAAGCTGGACATGAAGGATTTGTTCCAGTATCCAACGGTTGCAACCTTGGCACCGCATATGCATGAGGTCAGCCGTATGGCAGATCAAGGAGAAGTAAGCGGGGAAACCGCGTTGCTTCCGATCCAGCATTGGTTCTTTGCGCAGGAGCGCGAGCGCCCGCAGCACTTTAATCAGGCGGTCATGCTCTATCGTGCCGAGGGCTTTGATGAGACGGCGATTCGCCAAGTCATGGATCACATCGTGAAGCATCATGATGCGCTTCGTACGGTATTCCGTCAGACTTCATCCGGTTACGAGGCTTGGACACGCGGTGTAGATGAAGGCGCGTTGTATACGCTGGAAATCGAAGACTACCGTGAACAAGTAGCCTATGCGGAAGCGCTGGAAGCGAAGGCAAATGAAATTCAAAGCAGCATTCACCTGTCCGAAGGACCTCTGGTGAAGCTGGGATTGTTCCACACAGCAGAGGGCGATCATTTGCTCATAGCTATTCACCATTTGGTGATAGACGGGGTGTCGTGGAGAATTCTGTTTGAAGATTTCTCGACAGGTTACGAGCAGGCGATCAAAGGCGAGCCTGTACGATTGCCATATAAAACGGATTCCTTCCAAGCATGGGCACGGGAGTTGTCGTCTTACGCCAACCGTCCTGAGGCTGCATCGGATGAAGCTTACTGGCAGCGGCTGGAACAGGCCAAAGCGGAAGCGACGCCGCTACCGAAGGATTTTGTCTACGAGGGCTCCTTGAATACAGACAGCGAAGTGCTGACGGTAGAGTGGACCGAAGCTGAAACCCAGCAACTGTTAAAGCAGGCCCATCGCGCCTACAACACCGAGGTCAATGATTTGCTGCTGACCGCGTTAGGATTGGCGATGCACAACTGGACAGGCGCAGGACAGGTGCTGGTGAATCTGGAGGGACATGGCCGGGAAGCAATCCTGCCAGAGGTGGATATTACACGTACAGTAGGCTGGTTTACGAGCTTGTATCCGGTGCTGCTGGACACAGATGTCAACCTGACGCTGGCCCAGCGGATTAAAGAAACGAAGGAAGGTCTGCGCCGCATTCCACATAAAGGGCTGACCTATGGCACATGGCGCTACTTGTCCCCTGCGTCTGCATCGGATGAAGCGCAGGCGATTGGAGCAGAACCGGAAATCAGCTTTAACTACCTGGGACAGGTCGATCAGGATGTGCAAAACAGTGGAATCACATGGTCACCCTATAGTGCAGGGGAGACAGAGGATGCACATTCACCACTGCAATATACGCTGGATTTGAATGCGATGATCTCGGAAGGCACGCTGCGCTTGACGATCGCTTACAGCCGTAAGCAGTATCGCAAAGAAACGCTGGAACGTGTGGCGGGACTGCTGCAATCCGCTTTGCAAGAGGTGATTACACATTGCGTCGCTCAGGAACAGCCGGAGCTGACGCCGAGTGATGTGTCCTTTAAAGGTCTGACGACTGGAGAACTGGAACAAATTGCGGAACAGGCTGCACGTATAGGGGAGCTGGAAAATGTATACGCGCTGACGCCGATGCAAAAGGGCATGCTCTTTTACAATCTGATGGACTCGCAATCAGGAGCTTATTTTGAACAGGCATCCTTTGATCTGCAGGGACATTTTAATGTCGATGCGTTTGCGGCCAGTTTGGATGTATTAATGCAGCGGCATACGGTACTGCGCACGAACTTCTACAGCGGCTGGAAAGATGAACCGCTTCAGGTCGTGTACCGCAATAAGCGCAGCGAACTGTATGTGGAGGATTTGCGGGATATGGAGCAAGAGCGGCAAAACGAGTACATCCTCGAATATACGCGCCAAGACAAGCAAAGAGGCTTTGATCTGGCGCAAGATGCTTTGATGCGTGTGGCTGTTTTGCGCACAGGTGAGGATTCGTACCGTTTTGTGTGGAGCTTCCACCATATCGTCATGGACGGCTGGTGCTTGTCGCTGGTGACAAACGAAGTGTTTGCGAGTTATTTTGCGATACTGGCCCATAAGCAGCCGGAACTGGCACCTGTAACGCCGTACAGTCAATATATCGAATGGCTGGAACAACAGGATCGTCAGGCCGCATCAGGTTACTGGAGCAAGGTTCTGGAAGGATATGAGGAGCAGTCCCGCTTGCCACAGGCAAAAATCCAGGGTAAGACGGGGTATCAGGCGGAGCGTCTGGATTTTGACTTAGGTGCGGATCTAACGGCTGGCATTCAGCGCGTAGCCAAGCGTTATCAGGTGACGATGAATACGTTGATGCAGACGGTTTGGAGCCTTTTGCTGCAAAAATATAATGGCACAGATGATGTGGTGTTTGGCAGCGTGGTATCTGGACGTCCGGCAGACATTCCGAATGTGGAGCACATTATTGGTCTGTTTATCAATACCATTCCTGTACGCATCCGCAGTCAAGTGGACAGTTTATTCTCAGACGTGATGAAGCAAACCCAAGAGCAATCCATTGCTTCCCATGCCTATGATACGTATCCGTTATATGAAATTCAGGGGCTGTCGGAGCTTAAGCAGGATTTGATCAATCATATTCTTATTTTTGAGAACTATCCGGTAGAGGAGCAAATTGAGCAATTAGGCAGCGGTGAAGAGTCCAGCTTCACGATCACAGGAGCCGAGTCTGTCGAGCAGACCAACTATGACTTTAACTTGGTGGTGCTGCCGGGCAACACTATTCACATGAACTTTGGTTATAATGCCTTGGCATTTGAACGGGAAAGCGTAGAGCAAATTCGAGGTCATCTGGTGAAGTTGCTGGAACAGGTGACAGCGAAGCCGGACATTCGCGTGCATGAGCTGGATATGGTAACCACGCAGGAGCGTGAGCAAATTCTCAGCGTATGGGGAGATACGGCGACCGAGTATCCAAGCGAGCAAACGATCCATGGCTTGTTCGAGGCGCAAACCGCGCAGACGCCGGAGCAGACAGCACTGTTCTTCGAAGGAGAGCAGTTGACCTATCGCGAGCTGAATGCACGCGCCAATCGATTAGCTCGTACCTTGCGCAGTCAAGGCGTGACGAAAGATCGTCTGGTGGGTCTGATGACCGAGCGCTCGGTGGACATGATCGTAGGTATCTTCGGGATTTTAAAAGCCGGGGGTGCATATGTGCCCATCGATCCGACGTATCCAGAGGAGCGTATCCGCTATATGCTGGACGACTCGGGTGCGAAGCTGTTGTTAACGCAAAACCATCTGGTGGACAAAGCGGCTATCGACGGTCAGGTGCTGGTGTTGGATGGGGAGCAAACGGTGTACCACGAGGATGATTCCAATTTGGAGCCGTGGTCCGGTCCGGACGATCTGGCATATGTGATCTATACGTCGGGTACGACGGGGCAGCCGAAGGGCGTAATGCTCGAGCATCACGGGCTGTGCAATCTGAAAACGTATTTTGATCAGACGCTCAAGATCCGTACGTCGGATCATGCGTTGCTGTTCGCCAGCTATTCGTTTGATGCGGCTTGCTGGGAAATCTTCCAGGCACTGTTCTGTGGAGCCACACTGTATGTACCAACGTCAGAGACGATTTTGAACTACGAGCGGTTTGAGCAATATATGGCGGATCATCAAATCACCGTGGCCGCTTTGCCACCGACCTATGCGGTCTATCTGGAGCCAGAACGGATGCCAAACCTGCGTATTCTGTTCACTGCGGGTTCTGCATCTTCAACAGAATTGGTATACAAGTGGAAGGATCAGGTGGCGTACTACAACGGCTACGGTCCCACCGAAAATTCGGTGGCGACGTCCATCTGGCCCGTATCCGAGGATGAGAGAGCCGGACAGCTGATTTCTATCGGACGCCCTGTGCCGAATCATCGGGTATACATGGTGGATGTGCATGGACATTTGGCTCCGGTAGGCGTTGCGGGTGAGTTGTGCGTGTCCGGTCCGGGTCTGGCTCGGGGTTATCTGGATCGCCCAGAGCTGACGGCTGAGAAATTTGTATCGAATCCGTTTGCGGCTGGTGAAGCAGGGTATGAACGAATGTACCGTACAGGTGACTTGGCGAGATGGATGCCAGACGGAAATATCGAATATTTGGGCCGGATCGACCATCAGGTGAAAATCCGGGGCTATCGGATCGAGCTGGGTGAGGTCGATGCACAAATTTTGAAAGTGGAGGATGTACAAGAGGTCATCGTACTGGCCCAGGCGGACGAGCAGGGGCAAAACCAACTGGTGGCGTACTATGTCGCTGAACGGGAAGTGAGCGCGGGTGAGCTGCGCAGCTTACTGGGTGAGGAGCTACCAAACTACATGGTGCCTTCGTATTTCATCCAGCTGGAGCAAATGCCACTGACACCTAACGGTAAAATCGACCGCAAGGCCCTGCCAGCACCAGAAGGCAGCCTGCAAAGCGGAGCAAACTATGTAGAGCCGCGCACAGCGCTGGAGCAGACGTTAGTGTCCATTTGGCAGGCCGTGTTGGGGGCGAAGAGAGTCGGGATTTTGGATAATTTCTTTGATCTGGGCGGCGATTCGATCAAAGCAATCCAGGTATCCTCCCGTTTGCTGCAAGCGGGCTACAAGCTGGACATGAAGGATTTGTTCCAATATCCTTCTGTCTCGCTGCTGAGTGGTTATGTACACAAGGTCAGCCGTACAGCCGATCAGCGGGTGGTTTCGGGAAGCGTCAAGCTGACTCCGATTCAACAATGGTTCTTTGGACAATCATCAGCAGAGCCGGATTATTTTAACCAGTCGGTGATGCTATATAGAGCACAAGGCTTTGATGAAGCCGCATTGCATCAAACGGTGACCAAGGTAACGGAGCATCATGATGCGCTACGTATGGTCTTCCGTCAGACCGAACAGGGCTATGAAGCGTGGAATCGCGGTTTGAACGAAGGCGAGCTGTATAGTCTAGACGTTGTTGATCTGACGGATGTGCAAAACATTGCAGATGTTGCAGCAGCAATTGAAATGAAAGCCAACGCCATCCAAAGCTCCATTCATCTGGACGAAGGGCCGTTGGTGAAGCTGGGACTTTTCCGCTGCATGGATGGAGATCATTTACTGATTGCGATTCATCATTTGGTCGTAGACGGGATTTCATGGCGGATTGTGTTTGAGGATTTCGCGACTGGATATAAGCAGGCGGTTCGTGGAGAAGCCATTCGTTTGCCATATAAAACGGACTCGTTCTCCACTTGGGCAGAGTGCTTATCACAATATGCGAATAGTCCGGCCATCGAAGACGAACGCGAATACTGGCACCGTCTTGCCCAAACGGAAGTTGCATCGTTGCCTAAGGATCAAGAGAGAGCAGAGGGACAACATTCTCTAATCCGAGACACTGCGACGGTGACCGTGGCTTGGACCGAACAGGAAACACGACTGCTGCTGCAGGAAGCACACCGTGCGTACCACACCGAGGTCAATGATCTGCTGTTAACCGCACTCGGCACAGCGGTATATAACTGGAGCGGTCAGGAGCGCGTGCTGGTCAATCTGGAGGGACATGGCCGGGAAGCCATTGTTCCAGATATCGACATCACCCGTACCGTGGGCTGGTTTACAAGCCAATATCCGGTGCTGCTGGGTGTGGACGGAAAGGCGGAAGTAGGGCAGCGAATCAAGCGGGTGAAGGAAGACCTGCGTCATGTGCCGCATAAGGGCATTGGCTACGGCATTTTGAAATATATGTCTCAGGATGATGCCAATCATTCCCTTGCCTTGCAGCCTGAAATTAGCTTTAACTATTTGGGACAATTTGATCAGGACTTGGAAAATGGGGATATCGTTCTGTCTTCACATCCAGGTGGAGAGCCGATGAGTAATCATACCGTACTGGAGCATCCGCTGAATGTGAACGGAATGATTACAGCGGGCGCGCTGACACTGGAAATTCGCTATGACAGTAAGGTATATCATCAGCAAAATGTAGAAAAATTTGCGCAGTTGCTGCAGGAAAGCTTGCAAGAAGTGATCGCTCATTGTGCCTCCAAAGAGCGGAGTGAGCTAACACCAAGCGATGTATTGTTCAAGGGCTTGACACTGGAGCAACTGGAGCAATTGACGGAGCAAACAGCTTCTGTGGGCGAGCTGGAAAATGTGTATGCTCTTTCGCCTATGCAGAAGGGGATGCTTTTCCATAGCTTGATGGAGCCGGAGTCAGGCGCCTACTTCCAGCAAGCCTCGTTTGATCAAAAAGGCAGCTTTGATGTGGCTGTTTTCCGCAAGAGTCTGGATGTACTGACACAGCGTCATGAAGCGCTGCGAACGAATTTCCATATGTTTGAGACAGGACACAGTCAGGAGCCATTGCAGATCGTGTTCCGCCACAAAGATAGCGACCTTTCTTTCCAGGATATACGGGAAATGCAGGAAGCGGAGCAACAGGCGTATATCCAGGCGTTTAAGCAAGAGGACCAGGCTAGAGGCTTTAATCTTGGTACGGATGCCCTCATGCGCGTACAGGTATTGCAGACCCATGAAGAAACGTATCACTTGGTATGGAGCTTCCATCACATTGTCATGGACGGCTGGTGCTTATCGCTAGTTACTGGTGAAGTGTTTGGTACGTACTTTGCATTGCTGGAGCAGAAGCAGCCGGAGCTTGCTCCGATCACACCATATGGCCAATATATCGAATGGCTGGGGCGTCAGGATGAGCGTGCAGCAAAAGATTATTGGAGCAGCTATTTGGCCGGCTTTGAACAGCAGACGTTGTTACCTGGATCGGATACTTCATCGAAAGACCAAGTGGCGGACAGCGGAGATCATACTGTATCCACTACAACAAGCGACACCAGCAAATATATCTCTGAAAAAATAACGGTAGATCTGGATCCAACGTGGAGCGAAGCCATACACCGGATTGCGAAGCAGCAGCAGGTCACGATTAATACGCTGATGCAGAGCGTGTGGGGCCTTATTTTGCAGAAATATAACAACAATGAGGATGTTATTTTCGGTAGTGTCGTATCTGGACGTCCAACAGATATTGCCGGCGTAGAGCATATGATCGGTTTGTTCATTAATACGATTCCGGTGCGGATTCAAAGTGAACGGAATGCCACTTTTGTGGAAGTGATGCGGAAAACGCAGGAACAGGCACTGGCCTCGGGAGCCTATGACAGCTTCCCGCTGTATGAAATTCAGGCATTGACCGAGCAGAAGCAGCATCTGATTAACCACATTATGGTATTTGAGAATTATCCGGTAGAGGAGCAAGTCGAGCAGCTGGGTGAAGTTCGTCCGTCCGCTTTTGAAATTACGAATGTAGAGGTTGTCGAGCAAACGAACTATGATCTGGACCTGATTGTGATGCCCGATGAGCTTTTCCGCATCATGTTCAGATATAACGCCAATGTATACGATCGGTCTACGATAGAGCGGATGCAGGGACATGTACTGCATGTCATCGAGCAAATTATCGACAATCCGCATATCCGAGTAAATGAGTTGGAATTGGTGACACCGGAAGAGCAGGCGCAGATCGTTCAGGTCTGGGGAGATACGGCCGCAGCCTATCCGCAAGATCAAACGCTAAGCGCATTGTTTGAGCAGCAGGCCGCGGATACACCGGATCAGGCAGCGGTGATATTCGGGTCGGAGTCGCTGACCTACGCGGAGTTGAATGAGCGCGCGAACCGTTTGGCTCGGACGCTGCGTACGGAAGGTGTTGAACCGGATCAGCCTGTAGGCATACTGGTTCAGCGCTCTCTGGACATGATCGTAGGCATTTATGCGATCCTCAAAGCAGGCGGAGCCTACGTGCCCATTGATCCGGAATATCCGGCGGACCGCATCCGCTTTATGCTGGAGGACTCGGGCGCGAAGCTGGTGCTGACGCAATCGCATTTGGCCGAGCAAGCCTCACTGAGTTTTGACGGCCAGGTGCTGGTGCTGGATCGTCATGAGCAGGATCGCGAGGACATTTACCACGAAGACGGTTCGAATCTGGAGCCACTGGCTGGGCCACACCATGTAGCCTATGTCATCTACACCTCCGGCTCCACGGGAAAACCGAAGGGCGTGATGGTGGAGCACCATTCCGTGCTGAACCGAATTTTGTGGATGCATGATCGTTATGGCTTGAGTGCGGAAGATACGATCCTGCAAAAGACCGCCTTCACGTTCGACGTGTCGGTGTGGGAGCTGTTCTGGTGGTCGCTGGTCGGCTCGAAGGTGAGCTTGCTATCGGTAGGTGGGGAAAAGAACCCGGAAGACATCGTCGATACGATTGCCCGCGATGGCGTGAGCACGATGCACTTTGTACCCGCTATGCTGCATGCGTTCCTGGAGTACGTGGAGCAGCAGCCACGGGAAGTGATGCAAGCGAAGCTGGGAACGCTGCGCCATGTCTTTGCCAGCGGCGAAGCGTTGCCGCCACAGCATGTGGCGCGGTTCCAACGGCTCGTGTCGAGCCTGGCTGGAGCGAAGCTGATCAACCTGTATGGTCCAACCGAAGCGACGGTGGACGTATCGTACTTCGATTGCGAGCTTAATGAAACCTATTCGGTTATTCCGATCGGGAAACCGATTCAGAATATTCGTCTGTACATCGTGAAGGAAGGCACGGAGCAATTGCAGCCGATCGGGGTTGCGGGCGAACTGTGCATCGGCGGTGTCGGCGTAGCCCGAGGCTATCTGAACCGACCGGAGCTGACGGCGGAGAAAT
Source organism: Paenibacillus sp. F4 (assembly GCF_002894905.1). NCBI lineage: Bacteria > Bacillati > Bacillota > Bacilli > Caryophanales > Paenibacillaceae > Paenibacillus > Paenibacillus sp. F4. The sequence goes on from NZ_POVS01000007.1 coordinate 31,957, forward strand.
TCGTAGCCGATCCGTTTGCCGGCGGGGAAGCCGGGTATGAGCGGATGTACCGTACAGGTGATTTGGCGAGATGGATGGCAGACGGCAACATTGAATATTTGGGCCGGATCGACCATCAAGTCAAAATCCGCGGGTACCGAATTGAGCTGGGCGAGGTCGAATCGCAGCTGCTCCAAGTGGAATCGGTACGCGAAGCCGTGGTCACGGCGCGTGCGGATGAGACGGGACAAAAACAAATGGTGGCCTACTATGTCGCCGGACAAGAGCTCGGCGCCAGCGAGCTGAGAAGTGAGCTGGGCCGAGAACTGCCAAGCTACATGGTGCCATCGTACTTTGTACAGCTGGAGCAGATGCCACTGAGTCCAAATGGCAAAATTGACCGCAAAGCCCTGCCAGCACCGGAAGGCAGCCTGCAAAGCGGAGCCGATTATGTCGCACCGCGGACGTGGGTGGAAGTGAAACTGGCGCACATTTGGCAGGATGTACTGGGTCTCACGCAGGTTGGTGTGAAGGAAAACTTCTTCGAGATTGGCGGACACTCGCTGCGGGCGACGACACTGGCCTCGAAAATTCACAAGGAGCTGAACAAGCCGCTTCCACTACGCAGTATTTTTGAAGCACCAACGATTGAGCAACTGGCAACGGTGTTAGAAAGTCTGGATCAAGTAACCTATGCGTCCATTCCGGTAACGGAAGAACGCAGCTTCTACCCGTTATCTTCGGCGCAAAAACGACTGTATGTGCTGCATCAGTTTGATCCAAGTGATGTGAACTACAACATGCCGTCGGTGCTGCAAGTGAGCGGTCCGCTGGATGTGAAACGAGTAGAAGACGTGTTCCGTCAACTGATCGATCGCCATGCAACCTTGCGTACCTGCTTTGAGCTGGTGGACAATGAGCCGATGCAATGGGTTGAGGACACCGTGCCGTTCGAGGTGGAATATACGAAGGTACAGGCAGAGCGTGCAACTACGGATACAGATCAGGACACATCTACAGATTTGGATACAGCTACGGACACGACGGTCAGCCAGGAAGCACAAGAACGGGTACGGCAGTTTGTGCGTCCGTTCGATCTGAAAGCTGCACCGCTGCTGCGGGTGGGCTTGGTGGATCTGGGCGCACAAGGAGCAGAGCAGGAATCCCAGCATTTACTCATGCTCGACATGCATCATATCGTTTCGGATGGTGTGTCGATGGAGGTACTGACCGATGAATTTGTCCGCTTGTATGGCGGTGAAGAGCTACCGGCATTGCGGATTCAGTACAAGGATTATGCGGTATGGCAGCAAAGCGAAGCCCATCAGGAGTGGATGCAGCGTCAGGAAGCGTACTGGCTGGGTACCTTCCGGGGCGGCGTGCCTGTGCTGGATCTGGCAACCGACTTTGCCCGTCCGGCGGTGCAGAGTACGGCAGGGGATACGATCGAATTCGGACTGGAGCGTGAAGTTAGCGAACGCCTGAAAGAACTGGCGGGACAAACAGGCGCAACCTTGTATATGGTGCTGCTGGCGGCGTACACTACGCTCTTGCATAAATACACAGGCCAAGAAGATATCGTAGTCGGCACGCCGATTGCTGGAAGACCGCATGCGGAACTGGAGAGCCTGGTAGGTGTCTTCATCAACACGCTGGCAATCCGCAATTATCCGTCTAGCGACCAATCGTTTCTGGATTATCTGCAAGAGGTGAAGGAGCATGCGCTCAGTGCTTATGAGCATCAGGACTATCCTTTTGAAGAGTTGGTTGAAAAGCTGAATTTGACGCGGGATACGAGTCGAAATGCGCTGTTTGACACGATGTTTGAGTTGAAAACATTGGAGCAGCAGGAGTTCGAGCTGGAAGGTCTGATCCTGAATTCGTATCCGCTGGAAAATAATACGGCCAAATTTGATCTGAGCTTGGATGCAATAGAGCAGCCAGAAGGCATTCTGTGCCGTCTGGAATACAGCACGGCGCTGTACAAGCCTGAAACGATTGCGCGATTGGCGCAGCATTTTACCGAACTCGTACGTGCAATTACACTGCATCCACAACAGCCACTGGCAGCTTTGGAGATGGTACCTGCCGAGGAAAAAGCACAAATCATCCATGGATTTGGAGATGTGGGGGTATCGGATGTTGCTGTAGTCGAGGCAGAAGCCTTATTCCATACCTTTGTGGAAGAACAGGCGCAGCTTGTACCGGATCATGTGGCGGTGGTGTACGAGGAGCAGCAGCTTACGTACCGGAAACTGAACGAGCGTGCGAACCAATTGGCGCGGAGATTGCGGAACGAAGGCGTTGGACGCGAGTCGATGGTTGGCATCTTGAGTGAACGCTCGGTGGATATGTTGATCGGCGTACTGGCGGTGTGGAAGGCCGGCGGTGCGTACGTGCCGCTGGATGCAGACTATCCGTCCGAACGTATTCGTTTCATGCTGGAGGACAGTGGTGCGAGGGTACTGTTGACCCAAACGGGCTTGCAGGAGCGTGCACTGGGTTGGCTGAATGAAAGCCAATGGGCTCTGGGCGAAGGAAAGAATGAGAGTGAGCTGGAGACGGCGGTTAGCGCTGAAACGATGGAAAGAGACCGCCTTAGTGAAGGCGTAAGCTTGAAATCAGATTCGAAGTCTGACAGCGAAGCAGCATCCGAACCGGCAACAGTGCTGCGTCTGCATACCGTACTGGCGTTGGACGATGAGTCGCTGTACATCGGAGATACCACAGACGTCGATCACATCAACGAACCGCAGGATCTGGCGTATGTGATCTACACGTCCGGGACAACAGGACGTCCGAAAGGGGTCATGATTGAGCATCACAGCTTGGTCAATACGGCTGCGGCGTATCGCCGAGATTACCGTTTGAGCGAGTTCCCGGTACGACTGCTGCAGCTGGCGAGCTTCTCGTTCGACGTATTCGTCGGGGATATCGCGCGGACGCTCTATAACGGCGGCACGATGGTCATTTGTCCGAAAGACGATCGGATTGATTTTAGCCGTTTGTATGACTGGATTCGCGATTACCAGATTACAGTGTTCGAATCGACCCCAGCCCTGATCGTACCGTTTATGCAGCATGTGCATGAACAGGGGCTGGACATGAGCAGTCTGGAACTGCTGATCACCAGCTCGGATAGCTGCAGCGTGACAGATTACCGGGTGCTGCAAGAACGGTTTGGCGCGGATATTCGCATTATGAATAGTTACGGCGTCACAGAAGCGGCAATCGACTCTAGCTTCTATGATGAAGAGCTGTCGAAGCTGCCAAGCAGCGGCCATGTGCCGATTGGCCAGGCGTGGCTGAACGCCCGCTTCTACATCGTGGACAGCCAGCTGAATCCGGTGCCGATCGGCGTACTGGGTGAACTGTGCATTGGCGGAGCCGGGGTGGCACGAGGCTACCTGAACCGTGCAGACCTGACGGCCGAGAAATTCGTAGCGAATCCATATGTAGCGGGTGAACGATTATACCGCACAGGTGATTTGGCGCGGTGGATGCCGGATGGGAATGTGGACTTTATCGGCCGGATGGATGATCAGGTCAAAATCCGGGGCTTCCGGATTGAACTGGGCGAGGTGGAAGCACAGCTGCTGACCGTGGATGGCATTGAGAAAGCCATCGTCACCGCCTGGGAAAACGAAGATGGAGACAAGGATTTGTGTGCGTATGTCGTAGCCTCTGATGCGCTGAATTTGCCAGAGCTGCGCAACCTGCTGCAGCCCAAGCTGCCGGGTTATATGATCCCGACATATGTCGTACAACTGGATCATTTCCCGCTGACACCAAACGGGAAAATTGACCGCAAAGCGTTGCCTGCGCCGGAAGCGCGCCTCGAAGGAGGCACAGCGTACGTGGCACCGCGGACACTGCTGGAAGAGCGACTGGTACGTATTTGGCAAAGCGTTTTGAATCATCGGCAGATAGGCATCCAGGATAACTTCTTTGAAGTGGGAGGACATTCTCTGCGCGCGACAACACTGATGGCGAAAATTCATCAGGAGCTGAATTACAAGCTGGCGCTGCGAGATATTTTCCAATATCCGACGATTGAGCAACTGGTACAGGTGATGGGAGAAGTTCAGACGCAGCAAACGTATGTATCCATCCCTGTTGCGGAGGAGCGCGTATATTATCCCGTGTCCTCGGCGCAAAAACGGATGTACGTTCTGAGTCACCTGGAAGGCGGAGAGGTTAGCTACAATATGCCAGGCGCTTTGATCATTGAAGGTTCCTTGGATAAAACGCGACTGGAGCAAGCCTTCCGCCAGCTGATTGCCCGCCATGAAGCCCTGCGAACCCGATTCGACATGGTGGATGGTGAGGTTATTCAACGGATTGAATCGGGCGTCACATTCAACGTGGAGCATGTGCAGGCAAGCGAAGAAGAGACCCAGCAGTATGCACTGGACTTTGTACGCGCATTTGATCTCGCACAAGCACCATTGCTGCGGGTTCAACTGGTGGAAACCGGACCGGAGCGTCACGTTATGCTCTATGACATGCACCATATTATTTCGGATGGCGTGACTGAAGGAATTATCGTGCAGGAGTTCTCTCAATTGTATGAAGGTAAGGAACTGCCGCCACTGCGCATCCAGTACAAGGACTATGCGGTTTGGCAGCATGCCGATATGCAAAGTGAACGTCTTCGTGAGCAGGAAAGCTATTGGCTGAAAACCATGGCTGGTGACATTCCGGCGCTGGATATGCCTACGGATTTTGCAAGACCAGCCGTACAGCGTCAGGAAGGAGCTCGATTGGAATTTGCGATCAGCCTGGAGGATAGCGAGCAGTTGAAACAGCTGGCTGCGCAAACCGGCTCCACCTTGTACATGGTGTTGCTGGCCGCGTATAGCACGCTTTTGCATAAATATTCGGGACAGGAAGATATCATCGTCGGCACGCCGATTGCCGGAAGACCGCATGCGGAACTGGAGGGCTTGGTAGGCGTATTCCTCAACACGCTGGCGATCCGCAATTATCCGGCTGGCGACAAAACGTTCCTGGACTACTTGCAAGAGGTCAAAGAGCATGCGCTCAGTGCGTATGAGCATCAGGAATATCCTTTTGAAGAACTGGTTGAAAAACTGAATTTAACGCGGGATACGAGCCGGAATGCGCTGTTTGACACGATGTTTGAGCTGAAAACATTTGAGCAGCAGGAGTTCGAGCTGGAGGGTCTGACCTTTAAAACGTATCCGACGGACAATCATACGGCCAAATTTGATCTGACCTTGGATGCAGTGGAGCAGCCAGAAGGCATTCTGTGCAGTCTGGAATACAGCACGGCGCTGTACAAGCCTGAAACGATCGCGCGATTGGCACAGCATTTTACCGAGCTTGTTCGTGCAATTACCCTGCATCCGCAGCAGCCACTGGCAGCTTTGGATATGGTGACTGTGGAGGAAAAGGCACAAATCATCTATGGTTTTGGAGATTTGGGAGTAACGGATGTTGCTGCAGTTGAAGCAGGAGCCTTGTTCCACACCTTTGTGGAAGAACAAGCGCAGCTGGTACCGGATCACGTGGCGGTGGTGTACGAGGAGCAACAACTGACGTACCGCACACTGAACGAGCGTGCGAACCAATTGGCCCGTAGATTGCGAAATGAAGGCATTGGACGCGAGTCGATTGTCGGCATTTTGAGTGAACGTTCGGTGGACATGCTGGTCGGTGTATTGGCGGTATGGAAGGCCGGCGGTGCGTATGTGCCATTGGATGCAGATTATCCGTCCGAACGTATTCGTTTCATGCTGGAGGACAGTGGTGCGACGGTACTGTTGACCCAAACGGGTTTACAGGAGCGTGCACAGGTCTGGCTGGATGAAAGCGAAGCTACAGTCGAACCCGCAACGGGACTAAGTCTGCGTACCGTACTGGCGCTGGACAATGAGTCGCTGTATACCGGGGATGCCGCGGATATCGAGCACATCAACGAACCGCAGGATCTGGCGTATGTGATCTACACGTCCGGGACAACGGGACGTCCGAAGGGCGTCATGATTGAGCATCGCAGCTTGGTGAATACAGCTGCGGCCTATCGCCGGGATTACCGTCTGAACCAGTTCCCGGTACGGTTGCTGCAATTGGCAAGCTTCTCCTTCGACGTATTCGTCGGGGATATCGCACGGGTGTTCTATAACGGCGGCACGATGGTCATCTGTCCGAAGGACGACCGGATTGATCCAAGCCGTCTATATGGCTGGATTCGCGACTATCAGATTACGGTGTTCGAATCGACCCCGGCCCTGATCGTACCGTTTATGCAGCATGTGCATGAACAGGGACTGGACATGAGCAGTCTGGAATTGCTGATTACCAGCTCGGATAGCTGCAGCGTGACAGATTATCGGGTGCTGCAAGAACGATTTGGCGCAGATATTCGCATGATAAACAGCTATGGTGTCACGGAAGCGGCGATCGACTCCAGCTTCTACGACGAAGAACTGTCGAAGCTGCCAAGTAGCGGCAATGTACCGATTGGTCAGGCGTGGCTGAATGCACGGTTTTACATTGTGGACAGCCAGCTGAATCCGGTGCCGATCGGTGTACTGGGCGAGCTGTGCATTGGCGGTGCCGGGGTGGCACGAGGCTACCTGAATCGTGTGGACCTGACAGCCGAGAAATTCGTAGCGAATCCGTTCGTGCCAGGTGAACGATTGTACCGCACAGGCGACTTGGCGCGGTGGATGCCGGACGGCAATGTGGACTTTATCGGCCGGATGGATTATCAGGTCAAAATCCGGGGCTACCGGATTGAGCTGGGCGAGATTGAAACGGCGATCCAGCGGGTGCCAGGCGTGCGTCAAGCGGTAGTCATCGACCGGACGGACGAACGTGGACACAAGTATTTGTGCGGGTACATCACAGGAGAAACCGAGCTGCGGATCGAGGAGGTACAGGCCGAGCTGGAAGCCGGGCTGCCAGCGCACATGGTGCCGGCACGTCTGATGCGACTGGAGACGATCCCGCTGACCAGCAACGGCAAAATCGACCGCAAGGCCTTGCCGGAACCGGAAGGAAGCATCCATACGGGTGCAGCCTATGTGGCACCGCGTACCACGGTGGAGCAAGTACTGGCTGCGGTATGGGCCGGGGTGCTCGGCGTGGAAGCAGTAGGCACGCAGGATAACTTCTTTGAACTGGGTGGCGATTCGATCAAGGCCTTGCAAGTATCATCTCGATTGCTGCAAGCAGGTTATCGACTGGAGATGAAAGACCTGTTCAGTCATCCAACCGTGTCTGCATTGGCACTGAAAGTCCAATCGGTGACCAGATTGGCGGATCAGGGCGAAGTGGAGGGCGCTGTGAAACTGACACCTGTTCAACGATGGTTCTTTGAGCAGAACCTGACGGATGCTCATCATCATAACCAGTCCATTATGCTGCATAGCAAGGACGGTTTTGATGAAGCGGCCCTGCGCACGGCGATGGATCACGTCGTGAGCCATCACGACGCACTGCGTATCATTTTCCGTCCTAGTGAGTACGGATATGAAGCTTGGAACCGCGCGGTTGGGGAGGGCGAGCTGTATACGCTGGATCGGGCCGACTTCAGAAATGAGTCTGAGGTATCTGCGGCAATCGAGGCCAAAGTGAATGAAATTCAAGCGGGTATTCATTTAAGCGAAGGACCGCTGGTGAAGCTGGGGCTGTTCCATTGCCCGGATGGAGATCATTTGCTGATGGCTATTCATCACTTAGTGGTGGATACCGTATCTTGGCGCATTTTGTTCGAGGATATTACGACCGCCTACGAGCAGGCATTGAACGGACAAGCGGCTCGTCTTCCGCACAAAACGGATTCGTTCCGCACCTGGGCTGATGGGCAGTCTCAATATGCGAACAGTCCGGCAATGGTAGCAGAACTCGCATTCTGGCAGGAAATGGAACAAGGCGTATATCAGCCGCTTCCAAAAGACGAATCCCATTCTCATTCCTTGAATAGGGACAGCGAGAACATTACAGTCACGTGGACAGCTCAGGAAACGGAGCAGCTGTTAAAACAGGCGCATCGTGCCTACAACACGGATATGAATGATTTGCTGCTTACCGCATTGGGACTGACTATTCATCGCTGGGCGGGCCTGGAACGAGTGCTCGTGAGCCTGGAAGGTCATGGACGGGAGTCCATTTTGCCAGAACTGGATATTACGCGCACCGTGGGCTGGTTTACGACTCAATTCCCAGTTGTGCTGGATATGAGCGTAGGGCAAGACCTTTCACAGCTCATCAAACATGTGAAAGAAGGGCTACGCCGCATTCCGCAAAAGGGCATTGGCTACGGGATTTTGAGATACCTGTCCGCAGCACGTGAGCAAGAGCGTTTTGTGACAGAACCTGAAATCAGCTTTAACTATTTGGGACAATTTGACCAAGATATGCAAAATCAATCCATTGGCGTATCTCCTTACTCTAGCGGTGCAGAGCTTAGCGCCCATGCAGCTAGAACGCACACGCTGGATATGAACGGACTGATTTCAGAAGGCGAGCTGCAATTGACGATCAGCTACAGCAAGCAGGAATATCGCCATGAAACGATGGAGCAGTTAGCCGAAGAGTTCCGAACCAGCTTGCGGGAAATCATTGCGCATTGCACAGGCCGCAAACAGCAAGAGCTGACGCCAAGCGATGTCATGCTTAAAAATGTAACCATGGCCGAGCTGGATCAGTTGGTAGAACGGACACGTGACATGGGGGAACTGGAAAATGTATATGCGCTGACGCCGATGCAAAAAGGCATGTTGTTCCATAGTCTGATGGATGCAGAGTCAGGTGCTTATTTTGAACAAACGACCTTTGATTTGCACGGACGCTTCCAAGCGGATATTTTCCAAGATAGCTTGAATCATTTGGCACAGCGGCATGAGATATTTAGAGCCAATTTCATCAGCGGTTGGCAGGATGAGCCTGTGCAGGTTATTTTCCGCCGCAAGGATGTTGGTTTTAGATGTGAAGATTTGCGTCATCTGAATGAGCAGGAGCGTGACGCGTATGTGAAGGAATTTATTCGCAAGGACAAGGCAGCCGGATTCGATTTGTCCCAGGATGCGTTGATGCGCGTGGCGATTTTACGAACAGGTGATGAGGATTATTATTTTGTGTGGAGCTCTCATCACATCTTGATGGATGGCTGGTGTGTGGCGTTAGTCACGGATGAGGTGTTTGAGGCTTATTTTGCAGCCGTGGAGCATAGAGAACCGAAGCTTGCCCCAGTTACTCCATACAGTCAGTATATTGAGTGGCTTGAAGCACAGGATGTAGAAGCAGCAGCTGCGTACTGGAAGGATTATTTGCTCGGCTATGATCAGCAAACTTCGATTCCGACCGGAAAAGTAGGCGTGAAAGCGGACGGTGCACAATTTGAGCATATCCTATGCGATCTGGGCAAGGACTTGACCGGACGTATGGAAATGGTGGCCAAGCAGCACCACGTGACCCCGAATACGTTGCTGCAAACGGCCTGGGGCTTACTGCTTCAAAAGTACAACGGTAGTGACGACGCTGTTTTTGGCGGTGTAGTGTCTGGTCGTCCAGCGGATATTCCGGGGATCGAAAATATGGTGGGCTTGTTCATTAACACCATTCCAATACGTATCCGCAGTGGGGCTGAGGACACCTTTGCCGACATGATCAGAACGAATCAGAAGCAGGCGCTGACTTCTCAAGATTATGAAACGTATCCGCTGTATGAAATTCAAGCCTTGAGCGAGCAAAAGCAAGATCTGATCAACCACATTATCGTGTTTGAAAACTATCCGGTGGAGGAGCAGGTCGAGCAACTTGGCGAAGGTGCAGAGTCGGATTTTGAAATTCGCAATGCCGGCATGATTGAACAAACCAACTATGATTTCAATCTGGTCGTTATGCCGCAGGAAGCGATGAAAATCCGATTTGAATACAATGCGAAGTTATATGATCGTGAAGCCGTTGAACGGACTCAGGGCCATCTGATACAGCTGTTGGAGCAGGTGGTGGCGAAGCCGGACATTCGGGTGCAGGAGCTGGATATGGTAAGTGAGCAGGAGCGTGAGCAAATTCTCAGCGTATGGGGAAATACAGCTGCTGAGTATCCGAGCGAGCAAACGATTCATGGCTTGTTCGAGACACAAACGGCGCAGACACCGGAGCAGGCAGCGTTGTTCTTCGAAGGAGAGCAGTTGACCTATCGCGAGCTGAATGCACGTGCGAATCGTCTGGCGCGCACCTTGCGTAATCAAGGCGTGACGAAGGATCGTCTGGTGGGTCTGATGACCGAGCGTTCGGTGGACATGATCGTGGGCATCTTCGGGATTTTGAAAGCCGGGGGTGCATATGTCCCAATCGATCCGACGTATCCAGAGGAGCGTATCCGCTACATGCTGGACGACTCAGGGGCGAAGCTGTTGTTGACGCAAAGCCATCTGGTAGACAAAGTAGCTATCAACGGTCACGTGCTGGTGTTAGATGGAGAGCAAACGGTGTACCACGAGGATGATTCCAACTTGGAGCCGTGGTCCGGTCCGAACGATTTGGCGTATGTGATTTATACGTCGGGTACGACGGGGCAGCCGAAGGGCGTAATGCTCGAGCATCACGGGCTATGCAATCTGAAAACGTATTTTGATCAGACGCTTCGGATGAGCACGTCGGATCATGCGTTGCTGTTCGCCAGCTACTCGTTTGATGCGGCTTGCTGGGAAATCTTCCAGGCGCTGTTCTGCGGAGCCACGTTGTATGTGCCAACGTCAGAAACGATTTTGAATTACGAGCGGTTTGAGCAATATATGGCGGATCATCAAATCACCGTGGCTGCTTTGCCGCCGACCTATGCGGTGTATCTGGAGCCGGAACGGATGCCAAACCTGCGTATTCTGTTCACTGCGGGTTCTGCAACTTCAACAGAATTGGTATACAAGTGGAAGGATCAAGTGGCGTACTACAACGGCTACGGTCCAACCGAAAACTCGGTGGCGACGTCCATCTGGCCCGTATCCGAGGATGAGAGAGCCGGACAGCTGATTTCTATCGGACGCCCTGTGCTGAATCATCGGGTATACATGGTGGATGTGCATGGACATTTGGCTCCGGTGGGCGTAGCGGGTGAGCTGTGCGTGTCCGGTCCGGGTCTGGCTCGGGGTTATCTGGATCGTCCAGAGCTGACGGCTGAGAAATTTGTATCGAATCCGTTTGCGGCTGGCGAAGCGGGCTATGAAAGGATGTACCGTACAGGTGACTTGGCGAGATGGATGCCAGACGGCAACATCGAATATTTGGGCCGGATCGACCATCAGGTGAAAATCCGGGGCTATCGGATTGAGCTGGGTGAGGTCGAGGCACAAATTTTGAAAGTGGAGGACGTACAAGAGGTCATCGTACTGGCACAAGCGGACGAACAGGGGCAAAACCAACTGGTGGCGTACTATGTTGCTGAACGGGAAGTGAGCACTGGTGAGCTACGCAGCTTACTGGGCGAGGAGCTTCCAAACTACATGGTGCCTTCGTATTTGGTACAGCTGGAGCAGATGCCGTTGACACCGAACGGTAAAATCGACCGCAAGGCACTGCCAACACCGGAAGGCAGCCTGCAAAGCGGAGCGGATTATGTCGCACCGCGGACATGGGTGGAAGTGAAGCTGGCGCACATTTGGCAGGATGTGCTGGGTCTGGCGCAGGTCGGTGTGAAGGAAAACTTCTTCGAGATTGGCGGACACTCGCTGCGGGCGACGACGCTGGCCTCGAAAATTCACAAGGAGCTGAACAAGCCGCTTCCACTGCGCAGTATTTTTGAAGCACCAACGATTGAACAACTGGCAGCGGTCATGGAAGGTCTGGATCAAGTGGCGTATGCGTCCATTCCGGTGACGGAAGAACGCAGCTCCTACCCGCTTTCCTCGGCGCAAAAACGACTGTATGTGCTGCATCAGTTCGACCCGAATGATGTGAACTACAACATGCCGTCAGTGCTGCAAGTGAGTGGTCCGCTGGACGTGAAGCGAGTGGAGGACGTGTTCCGTCAACTGATCGCCCGCCATGCAACGTTGCGTACCCGCTTTGAGCTGGTGGACAGTGAGCCGGTGCAATGGATTGAGGACACCGTGCCGTTCGAGGTGGAATATACGAAGGTACAGGTAGAGGGTGAGACTGCGGACACGAGGGTCAGCCAGGAAGCACAAGAACGTGTGCAACAGTTTGTACGTCCGTTCGATCTGCAAGCCGCTCCGCTGCTGCGGGTAGGCTTGGTAGATTTGGGTGTACAAGGAACCGAGCAGGAACCGCAGCATTTGCTCATGCTCGATATGCACCATATCGTCTCGGATGGTGTGTCCATGGGAGTACTGACCGATGAATTTGTCCGTTTATACGACGGTGAAGAGCTTTCGCCAATGCGTATACAGTACAAGGATTATGCGGTATGGCAGCAAAGTGAAGCCCATCAAGAGTGGATGCAACGTCAGGAAGCGTACTGGCTCGACACCTTCCGGGGTGAACTGCCTGTGCTGGATCTACCGACGGACTTTGCCCGTCCGGCGGTGCGAAGTACCGCAGGCGATACGGTCGTGTTTGGACTGAAACGTGAAGTCAGCGAACGGCTGAAAGAACTGGCGGCGCACACAGGCTCCACGCTGTATATGGTGCTGCTGGCAGCGTACACCGCGCTCTTGCATCAATACAGCGGGCAAGAGGACATCGTAGTCGGCACACCGATTGCCGGACGACCGCATGCAGATTTGGAACCGATCCTCGGGATGTTCGTCGGTACGTTGGCATTGCGAAACTATCCGACAGCGGAACATACCTTCCGCAGCTACGTGGAAGAAGTGAAAGTTTGTGCTCTGCAAGCCTATGAACATCAGGACTACCCATTTGAGGAACTGGTGGAAAAGCTGAACGTGAAGCGGGATATGAGCCGCCATCCGCTGTTTGATACGATGTTTACCCTGCAAACCACCGAGGAAGGCGAGTTGCAGCTGGCAGATCTGAGCTTCCGTCCATACGGCTTGGAACAAACGCCAGCGAAGTTTGATTTGACGCTGGAAGCCAGAGAGGAAGAGGCAGGTATCCAGTTCGGATTGCAGTATGCAACTGCGTTGTACGATCGCGAAACGGTAGAACGGATGACGCGTCACTTTATTCGTTTGGCTGAAGCGGTGGCGGCGAACCCGGATGCGAAGCTGGGTGAGTTGGAACTGATTACGGCGGAAGAAACCGTGCAGATTCTGGAGGTATTTAATGACCCGAACGCACATAGTGTGCGTTGTGCTGAACACAGACAGGTGCAGGGCCGTTCGCTCAGCGAACGCTTTGAAGAGCAAGCGAAGCGCAACCCTGAGCGGATAGCAGTTGTGTCTGAGGCCACCGCGCTGACCTACACTGAGCTGAATGAGCGTGCGAACCAATTGGCTCGTGTGTTACGAGCGGAAGGGGTCGAAGCAGATCAACCGGTTGGCGTATTGCTGGAACGTTCTGCGGATATTCTGGTGAGCATTCTGGGGGTACTTAAGGCCGGAGGCGCATATGTACCAATGGATACGGTGTATCCACAGGAGCGCATCGACTACATGCTCCAAGACAGTGGGGCCAAGGTCGTGATTACAAGCAGAGTTGCCAACCTGTCGCTCAGCTTGCCATCAACAGTTCGAGCTGTAGTTCTTGACGACGAGGACGTTCAAGCTCAGTTGGGAGCACAGGATGCGAGCAATCTAATCCCTGTCGCCCGCCCGCATCACCTGGCCTATATGATTTACACGTCAGGCACCACCGGCCAGCCGAAAGGGGTCATGATCGAGCAGGGCAGTGTTAGCAATCTGGTAGATGCTTTATTGGAACGAGTATACAGCCGTTATGAACAGCCGCTTCATGTCGCATGGCTGTCGGCATTTGTATTTGACGCTTCAGTGAAGCAAATCTTTGCCAGCTTGCTGTTAGGCCACACCCTGCACGTGGTGTCCCGTGACGTCAGTCTGAGCGGAGAGCATTTGATCGCCTACTACCGCACGCACCGAATTGATCTGTCGGACGGCACACCTGCGCATCTGCATATTTTGAACGAAAGCGTCAGTGTGACGGAAGCGCCGGAAGTGAAGCATTACCTGATCGGTGGCGAAGCATTATCTGTGCAACTGGTACATGTGTTCTTGCACAAGTGGTCCGGGTATCGTCCAGTCATTACGAACGTGTATGGCCCGACCGAAACGACGGTAGATGCGACTGCTTATACGATTGAAGATGTGGAGTCCCTGAACGTACTGCTGGAAAAAGGGGAGCACACAGTATCCATCGGAACGCCGATAGCGAACCAGTCGGTGTACATCTTGAACAGCCAGCAACAGCTGGTACCGATCGGTATCGCAGGTGAGCTTTATATCGGAGGTGCAGGTGTCGGACGAGGATACCTGAACCTGCCGGAGCTGACGGCAGAGAAGTTCGTCCTGAATCCGTTCGCTGATGCGGCAGCAGCCGATCCAGCGGATCACGCAAACCGGATGTACCGGACGGGCGACTTGGCACGGTGGATGCCAGACGGCAGTATTGAGTATTTGGGCCGGATCGACCACCAGGTGAAAATCCGGGGGTACCGGATCGAACTGGGCGAGGTGGAGGCACAGTTGCTGACCGTGGACGGCATTCAGAAAGCCGTGGTCACAGCATGGGAAAACGAAGACGGACACAAGGACCTGTGTGCCTATATCATAGCTTCAGAGTCCCTGAGTTTGCCGGAGCTGCGCAATGCGCTGCAGCCGAAGCTGCCGGATTACATGATCCCGACGTATGTGGTACAACTGGATCGTTTCCCGCTGACACCGAACGGGAAAATCGACCGCAAGGCGTTGCCGGCACCGGAAGCACGCCTCGAAGGAGGCCTGGAGTACGTTGCACCGCGGACGCCGCTGGAAGCCAAGCTAGCCCAAATCTGGCAGGATGTCTTGAAGCTGTCCAGCGTAGGAGTCACCGACTCATTCTTTGACGTGGGTGGACACTCCCTGCGGGCAACGACGCTGGTGGCTAAAATCCATCAGGAACTGGACAGCCGGATTACGCTGCGTGAGGTGTTCCAACACTTCACGATTGAGCAGCAAGCCCAGCTCATAGCAACGCACGGTACAGACACCTATACGGTGATCCCTGCGGCGGCGCAACAGGCGTACTACCCGGTTTCCTCGGCTCAAAAACGATTGTACATTTTGAGCCATCTGGAAGGCGGGGATCTCAGTTACAATATGCCGGGTGTATTAACCGTGGAGGGACCGCTTCAGGCCGATCGGCTGGAGGATGCGTTCCGTCAGTTAATAGCCCGCCATGAAACGCTGCGGACTTCCTTTGAAATGCTGGAAGGCGAGGTCGTTCAGCGGGTTTACGATCAAGTGGAGTTTGCAGTAGAGCACTTACAGGCCAGGGAGTCCGAAGCCGAAGCCTATATCGAGTCCTTTGTACGCAGCTTTGATCTTCGCCAGGCACCACTGCTGCGGGTCCGTCTTATTCAAACTGGACCAGAGCGCCATCTCCTGATGTACGACATGCACCATATTATTTCAGACGGTGTATCGTCTAACAATATCGTGCAGGAGCTGGTACAACTGTACGAGGGACAGGAATTGGAGCCGCTGCAAATTCAGTACAAAGACTACGCCGTGTGGCAGCAACAGGAGATGCAGCGTGAATCATACCAACGCCGGGAACACTTCTGGCTGGAGCATTTAGCCGGAGAATTGCCGGTACTGGATTTGCCAATTGCTTATCCTAGACCTGCTGTTCGCAGCTTCGAAGGTGCGCTGTATGAATTTACAGTGGACGCGAATGTATCCGAGCAACTGCACCGAATTGCGGCACAAAGCGGAAGCACGCTGTACATGGTGCTGTTGAGCGCCTACACCGTTCTGCTGTCCAAATACAGCGGTCAGGACGATTTGATCATCGGTACGCCAGTAGCAGGCCGCTTGTTGCCTGAACTGGAGCCACTGATCGGAATGTTCGTCAACACGCTAGCCATCCGGCATCAGCCGAGGGGCAACCAAACGTTCCACAGCTACTTGCTGGAAGCCAGAGATCGTACGCTGCAAGCCTTCGAGCATCAGGATTATCCACTGGAAGAGTTGGTGGAAAAGCTGGATATAGCACGGGATGCAAGCCGTAACCCGTTATTCGACACTATGTTTGTACTGCAAAATACGGAGTCACAGGAAGCGAAGCTTGAGACGCTGTCCTTCAGCCCGTATGTTCAGGAGCATCGTATCTCTAAATTCGATTTGACCTTGTCTATGAGTGATGAAAATGGGGAGATCAAGGGTTCGTTTGAATATTGCACGAAGCTGTTTGGAGCCGACGCTATTGAGAGATTAACCAGAGATTTGATAGCGATCCTGTCCCAGATTGGAATCGATCCAGATTTGCTGTTAAGCGATATTCAGGTGAACTCGGACGAGCAGCCAGAAGGCTTCTCGCCGGATTCCATCGACTTTGTTTTCTAAATCCGTTTTCTAAAATGCAATGATTTCACTTTGCGTGTGCAGAGGGCGCGGCTTGTCCGACTGCCCTTGCCTGCAAAGTATTCTTTTTCCGACACAACGCTCATGTACGTAACAACGCACCATCCAACCGGGGGAACAGGCCCCATGAAGCAGGAGGGATGTCATTGAAAGCCTTATTTGAGAAGGAAAAAAATTACTGGAGTCATAAACTGGAATCAGAGGATCATATCATCTGTCTACCATACACCAACCAGGTGTCCAGAAATACAACTGTAACGTGTTTAAATTCCCATACGTATACGCTCACATTTCCAACTGAAATTTCCCAAAGAATATCATCTATAACAGGTAGCGCTCCATGGGCCGTGTTTATGGTCCTGCTTGCTGGAGTAGAGAGCTTATTGCATAAATACACAGGTGAGGAATATGTGCTGCTGGGCATTCCGGTAGCCAAGTCTGGCAACGGTGCTACAAAGCCGATCAACCATCTGCTTTTATTGAAAAATGCGCTGGATTCCAGCACAACCTTCAAAGCCTTGCTGTCTCAAATCAAAACCTCTGTCGGCGAAGCTATTGAACATCAAAACATTCCTTTTTGGAACTATTCTGAATTACTTGACATTCAACGTAATGAGGATGGAAAGCCTCTTATTCACACCACAGTATCCTTGCAAAATATTCATATTTCTGATTTTTTGAATCACGTACAATCTGAACTAGATTTCCAGTTTCAATGGGAAAATGAAGCGGTCTCCCTGAACGTAAAGTATAGTAGCGACCGTTATAGCGAGACGACGATTGAGCACTTTGTTGAGCAGCTTCTGCGGCTGTACACTATTGTTTTGCAACAGCCAGAGTTGGCGATTTCCACAGCACAAGTGCTGTCAGAGCAAGAAGTAGAGCAGCTGGTTCATACCTTCAACGATACAAATGTGGATTATCCACGTCATGCGTCTATTCATGAATTGTTCGAGAAACAGGCGAAGCAGGCACCACAGCAGGTGGCGGTAGTGTGTGGGCAAGATAGCCTAACCTATGCAAAATTGAATGAAAAGGCCAACCGACTGGCTCATTCTTTACGTAAGCAGGGAATCCGCACCGAGCAGACGGTCGGCATTGTAGCTGAACGCTCGATTGAGATGATTGTCGGTATGCTCGGAATTCTCAAAGCAGGTGGAGCGTATGTACCCATTGATTCTGATTACCCGGATGAGCGTGTACGCTATTTGCTGAAGGATTCCGGTGCGGACATACTGCTCGTGCAGCGAATGGAACATCGGCCCACTGATTTTAAGGGAAGGGTGCTTGACCTTAGCGATGCTGCAATTTATGGAACGAATGATGCTGATCGTTACGATCCCATTTTGCCGAATGATCACGGAACGAATACTGATCCGGGATACGTGGACTGCCTAGATCCGTTCTACTCCATTTCCGCCAGTCCCGAACTTGCTTCTACGACAAACATACAACCAGAAAACATGCAACCGAAAGCTACGCAATCAGAACAAGCAAAACAAATACAGCACGCATATGCAGCTGAAGAACAACCGAAAGCGAGCGCAGCTGGTCGCTTGGCCTATATTATGTACACCTCAGGGACTACAGGCCAGCCCAAAGGGGTTATGGTGGAGCACCGTAATGTCGTGCGTTTGGTGACAAACACAAATTATGCACGCTTGAATGCCGACACGCGCATTTTGCAGACCGGGTCTGTTGTCTTTGACGCGTCCACCTTCGAAATTTGGGGTGCGTTATTGAACGGTGGACAGCTGGTGCTGGTGAGTCAGGATGTTATTTTGGACGCGCCCAAGCTCAAGGAAGTTGTTCGCAATCACGGCATTACCACGATGTGGCTGACCGCACCACTCTTTAATCAGCTATCCCAGCAGGACTTGGAACTATTTGAGGGGATGCGGGAGCTATTGGTTGGTGGTGATGTGCTGTCCGTACCGCATATTAACCGGGTATTGGAGGCCCATCCGAATCTACATATCATTAACGGCTACGGTCCGACGGAAAATACGACCTTTTCCACCACACATGCCATTACCAGGGTTCAATCGGCATCTGTGCCCATTGGTAGCCCGATCCATAACTCGACGGCATATGTCGTGGACGGTTCGATGCAGCTCCAGCCTGTTGGAGCGTGGGGAGAACTGATCGTCGGCGGTGACGGGGTGGCTCGCGGATACCGCAACCGCCCAGAACTGACGACCGAAAAGTTCATTGACAGTCCGTTCCGTGGCGGCGAACGCTGCTATCGAACAGGGGATCTGGTGCGTTGGAGTGCGGACGGGACGCTGGAATATAAGGGACGAATCGACGCGCAGGTGAAAATTCGAGGCTACCGGATTGAGCTGGGCGAGGTGGAAGCACAGCTGTTGAAGCTGGAGGCAGTCCGAGAAGCTGTTGTAATTGCACATGAAGATGAGCAGGGGCAAAAGCTGCTCTGCGCATATGTGGTCACCCATGAAGTAGCGACAAGTGAGCTGCGTAGTGCTTTGAGCCAGGAGCTACCGGGCTACATGGTACCGTCGTATTTTGTGCAGCTGGAGCAATTGCCACTGACGCCCAATGGCAAGGTGGATCGCCGAGCGTTGCCACAGCCAGAGGGAGGTGTAAGCTCAGGCGCAGAATATATACCTCCTCAAAATCAATTACAAGCACAACTGGCTAGCATCTGGAAAGATGTGCTGGAGCTTGAGCGCATTGGGATTAAGGATAACTTTTTTGAGGCAGGAGGACATTCCCTGCGGGCGACACATGTCATATCACTCATCTATAAGGAATTGCATAAAAATGTGCAGCTAAAGGATCTGTTCCAGCATCCGACAATTGAACAGCTGGCGCAGGTTATTGAAGCACTAGAGCAAACCACCTATGAATCCATCCCTGTTACGGAGAATAAGCCATTTTATGCGGTCTCTTCGGCTCAAAAACGGATGTATATCCTCAATCAGCTTGATGGAGCGGGAATTAGCTATAACATACCTGGTGCCCTGACTCTGACCGGTTCACTTGATCACAAGGCACTGGAGAACGCGTTCCGTCAGCTTATTGACCGCCATGAAACATTGCGCACAAGTTTTGAGACCATGAACGGTGAACCTGTCCAGCGAGTACATGACGAGGTTCCTTTTCGCATGGAATTGACCTTTGCTCACGGAGCTGCCCCAAAGGAAACGGATGAGCTGGTACGTAACTTTGTTCAGCCGTTCGATCTGGGGCAGGCCCCGTTATTCCGAGTTGGTTTGATTGAAACAGACCCAGAGCATCATATTTTGCTCATGGACATGCATCATATCATTTCGGACGGTACCTCTATAAATGTACTAATTCAGGACTTCATTCATTTATATGCAGGCGACACGCTGCCATCGCTGCGCATTCAGTATAAAGACTACGCCGCTTGGCAACAGAAGCAGCAGCAAAGTGAACGCTACCGGGAACAGGAAAACTACTGGCTCAATACCTTCGCAGGAGAGCTACCTGTGCTTGATCTACCGACTGATTATCCACGCCCAGCGGTGAGAAGCTTTGAAGGAGATGTGCTGGAATTTACGCTTGACCAACGACAAAGCGAAGGCTTAAAAAGCATTGCGGTGCAGACGGAATCGACATTATATATGGTGCTGTTGGCTGCCTATTCGGCTTTGCTTAGCCACTATAGCGGGCAGGAGGATATAATTGTCGGTTCGCCAATTGCAGGGCGGCCCCATGCGGATCTTGGCAGTCTGATCGGGATGTTCGTGAATACACTGGCAATCCGTAATTATCCAGAAGGCGGGAAAACGTTCCGCGATTATGTGTTGGAGGTCAAGGAAAACGCGTTAAAGGCTTTTGAACATCAGGATTATCCGTTTGAAGAGCTGGTGGAGAAGCTGGGCGTGGATCGAGATTTAAGCCGTAATCCGTTATTTGATACCATGTTTGCACTGCAAAACTTAGAGCAAAAAGAGCAACAGCTGGCGGGGCTTCAATTGGCATCCTATCCAAGTGAACAAACGACGGCCAAATTTGATTTGAGTCTGTTCGCAGTGGAGGATGGAGAACAAATTTCCTGTGCTCTTCAATACGGAACTCGGCTGTACAAACGGGAAACCATTGAACGACTGACTGAACATTTGCAGCAGCTTATCAATGCGGTTATAAAACAGCCGGATATCGCTCTTTCGGCTATAGAAATGGTTTCGGCCCAAGAAAAAGAGCTGCTTGTGCAGAGATTCAATGATACGGTAGCAGACTATCCGTATCCACGAGATCAAGCACTGCATGTGCTGTTCGAGGAACAGGTAGCGCAATCACCAGATCGGCTGGCCATCACCTTTGCGGACATGCAGCTTACCTACCGCGAGCTGAATGAACGTGCCGACCGTCTGGCACGCATACTCGCTTCCCATGGGATACAGCGCGGGTCCGAGCCAGAGACACAGCGAGTAGGGATTATGGCTGAACGCTCCATTGAAATGGTCGTCGGTATGCTGGCGATTTTGAAGGTCGGAGGGGCTTACGTTCCCATTGATCCCGATTATCCTGAGGAGCGTATCCGTTATTTACTGGAGGATTCCAGTGCGGGGCTGTTACTGTTACAGCGACGTGAGCAGATGCCTTTTGAACCCGGCATTCCGGTCATCGATTTGAGTGATGAACAGCGATGCAATAGCAAATCTGAATGTGACGCTCAGACGGATGGAACAATTGCGATTACAACAGGGGGATCTTCTTCCGATCTTGCGTATGTGATCTACACCTCTGGTACGACAGGCAAGCCGAAGGGTGTGATGATTGAGCACCGTAATGTCGTGCGCCTAGTGAAAAATAAAAGCTATGCCACACTTGATGAAAATACACGTATGCTGCAATTGGGCGCAGTTGTGTTCGATGCCTCCACATTTGAAATTTGGGGAACGTTGCTGAACGGGGGACAACTGTATGTGGTAAGTCATGACACTATTCTGGATGCCTCCAAGCTCAAACAGGCAATTGACAAGTATCGTGTTAACACGATGTTCATGACCACGGCTTTATTCAATCAGTATTCGCAGCAAGAAATCGGAGTGTTTGCGTCCTTGAAGGAGTTGCTCGTGGGTGGTGATGTGTTGTCTGTACCACACGTCAATCGTGTGTTGAAGGAGTACCCGCAGCTTCGCCTTGCCAATATTTATGGGCCGACGGAGAACACCACTTTTTCCACCATCTATGACATTACTGAACCGCAAACCCAGGCTATTCCCATTGGACGTCCAATTGATCACTCGACCGCTTATGTGGTCAATCGTTCGTTGAAGTTGCAACCTATCGGAGCCTGGGGAGAGCTGATCGTCGGTGGCGACGGTGTTGGGCGAGGATATCTGAATCGGCCCGAGCTTACGGCGGAAAAATTTATTGAAAGTCCATTCCGGTCTGGAGAATATTGCTATCGTACAGGGGACTTAGTGCGTTGGCGTGCTGATGGTGTACTGGAGTACAAGGGAAGAATGGATGAGCAGGTCAAAATTCGCGGCTACCGCATCGAACTGGGTGAAATTGAAACCCGTTTGTCCACGATTCCAGGTGTGAAGGAATCGGTTGTTACCGTGCGGCAGGACGATCACGGACAAAAACAGCTGTGTGCCTATTTTGCAACAGACAGTGAATTGAGCGCCAGCGACTTACGTAACATTTTGTCGCAGGATCTGCCTGGCTATATGGTGCCGTCCTACTTTGTGCAGCTCTCCAGACTGCCTTTGACGCTGAATGGCAAAGTAGACCGCAGGGCACTGCCCGCACCTGAGCACAATCTCGATACAGGTATGGATTATGTGGCACCCGAGACGGATGTCCAACAGGCACTGGCTACGGCTTGGGGAGCCATTCTTGGTATCCCGAAAGTCGGAATACAGGATAACTTTTTCCATTTGGGTGGTGACTCCATCAAGGCCATCCAAGTATCGTCCCGCTTGTTTCAGGCTGGATACAAGCTGGAAATGAAGGACTTGTTCAAATACCCAACAATTGCGGGATTAAGCACATATATTCAGCCTGTCAACCGAATAGCCGAGCAGGGCGAGGTTACAGGAAATGTAGTGCTTACACCGATTCAGCGCTGGTTTTTTGAACAGCCCACGGGAGAACCATACTATTTTAACCAATCTGTCATGCTCTATCGTCAGGAAGGCTATGACGAACAGGCACTACGGCGGGCGCTCCTTCAGATTACATCGCACCATGATGCATTGCGTATGGTTTTTAGTTTTTCGGAGAACGGATGTACAGCATGGAACCGCAGTGTAGAGGAAGGCGAACCGTACCATCTGGAGTGTTTTGACTATAAAGACAGCGATGTAAACAAGCAAGATTTGGCGAAGATAATTGAAGCGAAATGCAATGAAATTCAATCTGGTATTTCCCTAAGCGAAGGTCCGCTGATGAGACTGGGGCTGTTCCGTTGCCCGGATGGAGATCATCTGCTGGTCGTGATTCATCATTTGGCGGTGGACGGAGTATCCTGGCGCATTTTATTCGAGGATTTGGCGACTGCCTATGATCAAGCCTCCAAAGGTGAACAGGTGATTCAGCTGCCTCATAAAACAGATTCGTTCCAAACATGGGCCGAGCAGCTGCACGCTTATGCCAACAGTCCAGCTATGGAACGTGAGCGTGCGTATTGGGGGAAACTTGCACAAGCGGAACTGGCTTCTTTGCCGCAGGATTATGGGCATAACGAGCACGAAAAGCCATTGATTGGCGATAGTGAGTCGGTTACTGCTTTGTGGACACATGCAGAGACAGAGCAGCTGCTCAAGCAGGCCAATCGTGCCTACCGTACAGAAATTAATGACCTGTTGTTGACGGCGGTAGGAATGGCATTGCAAGCATGGAGTGGAAATGATCGTTTCCTGATAAATCTAGAGGGACATGGACGTGAAGCCATTTTACCAGAGGTGGACATTACTCGAACGATAGGGTGGTTTACAAGCCAATATCCTGTTTTGCTCGATATGCCGGAAGAACTGGCACTTTCGCAACGGATTAAGTGTGTGAAGGAAGGACTGCGCGGCATTCCGCAAAAAGGGATTGGCTACGGTGTACTGAAATATTTATCCGACCGTCAGACCCAGGCACCGGAGGCATCTCCAGCCATATTTACGACAGATCCCGAAATCAGCTTTAACTATTTGGGACAGTTCGATCAGGATATGAAAGGGAACGACTTGCAATCATCCCCATATGAGGGTGGGATGCCGCTGAGCCCGACCATGGCTCGAACGTATACGCTTGATTTTGGCGGCATTATTTCGGGAGGCCAACTGGGTCTGACGATTAGCTATAGTCGTACCAGCTATAGACCGGAGACCATCGAGCGATTGGCGAAATTCCTGGAATCGAGCCTGCGTGAAATTTTGGAGCATTGCATCCATAAAGAACACCCGGAGCTTACCCCAAGTGATATTTCTTACAAAGGAATGAGTGTGGAGGGCTTGGACAGCCTCTTATCTGAAATGGGTGCTGCGGGCGAGATCGACAATGTATATGCACTGACCCCCATGCAGAAAGGGATGCTGTTTCACAGCCAGCTAGATAGTCAAGCAGCTGCGAATGACGCATATTTTGAGCAGGTTTCTTATGATATGCGAGGTCAGATGGACATTCGGGCTTTTGCAGAAAGCCTGAATATTCTGGTTCGGCGACATGAGGCGCTGCGTACACATTTTTATTTTGGCAGAGATACGGAACCGTTGCAGGTGGTGTATCGAAATCGGGATTGCGGCTTTCAATACGAAGATTTACACTATCTGGATGAGAATGAAATAGATACCAGGGTGAAAAATTTCAAGCTACAAGATAAAGCACGGGGCTTTGATCTGCGTCGGGATGTCCTGCTGCGTGTAGCGATTTTACGTACCGGAGAAGACAGCTATCATTTTGTATGGAGCTTCCATCATATCGTCATGGACGGCTGGTGCCTGTCCCTTATAAATAAAGAAGTGTTTGAAAGCTATGCAGCACTTCAGGAGGGCAGAGTACCAGAGCTGGCACCGGCAGTGCCGTACAGCCGCTTTATTGAATGGCTGGAAGCACAGGATGCCAAGGCGGCAACCGACTACTGGAGCAGCTATTTATCCGGATATGAGCAGCAAACAGCATTACCAGCTGTAAAATCCGGTCGCAAGAGTGGAGGCAACACGGCTAGTGATTGGGTGACGGTTTTGGAACGTGAGTTGACCCTCCGGGTGGAGGAGACGGCTAAGCGATATCAGGTGACCATGAATACGTTATTACAAACCGTCTGGGGGATTGTGCTGCAAAAATATAACAACCACAGTGATGTCGTATTTGGTAGTGTCGTCTCAGGTCGTCCATCGGATATTATCGGGGTAGAGGATATTATCGGCTTGTTCATTAATACCATTCCAGTTCGCATTCTTAGTGAGGCAGGGGAATCCTTTGCAGAAGTTATGAAGAAAACACAGGAGCAGGCGCTGGCTTCTCATGCGTATGATACGTATCCACTGTTTGAGATTCAGGCATTGACCGACCAGAAACAGGATTTAATTAACCATATTATGGTGTTTGAAAATTATCCGGTAGATGAGCAGGTCGAAGAACTGGGAAGTGACGGGCAGGAACCATTCCCGATTTCCAACGTGGTGGCTGCAGAGCAGACTAACTATGATCTGAGCTTAGTCGTTATGCCGGGAGAATGCATCAAGATTCGTTTTATGTATAATGCGTTAAGTTATGATCAAACAGGCATTAAGCGTCTGCATGGGCATTTTGTGAATCTGTTGGAGCAAGTTTTGCTTAACCCGAATGTTTGCGTAGAAGAGCTGGAACTGGTTACAGCGGCGGAAAAACAACAAATTACAGGAGAGTTTAATGACACTGCCTCTGCATATCCAAGCAATCACACGATCCAAAAACTGTTTGAGGAGCAGGCAGAGCGCACGCCGGATCATATTGCTGTAGCTTTGGGTCATCAATCATTGACCTATCGGGAACTCAATGAGACAGCCAACCGTTTAGCGCATACGCTGCGTGATGCAGGGGTGAAATCCGATGAACCTGTTGGCATTTTGACGGAGCGCTCACTGGATATGATTACGGGAACACTCGCTATTTTGAAGGCTGGAGGCGCGTATGTGCCGGTAGACCCTCAATATCCGGAGGACCGTATCCGTTATATGCTGGAGGACTCGGGAGCTAAGCTGCTGCTGGCTCAGCAGGATTTACTGGATCGTTGCTATTTTGACGGACAGATTGTCAATCTGAATGAGGATACGTCCTACAGTGCAGATGCTTCCAATCTGGGTATAGATGGAGCGGGTAATCATGCTGCTTATGTCATTTATACCTCAGGTTCAACAGGTAATCCTAAGGGTGTCGTAGTTGAGCATCAAAGTGTCGTGCGCCTTGTCCGCAATACGGATTATGTGCCATTTGATGAATCGACCCGAATGCTGCAGACTTGCGCGTTTGTATTTGATGTATCTACGTTTGAGATTTGGGGTGCGCTACTGAATGGTGGTCAGCTTGTTCTTGTGCATAAGGATGATCTATTGGACGCGGCCAAGCTTAAAGAGACGATACGGGATCATCACGTCACCATGATGTGGCTGACCACACCGTTATTTAATCAGCTTTCACAGCAGGATAGTAAACTTTTCGGCGATGTGAAGTATTTGTTGATTGGTGGTGATGTTTTGTCTGCACCCCATATTAACCGGGTCCTGCGCGATAATCCGGACATGAACATCATTAACGGCTATGGGCCAACGGAAAACACAACCTTTTCGACGACGTATCACATTACGGAAGAACAGCTGGATTCTGTGCCGATCGGACGGCCCATCTGCAATTCGACGGCGTATGTTGTAGATTCGTCATTTAACCTGCAACCGGTCGGAGCTTGGGGTGAGCTGGTTGTCGGCGGAGACGGAGTTGCACGTGGTTATCTGAATCGTCCTGAGCTGACGGCTGAGAGATTTCTTGCTAACCCGTGGAGGGACGGAGATCGCCTGTACTGTACGGGAGACCTTGTTCGCTGGCGTGAAGACGGCATGCTGGAATATGCCGGACGGATTGATCAACAGGTTAAAATTCGCGGTTACCGGATTGAACTGGGTGAGGTGGAGGCGCGGCTGGCAAGTGTACCGTCCGTGCGGGATAGTGTTGTTATTGCTTTGCGGGATGGAGCAGGTCAACAGCAATTATGTGCTTACTTCACTGCCGATGAACAGCTGACCATCCGTGAGATTCGAGCTGCGATGTCGGCCAGTCTGCCGAGCTATATGATTCCATCCGCATTTGTACAGCTGGATCGGTTTCCGCTGACGACAAACGGCAAAATCGACCGCAAAGCTTTACCTGTGCCGGACAAAGGGCTGCACACGGGTATAGAATATGTCGCACCGCGAACCGATGTGGAGCAGTTGCTGGCATCCATTTGGCAGGAAGTGCTTGAAATTCCACAAGTGGGTATCCATGATGACTTTTTCACGTTGGGTGGGCATTCCTTGAAAGTACTGGAGCTTATACGCAAAGTTCACCTTGCCACAGATATTGAGCTCCCCATCCGTAGTGTTATGGACTTCCCGACTATAGAAGAGCAGGCGCTCACATTATTGAAAGCCGATCTGGAATACAAGGCCGAAAGTCCAATCATTCGGTTGAATGAACACGGTCCGATCTCCATCTTCTGCTTTCCTCCTATGCTTGGATACGGGCTGTCGTTCGCGGAGCTGGCGAAACAACTGGATCAGGACGCAGTCGTGTATGGATTGGAGTTCATGGATAATGCTGCGGATGAGCAGGCCATGCTGGCACGTTACGTTGATTTGATCGTCAGCACGCAAGCGCAAGGTCCGTATGTGCTGCTTGGTTATTCCATAGGTGGTAATCTGGCGCATAAGGTTGCTGACACACTGGAACGTCAAGGTCATGCTGTATCCGATATTTTTATGCTCGATTCGGTCAAAAGGGCGGAAGCCCTGCCCTTCACAGTTGAAGAAACAGAGCATGAAATTCATGACATGCTGGAACAGGTTCCCGACTCCTACCGTGAGCTGTTGAATGAAACGTACCAACGTAAAATGATCGCTTACGCGGTGTATGGCAACCAGCTTGTGAATACAGAGAGCGTTCAGGCGAATATTCACGGCTTTGTCGCCGTTGGATCGGAAACGGTGAGAGGTACAGGAGATAATCGACTTTTATGGAAAGACGCTACACAAGGTAGCTATGAAGAGCATAGCTTGATTGGTAATCATTATGAATTGCTGGAACCCGGATTTATCGAGGAAAATGTAAAAAGTATCCGTGCCACAATACAAAAGATAACTCGGAACACGGACAAAGACATGACACAAGATTTGGCACATCATAAATCTTGAAAGTCTATGGTCGATGATGTAACGAACGGAATCACTAATTTTTAATCTGTAACTCATGAATCCTGATCGACAGGTAAGAAGCCTTCTGCTTACACGATTCGATCAGGATTCGCTTTATCATGTGCACTCCCGCGATGGGAAGTGCGATGATTCCATAGCGCCATGCTGATGGCTTCCATACGGAGTATAAATATCTGCTCGCTATGCAATCACCGCACGGTTCAAATCATTAAATCAACTTCATACGTAAGGATGGTACTTCAATATGAAGAATAAAGGCACTTGCTACCTATCCGCATTTTTAGCAGCGTTGTTTCTCTGGAACCTGCTCATTGCTTCGGCATGGGCAACAGACAGCATAACACCTGATTCATTGGAAAAAACAGTGGACGATATCATGAATACAGAATTGGAAAAATTGCATATTCCGGGGGCTGCGGTCGTCGTGACTCAAGAAAACCAAATCCTTTTTAGTAAAGGCTATGGATATGCAGATCTGGAGCGGAAAGTGGCATTCGATCCAGCGAAGACCATTGTTCGTGTCGGCTCTCTAACCAAATCATTTAGTGCAAGCGCCACGATGCAGCTGGTTGAGCAAAACAAGCTTGATTTGAATGAAGACGTGAACAGCTATCTCCACAGCTATAAAACTACGCAATACCAAAATCAGCCTTTCAATTTGCATCAGCTTTTGACACATACCTCAGGATTGGATGAAGCGCTGTACGACATTAACAGCTCGACTCGGGCAAACGTTTTGCCCACAGAGCAGTACCTCAGCACGTATTTTCAAAATCAGCCTCCCATCCGCAAACCTGGAATTCAGTATGATTACAGCAATGTCGCCTACGGTCTGATCGGTAATATCGTGGAGCAAGTAAGCGGTCAGGGACTGAACGATTACCTCCGTACACATCTGTTCAAGCCGATGAATATGCCCAGCGCGACGCTGGAATTGCCGTTAAATCATCCGGCACTGGCCCAATCGTATCAGTGGAAGGATGGAGCGTATTTGAAACAGCCTTTGTCATATATCAATCTGCCGGGAGCAGGAGCGTTGAACGTCACACCCAACGAGTTTTCCCATTATCTGATCACTCATTTAAACCAGGGCAAGTATGAGGGCAAAGTGGTGCTCCAGCCACATACGGTAAAAGTGATGCATGCGCAGCAATTTGCAGTCGATGCACGCCTGGATGGCGTAGGCTACGGATTTTTCCGTGGTCATTTGGAGACGGAAGTACCTATGCTGTGGGCTACCGGGGAAATTGATGATTTTATTTCGGAAATGGTACTGATTCCGTCGCAAAAGATCGGTATTTTTGTGATCATTAATTCAGCTGACACGGACACCCTGCTTCATGGAAAAGTCATCCATGCGATAGCCCAAATGCTGCCCTCAGAGCCGCAGGCCGTTTCGCAGTCACTAGCTCGTTCTTCCACCCAAGTGAAGCTTTCGCCAGAGATTGAGGGCGTATATCAGGTGGATTCTAATCCTGTTCATGGGTGGGGAAAATGGATTCGGATACTGGGAAACATTACATACACCGTGCGAATTCAAGATGATCATACGTTAATTGTTAAAGGAAAATACCCAAATGAGAATGAAGCAACAGACAAAGTTTTTCAAGCAGCAGGCGATGGATTGTTTGTGGAAAAGGGGGGCCAGCTTAAAATTTTGCTGTATCAGGAAAACGGTACGTGGATGATGGTTGCCCCGGATAGTAAGACCATAAAGCAGACGACACTTTGGCACCTTACCTGGACCCTGCTTGTCAGCTACGCTGCCGCCTCCTTATTTTTCATCACAACCTTGCTGATTTGGATCGTAAGATATGTGATCAGAACTATCCGTAAAACGAATAATCACATTTCGTCCAACCTTGCATTCATTGCGTCACTAAATACGATTTTTCTCGGAGTGCAGGTCATCTATGGTAACAATCAGATCGTGTACGGCTATTCCGCGTGGTATATCTGGGGAATTTGCACGCTGCCGCTCATTTCAGCACTCATTGCCGTGTGGGTATTAATCGTGAATGGCGCAAAGCTGATTACAGGGGAAAGAAGAACCCGGGCTGCCGGGAAAATCCTATTTGCGGTACTCACATTGCTGCATACGGTGTATCTTTTTTATTGGAATTTCCTTCCTATTCATTATTCCTAAAGATTTACAAAACAATGCATATTCGAACATAAATGAATGCTAAAATTTGTATCTGATGCCCCCCAGAGGGGCTTTAAACCAACAAACAGGAGGAAAAGAATGGGAATCTTTCGTCGTTTTACATCCCGTAGCTTCAAATACGCAACTGCTATGGTTTTCACTTTATCGTTGTACGCTGGTGTTGCGGGCAGCATGCAACCGGCACGGGCAGAAGGTCCGGCGGACCCAGCCCCCTTCATTGCAGCGAAAGTGGTCAATGAGAACGCTGGTAAAAAAGTGCTGTTTGATAATACACATGGACAGACAGCTGGCGCAGCAGATTGGGTGATTGATGGTGGATTTTCAGACTTCGGCCAAGCCCTCGCGAGTAATGGCTATGATGTACACGAGCTTCGCCAATCTACGCCTATTACTTACAATGATCTAAAGAATTATGATGTATTTGTTACTGCAGAGCCGAATATTCCTTTTAAACAGAGCGAACAGACTGCAATGGAGCAGTATGTAAAAGCAGGCAATAGTATTTTTTTCATTGGAGATCATTATAACGCGGACCGCAACAAGAATCGCTGGGACGGATCGGAGAGCATTAATGGCTATCGTCGTGGTGCATGGGAAGACCCTGCGAAGGGAATGAGTGCGGAAGAAAAAAGCTCGGCAGCAATGCAGGGCGTAGTCAGCTCAGATTGGCTGGGCAGCCAGTTTGGTGTGCGCTTTCGCTACAATGCATTAGGCGATATCACGGCCAATCAGATTGTCGAGCCAGCGCAGGCGTTCGGCATTACAGCTGGAGTGAGCAATGTGGCAATGCATGCAGGATCAACACTTGCAATTATCGACCCAGCGAAAGCCAAGGGAATCGTATATCTTCCTAAAACCAATCAGGCTTGGGGCAACGCGGTAGATCAGGGCGTTTATAACGGAGGCGGCATTCCGGAAGGACCTTATGCAGCTGTATCGAAAGTAGGATTAGGCAAAGCTGCTTTCATTGGGGACTCGTCTCCTGTCGAAGATGCAACGCCAAAATATTTGCGCGAAGAGACAGGAACCAAGAAGACAACGTATGACGGCTTTAAGGAACAGGATGACGCCGTGTTACTGGTCAATATCGTAGACTGGTTGTCCGAGAAGGAGGAGTATACCAGCCTGACGGAAGTGAAAAGCTTACAGCTGGACCAGCCGACAGCATTACTGCCTTTTGAAGAGCCACAGACTTCCACGGAACCACAAGCCGAGCCTTGGTCCGCTCCCGCAGCTGGCTACAAATGGTGGGATCAGCGAACTTTCAAAGCAGGGTCCTATGGCGGATCTACAGCCAGTGCGCAACCAGTGTACAGCATCGTTCGTCAAGAGCAGCTGCCCAATGCACAGCCATTTCAAATTCGGGTTACTGCCGACCAACTGGCTCCTAACAGCACGATTAGCGGATTCAGCACAGGTATTTATGTAGCGGGCGGCAATCAAGTAGCCCAAATTCAAAATCCGGATGGAAGCTGGCCAACCTCTTACGGCTATAGCGGAACATTTAGCCTGGAGTCCAACGGCAAAGGTCATGCCTATAAGGATTTGACGGTGCGGATCAAGCCGGGAACCAGTGGTTCCGCTAATCTTAGACTGAGGCAAAACGGCAGCAATCTGCTGACCCAATCCGTCGTGCTGGCTGATGTCCCGGCCCAGCCGTTGCCTGAGGAAGGCAATACGGTTCCAGCTCGTACCAGTGTCGCAGAAGCACGGAGTTTCCCGGCTGGCAAAGTCGTGACCTTAGAGGGTGTTGTGACGACAGAACCAGGTGCATTCGGTGGTCAAGCCTTTTACATGCAGGATGAAAGTGGCGGTATTTATGTATATCAGAACCAAAGCGGCTTTCACCAAGGGGATCGAGTAAAGCTTACAGGAAGCTTGGCACTGTATAATAGTGAGCTAGAGTTAACCGATCCAGTGGCAATTGAAAAAACGGGAGAAGGACAACTTCCGGAAGCTGTACAAGTCACCGAACTCAGTGATGCGAACCAAGGACAGTTGGTTGAGCTTCCTACGGCAATGATTCGTAATGTGATAGACGCGACTCCCGTAGGTTCGTTTGAATTTGATGCAGTATCTGGTGAAGTAAGTCACCATGTGCGCGTCGATGCACGTACAGGCTTAACTCGGACATCTTTTCCATATCAAGAAGGACAGCAAGTGAAGCTGAAGGGAATTTCGGCGATTTTCAAGGGGAATTATCAGTTAAAACCGCGTGGACTGGATGATTTTTCAGCTCAGGCAGGCGCAGCTTTGCAGGAAGTAGAGCTTTCACTGGACCAAACGACCCTCAACATTGGGGATACGGCAGCGACACATCTCAAGGGTACGCTGACAGATGGCAGCGAAGCTGATTTAAGCCGCGCTTCTGTTCAGTATATCAGCAGTCATGAATCCGTTTCGCTGGATACGTATGGAGAACTTAAGGCCCTCAAAGAGGGGAGCGCGGAGATTACAGCCAGCGTCACCTTGGACGGTCAAACAGTGGTATCCAATCCTGTAACCGTTAGAGTCGAAAAGACTGCTGTAGGTGATGTGCCGGGAAAACCTGTGCTGTCGCATGATAACGGGCAGGACACCGGGCTGAAGGATGGCAACTACAACATCACCATGAATCTGTGGTGGGGTATGAATGGTGATGAGCTCAAGTTGTATGAAAACGACAAGCTGATTGGCACCCAATCGTTGCAAGCCGCATCCCCTGGAGCACAGCATGCAGTCATTCCTGTTACACGCAAGACCAATGGTACCTACACGTATACTGCAGAACTGATCAACGCTTCTGGTAAAACGACCAGCGACCCGTTAACTGTCGAAGTGACCGATGCTTCCCCTGGCATTCCAGTGCTGTCTCATGACAATTGGGACGGTGACGGCACCTACACCCTTACAATGAACATGTGGTGGGGCACGAATGCGACAAAATACAACTTATATGAAAATGGAGAACTGATCGACGCCCAGGATCTTCCAAGCAAAAGCCCGCAGGCCCAAAGCGCAGTCACTAACATCCAAAATCAAAAGCCGGGTACATATGAGTATCGGGCCGAGTTAGTCAATGCTTCAGGAGAAGTTTCTAGTCAAACGATAAGTGTAGAAGTAAAGGGCCATTAAGTAGAAACGATGGGCCGTTAAAAAGTAAGAGCATCTATTGACCTCGTGAGAGTCTATAGATGCTTTTTTATTTTTTTTCGAAGCGGGAATTATCATTTATGATTGGGTTGGCGAAGCGGAAAGTCCCTCTATATCTGAGGAGCCATAGAAGAACATGGCAACTAGAATCACAATAATGACAACCTCTGCAAAATATTCTCCATCAAACTCACTCACCGCATAAGTCTCCTTTCGCCACTTGTTAATTATTTATTTTCTGTGAAAAGGCTTGTATCACCTGGTCCAGTGTCATATTCCCGTTATCATTTAAAAATTTCACCATATTATCGACATTGGATGGAGTGGATGCTAGTGTTTTGTATTTTCCTGTGAGTCCTAAAAACAATGTTGCTTGTCTGTATAAAGTCACGGAATCGACGTTTAGTTTTCCTGTTAGTAGGAGGGCTGCCACGAGGACCTCCACATTTTTTCCTTGAAGCGCAGAAAAGATAGCCGAATTACTGTTTAATCCATTTTTCTTTTGACCGTTGAGGGGGGATTTGGATTTACGATTCCCGTTCCCATTACCATTCTTTCCTAAGGAAGCCATTGAATCTTCCTCCCGCCATATACTGCTCCTGCCTGATTTTCACAAAATTCGAGACAAGGACAGCGGCACTCCATGTGCTCATCAATATACGTTATGATCATACGATATGCGAATAAGAGAGCATTGGTTACTATAAGAATCACCCTGGCTGAAGGCAGTTGGCTACTGTTATCCAGTAATTTATTTCGCATGTTGGTCCGATTTAGAGTAAACTACAATAAAGCAAGCCAAATGAGCATTTGCATAAATCCCAGGAGCGTTTTCAATCAGCAATGTTTAGACTGAAACGGTTTAGTTCGTTTATTGTATTTTTGAGCGTTGAATTGGAATTAAGCAAAATGCTGAAATAGGAGTTGTAGATAAAATATGTCGAATGAAGAAGTATTGTTAACTAAAGAGGGACTGGCCAAGCTGGAGGATGAGCTTAAGGAACTGAAGACCGTAAAACGCAAGGAGCTAGCCGAACGCCTTAAGTTGGCTATCAGTTACGGCGATTTGAAAGAAAATAGTGAGTATCACTCAGCCAAGGACGACCAAGCGTTTATGGAAACCCGCATTCTCATATTGGAGAAGATGCTGACCAAAGCCCGGGTCGTGGATGAGAGTAATTTAGACCTTAGAACCGTTAGTATCGGATCGACTGTCATTCTGAATGACATCGAATTTTCGGAGAAGATGGAATACAAAATTGTAAGTCCTGCTGAGGCGGATGTTCTTGATAACAAAATTTCCTATGAAAGTCCTTTAGGTAAGGCACTTTTGGGAAAAGAAGTGGGCAGTATCATTCATGTGGATGCACCCATGGCTGTAATTAAATATGAGCTACTTGAAATTAAGCTCACATAGTTCATTCCCGATTCCCTTATATGAGGGGGCCGGGATTTTTATTTCTCGCTGCTTACATACCGTCCATGTGGAGCGCAGTTGCACTCCACATACTGGACAGGATTTTCTTTACTCCGCTATAGCGTACTAAGTTAGTCCGTCATCAGGAAGCCTGCTTGCTCCAATGCAGCGCAGGCATCATTAATTTTATCTTCATCCGAGGCATTCAAGGTATGCAGGTGGATGCCTCCCGTCAGCTGGGACAAATAAGTGGCCTGGGTGGAGCTGATTTTACGGATAAAATCGTCCACTTCCTTGCGAGTTCCAACCCGGATCGGAGCAGTCAGATCCCCGTATACCGGATGCTCAACAATAACATCCTGCACACTTACACCATAGTCCACAATCAGCTTTAGTTCCTCTTCTGTCTGTTCAGGTCGATGTTTACACACAATAATACGTGAGGCTAAGGGAGTTGCCTGACTCGCAGGCTCCATATAAATGTACCCTTGACTCGTTGCAAGGATAGGCTCTTGGCTTGCTTTTAACAGGGAAATATCCTGTACAATTACTTGTCGGGAGACGGAGGATCTGCGCGCCAGTTCGCTCCCGGTCAGTGGTGATTCGCTCTTGAGCCACAACAGTAGCTGTTCGCGGCGATCCGTACCTGACCGTTTTAAAGATTCAGTCAACGGGATAAGCTCCTTTCTTTTCGATGCGTCAGGTCTGTCAAAATATCTACCAATACATTCAATTCCTCGATGGTGGTCGTTCTTCCGAAAGAAACACGGATAAATTGTAACGCTTCACGGCCGGATGCTCCAAGCGCCTGTAAGGCAGGCGAAGGATCGTGGTGTCCGGCAGCACATGCGCTTCCAGTTGATATACAGACACCTCTGCGATTACATTCCAGCATAACATATTGTCCCTCGTAACCGTGAAAAAAACATCCTACTATATGATGAAGCACTGCTTTATTCTCGCTTTCCTGTACGGCCCAACGTAACGGAATGGATCTTTCCTGAATTTTCGTAATAAAGTGTCTTCTCAGGGTAGTATATCGCTCCTGATGCGACTCCATCTGTTCGGTCATCATTTCTGCCGCCGCGACAAAGGCTGCAATCCCGGGAACATTAACCGTTCCAGGACGAAATCCGTTTTCATGTAGTGTATCAGGGTACACGGGACGCCATGGGGTTCCCGGTTTGAGATATGCAGCACCGACACCTTTGGGGCCATACACTTTATGGCTCGATACAGAGAGTGCATCTACTCCCATGGCTTCTACATCTACGAGAATATTTCCAAATGTCTGTACCGCATCACTGTGCAGCAAAATACCCCGTTCGCGTAGCAGGGGAGATAAGGCAGCAAGGTCCTGAACCAGTCCCGTTTCCGAATTAGCGTGTTGTACGGAGACAAGTCCGGTGTCTTCTCTCAGGTGAGGTAAAAGAGCTTCGCGAGTCATTCGTCCTTCCCGATCCGGTTGCACAATGGTCAGTTCATAGCCCTGACGTTCCAGCAAAGTAGCAAGGTTGTACATCGAGTGATGTTCCAAAGCGCTCATGATCCAATGCTTTTTATGCTGCGGTAACCCGTTCAGGATCGATTGCACAACCAACATATTGGATTCTGTTCCCCCGGTTGTAAAATAGATGCCTTCCTTTTGCCCGCCAATCATATTTGCTATTCGTTGCCTGCTGTAATCTAGCGTGTAGGCTGCTTGACCGCCCGCATCATGGAGGCTGCTGGCATTTCCGAACATTTCCTTATTTAATACGTTATACATATTTAAAGCTTCGCCACACATAGGTGTGGAAGCGGCATAGTCCAGATAAATCACACCAAATCCTCCCTGCTTAAAATAATTCCATTCAAAAACTCTTGAGATTATTGTAGGCATGTGTAAATATAAGTGTCAAGACACTTGTAAACATGTATGTACACAAAGCGGTTATCTGTTCGTGAGAGCGGGAACGATCAGCCGCATCGATATGGAGGGATTCTAATGTCTATGCTTGACGTTTTACAAGGAAACCGAGGGCTTATGCCAGAGCATTATAAGACACTGACAGTTGCTGACATGGAGCAGCGAGTAGTCGAGCTGAAACAAAAATGGGGACCCAAGCTGCTCATACCGGGCCACCACTATCAGAAGGACGAGGTTATTCAGTTTGCTGATATAACAGGAGATTCTCTACAGCTTGCTCAAATGGCTGCACAAAATCAGGAAGCAGAGTTTATTGTATTTTGTGGGGTACATTTTATGGCGGAGACAGCGGATATGCTGACTACTGATCGACAGACTGTTGTCCTGCCGGATATGCGTGCAGGCTGCTCGATGGCAGATATGGCGAATGTGGAGCAGACAGAACGAGCATGGAAGCATTTACAGGAGTTGGTAGGAGATACGATCATTCCGTTAACGTATGTAAATTCCACAGCAGAGATCAAAGCCTTTGTAGGACGGCATGGCGGGGCTACCGTGACTTCTTCGAATGCTAAGCAAGTGCTGGAGTGGGCGCTGAAGCAAAAGGAACGTATTTTGTTTTTGCCGGATCAGCATTTAGGTCGCAATACAGCTTACGATCTTGGAATTCCGCTAAATGAAATGGCCGTGTGGAATCCAATGACAGATCAGCTTGAGACTGAACAAGACCCGGCAACTGTAAAAATTATTTTATGGAAAGGGCATTGCTCTGTTCATGAAAAGTTTACAGTAGATCATATTCGCAATGTCCGGGAGCGTGATAAGAACGTCCGGGTCATCGTTCACCCCGAATGCTCTTATGAGGTCGTACAGCTCGCAGATTGCGCGGGCTCCACAAAATTCATCATCGATACCATTCGCGCGGCAGAGCCGGGAACCCAATGGGCTGTTGGCACAGAAATGAATCTCGTGCAACGAATCAAGCAGCAGTACCCTGAACAGCAGATTGAATCGCTCAATCCCGATATGTGTCCCTGTCTGACCATGAACCGGATCGATCTTCCCCATTTGCTGTGGGCAATGGAGCAGTTTGATCGGGGTGAGCCTGTGGGTGTGATTCGTGTGGATGCTCAGATCAGACAGGATGCTGTACTAGCATTGAATCGTATGCTTGCTATCCGTTAACCTTTTGCTGTTCCAGCGAGAATGCTGCTTGAAATCTTTGGCCTTATTTTAAAGAAGCAGGGAGCTTGACGCCAAGCAGACGGTTTCCGCTTTGAATAAATATCATTCCACCGGATTTGAGCGTTGGACCGAAGGAGCGTGAGCCTGTGTTGACAGCAAACACGGGCTTTAAGCTCATCAAATCATAGCCATGAAATACGCCATCTGATTGCCCGACATAGACTCCTTTACCGAATACGTCAGCTTGAACGGTCGGATTATCGCCGTCGTAATGAATGAATTGACCTGAGGACAGCTTCATAGCAGTCAGTCTGGATGTACTAAAATCTTGGTAGAACATGCGACCTTCATGAATAGACAATAAAGGAACAAGTTGATCATAGCCATTTTGCGCCCACTTGCGAGCAGGTTTGCTGTCTGGCTTGTAGTTCCAAAAATCATAGGAAGCTAGTGTCTCTCCCTGAAAGACATAAAGATCTTTGCCGTACAAAAAAGCAGAACCATATACACCTCCAGATCGGTAGACACCGTCTTTATTTTCAGGCTCGGTCCAGCGATACTGACGATCTCCTTTGGATTTACCTGTCTTGAGGTCGTACTGTGCGATTGTAACTTTATGGTTTACCGGGTCATCATCAATCATAAACGTGTTGGCAACAGAGTATACGATCCCGTCTTTAACCGCCAGTGGAAAGGAAGTTCTAAAGCTGTCCCAAAGCTTTTTGCCGGTTTTAGCGTCATAGGCATTAATCTGTTCAAAGGTCAGGCTGCCCTGTACATTATAGTTGCGGATAAGCACACCGTCAGTTTCCATTATTTCGCCCAAACCACTGTATGAGTTCTTATCCTCACTGATTTTCCACTTCACCTTGCCACTGACAGCATCAATGGCAGCCGTTTGCACCGATTGCATAATATATATAGTTGGACCAATGTGCTGAATACCATATGCTTCAGTAAATCCCAGCGGAGTGGACCACACTTTCTTGCCAGCTTCTGTAACGGCATAGATAGAACCGCTTCGTGTCATTCCGTAGATGATACCTTTGTTGTACGTTAAAACAGGGGTAAGCTGATCACCATATTGCCACAATTTCCGACCCGAACTGGCCTCAAGGGCAACCAGTCTATGGTTCGAGTCAACCGCGAACACCTTACCGTTTTCCACTATTGCTACCGCCTGATCTGGATATCGGTTTCTATCGATTGGGATAACGGGAAAAGACCAGGAAGGTTTGATTACAGGTGCTTGGATTGCGGTGCTATAAGTGCTGTTACTCATGGAGACTGCAGATTGTTCTGCACTTGCCTTTTCAGTGAATCCATCGCTGATTAATGGCAGCCCAATGCTGGCTAACGCCAATCCTGTAAACAATGTGCTATGTATCGTTTTTCTCATACGCGTTGGCTCCTTTAATGGTTAATAGGGGGTAAGGATTTCAGAAAGTCACCTTTGATTAGACTGTAAATAAACCCAAAAGTTTCATGTTGTGTTTGCATTTTG
This sequence comes from Paenibacillus sp. F4, assembly GCF_002894905.1. Taxonomy (NCBI): domain Bacteria; kingdom Bacillati; phylum Bacillota; class Bacilli; order Caryophanales; family Paenibacillaceae; genus Paenibacillus; species Paenibacillus sp. F4. Next base: position 71,100 of record NZ_POVS01000007.1, read on the forward strand.
GTTGTTTTGAGCATAAATCCTTAAATTCAGTTACTTGTGTCCAACCTGTATCTCTAATTAAAGATTAGTCGCTTGTCCGGTTTTCGTGCTATAATTGTGGCAACAAACCGAAGGAGGTGAATCCCTTGTTTGAGCTTCAGGACCTACTCCCTTATTTATTTACAATCGGCTTACTGTGCACAGTGACTTATACGTATCTCGCTCATTTGCACGGCAATGTACCCGAATGCTGGGTCGAAGGCGGGCCCGTAAGGTCTCATGCTTCTCCACAGATGCCGATGTCTGCCCGTGGACAGGACATGCCTGTCCGGCTGGCCCGACATATCCGGCGTAAGGAAGCGCCGGATGAAGATGCATCCGATTGTTCTCCCTCGTTGAACGATGGCACAGCCAATCAACGAGGAGGAACATATGAAACGATTCAAGGGATTCACCTTTTGGGGTAAAAAAGAACGGATATTTGGATTAATGGTAGCGTTGGCGGTGGTCATGCTGCTGTCTGGTTGTGGTGCGAATGCTGCGGAGATAAATGCACAGACACCGGGATTTTTTAATCATTACGTGGTGTTCCCGCTTTCTTGGCTTATTCAGCAATTGGCGCAATGGTTTGGTGGAAGCTTTGGGCTGGCGATTATGACTTTGACATTCATTGTCCGGCTGGCCTTACTGCCTCTTATGATGCGTCAAACGCGTGCCCAGCAGGGGATGAAGCGTAAGATGAGCGCCATGCAGCCCGACTTGGACCGAATTAAGAAGAAGTATGAAAACAAGAAAGATACCACCAGCCAGCAGAGTATGCAGCAGGAAATGATGTCGCTTTATAAAGAGCATCAATTCAATCCGCTTAATATCGGTTGTCTGCCTATTCTCATTCAGCTCCCGATCTTGAGCGGTATGTACACTGCAATCCGCTTAACCCCGGAGTTGGCGTCTCACTCCTTCCTATGGTTCCGGCTCGGACAGCCGGACTGGATTTTGGCAATCGTCGTCGCAGTTGTATACTTGGCACAGGCCAAGCTTTCTCAGCTTCAGATGACGCCTGACCAGCGCAAGCAATTTGCGATCATGGGCTATCTTTCACCGATTATGATGGCGGTCTTTTCCTTCAATGCCCCTGCTGCCATGCCATTATATTGGACAGTAAGCGGCACCTTTTTGCTGCTTCAGTCGCTGTGGTTCCGCAGACGCTATCCAATAGAGGAAGCAGAGAGTAAGGTTAAACTTGGAGAAGTCACACCAACCTAAATAGAAGATGATGTTTGTTTAACTTGGGAAGTACGTTTGCAGTACGTTACGTGTAATGTTAGGATGTCATTCGAGCCGTTATAGGGCTTGAATGGCGTCCTTTTTTGTTGCTTTTTTCGCTACATTCCGCTTGTGATTTTGTAGTCAATATGAAATCCTTGTTTTATAAAATGATTCTTAAAGTTGGGAGAGGTTATATATGAGAACTTCAACCACGTCCATAGAATGGTATGATAATCAAATAAGGAGGACGGATGCTATTGCATGAGAAGCATGCAAAAAGCACCGGGCTATATACCAACAGGGATGCCTCATGGGCGCCTGGTCCCGACATTTTTCTAAAAAACGGGTTTCAACATGTGGGGGATGCACCTAATTCTTTTAATGAAATGATAAGAGAAAAGTGGGCAAAGTAAGACCTATATGTAAGCTAATGCTGAACTTTGTTTTATCACGCAATGAATATTATGGAGGAACTATAGAAAATGAAGCAAACATCAACAAAGCTGCCCATTTCCTTGGCTCTGCTCACATGTATAGTATGTGCACTCGGTTTTGGCTTAATCGCATTATGGGTGAGTGACCATCAAGTTCGGTATTTTGACCAGGAAATTATTTCGGCTATTGGACAACTGGAGTCGCCCGCCATGACCCGTCTAATGAAATTTTTTACCATGATAGGCAGCGGGATTCCAGTTGTGATCATCATTTTAATTGTCATGTTCGTGCTCTATAGAGTATTGGGACACCGCAGAGAACTGCTTTTTTTGGCGGCTGGTGTATTGGGATCGGTAATGCTGAATACGATACTGAAGTTGCTTTTTCAGCGTGCGAGACCGGAGATTAACCGTATTATTGAAGAGAATGGATACAGCTTTCCAAGCGGACATTCCATGACAGCTTTCAGCATGTACGCGGCGCTGACATTTTTAGTGTGGAAGCATGTTCCTTCTAGACTGGGGCGTATCCTTCTTATTGTACTCAGCAGCCTACTGATTGTAGCAATCGGGACGAGCCGCATTTATTTGGGCGTACATTATCCGAGCGACGTTGTGGGTGGCTATTTTATGAGTGGCTGCTGGATGGCGGCTTGTATTTGGTTTTATCAGCGGTACGAAGAACGACGAATGCTGCCACTTCGCTCCAAATCGACAGCATAACGGGTAGCATAAATAATAAAGCTTATAAAAAAGCAGACGCTTTAGCGTCTGCTTTTCATTTGGACAGAGGAAGTGTGTTCAGTCATCTTAGTTCTGGCCTGTTCACCAGGCTTGAGCCCCAGCTTCTGCTCCCATTTTTCATAAAATATAATAGCCGCCTGCATGAAGATGCCAGGAAGCTTCCGGCTTCGAATGAATTGATGAACGCCGACGGCACAACCTGCACCAATAAGTGCACCTGCCAAAATATCCGTGGGATAATGCACTCCGGTCCACACGCGGGATACTGCGATGAGTACAGCCAAGATAACCCAGAGGACACGAAATTTTTGATGATGAAGCCATAAAATGGCAGCCAGAGCAAACGATCCAAGGGCATGGTTACTCGGGAATGAAGCATTGGGATCATGATGAATAAGCTGAATGACTGAATGTCCGACAAAAGGCCGATCTCTGTAAAACAAATGTCCAAGACCCCAACTAATCACAAAGCCGATACAAACCGTTATGACGGCTTCTAAAACCATCATCCGATGCGGCATTTTAAAAGTGAACCAGTAAATCAGCAAAGCCACTCCGAATAAATACGGTGCATATTGCGCCAAGAAACGCATGGTTCCATTCAAAAAGGCGAGGGAATTAGCCAGTTCATTGATCCAGTGAAATAAAGCATAGTCTACATTAATTAACATGAATAAATTACTCCTTAACATCAAAAAATTGAATAATAAAGTTATATTATAGAGCGACTACACGGATAAAGGCTTAAAATCAAATAAAAAATGAATGTCATTTCCATTACTCATTTGTTTTTTCTATAGAAAATAGGTGGTTTTGCGATGGAAAAGTCGGTGCTGGTTATTGATGATGAAGAGAAGATATCCAGATTGCTTCAGTTGGAGTTATCCCATGAAGGATATGCAGTTGAAATCGCACAGACGGGCAGAGAAGGATTGGAAAAAGCTCTAGCTGGTACATGGGATATCATCATTCTGGATGTAATGCTGCCAGAGATGAACGGGGTCGAGGTGCTAAAGCAGATTCGAAAAGTGGACAATCATACACCAGTGATTATGGTCACTGCACGTAACACGACTCCTGATAAGGTTTCAGGTCTGGATGAAGGTGCCAATGATTACATTACGAAGCCTTTTGAGATCGAGGAGTTATTAGCGCGGATGCGGGCCAGTATGAGGCATCAAATGGAGCCAACAGCTACCGCTTTACAGGAAGAGGATAGGCCGCCGTCTAGGCTCCAAGTGGACAGCTTGGTGTTGGAACGCAAGACACGGTTAGTGGTGCGGGAGGGCAATCGAATCGAACTGACGCCAAAAGAATATGATCTGCTTCTTTATCTGATGGAGCACAAAAATCAGGTATTGCAGCGGGATCAAATGATTCAGGACGTGTGGGGATTTGATTTTGTCGGTGATACGAATGTCGTAGATGTGTATATCCGGTATGTTCGCAAAAAAATTGATCATGGATACAAAAAGAAATTGATAAAAACCGTGCGCGGCGTTGGGTACTGCATTCGGGAGGAAGACTAGTGAAGCTTCGGACCAAAATAACACTGCTCAGTTCTATTTTAGTGATGTCGATACTCCTGTTTGTGGATGTTACAGTTCACCTATTGTTCGTCAAAATCGCTACGCGAAATGAAAGAGAAGTGCTGCAAAATAAATGGACTGAAATCATTGCCGAAACAGGACCCACGATGATTCTAAAGAATGCATGGGGCCCCAAACTGAAAGATGAGCTTTCTGGAGACACCACTCTAAGAGTGTTTGATGAGCAATCCCGACTTCTGTATGAAGTAAGTCGCCAGTCCCGCTTTAAGCTGGGCGATATACGTTTTAACACTTCACAAAGTTCTCAACTGACAGATGTACAGGGTCATAAAATTCTGGTAATCCATCTCCCTGTGCTTTCTCCAGAGGGTAATCAGAAGGGGACCCTGGAGATTGTAGAAAAATGGGATGCACTCGAAACCAATCTCGATATTTTAAATACGATTCTCATCACATCAACTATAGGGGCTATGTTGCTAAGTTTGGTAGGGAGCACGATTTTGGCGAATGCGATATTGCTGCCGATTTCAAGTAGTATTCAAACGATGCAGGAAATTGAAAGAAGCTTGAAATTCAAAAAAATCCCTGCTGGCAATCACAATCAAGATGAATTGTCCCAAATGACCGCTACTTTTAACCGAATGATGGAGAGATTAGAAGAAAGCTTCCAGAGTCAGCAGCAGTTTGTTTCAGATGCCTCACATGAGCTGAATACGACACTTATGATTATTGAGGGCTATGCCAACATGCTGCGGCGGTGGGGTACGCGTGATGAGGAGATTCGTAAGGAATCCATTGAGTCGATCTATGAAGAAACTCAGCGAATGCGTACGATGACACAGCAGTTGCTGACTCTTGCCTCCTCACAGCAGAAAGACCCTGAGCCGCATGAGCGGATCGAAATGATCGGTTGTTGTCAACAGGTAGTAGCGCATCTCAAGCCTGTACATGATCGTCAAATTTCTATTTTAACAGAAGAGAAAGAAATCTGGCTGGATGCCAACCTGACGAAAATGAAGCAGTTGCTAGTGATCCTGCTGGATAATGCATTAAAATACAGCTCGGATGAGATCGAAATAGGGTTATCTACAGATGAAAAGGATGTCTATATCCAGGTTAAGGATTATGGGATCGGAATACCTGAGGGCGAGATCAAGCGGGTCTTTGAACGATTTTATCGGGTAGATAGCTCCAGACATCGTAAAACCGGAGGAACCGGGCTGGGGTTGCCAATTGCCAAGGCAATTACAGATGCCCATCAGGGTACGATACGCATGGAGAGCGTAGAAGGAGAAGGAACGGTAGTCATCGTCACGCTGCCCCAAAGACAACAGGAAAGGCTGTCCCTCCAGTAGAAATATCTACTCGCGGAACAGCCCTTTTTATTGTTACTTGTAAGTTAAGCATTCGGTGGATGGAAATCATCTAAAATTTATGCTAAAGGACACGACGTGCTGTTGTGTAATTGCGACTCCACCATCCCGAATTTAGATCTGTAACCGTTACGCCGCCTTTACCATACGTATGCAGAATTTTGCCGTTCCCCATGTAAATGGCTACATGATGAATTGGCGCATAGAAAAAGACCAAATCGCCTTTTTTCAGCTGACTACGCGGTACGAAAGTGCCAACAGTTGATTGCTGTCTGGAAGAACGCGGAAGCTTGATGCCATTTTGTGCAAATACATATTGAGTGAATGAAGAGCAGTCAAAAGAGCTTGAATTGCCCGCTGGGGCTCCATGCTCATAACGCACGCCCATAAACTGGGAGCCTTTAGAAATAATCCGATCAGCTTTACTTGCCGAAGCGGCATGAGTGGTGGCTGGTCCAACGACGAAGCTCCCTGCGCTCAATGCCAAAGTCATAGTAAAGCAAATACCCATCCACAATTTTTTAGAAGTACGTTTCATATATAAATTCCTCCGTTATTCGTATTGTGTTGATGTCCTGAAATGACAATAACACAAATAAAATGTCCGGAATTTACCACTCATGGCTACAAACCTGTTACCCCAACGCTTTGTCCTCATTTATTAGAAAACGATGAGAATTTTCTCCTTAATTTTGGCTTGACAAATTGTATAGACTCCACTTATAGATAGGCTCGTATGACAAAAAGCGACTTGCAGACGATTGGCACAAGCAATCACGCAAAATATACATACCTATATACTACAATTTATAACCTGTACGGGAGTATGCTCTGATTCCCGTTGACATCGTAAGGATCACACCGTATTTCCGGTCAGGAAGGGGAATTCGTATGGCTTCAAAGCAGAATAAAGCACTCAAAAAACCGCGTCTAACCATTGTTCAGGTCATTTCCAACTATCCCGATGCACAGCCGGTACCCTCCAACAAGGGCGGAACGGAAAAGGTCGTGTATGAATTAACTGAGGAATTGGTGAGACGAGGGCATCATGTATCTCTTTTTGCCGCCCTTGGGAGCAGGAGCAGCGCACGGTTATTTCCCTATCCCAAGGGTTTGAAACATAGTCAGATCCCCCAATATGTACTCCGGCATATGCCTTCCGACACACATATCATTCATGATCATACCTTTCGTTCTGCTGTGGGGCGTAGGAAGCTGCCTTGTCCATCAGTATGCACCGTTCATCTTCCAGTGAAGAGACACGGTAAAAACCCGGTATATGTCAGTAAACGAGCACGTCAGCTGATGGGCAGGGACAAAGGTTTTTATATCTATAACGGTATCAACACACATGAATACGAGTTCAGTAGTGAGAAGCGCGGCTATTTGCTATTCATGGGCAGAATCATACGGGATAAAGGTGTATTGCAGGCCATTCAGGTTGCAGAACGAACAGGAAAAAGACTGCTTATTGCAGGTCCTATCAAAGCCCCAGAATTTTTCCGTAAAGAGATTCAGAAACGAATTCAGCGCAATCCGAATATACGCTATGTGGGGGCAGTAGGAGGCGATCAGAAACAGAAGTTGCTGAAACATGCAGAGTGTCTGTTGTTTCCGACACTGTGGGAAGAGCCATTCGGACTCGTTATGGTTGAGGCCATGGCTTGTGGAACACCGGTGCTGGCATTAAAAAATGGCTCCGTCCCCGAGGTACTATCGGGTTTTCCGCAGTTGATTTGCAAATCGGTTAGCCAAATGGCACGAAAAGCACAGCAAAAGAACTACCCGTCACCAGCGAAGCTGCGTTTGTATGTGACTCAAAGATTTACCAACAAACAGATGACCAGTAACTACTTAAGACTATACCGTGAAATCATCCGTCGGCGAGAACAGAAGAGAGGACACCGGCAGCCTATACGGAGGTGAAGAGGATGCAGGTCAAACGATATATGCTCGGAAAGGGCTCTTGGGCAACTCCTTATTATATAGCTACAGGGGGACAAAAAGGTCCGTGTGTGATGGTGGTAGCGGGGATACATGGTAAAGAAATAGCAAGCATACGAGCTGCTGAGAAACTGGTAAAGCTTTTGAATCAGCAAAAACTGCGATTTAGCCATGGTAAGCTTATAATTGTACCGATTGTAAATCAAGAGGCTTACCGCAAACGGATTAGAGGAATACCTGATCTTAATCGAACCTTTCCGCGCAAAAAAAAGCAGCTGGCAACACAACCACTTTCCGCTGCTTTATTTAAATTAACACAAAAGCATCAACCTGGATGGTATCTCGACTTGCATGAGGCCAATGGATTGTCACAAAAAGATGCCAAGGTGCTTGGTCAAACGCTAATCTCCAATAAGGCCAATCCGGTGGTACCTACGGTTCGTCGGATTATTAAGCGAATGAATCGCTCCATCCAGATGAGCGACCGACATTTCAACATTCGGTTGCATGAGCTTCCAGGTTCCTCCCGCACTGCTGCAGCCCGTATTTTAGGTGCACGCGCGGTTACCGTGGAAACGGGTTGGAGCCTTCCCAAGAAAGTACGCATACACTATCAGTTAGAGATCGTCCAGCATTTTTTAAAAGAAGCCGGAATAGTCAAAGGCAACGAGGTTTATTTATCTGCCAAGGTTAGAACTGTTACCTCAAGAAAATATTGCATCACAAAATAAAATCGCTTCTGGAGCAAGGATTTTTTCACCTTGCTCAGAAGCGATTTTTTATGTGCGACCTTCGTTCAGAATCCGTGGCGTGCTGATATTATATCTATGTGTTGTCAGGTCTCGGATTTATAGAAGGCGTTCACTAAGCTGTTCCCCAGACGTACCTCAATCAGCTCCAGTGGTGTATCCAGATCGGCACGGATCGTGTGATACGTATCGACCGGAATGCTAAATACAGAACCGCTTGCCGCAGCAAAACGTTCTCCGTTCAGCATGACCTCTCCACGGCCGGACACGATCGTCCATACTTTAAGTCCACTGCCGTGAATACGGCCATTCAAGCGGTGATCTGGCAGTACCGTCAGCCGTATGGCCAGTATATCGTTCAGACTCCGATGATCAAATTCGTCCAACACCCGGTAACTGCCCCAAGAGGTTTCGCCATGCTTGGGATGTAGTTGAAGTTTGCCTAGCTGGTCCTTGATCGCGTGAGCATGGCTCTTGGAAGCTATGAGAATGCCGTCGGGGCTCGCAGCTGCAATAATATCTTCTACACCAATGACATGAAGTGGATAGGGCAACTCATTGACGATGTACGTGCCATGAGTTTGGCCACTGATCTGTCCACGCCCGATCACTTGGCTATTTAGCTGCTCTGTTAGAGCCTGCCAGTTGCCGATGTCGTGCCATTCGCCATCGTATGGCAGGACGATGGCATGTTCGGCACGCTCTGCAATCTCCTCGTCGAAACTGCGAACCGGGAGGCCATCATACATTGCGCATAATGCTTTATCGTTCAGCGGCAAATAACTTCGCTCCATACAGGAGAGCATATACCGTAATGTAAAAGCGTAAATACCACAGTTCCACAGCGCACCCTGATGAATAAGCTGCTGTGCCCCGGAATGATCCGGCTTTTCTGTGAAGCGGGCAACTTGCGCATAAGAAGGTTTCCCTTCCCGTATCATTTGCAGACCCGGAACGACATAGCCGTATTGGTCGGAGGGATGAGTGGGCCTTGTCCCAAGCATAGCCAAATCGGCTCCGCTCTCAAGCAATAAGCCGGAGAGCGCTGCTATGCTATGGAAGAAATCCTCCCCTGCAAACATGTCCGCTGGAGCAATGCAGAGAACTTCATCCAGCCCCATGCCTCTAGTGTGAAAATAAGCAGCCGCCAGCGCAGCAGCGGTGAAGGTTCCCCGTTTGGCAGGTTCGCCTAAAACGGGCAGACGACCTTCTGTATGGCGAAAGGCTAGATTTACCTGACTCCGATGAGCCAGAAGCAGGGCAGAGGAATCCAGCCCGGCTAAGGTAAGCTGACGGTACACCCGGCCGAGCATAGATTCCTTTCGCCCGTCAGGAGCGGACAACAACCGGAGAAACAGCTTCGACCGGATTTCGTTGGATAGTGGCCATAGCCGTTTTCCGGCACCACCGCATAACAATACGATGCGCACGGACGTTTCCTCCTTCAATGCAGATCCATTTGGATTGCATCATTTTGCAGGATTTTAAGAACTATTTTAGCGATGATTCAATCTTTGTTTTTGGAGCAAGCTGGTACACCTTGCGTTGATGAAAAGATAAGGAACGATAGCTCTTGGCCAAGACATCCAATTGTTTTTGCGACAGGGAAGAAGCCCGACTATGAAGCGCTTTATTCAATGACTTGCGCAAAATCATCTGAGAAGGCTTATTGCTGTATAAATAGTTGGCATACGTTTCATATTCGGAAAACCCAAACTGTTTTGTCCGGTTTATACTTTGGATAATCGCGTTGTACCAAGGTTTTCCATGTCGGGCCTCGATAACTTGCTTGAGCTGGGTGAGCCGCGCTTTTTCAAAAAGCATATAGTGAGTGACAAAGGATTTTGGTGAGGGTGCTTTAACGCCCATCAGCTTGTGGTAGGTGCGAAAATACTCAGGCTGGCTCCAGCTGCGGTAGTAAAAAATCGTTTTTCCGTCTTTACGGAACGTATGTGGACGAATCAAAATCGTGTCCGCGTCAATGACGAGAAAAAAAGAGGCTTTACTGATTTTATCGCCATTCATTTTGAGTAATTGTTGATACAGCCAGCCTGAGCGGTCCCAGCGCGTTGTCCCGTAATGAATATGTTTTTTGGTGATGGGCAGCACCGTTTTTTCGTCAATAAATGTACATTTCTTGTTTGCGCACAGACGGCGAATCCCGGTGCTTTGCGGTGAGACGATATAAATAGTTCCAATTCGGTGCTGCACGTGACGGCGCAGACTGTCAATCACCAGCGGTAGTGTGGCAAGATCTTTATCAATTGCTGGAATCAGAACATCGATTGTAAGGGAACCCTTCCGTGGCCCATCCGATTGCGCTGACATGTTATTCACTCCCTATATGTGCAAATATACGCTCCCAGCGTCTCTCAATATCGTATGCTTGGACAGGCGCTTTCGACCGGGCAAGGTCAAACGTCCATTTCTATGCAGGACAGGGCTGATGAAGCTTCGAATGGGGAGTTAGCGCATACGATAGATTAATCTTTTTTAACAGGAGCGTTCTACCTGAGAGTAGAGAGGAGAGGGGCAAGTGAATTCTTCACAAGCGCAGGCGTTGCGCAGCAAATGGCATAAAACCCAATTGTTGCTACAGCATGGCAGCATCAAGCCGTATGTACCTGAAACTCGCAAATATAATAAAGCAAATTTGAAATCAATGCTGGAGAAGTACGGTATGGTCTATGTAAAACCCGAGCGAGGTACCTTTGGTAAAGGTGTAATGAGAGTAGAGCAGGAGGCCGGCCAGCGTTTCGCCTATCAATATGAGGAAACGCGCCAAGAATTCAAACATTTGGATGCACTATATATCAGCCTATCGAAACATACGGGGAAGAAAAGTTATCTTATTCAAAAGGGAATCCATTTACTACGCCATCAAATGCGTTATTTTGATATTCGGGTCATGGTGCAGCGTAATGAAAAAGGGCTATGGGAGTCTACCGGAATTATTGGACGTCTTGGTCATCCCCGTAAAATTGTGACCAACTATCATAGTGGTGGTAAGCCGATGGCCTTGGAGCAGTTACTAAAATCCCATTTATCGCAAAGCAAGCAGGCGGAGCTGGTTAAGAAACTAAATGAACTGGGTCTTACTATCGCCAAACAACTGCAAAAAACATATCCGAAATTCCGGCAAATTGGTGTGGACATTGGACTGGATCATCGCTTTATCCCGTGGATTATTGAGGTGAATACGAAGCCGGACCCATATATTTTTAACCAATTAACAGATAAGTCCATGTACCGTAAAGTGTTAAGCTATTGGCGACTGGCTAATGAAAAAAGGAAGGTCACCGTCCCAAGCAAAGATACAAATAAAGATAAAAATAAAGACAAGAATAAAGGTGAAAATAAAGATAAGAATGTAATTAAAGATTCTAAAAAACAAAAAATATCTTGACCAGTAGATTGCTTCATTGCCAGCAGCTAATACAGAAAAAAGGATGAATCTTTCATAATTCATCCTTTTTATTTAGGATTACATTTTTAAACTCGCCAAGTACCCAATTGTTTGCGTATAAGTACGATTTGTCCGCTATGATATGCATCGTGCAGCGTCCACCGCGATAATTCAGCACCGAGAGTGTCGGAGCCGAGAGGCTTATCCAGATCAGCATCATTCAGAGCAGTAATGGCGACAAGCAGTTGGTTTACAAGAGCTTCCGCTTCTTTCAGCGTCTCCTGCCATCCTTCATGGTCTTCAGCATCCCCTGGCGGACCGAATGTCTCATCGTTGCTTATTCCAGTTGAACTTATAGGTCGGTCAGTTAAACGTCTCAAAATACGCTCATTGTAATAATTAATGTGACGAACCGTTTGCCAAATCGTGTTTCCTCCACCTGGTGGTGTCCAAGTGGCTTCCTGTGTATTCACACCGTGAAGTGCTGCGGAAAGAGGAACAATCCATTCTTCCTTATCCCATGAATTTTCTCTTTGCAATACCAGCATATTTACTCGATCTCGGCTCACCTAACCCAACTCCTTTTGTAGGAATGTAACTAGCTAAACATAGGATAAATCGTTACAATTAACAATGTAGCATGTCAAAACAAGATTTGCAACCAGTTAAAATGATTTTAGTGGTTACAGGCGGTAGGGGGAACTCCTTTGAATACACTTTGGACTGATTTTGTAAACAGCGAATGGCACGATTGGAGGGGGAGCGGACGTTCAGAAGATCGTTTGTTGAAGCCCGAATGGCAAAATGAATTTCTTATGCGGTGGCAATTTACCGCTTCGGTCCCAGCCAGTGCGGAAGATATCGAAGAAATGCAAATTCTCCGGCGGGAATTACGTAGCTTCGCTGAGCACCTGACTTCCGGCGGACAAATGACAACTGATCTGGTGGATATGATTAACCGAAAGATGATGGAAGGGGGGCCGGTCACTCGCTTATTAAAGCAACAGGATGAGCATTTCAGCATTGTGCTGGAACCCGTGGCAAATGGTTGGAAAAAAGTGCTGGCAGAGGTTGTAGCCGATTTTGCCCAGGCACTTGTTAATAGCGGCGGCTCTAGAATTCGTATTTGCGATAATACCGATTGCCGATGGGTATTTTATGATGATACCCGAAATCGGTCAAAGCGGTTTTGTGACGATAAAATGTGCGGTAATTTGATGAAGGTACGTCGTTTTCGCGAGCGTAAGAAAAAGTAGATGTAGCAAGAGAATTTACATGAGCAGTATATGTTGAGCCCACTCCCATATGAACAATGGAGTGGGTTATTTAAAATTGAACAACCTGTGACCCTGTGCTATGCTTACATGAAAGAGAAGCTAGACGTACTAACGATGATCTTACTATGCGTATAAACATCTGATGATACGACGAATAGAAAGGATGTACAGCCATGAATTCTATCATTGAACTTAACAATGTAAGCTGGAAGAGAGATAACCGGACCATACTGGACCAAATCAATTGGCAGGTAGCTGAGGGAGAGCACTGGGCTGTACTCGGCTTGAATGGGTCAGGTAAAACAACGATGCTCAATATGATTAACGGTTATATATGGCCAACCACAGGTAGTGTCGGTGTATTGGGTCATACCTTTGGGGATGTGGATCTGAGGGAGCTACGCAAATCTATTGGTTGGGTCAGTTCCTCTTTACAGGAAAGAATTAATGGGAGTCAGCGTACGCAGGATGTTGTCATTAGCGGAAAATTTGCCTCCATTGGACTTTATGATCAGACGACGGATACAGAGTATGAACAGGCCGTCCAACTTATGACGCAACTGGGGTGTGCTCATCTCGTGGATCGGTTGTATCAGGGATGCTCACAGGGAGAAAAGCAAAAAGTGCTTATCGCCCGCGCATTAATGGCCTCGCCCAAGCTACTGATTTTGGACGAGGCGTGTAATGGTTTGGACTTTTTCTCCCGGGAAGCATTGCTGGATAGCATTCGCCAGTTATCGGAGTCGCAGGCTTCACCGAATTTACTGTATGTTACACATCATATCGAAGAAATTCTACCGATGTACACGCATACGATTCTAATCCGCCGGGGCACGGTATTTGCCAAAGGTAAAACGACTGATATTCTGAGTAGTGACACGCTTAGTGCTTTTTTTGAAACGCCTGTACAAGTAGAATGGAGACAGGATCGTGCATGGCTCTCTATGGTGTAGAGAGTCTTTTTTTCTCGCTAACCTGCTACCAACATAATCAGAATAGGCAATATCAGGAATGAGGCAAGCGTGCTCCACAGGATGCAGGTGGAAACCAGTTTTGGCGATGCATTAAATTTTTCTGCTAAAATGACAGCATTCACAGCAACCGGCATCGAGGCCAAAATGAAGAGAACGGAGAACAAAAGGCCTGAAATTCCGAGTATCAGCATAGCAAGACAAGCCGCAAGCGGGGAGATCAGTAGCCGAATTGTTAGTCCGGTGTAGCTGGCTTTTTTAATAGACGACTCCAGTTTGAATATTTTTACATAAGCCATCTGGGTACCAAGGATCGCCAGCACGACCGGAGAATAAGCGGCAGCAATCATCGAGACGCCTGACTGAATCCCTGAGGGAAGATGCCAGTCCAGTAGCCGCAGTCCCATGGCGAGTAGAGCTGCATAGATCGCAGGAAGTGAAAACACCGACTTAACAGCACTTTGAACAGAAAATTCAGAGCGGGCTGCAAAGTAAACGCCAATGGTATTGACCATAATCATCTGGATGACGACATACACGGAGGCTTTATCCAGACCGAGCTGCCCAAAGGCAAGTAAAATAAGGGGCAGGCCATAATTTGCACTATTGGTCAGCGTGGAGATTAAGGTAAGTCCAGCCGTTTCCTGAGTGCTCAGTCTAAAGATTTTCCCCGCTAATTGTGCAATTCCCCACAACAGCAGCAGGTTCAGTATTGAAAAAGCGGCAGTCTGCGCTACATCATGCCAAGAAAGCTGTGCTTTGAGTAGCGTGTCCAGAATCATTGCGGGGCTTAAAAAATATAAATACAAAGTCGAGAGCGGTTTCGTTTCCAGCTTCATGAATTTTCCGAGTAAAAATCCGGCGATCACTGGAATGGACAGCGGAACGATAACGGATAATAGAGTTGAAAGTACGATTTGAATCATGAATTCCACCCATCCTTTCTGTAATGACATTTTCCATTATAAGGCGCTACTTTCGAGCCCGTCCAAGATGAAAATACAATCAAGGTCATAGGTATATACTATGAAGCCTTCGACACTTATTGTGAAAACAATAAAAGGGATGCCCACAGCCATGATAAACGGCTAATAGGGCATCCCTTTTATTATAATGAACCAATGTACTGCTGATTTATGCAGTAGCTACGGTTTTCGCTTTGGTTCGGCAATCATCAGAGCAATAGTGCTGATGCTGTTCTTCGCAATCCGGACATGCGATATGCTGGAGATTGCACACCGGGCAGTTGATATAATGGTCGCTCGGCGTTTCACAATGGAAGCACTTGCCGACAATGACGTCTTCATCCGTATGATTGATCGGAATCGAGATTCGTTCGTCAAATACGTAGCATTTACCGTCAAACAAACGTCCTTGTACTTCCGGGTCCTTGCTGTAAGTCACAATGCCGCCATCCAACTGGCCTACATCGTTAAACCCTTCTTTGATCAGAAGACCGGACAACTTTTCGCAACGGATACCTCCGGTGCAGTACGTCAGGATTTTCTTGTCTTTGAACTGAGTCATATTGTCGCGAATCCATTGTGGAAATTCACGGAACGATTCGACTTCGGGGCGAATAGCCCCGCGGAAATGACCGATGTCATATTCATAGTCATTACGTCCGTCCAGAACAACTACATCTTCTTCTTGAAGCTGTTCATAAAACTCCTTTGGTGACAGACGCTTACCGCTAATTTCATTAGGGTCCAGCTCATCTTCATGACGCAGCGTAACAAGCTCCTGGCGATGGCGTACAAATATTTTCTTGAACGCATGACCGTCAGACTCATCTATTTTAATAACGATATCGTGGAATTTCGGATTGGCGCGCAAATCACGCATATACTGCTCCGTTTGCTCTACTGTACCAGACAATGTTCCGTTGATTCCTTCCGCAGCAATCAAGATTCTTCCCTTGACGCCCAGCTCTTTGCAGTAAGCCAGATGCTCTGCCGTAAAGGTGGCAGGATCTTCAATGTTGACATATTTGTAAAACAACAAAATTCGATAAGTATGTTCACACATGTAAAATCACCCTCTGATTCAAGTCAAAGTTTTTTAACAAGCAATTTTAAATGTACCACATTCTTTAAGTTAGTCAACTTAAATGTATAAAAAGTGGAAATGGAAAAGATGACGAGCGACAAAAGTAAGGGTTTACATTATAATAGTAACGTAGTGATGAGGGGATTTTTGGTAGTAGAATGAGTTCTACTAGAGGAAAGGATGAATGAAATGAAACATCATTTGACAGCGCATACACCACCTATGGGGTGGAATAGCTGGGATTGCTACGGTGCAGCAGTACGGGAAGAGGAAGTACGGGGAAATGCTCAATATATGGCTGAGCACCTGAAGGAATATGGTTGGGAATATGTCGTGGTGGATATTCAGTGGTATGAGTCAGGAGCAGTATCTTCACAGTATCGCCCGTTTGTCCCATTGGAAATGGATTCATTTTCACGTCTTATTCCAGCGGTGAATCGTTTTCCTTCGGCAGCAGATGGACGAGGCTTCCAAGCTCTTGCGGAATATGTACACGGTCTGGGATTGAAATTTGGTATACATATTATGAGAGGCATCTCCCGTCAGGCGGTGCACCAGGATACCCCGATTTTGGGAACCACAGCCACGGCGAGACAAATTGCGCATCCCAACTCTATTTGTCCCTGGAACACAGATATGTATGGGGTAGATGCATCCAAGGAAGGCGCACAGGAGTACTATAATTCGTTGTTTGACCTATATGCGGAATGGGGTGTGGATTTTGTCAAAGTAGATGACATTGCTGCATCACGTCTTTATGGTATTCATTTGGCGGAAATTGAATTGATTAGGCGGGCTATCGCCCAATGCGGACGTCCGATGGTGCTGAGTCTATCACCTGGTCCTGCACCACTGGAGCATGCATCTGATTTAATTGCAAACGCGAATATGTGGCGTATGACTGATGACTTCTGGGATGTATGGCCTTTACTGTATGGTATGTTTGAGCGCTGCGAGAAGTGGGCGGAACATGTAGGTCCGGGTCACTGGCCGGATTGCGACATGCTGCCACTAGGTCATCTGGGTATTCGTTCGGTAGATTCAGTGGATTCCGGCAGCCATGACCGATGGACACGCTTTACGAAGGATGAGCAGCTAACGATGATGACCTTGTGGAGCATTTTCCGGTCTCCATTGATGTTCGGGGGAGAACTGCGGGATAATGATGCATGGACCCTTTCCTTGCTAACGAATGAAGAAGTGTTAGATGCTCATCGCAACGGTTTGAATGCGCGGCAGGTGTACAGAAAGGATGAACATATCGTTTGGACTTCACATAACGGGGAAGGTCATGTATATGCAGCTTTGTTTAATGCTGGAGATGAAGCTTCAAAGGTGCGTGTATCCTTAAAAGACCTTGGTATTGAAGGACAGGCAAATGCCAGAGACTTATGGAACCATGTAGATTTAGGTGTTTTAACACAAGAACTGTCCGCAGATTTACCTCCTCACGGAGCAGCTCTATTTATGTTGAAATAGAGGATTTTGCAAAAATCCTGAATAACATAATGTAAGGAAGAACTATGCTGCAATTCCAACCCAATCACCCTATCGTAAAAGTGGAAGGTAAACTTTACGATAGGGTGATTTTTTTGCATGGTTAACTTTTGGATATTTTAACGAACTCGACATTATTCTTGGGAATTTGACATTTGGAACGTGTTAATTTTATAGGGTGCCTATTTCTGTACAAATTTAAATCAATCTAGCGAATAGACTCGAGAAAGGAGTCAAATGATGAAATTAAAAAAAATCCATAAAAATGAACAGGACGAGCCTTGGCCCTCTAGCAAACCAATACTATGTATCGGGGGGGCCAATCTGGATCGTAAAATCATGATTAAAGGTACATTTCAGCTTCATACCTCCAATCCGAGCAGTACAAGGCTGCAATCTTGCGGTGGGGTAGCACGAAATGTAGCCGAAAATTTAGGGAGGTTGAGCCAACGGGTCAGCCTGCTAACTGCGGTTGGGGACGATGCGGAAGGTGAATTTATTATTGAACAGTCCAGCCGTTACATGCACGTGGTTCCTCTGCAAGTCAAAGGTGAGCCGTCAACTGGGGTTTATACTGCCTTGCTGAATGAGCGTGGTGAACTGATTGTAGCAACAGCGGAAATGGAGATTTATGATCAGATTCGTCCTTCAGTAATTTTTGAAAATGCTCCTTTAATCGCTTCGTCCCGACTCGTTCTGCTGGACACTAATTTCTCTATGAACGTAATTGCAGCCACCATACGTGTCTGCCATGAACATCGGGTTCCGCTTGTCGTTTCTTCGGTATCAGCCTCCAAGATGAGAAAGCTTCCCCGAAATTTGCATGGAGTGGAATGGCTGGTATGTAAACCGGTGGAGGCTGAAGCCTATTTGGGGCTAGAATTTACAGATGATCAGCATATGTTGGATGCCACCCGAATTTTTCACAAACTTGGGGTTCAAAATGTCATTTTTATCTGCGGTGCTGATCGAGTTTTGTACGCCTCTCAGGATGGAACCCATGGACAAATTCCTATGCATCCCGTTCAAGAGGTCATTGATGTCACAGGCGCAGATGATGCTTTTATTGCCGGGATGATTTATGGAATCACCCAAGGTTATCCTATGGAGCAAGTGTGCCAATTTGGAATTAGCTGTGTCGACTTGACCCTGCAAACGGATCGGACGGTTTCAGAGACCCTTTCTATGAATAAACTCCATTCTAGGTTTCAGGAGCTGTATGGCACACATTCGCAAAATTTTGTGTTTTTCAAGGGCGTGTATTTTAAAAAGGAAGATACATAAGTAATTAAGAGAACTCTACCCTACAACAGCGCGTACTGGGAGCTTCACGTACGTAATGGCCTCAACCAATTAATTGGTAAAAGGAGCATGTTGTCTGATGGACAGCGTGAAATACGTAATTGTTTTTCTGCCACAGTGCACCTTTATTTGCTTTTAAAGGGAGGTTATTTGGTAGTGTCCGCTTTGTTCTGGGTTTTCGCAGGCGTATCCGTCCTAAAGTCTGGCCGCTCATTATGCAATATGGTAACCAACGGAGTTTGATTATCTTGAAATCTAAATATCGTTCATGTCCCTGGCTGATCTCAGATAGACGATTATCTCCTTGACTAGAAATTACATTTCGTGTAAAGTGGTTAAAATTGTAATATATAGGAATAGTGTAGACCAAGGATCAAAGGTTCAATACCCGCTGTACAGAGAAGAAACTCATGGGCTGAAAGGTTTCTCGCCGCGAATGAACGTTTCCCTGCCTTGCGAGCTGTAGCGGTTTGTAAGATAAACCGTTATCGGCTAGACGCCGTTATCTGATGAAGGACCGTTCCGTTCCGTGTATGGCTACGGTCAAATTAAGGGTGGTACCACGACACATTCGTCCCTGACGGATGTGTCTTTTTGCGTACATTTTATCGTCCATACAAGGAGGTAGCTACACATGCGCCAAAGCCAATTATTACTGACAACCTTGCGTGAAGCACCCGCAGAGGCCGAAGTGATCAGTCATCAGCTTATGCTGCGGGGAGGATTTATCCGCCAACTAGCGGCTGGAATGTACACCTACATGCCATTGGGCAGACGGGTGCTCAGAAAAGTAGAGCAAATCATACGATATGAAATGGATCGCGCCGGGGCTGGGGAGCTGCTGATGCCTGTATTGCAGCCAATGGAGCTATGGCAAGAATCAGGGAGATACGACGTTTACGGTCCTGAGCTGATGCGTCTGCAAGATCGGCATGATCGAGAGTTTGCATTGGGGCCTACACATGAAGAGGTCATTACGTCTTTAATACGAAATGAAGTGAATTCTTATCGCAAATTGCCTGTAACCCTGTATCAAATTCAAACCAAATTTCGGGATGAACGACGTCCTCGATTTGGCCTGCTTCGCAGTAGAGAATTCTTGATGAAGGATGCCTATTCGTTTGATGCACATTGGGAAGGACTAGATCATACCTATTGGACTATGTTCCAGGCATATCATCGCATTTTCACCCGCTGTGGTCTGAATTTTTGTGCAGTAGAAGCAGATGCGGGTGCCATTGGTGGCGAAGGAGAAACCCATGAATTTATGGCTCTAGCTGATATTGGAGAGGACACAATTGTAGCATGTAAATGTTGTGATTATGCAGCTAATCTTGAAAAAGCCGTGGCGCGGTCGACGGGGAAAATAGAAATAGCTCCAGTCTCAGATGAAAATGAACATACCAGCCATCCTTCTTTCGATACAGCTAAAATGGAAAAATTCCATACTCCAGGCCTGCGTACAATAGATCAACTGGTTGAATCGCTTCACATAGAGCCCAAAGAAATCATCAAAACACTTACTTATATGGCTGACGATCAACCTGTTGCTGTAGTTGTCAGGGGAGATCATGAGGTCAACGAAGTGAAGGTTAAACATATTTTAGGTAGTGAAAAATTCGAAATAGCAAGTACAGACACCGTGTCAAAGGCGACTGGAACCCCCTCGGGGTTCATAGGCCCATGCGGATTAACGATCCCTGTGTGGGTAGATTACGCCGTTGTCCAAATGTCCAGCGGTATCGCGGGCGCGAACGAGCTGGATTATCATTATCGACATGTGAATCCAAGGCGCGATATAGATCTTCGGCATGTAGCTGACTTGCGGAATGTCATAGAAGGGGATAGATGTCCTCGATGTGACGAAG
Source organism: Paenibacillus sp. F4 (assembly GCF_002894905.1). Lineage (NCBI taxonomy): Bacteria > Bacillati > Bacillota > Bacilli > Caryophanales > Paenibacillaceae > Paenibacillus > Paenibacillus sp. F4. The sequence goes on from NZ_POVS01000007.1 coordinate 91,512, forward strand.
GGGAATTGAAACTTTATCGCGGGATTGAGATCGGACACGTATTTAAACTAGGCACCAAATATAGTGAGAAGCTGGGTGCGACTTTTCTGGATGCTTCCGGAACTGAGCAAGCGATGATTATGGGCTGTTATGGCATTGGCGTATCCCGGATCCTTTCTGCCATTGTAGAGCAAAATCACGATCAGAACGGAATGATATGGCCTTATGCGCTGGCCCCATTTCAAGTTCATATTATTCCGATTTCTGTGAAAGACAAGCTTAAGATGCAAATAGCCGAGAAATTATACAACCAGCTGCAGGATCGTGGTGTGGAGGTGCTGCTGGATGATCGGGAGGAACGGCCCGGGGTTAAATTCAAAGACTCCGATTTAGTAGGTATTCCCGTGCGCATCGTCGTTGGTAAAGATGCCGAACACGGGAAAGTAGAGTTAGTGGAACGAAAAAGCTGCAACAAAGAGACGATTCATATCGAAGATGTAGAGAGACGAATATTGGAACTACACTAAGCATCTGTATCCCGTAGAATATGACCTTCTCCAAGTGTAATCTCATGAAAGTCCGCCATCTGACGTGCCTGAAACCGGATTGGCTTGTCCCGACCTACCATAATGATATTTTGAATGTCGGCAGCGCCTTCCGAGGGGAGCGAGAAAGTTGTGACATAGGCAAATTCTTCACGCAACGTTGTGTGAATGGCATTGATCAGGTGGTCGTGTTCACTTTTGCCCATTAAATTCATGATCAGGGAGCCTTCGGAATCCAGCTTTTCTTTGGCCATCTTGAAAAATTCCCAGGATACTAAATGCAAGGGTGTACCCTGCTCTGTGAAGGCGTCCAGAATAATATAGTCATAAGCATCAGGCGCTTCCTTCTCCAGAATGCGTCGTCCATCGCCAACAGTTACATTATCCTGATCGTATCCAAAGAATGTTCGGCTGAACTCTACGACTTGTGCATCCAGCTCGGCAATCTTAAAGCGTTTATCTGTAAAATGGCCCGCTATTGTACCTATACCGTGCCCAATAACAAATACATCTTCAAATGACGGATCGTTCAGCTCCATGAGATGGATAATTGCTCTCGGATATTCGAACAAAATGCGTTGTGGATGATTCAAGTCCACCGCGCCTTGGATGGCTGTATTTGAAAACTGCATCACCCGAAATAATCCCTTTTCACCGTACAGCTCGGTGGTTTCGTATACTGTGATTTCATGATTATGGCTCAACTTTTTGTACAAGACATCCAATTAAATGATCTCCTTCAAGTCAGACTTCCTCCTCATCTTAGACATGGATAGGGGGATTGTCCATAGATTAGGAGAATTGAAAGTTCATATTTTCAAGCATCCCTAATTAGGTAGAATTGTTTATTTTTCCATAACGGAGTTGTTTGAACTTGTTCGTATGTCCTTTAGGAGATATAATATACAAGGATATAATGAAGTTCGTTGTGTATATTCATACAGGAAGAGAGCGGGATATTATGGGACGTAAGTGGAATAACATTAAAGAAAAGAAGGCATCCAAGGATGCTAATACGAGTCGTATATATGCTAAATTTGGCGTGGAAATTTATGTTGCAGCCAAACAGGGCGAACCTGATCCTGAATCCAATCGGGTATTAAGAGTCGTTTTAGAACGTGCAAAAACGTACAATGTACCCAAAGCAATCATTGACCGTGCTATTGAAAAAGCAAAAGGTGCTGGCGATGAAAACTACGTAGAGCTTCGTTATGAAGGTTTCGGACCGAACGGTTCCATGGTCATTGTAGATGCACTGACCAATAACGTTAATCGTACAGCATCGGATGTGCGTTCTGCTTTTACTAAAAATGGCGGTAGCCTGGGCGTGAGCGGATCTGTAGCCTACATGTTTGATTCAACAGCAGTTATTGGTCTGGTGGGTAAAACCGCAGATGAAGTGCTGGAGCTGCTGATGGAGGCAGATGTAGAGGTGCGAGACATCATTGAAGAAGATGAAGCCGTCATCGTATATGCAGAGCCTGATCAATTCCATGCTGTGCAGGAAGCTTTCAAACAAGCAGGAGTGACTGAGTTTACCGTTGCGGAGCTCACCATGCTTGCTCAAAATGATATTTCTCTTCCAGAAGATGCACAAGTTCAATTCGATAAATTGATTGATGCATTAGAAGATTTGGAGGATGTTCAGCAGGTTTACCACAATGTAGACTCTGAGGAATAGTCTTTGTTGATTAGCTTAAAAAAAACACCGTATTCCGATACGGTGTTTTTTTATATAGTAATCACCGAACCTCAATCGCTAACTTATGGCGAAGTGGCTGAGATTATTGAGAAAGTAATAGGCCAATCAACCCGTCATATTCAAGAAGAGGATTCATTGATCTAGTGGCGAGCGAGATACCGTTCCTGGTTACTTCTTTTTAGGGTCATAAGAATAACCAGGATATTTGACGACGGGCCATTTTACCTTTCGTAAATTAGAGATTACATCAACACCTACATGTAAATTACTCTGAATCAGTTCTGTGGGCGTAAGAGCCATCCATTGATTCAGTGAAACATCCGCAAAACGGTCACTCTTAAACATTTCAAGAAACCAAAGTGTGCTGGAGCCTGTATTTTGAACGTAATGACCATAAGCAAAAGGCACATATCCAACATCCCCGGCTCTAAAATCAAACGTACGGGCTGCACCATTACCGCCAAAGACAGTCATCCGTCCTTGCCCGGCAAGATAGTATTGCCATTCGTCATTATTAGGATGCCAGTGCATTTCTCGCATGGCGCCGGGCTCAATCTCAACAAGGGCAGCTGCGATGGTTTTGGAAATCGGAAAATTGGAGGAGTCAACGATTCGTACGCTTCCGCCCGGTGTTTTGATTGGGGGCTGGGCTAGTAATTCATGCTTGAAGGATTGGGGCAACGTCCCGTAAGGAGAGGGAACCGCTTGGCTTTGAATTGAACCGGGAACTGAATCCTGATAGATGTATACTTGGTCTTGAGGAATTGCTGCAAAATCAGCTTCTGGTACACCAAAATTTGCAGAAAGTACGTCTTTGGGAGTATGTGCGAACCAATCCGAGATGGATAGGGTGTTCAGATCGGAGAAACTGCCATCATCAAAAACCAGCAAAAATTCGCACCCATCCTCAAGCCCCTGTATAGAGTGCGGAATGCCAGGAGGGAAATACCAGAGATCCCCGGGACCCACATCATCAATAAAATTACGTCCATTTTGGTCAACTGCCGTAATGCGAGCACTTCCCAACAGCATATATGACCATTCCGCCTGCTGATGCCAGTGAAGCTCACGTACACCTCCTGGTGTCAAACTCATATTCACCCCGGCAAGGGTTGTGGCAATAGGTAATTCTCTTACCGTTACTTCTCTTGACCACCCACCATGATTAAGCTGCATATGGGCGTCAGAAAAAGAAAATCTCATATTTGGAATGAGACCATTATCCGTTACGGGGGGAACCAGCATATCGGGATTCTGTAGATCCCTCATCACATCACGTGGACCCTTGTCGATGCCCCCAGCACCATCACTTCTGATGGGTTGGGGGATTCTTGCATTTTTCGGGCAATCATTATGCATCATTAGATCTTCCTCTCTAGGTTGAAGCTTGATGAAGCAAGGAATTAGAGAAATATGCATAAAGATTTTATGATCATGTGGTGAGTTTTATGCTGTATGCGTCAGATCTGCAAACTGTGCCTGAATGATTTGAGCTAAATCGTGTGGACTCAACTCCAGTTGGGTCCCAATTTTCCCACCGCTCACAACGATGGCTTCCAGTTCCAATGCAGGCTGGTCGATAAAAGTGGGGTAGAGCTTTTTCATTCCTATGGGGGAGCAGCCACCGCGAATATATCCCGTATACTTTTGCAAATCCTTAACTGGAAGCATTTCAATTTTTTTCTCTCCCGCGGATTTGGCTGCTTTTTTGAGATCAAGCTCTTTATGTACAGGGATTACAAAAACAAACAGATTTTGTTTGCTGTGTGCAATCAAAGTTTTGAAAACCATTTCCGGGGCTCTCTCGATTTTCTCAGCCACATTCATCCCGTCTATTTTTCCGTCTTGATGATCATAACTCAAAATATTGTATTGTATGTGTTGCCCGTCCAATATGCGCATGGCGTTTGTTTTGCTGGCACTCATCTTATTTCTTCCTTTCTTAGAGTTTTTCCAATTGATCGACATAATCCTTTGCATCCTTAAGGGAAAGATCCTTAGCAGTTCTCAACTCTTTTATGGCTTGAATCTTTTTTCCTTCCCTAATTAGTAGGAGCAACTTTTCATTGATTTCTTTTGAATCTCCTGTGTCTAGGCTATGTATAGGAGTGGCAGTGAATGTTCCTGACAGCGATGATCCCTGTATTCCTAAAATTCCTGAACGATTCTCTAGACGCTCCACATCAGATTTCAAATCATTAAGCCGAGATTGAAGGCTATAGACCTTAATTAAAAGTATGACGGAGAGGAGCAACGCGATTATTGCTATATACTCAATAGCTGACAACAGAATCCCCCCAATTTCACTTAGTTTTATCGCAAAGATGTCGCACTAAAAATTTGTTTCTTATATATAGTATAGCATGATGATCAAATAGAAGAGGAAGACGCGTACAAATTGACTTTTTGCAGGCAGAGCGTTATATTACAACTTATTATAAACCTTTTAATAAATACTGGAAAAGGAGTGTATTCAAATACAACCAGTCTCCAATAATACCATTCGGGTTAAACAAATTAATGTAGAGTTAGTTAAAAACACACTGAAATCCAAGGAATATGCAACCAAGTCATCCATAGCCAGTATCACAGGTCTTAGTGTGGCAACCTGCGGAAATATTCTAAATGAGCTTCTTCAAACCGGGGAAGTATTAGAGACGGAATTGGAAGAGTCGAACGGCGGACGTCCAGCTAGACGGTACAAATATAACGCTGATTATTCTTATATTATCTGTTTAAATGTGAAAACGGAAGGCGGTATACATTCTCTTACTTATGCTGTAGCCAATTTGCTTGGTGATATCATCATCGAGAATACTTCCATAGTTCCCCATATTGATTATGAGGTCATAGAAACCCAAATTGGAGAGCTGATTAATAACTATGGAAACGTCAAAGCCATTGGGATTGGCATCCCTGGGGTTGTTCATCAAGGGATTATCGATGTTTGTGATCTCGACCTGCTCATAGGAGTCCCTGTAGGTCCACGACTTCAAGATAAATACGGATTAGAAGTAACCATTGAAAATGATATGCATTTGACAGTCTACGGATTTTATAACATGCAGAATTATGATGAGGATAAAACCTTTGCTATTGTTACGTTTCCCAAGGACAATTTCCCGGGAGCGGGTTTTATTGTCGACGGACATTTGTTAAAAGGAAATACCAAGTTTGCGGGGGAGGTGTCCTTCTTACCCTTTGATTTAACAAGAGAGGAACAGCTTAAACAGTTAAATAGCACAGAGGGATTTGTTCCTCTGGCGATCCAAACGATAACTTCCATTATTGCGATTATAGACCCTGTATCTATCGCTTTGACTGGAGAGTTATCCAAGCCGACTCTGTTGGACGATATTTATAACGGCTGTCTAAAAGATGTACCCAAAGAACATATGCCCGAGATTTTTGTGAAAAACGACACGCATGATGAATACATGTATGGGTTGATTTCGGTGACCCTTGAAAGTCTGACGTACAATTTGCAATTGGTGGAGAAAAGGAAATAGGACATCGTTCAATAAAGCATGAGAGGATGAGATTAATGACTCAAAAATCGATTGCATGGACTACAGGGACATGGACTAATCACCCTGTATCATCCATAGAAGAAGACCAGTTTCTTAAAGTTGAAACCAGAGAAGGAAGCGACTACTGGGAAAAAACTTTGTATGGATTTGAACGCAGTAGCGGACATTCTCTGCTTACAGACTGGGAAGAAGGCTCTGCCATCGAAGTCACGTTTCAATTAGGCTCATTTACGGAGCTTTACGACCAAGCCGGTATTATGTTGTATCAAGGACAGCAAAAGTGGATTAAAGCTGGGATTGAATTAAATGACGGAATTCCTCAATTAGCTGTCGTAGTCACAGATGGCTATTCCGATTGGTCATTAGCTCCTGTACCTGAGTGGGTAGGGAAAAATGTCACGATTCGTGCTTCACAGCTACAGGATGCAGTTATCATTAGAGCCCGAACCGAAAATCAAAGCTGGCGCACCGTACGTGTAGCACGTTTTCCTTATGAAACCGGACAACAGGCGGGTCCTTTTGCCTGCGCGCCGACTCGAGCCGGTTTTCAGGTTATCTTTACACGTTGGGTAAGCACTGAACCAGATAGAGATATTCATGTAGATCCGCCAATTAAAGAATAGTCATCTTACTCAATAATAGAAGAGCTATAAATATGGGATTACTTATTGGAGATAATACAGTTATAAGCTCTAGAAGTTTTTAAAATAATACTTGACATGAAACGCGTTACAAACCTTAAGATTCATTTAGAAGTACTTATAACACATTAGCATAGAGGTAACGTATTTCTATCTAGTTAATGAAAAACATCAGCAAAGGCGGAGAAAATATGAGTACACAGTTTCCAAAAGATTTCCTGTGGGGCGGAGCAGTTGCTGCTAATCAGCTCGAAGGCGCTTATCAAGAAGATGGAAAAGGCTGGTCCATTCAGGATGTAACTCCTCGTGGTGGTTGGGGGCCCGTTACGGATGTACCAACAGAAGATAACATGAAATTGATCGGTATTGATTTTTATCATCATTATAAAGAAGATATCAAACTTTTCGCGGAAATGGGCTTCAAAGTATTCCGTACTTCTATCGCATGGTCACGTATTTTCCCTAAAGGTGACGAACTGGAGCCTAACGAAAAAGGCTTGCAATTTTATGATGATTTGTTTGATGAACTTCACAAATATGGAATTGAGCCACTCGTTACATTATCTCACTATGAAACACCTTTACATTTGTCCAGAGAATACGATGGTTGGGTAAACCGTAAGCTTGTTGATTTTTATGAGCGCTATGCTACAACTGTATTTAATCGCTACAAAGATAAAGTTAAATACTGGTTGACTTTCAATGAAATCAACTCCATTCTTGAAGCACCATTCATGAGTGGAGGAATTAGCACACCAAAAGATCAACTTAGTGAGCAAGATCTTTATCAAGCTATTCACCATGAGCTTGTAGCGAGTGCAAGAGCGGTAAAAATCGGTCATCAGATCAACCCTGATTTCAAAATTGGCTGTATGGTGCTGAGTATGCCTACTTATCCGCTGACACCTAATCCAGACGATGTGATTGCTGCGATGGAATTTGATCACAGAAACATGGCATTTGCCGATATTCACGCAAGAGGTCAATACCCAGGTTACATGAAACGTTTCTTTAAAGAAAACGGAATTTCTATTCACTTTGAACCAGGTGATGCCGAAGATTTGAAGCATACCGTTGATTTTATCTCGTTCAGCTATTATATGAGTACTTGTGAGACAGCTGACGAAGCTAAAAAAGTCAAAGGTGAGGGTAACATCCTTGGTGGTGTCATCAATCCGCATCTCGAGGCAAGTGAGTGGGGCTGGCAAATTGATCCGCAAGGTCTGCGTTATGTCCTGAATACGTTCTATGATCGCTTCCAAAAACCATTGTTCATCGTTGAAAATGGCCTGGGCGCCGTTGATGAACTGATCACGAATGAAAAAGGCGAAAAAACGGTTGAGGATGACTACCGAATCAACTACCTGAATGATCATTTGGTTCAAGTTGGAGAAGCTATTGAGGACGGAGTAGAGGTTTTGGGCTATACGTCTTGGGGATGTATTGACCTTGTCAGCGCATCGACCGCTCAGCTTAAAAAACGTTATGGCTACATTTACGTAGACCGTCATGATGATGGCAGCGGTACACTTGAAAGATTTCCGAAGAAATCGTTCCATTGGTACAAAGAAGTTATTGCTACGAACGGTGAAAGTTTGAAACGTTAATTTATAAATAAACCAGTGATTAAGTATTAAAGGCTTATAGATAGCGACCGCTTCTTCTCTTTTACGAAGCGGTCGCTAATTTTTTAGGGGTATTAGCAACCGAATTACAAGCTGAAGACGAAAGAGCTTTCATGAATGATTCGTAAGCGTTATTTATTGATAATTGATGATAAATAGATTGGACAAAAATGAAGTACTGAGATATATTAATACTTATTAAAACATTAATAATAACTAAAATAAAAAATTGAGTCCAGTATAAATTAATGATTTTTTAATGATGAGGGCTGCAGAAGGAGGAAAATAATGAAGATTGAACATGTAGCGATCTGGGTGAGAGACTTAGAAAAGATGAAAAGCTTTTACGAGCAATATTTTGATGGAAAATCTAACGATAAATATTATAACGCTACAAAAGGATTTGAGTCCTATTTTATCACCTTTGAGGATGGAGCAAGGTTAGAGGTTATGCGTAAAACGGGAGTAGATCATTCACCACAGATAAATATTACGGGCTGGGCTCATGTGGCATTTTCCGTTGGAAGTAAAGAACTGGTGAATGAAAAGACAGAGCAGCTCATGCATGCAGGATATGAAGTAGTGGGCCAGCCAAGATTGACAGGTGACGGCTATTATGAAAGCGTAATTAAAGATCCAGAAGGTAATTTGGTGGAAATTTCAATGTGAGTAGCTTTCCAGTTCTGAAGAGTGAGCATGTGGAATCCTACAATGAAGCTTTAAAAGAAATCTGAGTTCTGTATCTAAATAAGCAAAGCGAGGATGGCTATGACAGAAAAAGAAAAATCACAACTAGGACTTCTATACAATGCTAATTATGATGAAGAGTTGATTGAAGAACGTTTATACGCCAAAAGTCTCTGCCACGAATATAATCAGCTTCATCCTAGAAATATCGAAGAACGAGAAACACTCATCAAAACTTTACTTGGGAAGACAACTGATAGATTCTCGATTGAGCAACCTTTCGTGTGTGACTATGGCTATAACATTGAAATAGGTGAAAATTTCTATAGTAACCATAATACGATCATGCTTGATGGGGCAAAAATCGTTTTCGGTGATCATGTGTTTATTGCTCCTAACTGCGGATTTTATACTGCGGGTCATCCTCTTGATGTAGAACAACGTAATGAGGGATTGGAGATTGCTTTTCCTATTACAGTTGGCAATAATGTGTGGATCGGTGGTAATGTCAGCGTTCTGCCTGGTGTTACTATAGGCGATAACTCCATTATCGGTGCAGGAAGTGTTGTTACCAAAGATATCCCTTCTGGTGTGATCGCTGCTGGAAACCCATGTAAGGTAATCCGTAAAATCACCGAAGATGATAAGACCAAGTACAAAAGGAACTAATAATAAACTACAGCTCACTCGGAGCTGTAGTTTATTGTCTTAAAAGAGTGTTACCAAACAAAAGAACAATTTTGCACAGATTTGTTCAGGGAATAATGCAATAATGTACTTAAGTGGAATATTTTTTAGCCTATTCAGAAAGGAAAGAACAATCATGAAATTGATGTTTATATCAGATATTCACGGCTCATTACACTGGTTGCAATTGGCACTGGAAAAGTACAGGGAGGAGAAAGCCGATCGTCTTGTTCTGCTCGGAGATTATATGTACCACGGACCACGTAATCCGTTACCAGAAGGGTATAATCCGGCAGAAGTGGCAGCTCTGCTGAATAAGTACAAGTCCCATATTGCGGTTTCTGTGCGCGGAAATTGCGATGCAGAGGTGGACCAGATGCTACTGGAGTTTCCTATGATGGGTGATTATGCTTTGTTGCACCATGAAGGACGGAGAATCTATGTCACGCACGGACATGGCTTTAGTATCGGAAATTTACCACCACTGGAAGCGGGAGATGTGTTCATCCAGGGACATACTCATATTCCGGTAGCAGATGTGGAAAATGGGATCTTTATACTGAACCCCGGTTCGATCTCGCTGCCAAAAGAAAACTATCCATCCTCTTACGGTGTGCTGGAGGGAGCACAATTCACTGTGAAGGATTTTGATGGGAATACGGTGAAAGCAATCACGTTTTCGAAGTAATTTATTCCAATGTAACTGTAAATTATTAAAACTTTTCCGCTTCGATTGAGACAAAGATCATATTATTGTATGATAGGAGCGGAGTCTACATTATGAAAAAGAAAGAGAGCTTCAATACATGCAAATTAAGGATTCACATTATAAGATGCCGCCTGAATGGGCGCCACATGAACGCACGTATATTTCTTGGCCTGTAAAATCTTCAATGGTTTACCCGAATATGCATGCTGATGTATGCAAGGGGTATGCCGGAATTGTACGCGCCATGGCGGAATTTGAACCAGTTACTGTGGTCGTAAATCCGGATGATCTGGAGAGCGTTAAGGCGCTTGAACTTGGGGAACGGGTAGAACTGCTGCCGATTGAGCACAGCGATGCGTGGCTGCGTGACAACGGCCCTACTTTTCTCACAGACGAGCATGGTCAATTGGCAGGTGTAAACTGGAAGTTTAACGCCTGGGGCGGCAAATACGCTCCATGGGATCTAGATGACCAGGTTGCGCCGCACATTTTGGACCAACTTGGAGTTCCACGGTTTGATGCACCGCTTGTGATGGAGGGCGGCTCACTGCACGTAGACGGCGAAGGCACACTGATTACAACCGAAGAGTGTTTGCTCAATCCCAACCGAAATCCGGAATTAAGCAGAGAAGAAATTGAACGGTATGTATGTGAGTATACAGGTGTCGAGAAAATAATATGGCTAAAACGTGGTCTTAGTGGCGACGAAACAGATGGTCATGTGGACAATATTGCTTGTTTTGCAGCTCCTGGCAAGGTCATTATGCAAGTATGTGATGATCCTGAGGATGAAAATTACGAAATCACGCAGGAAAATCTGCGCATTCTGGAGCAAGCAACGGATGCCCAAGGCCGTAAGCTGGAAGTGATTCGGATCGGTCAGCCTCCGCGCGTGGATTATGAAGATAGCCGATTGACACTGAGCTATATTAACTTCTACTTTGTGAATGGCGGCATTATTTTGCCGGTGTTTGGCGGTACTGCCGCTAAGAGCGATCTTGCAGCTGAGCAAGTGCTGGCAAATGTATTTCCAGATCGCATCATTCGGACTGTAGACGGTATGGCGGTCATCCGTGAAGGCGGTAACGTACACTGTACGACCCAGCAGATGCCTGCTTTAAAGCGTTGAACGATACAACATCTAAAAGGAGGACTAAAGTGAGAAAAGTAAAAGTGGCAGCGACTCAAATGAGCTGCTCTACCAATATCGAAGAAAATATAAGCAAAGCAGAGAAGCTAGTACGTGAAGCGGCTGCGCAGGGCGCACAAATTATTTTGCTGCAGGAGTTGTTCGAGACTCCATATTTCTGTCAGAAGGAAAAGTCTGATTATTATTCGTATGCAACTGAGCTGGAGCACAACAAGGCGGTTAACCATTTTAAGAAGATCGCTAAAGAATTACAGGTTGTGCTGCCCATCAGTTTTTATGAAAAGAAAAACTACGCGCGTTACAACAGTCTTGCTGTCATTGACGCAGACGGTGAAGTGTTGGGTAAATACCGCAAAAGCCATATTCCGGACGGTCCTGGGTATGAGGAAAAATTTTATTTTAATCCGGGCGATACCGGTTTTAAAGTATGGAATACACGTTATGCCAAAATTGGGGTAGGCGTGTGCTGGGATCAATGGTATCCTGAGGCGGCCCGCTGTATGGCGCTCATGGGTGCAGAACTTTTGTTCTATCCGACAGCTATTGGCTCGGAACCGCAGGATTCTGCCATTGATTCCAAAGATCACTGGCAGACCTGCATGCTGGGTCATGCTGCTTCCAATCTGATTCCAGTCATTGCTTCCAATCGGATCGGAACTGAAACAGACGAGGACTCCAGTATTACATTCTACGGTTCATCCTTTATTGCCGGGCATCAAGGTAACAAGATCGCAGAAGCGGGTCGTACCGATGAGGAAGTGCTTACTGCTGAATTTGACCTGGATGAGCTGGAAGTAGGACGGATTGAATGGGGCATTTTCCGTGACCGTCGTCCTGAACTGTACAATATGATTGCCACCTATGATGGTGATTTAAAAGTCTAATCTGTATACGAATAGACAAGTCTCCCTTGACGTCAAGCTGAGGTGTTTCCTTTCATTGGACTCACCCGGCTTTTCGGGCAGGGGATTTTTGGTTTCTGAATGGAATACTTCTAGTGATGGATAGGAGGAAGGAAAATAGCAATGAGGCGTAAGGGTATAGACCAATCGCTCGCACAGTTCACAACTTCGACAGAAGAAGATCAAGAGTGGGAATACTCGCGTGAAAGAGATATGGCTATTCTGGGATTGTGGGATGAATACACATTATCTGCTCAGCGTTTATGTGAACAAATGGCTACCGAAACCCACCAAATCAGACCTTCTGAGTATGATCCGTTCCCAACTCAGTTTGAATGGCTGAAACAGGAAGAAACAGACTTGATTATTGATGGAATATGGTCAGCTGATTTGCATGGTGATCATTGTCTGTTTATGAATATTGGGGAGCATCACCCAGAACGGCATACATCTATTGAGGCTTGTATTTACGATACCCAGGTGATCGACGAAGGATTTTTTCTTAAATATCTGAACACCTCTCCTAAAGCCACAGCCTACGTACCTTTATTCAGAAAAAATGGATATGCCACAATGTGTGGGCTGCTGGACAGATATGTTAGGGAAGGGATTATGGAGCGTGTACCCAACGGTTTTAAAAGAACGGATCGGTAGGTGGGTCCGGAATATAAGCATGATTTTTTCACACAAAAGGAACATTCCTCACAGGATTGTTCCTTTTTATGTCTAAATCCAGTTAATCTATAGACTGAAACTATGATTCTCTACATAAAATAGCATTAGAATTTATGGATTAGATGATATAAAATCAAGTCATAAGGAATGATCGTACTCAATAACATCTCGATATTCCCGAAAGTGAAAAAAATCACATATGTGAATGCTTTAATGGAAACTTGAGCATGAAATTTGTAAACTCGCAAGGAGGAAGAACAATGAACCACTATCCTGCTATCTTTGAACCTCTAACCATACGACGCATGACCTTGAAAAATCGGATTGTTATGCCCCCGATGGGAACTAACTTTGCTGCCATGGACGGAAGCTTTGTTCAGGATCATATTGACTATTACGTGCAACGGGCCAAAGGTGGTACCGGCTTGATAACAGTAGAAAATGTTTGTCTGGATTTCCCGATGGGTACAAACGGAACAACCCAGTTGCGTATGGATAACGATCAGTTTATTCCCGGACTGTTTAGATTAACAGAAGCCCTGCACTCTTATGGAGCTTGTGTTTCTGTACAAATTAACCATGCGGGTGCTTCGGCTTATGCGGGACGACTGAACGGAGTTCAGCCTGTATCTTCTTCGAATATTCCTTCTAAAAAGGGCGGAGCGACTCCAAGACCTTTGCAAAAAGAAGAAATTTACGCCATTGTGCGCAAATATGGAGAAGCAGCGGGAAGAGCGCAACGAGCAGGATTTGACTGTGTTGAAATTCATGCGGGACACTCCTACTTGCTGAGTCAGTTTCTTTCGCCGATGTATAATAAACGTACGGATGAATTTGGCGGCAGCGCAGAAAACCGTACCCGTTTTGCCAGATTAGTCATTGATGAAATTCGTTCAGTGGTGGGCCCATTTTTCCCTATTTGCTTACGTTTTAGCGCGGAAGAGTTCACAGAAGGTGGGAACACACTGGAAGATACACTCGAGTTATTGGAGTATCTTAATGATGAGGTAGATATTCTGAACGTTTCTGCTGCTCTGAATGATTCTATCCAGTTCCAGATTGACGGGATGAACTTGCCGGATGGTTGGCGCTCATATATGGCCAAAGCAGTAAAAGAAAAATTCGGGAAGGTCACGATGACCTCAGGTAATATTCGGAACCCACAGGTTGCGCAGGACATTTTGGAGAGAGGTGACGCTGATCTTCTGGCTATGGGTAGAGGCTTGATTGCAGAACCGAACTGGGTGCTTAAAGTGCAAAACGGCTACGAACATTTGCTTAGAAAATGTATCTCTTGCAACATTGGTTGTGCGGATCATCGTATCTCCAAAAGTAAACCGATTTGCTGTACGGTAAATCCGGATCTCTTCAAGGAAGCTGAATACCGGAAACAACGTGTAAAAAACAACGTTCAAGTTGTTGTGATCGGTGGGGGTACCGCTGGGATGGAAGCAGCATGTACGGCAGCTGAAGTAGGCTGCAAAGTAACCCTCTTCGAGGAGAAACCAGAGTTGGGCGGCTTGGCTCGTGATATTGCCCGCTTGCCAGACAAAACACGCATCAATGATTTCCCTGATTATCTGATTCAGCGCACCAAACAGTTAACCAATCTGAACATTGTAACAGGGACCCGAGCCGATCTGGCGATGATTAGTGCCCTGAATCCTGATATTATTGTCAATGCGACGGGAGCCACACCACTTCTTCCGCCCATTGCAGGTTTGCATGAGCAACTGGGCAAACCGGGCACAAAAGTGTTCTCCATCTTTGATCTTTTGCACAACATGGAGAAATTCCAGGATTTCGAAGGTAAACGTATTGCTGTAGTTGGTGGCGGAGCTGTGGGACTGGATGTCGTCGAATATTACGCAGAGCGTGGAGCACAAGAGGTTTCCATCATTGAGATGATGCCGCTACTGGGTAAAGACCTGGATATGATTACTCGCATTTCCATGATGAAAATGGTAGAGGAGCGGGAAGTGAACGTCCATACGGAAACAGCTTTGACAGAAGTGTGTAGCGACCGCTTCAAAGTAAAGCATGGAGAACAGGAGTTTGAGATTCCTTTTGATCTTGGATTCGTATGCTTGGGTATGCGTTCATACAGTCCGCTGATGGACAGCTTGCTCGAATATGGTAAAGAACATCAAGTAGAAGTTATTAATATCGGGGATAGTAAACAAGCTCGTCGTATTATTGATGGCACACGTGAAGGTCGCAATATTCTGAAAACCATTCAACGGGTAGACGAATTTAAACATGAATTTTCTTATTCTTACTGATTTTACAATACAAGTGATGGGTGTTCACGATGGCAACTCAGTGAATATTGAGGTTGATGAGACAGATTGTCTTTTCAGCCTTTTTTATTTGAGTTTTTCCTGGAAGAAGATTGATTCCTCTGTCATTACAAAGGTAAACTATGGAAAGCATATATAGTAAGTAAGGTTATTTTAACGTGGGGGGATGAGCGTGAATCAACTCTTTAGTGAAATACCGGGTGCCAGCAGGTGGAGCCACGTGGAAGAAATTCATAGAGGCTGGTCCAGTGACAAAAAATATTATATACAAACCACTGGCGGTAAGGACTTGCTGTTAAGAATGACGGATATGACTCATTATGATAAAAGGAAACGCGAGTTTGAAGCTGTAAAAAAGCTGAATCACGTGGAGAATCTGTTCATGTCCCGGCCGCTTGAATTTGGGCTTTGTAATAATGGTCAATCTGTATATTCCCTATTCACCTGGATCGACGGGAAAGATGCTGAAGAGATTATCCCCACGTTAACCGCAGCACAACAGTATCGACTCGGAGTTCAAGCAGGAGATACATTGAAAAAAATGCATGGAATTCATGCGGAGCAAGATCGAGTCCCATGGGCTGAACATTATAATGCCAAAATCAACAGATATATTACAAACTATAAGTCATGCGGTATTCCCCTAAAGGGAGCAGATCAAGCCATAAGCTTTATTGAGCAAAATCGTCAGCTATTAGAAAATCGTCCCCAGACTTTTCAGCATGGGGATTATCATGTTGGCAATATGGTGGTTACCCCATCCGGTGAACTGGGTATCATCGATTTTAATAGAATGGATTATGGTGATCCTTGGGAGGAATTCAATAGAATTACCTGGTGTGCAGCATTAAGTCCTTTATTCGCTTCGGGCCGTATCCACGGTTATTTTAATAACAATGTACCTGATTTATTTTTTAGATTAATGGCTCTGTATATTGCAAGCAATCAGCTTTCATCGATCCACTGGGCCATTCCATTTGGCAAAGAAGAGGTAGACGATATGGTTCAACGAGCTGAAGTGGTTTTGGAAGCGTATAATTACTTTCAAACCTATATACCGAAATGGTATGTGCCCAGTTACCGCGACTTGTAAAAGCGAAGACCGCCGCTCCTGGGGAGTGACGGTCTTTTTTTTAGCATTCTATTATTGTTTCTTAATCTTATACGTAAATTCCCAAACGGCTTGATGACCTGAGTAACGTCCACGGTTTTAGTAACAGTCACTCTTAACTTGACAGTAGAACCTTTGGCAGAAACAGAGGAGACCTTTACATTCTTGGTGGCTTCGCCTTCATCAGGAATTTTGTCTTGTTCCTCGGCATACGCATACAGCTTAATGTTACCCCCTGATTTGACCTTTATCTTTACGCTGTTGCCTTCACTAATGGATTGGCCTGCCACCTGGGCAGCAATGGCCCATTCGTTGCCTACGTGATCGTTGGATACCAAGGTTGCTTGTTGAAACGTAACAATATACGTTGATGTTGCTGAAGCTGCGAGCGCGTACGTTCCATTGAACATCAGGGATATCACTACCAATAGAATAGCCGATGCTTTCGTCCATACTCTATTCATTCGCCTGTCTCCTTCAGTTGGATATATTGAGGGAAATCCCTCTATTCTAATTATCGTTTGCAACAAACAAAATTGTTAATGGTTGGTAAAAAAAGAGTTTTCCTTCTTATTGCATCACTTGTGATCTAATATAACTATGACTTGAATTTATTTAGTAGAGAAAGGGAAGGGAAAATCTGATGAAAAAAATATACAGCGAACAGGAAATCATAGATATGACTATTAAACTGCTTGAACAAACTTCGATATATGAAGAACAGTATGAGCAATATGTAAAACGACCTTTCCGTACGGATTTTTATGATGATCTGAGCCCGTATGTGCAAGTGGGCAAGCGGGGTTATACGCTCCAGATGTATGAAAGAGGCATACAGATGCTGAACAAGCTTACGAAAGATGTAGAGGATGTGATTTATTGGATCATCGAAGATACAATTCACATCATTACTCATCTGAATCTACTTCGCAAATATAAAGTGGACAACATAAATACTCATTTAAAATATACTAATGAGATCATGAAGGAGCTGACAACTGCAATGAACAAAGCATTTTATGAAATTGGAGGAATCTATCAGGAATGGCATGAAGCGAATAGAAGAGGAGCACTGGAGAACCCATTAAAGTAAAACAAAAAATTAAAGAAACAGTTGACAATCAGTGAGGTAAAATTTACAATTTTATATTAGTGATAATGATTATCAGTATCACTAATTTTAAGTATATTTTGCACTTACTATATTTCAAAGGAGATTTACAACATGCATCGTATGATGAACAAGAAATTCCACATGATTTTATGTGTGCTATTCGTAATGATTTTCGTTATTTCAGGTTGTGGGAATGCTGGCAGTTCCTCTGATTCATCTGCTAAACCCGCGTCCTCCACGAAGGAAGAGGTAAGTAGTGATTCTGATACGCGTACAGTCTCTACGGTAAAAGGAGACGTGAAGGTGCCCACTAATCCTCAACGGGTAGTCGTGAACTGGTATGTTGGCGATATATTTACACTAGGGATTAAACCAGCGGCAGTAATGGGCTGGAAGCAAGAAACGATGCCTTTTTACGATAAGTTTAACGACATCCCCAATATTGAAAAGTGGGAAACTGAGGAAATTATGAAGTATGACCCTGATCTCATCATTACATATGATACAAAGGATTATGATAAGCTGTCTAAAATTGCGCCTGTTCTTGTGATACCTGAGGATAAAATGACTTCTATAGAACGTTTGAAATTCCTTGGTCAGGCCACAGGACATGAAGCAGAAGCAGATAAAGTGATTTCACTGTTTGAAAGCAAGCTGAGTCAGGCCAAAGAAAAAATGAATTCCGACGTATTCAAGGACAAAACGTTTAGCATTTTCGAAGACTGGGGCAGTGGTTCTTACGGAATATATTATGAAACAGGCTCACGTGGAGGAACGTTGCTTTACAATTATCTGGGACTTCACAAACCCGAAAAGCTCAATACATTGGTTAAAAATTCCGGAGAGAGTCGGGGTTCTTTATCCTACGAGGTGGCTGCTGAATACTTTGGAGATTATGTCCTTTGGTTTAAGCAGGAAGGAAAGGAATCCGAATATGCGAAGACAAAAATCTGGAGCAGTATTCCAGCCGTTAAAAACGGACATATCATCGAAATTCCAGCGAAATATGCAGGACTGTTCTATTATTCGGACGTTGCTAGTATGACGGGACAGCTAGATTATATTACTAGCAAATTGCTAGAACAGACGAAGTAACGATGCATAATTGACCAACTAAGGGTGTAATCGATGTCAACTCATAAAGAATCAAATAAAAAAGGAATATTCCATTTTGTAAGCTACATGATCGTGGGCGTGTTCCTGCTCTTGGTGGTTACCGCAGCATCTATTACCTTTGGTGCTGCGGAAATGAGCTTGAAGCTGGCATGGGGGGCTATATTTCAGTTTGATCCCAATATTACGGAACATCAAATTATTCACACCTTGCGTTTTCCGCGCACTGTGGCAGATATCATTGTGGGGTGCAGCTTGGCTGTGTGTGGGGCGATTATGCAGGGAACCACTCGTAATCCACTAGCGGATTCGGGACTCATTGGTATAAGTTCAGGCTCGACATTTGCTATTGCGTTATGTATGGCCTTTTTGCCTGGTCGCACCTACGGGGAAACCATGCTGTATTCTTGCCTAGGTGCAGCAATTACTACAGGCATTACGTATTACATCGCATCTATAGGCAAGCGAGGCATGATGCCTCAGCGACTGGTGCTGGCAGGAATGTCCATCTCTATGCTTTTTGGTGCGTTTAGTACGTTTATCGCTATTAAGTATGAGATTGGCCAAGCCCTTGATTATTGGTCTGCTGGTGGTACAGCCAGCGCCAAGTGGGGTGAATTAGCTTTCATTGCTCCACTTTTTGTAGTGGGTTTGATCTGTGCCATCGTGCTTTCTCCCTCAATTACGATTTTGAGCTTCGGGGAGGATGTGGCATCAGGCTTGGGTATTCGTGCGAACCGGATTAAGCTGTTTTCAACCTTAATTGTATTAATTCTAACAGGTTTATCGGTTATTGTCGTCGGTCCTGTTGGCTTCGTGGGTTTGATCGTGCCACACATTATGCGCCATCTGGTCGGAACGGATTATCGGTATATTATCCCGGCCTCAGCTTTGTATGGAGCAGTCTTTCTGTTGGCGGCAGATTTACTCGGACGACTGATCAATCGTCCTCACGAAACACCCCTTGGCATTATTTTTGCCTTGGTGGGCGTACCCTATTTTCTCTACCTTGTGCGCAAGCAGAGGAGGGAGTTTAGTTGAAACTGTCCCGTAATACTAGGGGGATTAGCATTATTTTACTGTTAGTAGTGCTGACGCTGCTAGTGGCTGTACTCAGTATGAATGTTGGGAAAATGAACCTTTCTCCACTCGAAGTTTTCAAGGTCATCATTGGCGAAGGAACGAGCAAACAGAACCTGATCGTGTTTGACTTTCGACTGCCACGTATTGTGCTTTCTATATTGGTAGGTATTGGCATGGGGATATCAGGCTGTATTATGCAGAGCTTGCTCAAAAACGACATGGCCAGTCCGGGAACACTCGGCCTCAGCTCAGGCTCAGGGTTATTTGTACTTATGTATATTACGTTGTTCGCTAGTGAAGGATTGCTATCGCCTATTCTTCTTCCTGGGCTGGCTTTTGCAGGCGGCCTTACGGCAGCATTTTTGATTTTTATGTTTGCTTTCAGGCGGGGAAGAGACATCTCGCCTACAGGCTTAATTTTAACCGGTGTCGCTATGGGCAGTGGCTACAGCGCATTATCTCTGATGTTGACACTCCGGCTAGATAAGCAACAGTATGACTTTGCTTTGAGATGGCAGGCTGGAGACCTGTGGGGGGACGACTGGAGCTATATTATGGTGCTGCTCCCGTGGGTACTTATCATCTGCGTTTACGTTTTTTACAGGTCGAACACACTCAATACGTTGAATTTGGGAAATCAGACAGCAGCGGGGCTCGGCGTAGCAATTAAAAGGGAGTTTATCGGCTTGACGATTGCTGCCGTTGCGCTTGCTTCTGGTAGCGTGGCACTTGGCGGAAATTTCTTTTTTGTAGGCATGGTCAGCCCACATCTAGCGCGCAAGCTAGTAGGGCCCAATCATAAGCTATTGCTACCTACGACGGCATTAGTTGGTGCACTCGTCATTTTGATTGCTGACACAATTACTCGGACGATCAGTTTTGGGGCAGATATTCCAACCGGAATTATTATCACCATACTGGTCACCCCTTATTTCCTTTACTTGCTGTCAAAAGCCAGTTAAATGCACGATAAATGAAGAGACGCTAACCCATATCCATGCAAAATATGGCTGGGTTAACGTTTTTTTATTGTTCTTTGGGCGATTCTTCAATGTCATAGCTCAATTGCCACTCAATTCCGAATTTATCTTTAAGGCTACCGTAACATTTACTCCAGAATGTTTCTTGAAGTTCCATGCTTACGGTTCCTCCTTCTTTTAACTTATGAAAGTACGATCGAATTTTCTCTTCGTCCTTATTGACGATGGCGAGGCTGATGTTGTTTCCGGCTACGAAAGGCATACCAGGAAAAACGTCTGAAAACATGACATTACTACCATCAATTTGAAGCCGCGTATGCATGACCAAATTTTTGGCTTCTTCTGGTAGAGGATAATCGGGATTGGGCGGTGCTTCACCAAACGTCATGATTTGTGGTTTCTCAGTCCCAAAAGTATCTGCGTAAAACTCCGCTGCTTCACGACAGTTTCCATTATAGTTAAGATAAACATCAACAGACATGTGTTTCACTCCTTCAAGAATCATTATTTTTCCATACTATACGACCTTATTTCATTATTTACCTGCATACAAACAAAAATACAGCAAGATCCGTTTTGCGAAAGTATTTGCGGCTTAACATGTTCAATTTTTAAAACAAATGGGCATTATGATCAAAGTAATGGTATGATAGCTTAGTTAAATCTGAACGACTAGTAATGGAGTGATCATATGGGTGGAAAAAGCAAGGGCGGCGGGACCGGCAGAGGTACAGGTAGTAAGGGCTGGACACGCTGGAACAAAACTGCGAAGCCAGTAAGGACAAAAAGCGCTTCTACAAGCGCTCCGGGAAGCAAAGCGGCAGGTGGCACAAAAGGCGGCGCTGCCAAACCAACAAGGAATAAAAGCGGCGGCAACAGCAGCAAATAAGCCGGGAAAGTATAAGTTGTCGTAAACGGCGAACATCTGATTAAGCAAGAACAATCAGGTGTTTTTTTAATTATTTTACTTATACTCGCATATTATAATCAGAAGCAGGTGAATCGTGAGAATTAACAAGTACATAAGTGAGACAGGATTTTACTCACGTCGGGAAACCAATAGGTTGATTGCAGCAGGACGAATTACGATTAATGGAAATGTTTGTGAAGCGGGCGCGGAAGTAGAGCCACAGGATATCGTGCTGATTGATGGAGAAGCTATTCCGCTTAATTCCATTGAACCTGTATATTTGGCTCTAAATAAGCCTATAGGCATTGTTTGTACGGCAGCTGAGCAAGTGGCTGGCAATATTATTAGTTATGTCAATTATCCTTCACGTATTTTTGCCATTGGCAGGCTGGATAAAGCGTCAGAGGGACTCATTCTATTAACCAACGATGGAAGCATTGTCAATCAAATGATGCGTTCCGAGAATGGCCATGAGAAGGAATATATAGTGACTGTAGACAAACCTGTTACAAACGAGTTTACGCAGGCCATGTCTCGTGGCGTTGAAATATTGAACGTCATTACCAAACCGTGCAAAGTTGATCGTACGAGCGAATACGAGTTCCGCATTATTTTGACGCAGGGTCTGAACTTGCAAATTCGCAGAATGTGCAAGGCCTTGGGGTACAGGGTGCTAAAGTTGGAACGTGTTCGAATTATGAATATTACCTTGGATCATCTGGAACGTGGGCAATGGAGACATCTGGAGAGGGAGGAACTGGAGCTACTTATTTCCGAATTGAAATACTGAGTATAACAAAAGGAGCACATGGCGGATCAATCGCGCTGTGTGTTTTTTTCTAGCACGCATGTCCAGGTTAACTGCGAAATAAGTAACTGTAAACTATCATTTTGCAAGCTATTAACAATAATAACTTTGCAAAAATTACATAAATATACACAGAATTATTTACCCACTTATGAACAGACTCTATAAGGTAGTTAAACAAAAATAGAGGAGAATGAAGTTATGTCACAAATGTTAGATGCACAGGCCAGAGAAAATGGAACAAAATTTTTGATTTACGCTCAAGACAAAACTGTATCTGGATTCGAAGAACCTGAAGTTGTTTACATTAACATACCGGCTGGAACAATCGAAGCAGGCCCTGAAGACGATCGATTATATGTGGTTGACGCTCTGAACAAAAAGGAGTTTGGATCTGAAGAGTCTCCTCCATTTCGTTATCGGTATGTGGGACCGCATAATCCGGCTGTTCAACCTAATTCTCAAGGTCACTTCGATCATCTGCGCCCCGGTGAGCGGGCCTTTTCCGCTGCAACAATGTATGCAACAGTTCGTCGGGTACTAGAAATATGGGAAGATTACTTTGGACGGAAAATTCCTTGGCCTTGGACTTCCGATATTCCCAAGCTGCTGCTCATCCCTTTGGTAGAATTTCAGAATGCTTGGTCAAGTCCTGCTGGTTTCCTTGAATTCGGATCTCCAACTGGAGGACCAGAGAATCCGTATTGTGAAAATTTTGATGTCCTTGCTCATGAACTTGGCCATACCATAAAGAACTCAATTATTGGAATTCCCTCTCGTTCTAATCGTACCGATGAATACGACGGGCACCATGAAGCATTTGGCGATCTAGTATCCATCGTTTCCTGCTTACATTTTAATTCTGTTGTTGATCATCTTTTGAACAGTACCAAAGGTAATTTGTTCTCTAGAAACGAGTTAGCTCGCGTAGGGGAGTTGAGAAATGGGCGAGAAATTCGTTTAGCATTTAATGATAAAAAAATGCGTGGTATTAGCAGAGAAGAACACGCGTTATCAGAACCTTTTACAGGTGGAGCATTTGATATTCTGGTTGAAATTTTCCAGCGTAATTTAATTGAACGCGACCTAATTTCCCAGGAGCTTGGTGATCTTTCATTCAATGTTGGTTCCGAACAAATACCTGAAGTACAGCAGCAATTCGCTGACAAATATCTAGGGAAAGAAGAGGAGTTTAAAGATGCCTTGCTCGATGCTCGCGATAAATTTGGCAGGTTAATGGCAACGGCTTGGAGTAAAACGTCCAAGGATCAATTACACTATGGAAAAGTTTTAGGAAACATTCTGGAGGCCGACCGACAACTTTACAACGGCAAATATGAAGGTACTATACGTGGTTGCTTTGATTGGCGGGGCATAACAACTGAAACTATGCTGGAGCCGCTGCAATTTCAAATTCATGTGGTGGACGAGTTGGTTACTGTATGACCCAAATTTATATAGCACGGCACGGGGAAACTGAAGGTATTTTGGCGAACCGCATGGAATCACGATTGGATTCACCGCTGACAGATGTGGGATTAAAACAAGCTTCTGCCTTGGAAAACAGGTTAGAGGATATACCGTTTACAAAGATCTATTCCAGCCCCAGCCAAAGAGCGGCTCGAACAGCTTCAATTATAAAAGGCAATCGTTGACATTACACTGGATGATCACTTGTACGAACTGGATATTGCGGGGTGGGACGGGCGCACCAGAGATGACGTTGCTCAAGCTGACCCTATTTTGTTTGAACAGTTTACAAACCACCCTGAGTTGTTTCACCCTGCCCAAGGAGAAAACTTTCAGGATTTGCAGAAACGGGTCATAACTTTTGTCACATCGATTCAGGTTAAACACGTTGAAGAAACGATACTGATCGTTTCTCATTCTGGCGTCATTAAAATGATTCTTGATTTTGTCGAATCTAAACCTTTGAGTGAGTATAGGAAACGTCGTAGTATTCCAAACGGAAGCTTAAGCATTGTTAGTATTGAGGAACACGGGGCGGTAGTAGAGCTTGAGGCTGATGTTCAGCATCTGCAAGATTTAATAATGGCTTAAGAATTTTCAAGCTAGATGCACTGAGAGATACAAGTCCAGTTCGAGAAGGAGAGACAGGAATATATATCCTGTCTCTTACTTCATTTCTTATGGACGAAGGTTATCATTATCTGGATAGTAATGGAATTGTATAGCAACGATAGCTTTTAATAATACTTTATATCGTATAATGTACTTAGTAGCATAAGCGAAAAAAGGGAGATGAACGTTATCCATATTTCTCAATTGGATCATTTGGTTTTGACAGTTAGAAATGTGAATACAACCTGTGATTTTTATAGCCGAGTATTAGGGATGGAAGTTATCACTTTTGAAGAGGGAAGAAAGGCACTTCATTTTGGACAACAAAAAATAAACCTGCATGAAGTAAGTAAGGAGTTTGAACCAAAAGCAAAAACGCCCATACCTGGTAGTGCTGATCTATGTTTTATAACTGACGTCCAACTATCAGATGTGATTTTCCATTTGGATAGCTGTGGAATACCTATTGAAGAAGGTCCTGTAAAGAGAACTGGCGCATTAGCTCCTATAACATCTGTTTATATAAGAGATCCTGATGGCAATCTGATCGAAATTTCGAACTATTGAATAGTGTCCCCTAGCCATAGGCGCTTTCGGGTCCATAGCTTGGCCCAGTGTTCAGAGCAAGAATACCGCTGTTAAAAGGTGCCTCCGGTCAGTTCAACCTTGTTGTCATAAGCTAAAAAGTCGCCTGCGGCGAGGCCCCCAGGGATGTTCGTCGTCATTCTCTTTCTAAACTGCAAGTTCCACTCACTAAAGCCCAGATCCCACATTTGTATAAACAACCGTAAACGTATATCATCCCATGATTGACGATCCCGCCGTCGATCTCCAATAGCTTAGCTCACGTACATTACCGAACACTAGCAGGCGACGTCGCCTCAGCAAAGGCGCGGGAGCGTCCTTAAGTATTATCCATTAATGGCGGAAGAAGCTTTATATAATCCTGCAATAATATACTATATGCCATTTATCTTAAGATGTATTATTTCATGAGAATACGTTAAAGGAGTTTTCCTCATGAATATTACATCTGTTTTAATTTACTGCTTTATTGCCACTTTTACACCAGGTCCTACCAATATCGTTATATTATCTACAGTCCATAATTTTGGGGCAAAAAAAGCAATGAAATATACGTATGGAGCAACTCTAGCTTTTGGTTTATTACTTGTTATTTCTGCTATATTGAATACGATGCTTATAACGATCATACCGAAAATTTTAATTGTTATGCAGATAATCGGAAGCTGTTATATGTTCTATCTCGCCTATCAAGTTTACAAAATGGATACATCCAATCCAACCGTAAACCAATCAGCTACCTTTATGTCAGGCTTCCTTATGCAGTTTCTAAATCCAAAGGTAGTACTATTTACAATGACTGTAATTCCTAGTTTTATTATGCCCCACTATATCGCGATACCTGCGGTGACAATAAGTATTGTCGCTATAACGCTTATTGGATTTTTAGCATTTATAACATGGGTTCTTTTCGGTACAATCTTCAAGGAGTTTTTACAGAAGCATAAAAAGACTGTTAATGTAATGATGGCCTTATTTTTAGCTTATGCGGCCATAATGATATGGATGTAGGTAAGCTTGTTAGGGGTGATTGAAATGGACAAATTTATCTATAAGAAATCAGCAGGTATTACTGCATTATCAGCAAGTCTTTCTGAATTTAAGTATAAGAAGCACTCTCACATGGAGTATGCAATAGGCGTAACATTGCGTGGAATTCAAGAGTATACCTTGGATGGCAGCTTACAGTTATCCTATCAAAATGGTGTGATGCTTTTTAATCCAGAACAGGCGCATGACGGAATGGCACATAATGAGGTGGGGCTTGATTATGTCATGCTATATATTGAGCCACAATTGCTTTTAGAGATTATTGAGCGCAAGGATATCGTACGGTTTTCAACGCCAATTGTGTATGACTATAGTCTTGAACAAAAAATATTAAGTCTTTCTTATGCTATATTAAGCGAAAAAGATGAGGCCTTGTGTAGCGAATTACTTTTATCCTTGACGGATAGCCTTTTTCAAACCAATCTTTCTACAGACAATAAGAAAGAGAACGTTTTAATTCGAATAGCGAAGGATATGATTCATACCAACTTAGAACATGTACTTAAACTTGACGAGATATGTAAAGAGCTTAATTTATCGAAATTTCAGTTTATCCGATTATTCAATGCTCATACTGGAATTTCACCATACCAATACTTTCTTAACTGCAAGATCGAACGTGCAAAGCAGTTAATAGAAAAAAATAGAGATATTTATTCAGCAGTAGCTGAATGTGGCTTTGTTGATTTAACCCATTTAAATAAACATTTTAAAAGTGTATATGGAACAACAGCATTTGAATATATGTCACTTTTAAATTGAGGAGGAGGGTATACGTTGAAACAAACTACAGATTTGTTGAAAATGAAGCAAAACAATGAAAAGATTGTCATGTTAACAGCCTATGACTATCCTTCTGCAAAACTTGCGGAACAAGGGGGCGTTGACGTCATATTGGTTGGTGATTCGCTTGGAATGGTTGTTCTGGGTTACGATTCAACAATTCCAGTTACAATCGAAGACATGATTCACCACACGAAAGCTGTTAAACGAGGAGCGAAGGATACATTTATCATTACGGATATGCCGTTTTTAACCTATCATTTGTCTGTTAGAGATACATTAATCAATGCTGGGGAATTAGTTCAAGATGCCGGTGCCCATGCGGTGAAGCTGGAAGGTGCCGATGAAGTCGTCGAACATATCGCCGCCCTGACAAGAGCAGGAATTCCTGTCTGCTCCCACCTGGGACTGACTCCGCAAACTGTTGGAGTTTTAGGCGGATATAAGGTACAGGGAAAAGATGCATTAGCCGCTAAAAAATTGCTGGAAGATGCTAAGAAATGTGAAGCAGCTGGAGCATTTGCTCTTCTTTTGGAATGTGTTCCAAGACAACTTGCAGGAGAAGTAAGCAAAGCCCTTTCGATTCCGGTGATTGGAATTGGTGCTGGATTGGATGTGGATGCCCAGGTTCTCGTATATCATGATATTTTAGGCTATGGTGTTGAACGGGTTCCTAAGTTTGTGAAACGATACCATTCGCTGAATCCGTTTATATTGGAGTCCATTCAAGCTTATAGTGCTGATGTGAAGAATAAACGGTTTCCTGAAGAAAAACATACTTTTACGATGAGGGAAGAGGAACTGAAAGTACTTTATGGAGGTAAGTGATAAAGGTAATTTGCGTTCATTTCTAAATTATTTTACGATTATACTGTAAACACAGACTATTATTCTGTGTTTTTTTGTTTTATATATCATTGAGGGGAGGAATTTTAAAATGAACGAACAACTCATAAAAAGCGATGGAATAGAAATTTGTACTGATAGTTTCGGAAAGCGAGTTAACCCGGCAATATTACTGATTATGGGGGCTCAATCCTCACTGATCTGGTGGGAGGAAGAATTCTGCCAGCGTTTAGCTGAGACAGGTCGTTTTGTCATTCGCTATGATAACCGAGATGTTGGACGTTCTACAACCTATGAACCTGGGCAGCCAGACTATACTTTCGAAGACATGGCAGATGATGCTATTCGAGTATTGGATGCTTATAAGATTGAGCAAGCGCATATCGTAGGG
This sequence comes from Paenibacillus sp. F4, assembly GCF_002894905.1. Taxonomy (NCBI): domain Bacteria; kingdom Bacillati; phylum Bacillota; class Bacilli; order Caryophanales; family Paenibacillaceae; genus Paenibacillus; species Paenibacillus sp. F4. The sequence continues at coordinate 119,500 of NZ_POVS01000007.1, forward strand.
ATGTCCATGGGCGGCATGCTGACTCAAATGATAGCTCTGCGACATCCAGGCAGAGTTCTAACCATTACCCTTTTAGCAACGTCCAATTTTGCTCCCGATCTTCCACCGATGGAGGAAAAGGTTATGGACTATTTCTCGAATATGGGAGCAATAGATTGGACGAACGAACAATCGGTGGTCGATTTTGTGATAGGTAGATCAAGAATTCTAGTAGGTTCAAAACACGCTTTCGATGAGAATAAGGTTTATAAATTAACAAAAGAAGAATGGAAAAGAAGCAACAATATAGCCAGCATGAACAATCACGCAATGCTGTCAGGTGGAGAATCCTATCTGGCTAGGACAGGGGAAGTAACCGTCCCTGCTCTGGTTATACACGGTACTGAAGATCCGATTATCCCTTATGAACACGGAATAAATCTTGCTAACGAAATTCCAGGTGCAGTTTTATTGACATTGGAAGGTACTGGACATGAGCTTCACTTCGACGATTGGGATTTAATAATCGATTCTATCTCCAATCACACTTCGATACCCAATTAAGTCAACTGATGTGTAGGATAGTTGAATAAAACAGTGGCAGTCTAAGACTTTATTTTTCGCCCATGGCTGCCGCTGTTTCTATTACTTGGCTCAGTATAATGTAGTGTTGTGCTTAGGGAAATGGGCTATCTTGCAGGAAACATGACCTATCGTTTTTTTCTTCGCTTTTCCCCGTTCAACTAACGTTTTCCGTTAGGTAATTAGCAAACACATAAGGGGTTATACAAAATAATGCTTGTTTTCAATAACCCATTGAGTAAATGTTCTGGTTGGCTTGCCTGTAACTTGTTCTACTGTCGGTAGAACTGTATAGGCTCCTTTAGGAGGGTTTTTCCCCATCTCTATAATAAAGTATTCAATAAATTCATTGTCATAGCCTTTGCTTTTCCAATCTTGTTTTACTTGTTCTTCTGTAATTTCAACAAGATCAATGTATTTATCTATAACTACAGAAATTTGTTTAACCATACTTCTTGGAGACAATGCTTCTGGTCCTGTCAAATCATATGTCCGCTTATCATGGCCTTCTTCTGTTAGTGCCTTTACTGCGACATCAGCGATATCAGCTTCATGAATTCTAGCGCTTAAACTATCGGGGAAAGCCGTACGAATAAGTCCTTCTTTTTGGATTGATTCTGTCCAACCACTGTAAAGTGCATTTTTCATAAATTCCACTGGCTTTAATAAAGTCCATTCCGCTATTTTTAATAACGTCCTCAATTGGGTTCCCTTCAAAATCTATCAGGGCTACAATTCTTGCAACATTAGCTTGTTTTGCCATCTGAATAATTCTTTTGTTTTTTATAAATTTTTCGTCCGTTTGTTCACTCTGAGTGATCAGAAACAAGCTATCTATAGTATGGAGATGTGCTTTTATAGTTTCGGGAATATCAAGATCACCTAGAACTACTTGTGCTCCTTTAGGCAAGTTGCTTTCCTTCCTTGATAATGCCTTTACTTCTATATCTTTTGCAAGTAGTTGTTCAACAATATGACTTCCCACACTGCCTGTTGCTCCTGTAACTAGAACTTTCATTCCTTATATCCTCCCAAGATTAATTATTTAGGTATTACTAAATTGCCAAGTAGCCTTCTTCGTAATATCCGCTGCAATTCGATTAGATAATCCTCATGGTCTACTGCTATTTGAAGGTTACTTGGTTATAATAAAGTGTGGTGTAACACCATAGTCAAGGAGGGATTTCATGGAGAATAATGTTCAAACTCATTTAACGTCAGGACAATTTGCAAAAGTGATGGGTATTAGCAAGGATACTTTATTTCACTATGATCGACTTGGAATTCTTTCTCCTGAATTTAAAGCTGAAAATGGGTATAGATATTATTCAATTAATCAAATTGATGTTTTTAAAGTGATTTCAATACTTAAAGAATTAGAAATGCCATTAAAAGAGATAAAAGAGTATTTAAATAAAAGGTCACCTCAGGAGCTCATTGCCCTACTTGGGAAAGAAGAGGCAATGCTGAATTCAAAAATTAAACAACTGCAAAAAATGAAAAGTATAATATCAGAGAAGAAACGAATTACCCAAGCAGCAACTGAGATCATTTCAACTGATATTATTATTGAGGAAAAAAAGGAGGAGTTTTTGGTAGTAACAGAGGCTGATCCTTACACAAATGATAAAAGCATTTACGATTCTATGATAAAACACGAAAAGTACTTGAACATTTATAGTATTGATGCTTCCCATACAGTAGGCTGGATGAGAGATACTAAAAGAGTCTTAGCAAATGAAACATTCAATTATGATTATCTTTTTACTAGAGTTAGTAAAAAATCAAATTATTCAAATTTCAAGCGAGAAAAAGGAACATATTTAATCGCGTACCATACAGAGGATACTCAAGTGTATGTGACACTTATGATCGAATAATAAATTATGCTAATGATAAGAGCATAGAACTACAGGGATTTTTTTATGAGGATGTCTTGTTAGATGATCTTTCAGTTAGAGGTTATGAAGAGTATTTAATTAAGATCTCTGTTCAAATTTTAACCATCCATGCATCCCAATAAAACAGCTTCCTCGCTGTAGTGAATGCCTAATGTCTGTTGAGCCGTACTTACTACTATTAATTGGGGTGATCTACAGGTCGCAAGAGATAATAAATGCAAGCATTCAAAAAAACATGTTGAAAATAGTACCATATCGAACTATAATTTTAGTACGACATGGTACTTTTTTTGAAAAAATGGAGGCAAATGAGAATTATAAAAGGAAGATCTGTTTTTTTATCAGCATCAATAGATGCATTGCTGGCTAGAATAGTTTCAAGAAAACACAGGGAATCTGAGGTTGATACTTTAACAGCAACACAAGCAAGAATTTTGTTTTATCTTTGGACAAAAGACGAAATACCTATACATGAAATCTCAAGGATTACCAATCTTCAAAAGTCAACTTTAACGAGTATATTAACTAAGTTGGAAAAAGCAGGACATATCAGTTTTATGCCTTGCCAAACAGACAAACGGAAAACAATAGTTAAAGTAGTGAATAGAAATGAAAATCTAGTGGAATTGAACAAAAAAATTATTGATGAAGTCGGAGAGATTTTTTACAAGGGATTTAGCGAGGATGAAATAGCATTGTATCAAAGTTTCTTAATAAGAACTTTAGATAACCTGATAGAATGCGAGAATGAAAAAAAGTGAGAATCCTAATTCAAATCAAATGATTCCAGACCAGTATCAATAATATATTCAAGGAGAGAGAGTATGAATAAAAAACTAAGAATTGTATCCTTCGCACTTTTAGCAACATTGGTTTTTGCCACACAAAAGGAAAGTTTCGCAGCAGCTGAAAGTCCTCCTACAGATGTTATTCGTATGGGTCCTAGCTATAAAGATGTGGTGTATGCAACCGTAACTAATGACGATGGAAAGAAAAAAGAGTTAAAAATGAACATCTTCAAGCCGGAGGGTGTAACCGAAGCAACTCCTGTCTTGGTGTATGTTCATGGAGGAGGATGGCTTATAGGGGACTATCAGGGCGATGATGCTCCTAAAGATGCAAAAAAGAAAACAGCCGCACCACCAAATCGACCATCACAAATGACAGGTAGAGCCACAGATCAAGTGGCTACAGATTCAGCATACCAAGTTTTTAAAAAAGTATTAGAGGATAAAATCACTTTCGTTTCCATAGATTATCGGCTAAGTGGCGAAGCTATTTTCCCGGCTCCAATGTATGATGTTAAGGGCAGTATCAGATATCTGCGTGCACATGCCAAGGAATACGGTATTGATCCAGAAAAAATTGCAGTTGCAGGAAATTCTGCAGGTGGACATCTGGCTACCGAACTCGCTGTTACCAGTGATATAAAAGAGCTTGAAGGTGATGTTGGGGGCAATCTTGAGTATTCAAGCAAAGTAATGGCTGCAGTTGATTTTTACGGTCCAACAGATATGTTTACCATGGGACCTGAGATGGACCCAACCCTGCAATCTCCTGAGGAGGCAGCCGAAACACATGACTCTCCACGAGCAGCTGAAGCCAAACTTCTTGGATTTGATAAAGAAGGACAAGGTGTGGCAGTCCTGAGAGATATTCGGGATAAAAAACAAACCAATTCTCCTTATTGGGAAAAAGTAAAGTTGGCAGAATTGGCAAGTCCTATAAATTATGTATCTTCAGATGATCCACCAATGTTTATTGCACATGGAGGACGTGACAGTTTAGTATCTATTCAACAAAGTTGGAGACTTAGAGATGCTCTTAACCATACTGGAGTAGAAAATATTTTTATGTCTAACTCTAAAGCACCTCACGGAGGCCAGGGTGAAGATGTCAATAATGCAGCTATAACTTGGGTAACAAAAAAATTGCTTAATAAATGAGCTATTCTAAATATTCATGTTATTTTATTAAAAAAAGGGAGCCCCATTTATGGCGGTTCCCTTACCCATTGGATATCAAGATGAAATTGTTGCTTGAACGGAAGATGCCGACCGAACAATAGGATCAGATAATTTTGTAGCGGAAAATGCTCATATGTGAGATGTCATGATGATTTTAGAACTCTATCCTGAGGGGTAGGGCTTTTTTTGGTTTGTTCTATTTAATAAATAGTCTGTGCTTGTTTGGTGGAAATTGGCCAGTCTAATTAAAATCTCCGTTGGAATGTCTATATCACCGCGTTCATAGTTGCTGTATATCCGCTGGCTACAATTCAGATACTCGGCCATTTGAGTTTGAGTTAAATCTTTATCTTCGCGCAAATCTCGAATCCGTTGATACATCTTGTTCACCTCTAAACAAGAATATCTTAGCGAAATAATCGCTATTGATTTTTAGCGAATATTTCGCTAAAATTAGTCAGAGGGTTAATAATACATATCAAGAAGGAGTAGATCATGAGTATCTTGGAGAACTTTTATTACGGAAAATGTAACCCAAGTGAACGAATTAAATCGAAAGACACTGAGTTCGAACTGGTCTCTCAGAGAATAGCCGATGCTGAGGAAGTCCTCAAAACAAAATTGCCAGAACAGGATTACAAATTAATTGAAGAACTTTCGGATTTACATGATGTTTTAATTTCCTTATTGTCCGCTTCAGCTTATATTGAGGGTTATAAAATGGGAGCATTAATGATGATCGAAGTATTTGACGGGAAAGAAGGTTTAATATAGGCGGTTCAGAAGAATGAGTAGTCGATTATAAAAAATTTTGAAAGGTAGCTCCTTCATGCGGAGTTACCTTTTTTATTTCTAAAAGGAGCTAACTTGCTGGGTAAGGCTTTTTTTGTTTCGTTCTGTTTAACAAGTAATCTGTGCTTGTGTTATGGAAATCAGCTAGTTTGATTAAAATCCTCGTAGGAATATCAACATCACCGCGTTCGTAATTGCTATATATTCGCTGACTACAATTCAAATATTCAGCTATTTGAGTTTGAGTCAAATCTCTATCTTCACGCAAATCTCGGATTCTTTGGTACATTTTCTCACCTCCAAACCAAGAATATCCCAGCGAAATAATCGTTATTTATTATTAGCGAATATTTCGCTATTTAGTCGAAGGATTTCATTTAGGTTTAGAGTATGAAAGACGTGAACGAGATGATTACGTGCTTCGTTTGGTGAGCAATTTATGAATGAAACTATGTGGTGATGGGGTAAAGCACTTTTAACGAGTATGATCTTGAAAATAATACGAAGTATATGCCAGAATATTATGAGTTTCGAATGTGCTGACATATATCAGTTCGGATATATGTTTGTGTTACTTAATTATTTGCATATTAAACATTTTGGGGAGTAATTCTTAGAAAAGTTCTAAAACTTGGAGGATTTTTATGTACTATAATTAAGATATTCAGAACGTTTTTTCAATTTTATAAACTCATACTATCTTTGTATATATTAAATAAATCTTAAAACGGAAAGTAGCATTGCCCCATTACAACGAAGAATGTGTTCAATAGAAAAGCCAAGAAAAACTCAGCGTGTTTGCTTCAACATGTACATAATCTAATGAACTACTCTACTAGGAGTGAGGAAGCGGTTAATACAGTAAGAAAAGAACAAGTCTATTCTCTAAACCATGGGGAATAGCCTAACATTAAAGGTTCACATCTAAGTGTTATTGTTGATGCAATAGGTAGTGTACAATATGAAGATAATTATATTGAATTTGAAGGTGGGTTAAAAATGAAAAGTAGTACGGATAAAATGATAATCAGAAAATTATTTCAAAATAAAGTTTACTTATCGGATGGACAAAGTTATGAAGATTTGTTTTCAAAAATTATGATTTATTCAAATAAAAATTTTAGACCTGTAAGACCGCAAGGTTCGAAAGGAGATAAAAAAAACGATGGTTATGATGACGTGAAGGGATTTTATTATCAAGTATATGCCCCTGAGAATCTTGAATCTAAAATAAAATTTAGTATAAAAAAACTCTACCAAGATTTCGAAGGACTATATAAAAATTGGGAAAATTTAAAAAGATTTTATTATGTATTGAATGATAAATATAAAGCAACATATCCAGATATTGAACTTGCGTTAAAAGATATTGAGGCTACATACCAAGTAGAATGCAAACCATTCCTTGCTAAGGACCTAGAGGAAATTTTTATTAATTTAGAAGAAGATCAAATTAAAATGATAATTGGGGACTATTCTAACGATTACTCGGTTGTATACGAATCTGAATTTAAATATATTAGGCTACATAAAAATAAAAACTTTATTGGTAGAGTTGATTATATAAATGCCATTAGTGATTTTTTATTAAATAAAAATGGAGTAAATACAATCGTAATTAAAGGTTTAGCTGGAAAAGGAAAGACACAAATTGCCTTAGAGTATACATTTCAATATCAACATAATTATTCTATTATTTTGTGGATTAATGCAGAAAGTAAGGAAACAATTGATGCCGATTTCTCAGAAATCTACTATAGGCTAGGATTCCCATCAGATGAGGTACAAATAGAAGATAAAGTCAATAAAATTAAACTTTTTTTAGAGAAAAGTAATTCATATAAATATAGATGGTTGCTAGTTTTTGATAATGCTACAGATGAGGATATTACTTGTGAATATATTCCGATAAATGGTAACGGAGATGTTATTATCACCTCTCAAAGTGATCATTGGTTCAATATCGACTTATCCATAGTATTAGATGAGTTATCTGAAGATGAATCATTCGATTTATTGAGATGTTATACCTTAGTTAATGATGAAGATGAGGCCCTACAAGAACTCTCTCATGAGCTAGGTCACTTACCACTTGCTTTAGTTCAAGCGGGTTCTTATATAAGAATGGCTAAGTCAACAGTTAAGAGATATTTGGAAAACTTTAAAATTGAAAAAAATAGAAAGTATCTACTATCTACTTCTAGCCCTATCGGAAAGAAAAGTATGTCAATAGACTATGATTTTGTAATATCTACGGTTTGGAAAAAGACTTTTAATACTATACAAGAATGTGCTCCACTTGCAGGAAAAGTTATACAATGGCTCGCTTTTATATCAACATCCATGTTTCCTATTGAACAACTAAGATTGTTAATTGACTTTATAGGAAAAGATTCACAATATGAGGATAGTGCAGATACAGTTATAGGTTGGCTAACAAATTTTTCATTAATAACTTTACATGGTGAGGGGATAACTATTCATACGCTTGTTCAGTTGGTAACTCGCGATGAATTGGAAATTAATGATAAACATTACATATTAGGAGAGCTTTCAAGGGGATTGCTTTTCTGCTGTCGATATACACACAATGATAATAAAAAATATCTAGAAGAAACTAATTTATTAATACCACATTATTATAAAGTTGCTGGTTTCCTAGAAAACGAGGAGGCTTTTATCAACACTTATATAGAATTATTATTTATATGCGGGAAATTCCTTTCTCGAGAGAATGTAATGTTTAAGGAAGCTATAGATACATTAAATAAATCAGTATATTTAATGGAGCAGATGATAAATGAAATGAAAGTTATTCAAAAGTATGATGTTAGATTTTCTATTTTTTTATCAATTATTTATAACGAGCTTGCTTATGCATATGAACAACAAGGTCATTTAAATAAGTCTATTGAGCTCTATCAAAAATCCTTATATTTAGGTCAAGATATTTATGGACATAACGCGCTTGACTTAGTAAACAGCTATAATAATTTAGCGGTTAACTATAACCATTTGGGAAAAAACTATGAGGCTTATAAATACTTTCGAAAATGCATAGAAATATATAATGCAAATAATGTTGATGAGAAAATTATATTAACTATATATAATAATATCGGATCTACTTTAACGGCATTAGGTAAATATGACGAAGCAAGTAAAGTAATTACTTGGACTATTGAAAGAACAAAGGAAATTTATGGAGATAATTATTATGGGCTTTCAAATTTGTATAATAATTATGCAGACATTTTACAGAAATTTGATCATTATGATAACGCCATTAAATATTACAAGGAATCTTTAAGAATTTCTGAACATAGATATTTAGATAGAAATCCTCACAAAGAAACTGTTCTGAATAACATAGGATTAATTTTAATTAAAATGTTTAAAATAGACGAAGCAATGACATTTTTTAATGAAGCTTTAGAAACTATACTTAGTATCTATGGCGAAAACCATCTTAGTATCGCTAAGACATACAGTAATATTGGATTAGCCTACATGGAGATTAATGATTTTGAGATTGCAAAAGATTTCTTTATAAAATCCGTCATTATTGGAGAAATAGTTTATCTGGAACCTCACCCAGAAATGGCAAAATTTCTAAATAATTTAGGATGGGCCCATTTAGAGCTAAATGAGTTAGAAGAAGCAGAGGATTCGCTACGAAAATCAATCGAAATCAAACTTCATATATATGATTCTGAAGAGTATCCGGACTTTGCTACTACCTATATTAACTTGGGTAAAGTGTTTTTTGAAAAAGGTTTGGTAAATCCAATTTATTATAAAGAAGCTAGGTTGTATTATGAGAAAGGGCTTAGGATAGATACAATAATATACGGAGAGTTGAGTGTAGAAGTAGCAATTGATTGTATTAACTATGCTGGATTACTAACGCGTGTTAATGAAAAGAATACAGCAATAAAATATTATTCGAAAGCATTGAGAATATGTCAGAAAAAGTTCGGTGAAACTCATCCCCGTGTTGGTGAAATATTTTTTTATATAGGCAGTACTTATTTTACTCTTAAAGAATATAAACAAACAAAAGTAAATCTCGAAAGTGCAGTTGTTGTTTTGGAGAATTATTTAGACAATGAAAATTTATTTAAAATTCACCAAAATGCAGTATTGATTTTGAATAAATTGATGTAAGATTATAAAAACGTGATTTAATTTATATAAATATTTATTTTTCAATGCATTAAATAATAAATATTTCCATCAGTTGAATACAAAAAATAAAAGTTGTCATATCTCAAAATGAAAGAGGTGAGCTCATGACAACGAATCAATTAGTTAAGGGAAAGTGATCACACCAGCTCTAACTCGCGTAGACCGACTCCATTATCGGATGAAGTTTTTTGAGATCGACAAGCGCGATAAAGTAAAATGTCCATAAAAGTACTAAATTATCTAAAGCAATGCGGGCCACATGATTTTAGAGACTTTTCAAAAGAAATATGGATCAACTGTTTTAACAAAATTATGGACCTTTTCCTTGAGTAACGGGAAAAATTAATTGAACTTAACCGACCCCATAATTGGAGTCGGTTTTTACTTGCTTGGAAAAATAACGCTTAAACTATGAAACTACTACTATTGATGAACATGTTGCGGATGAACACTATATTTTGTAGCTGTTATAGGAATTTCTTCATTTCATTAAAGGCTAATTCCCTGTGACCTGCTTGGCAGTGTTGTTCACCACCTGTTTCTTTAGTAAATACTTTGGTTGTAATGGACGCAGTATTGATTAATTCTTGTTGGATTTGTGCGAGTCGGCTAATAGGTACGTATTGATCATCTTCTCCAGCTAATAAAAGAACATCTTGATTAATGAATGCCCCTATGCCTTGCATCGTGTGCTTTTCGAAATTTTTAATGAGATCAAAAGGCGTTGCTTCACCGGTGTTTTCCATCCCTTTGGTAATCTTCCAATGCAAATCAATATTGTGAGTCATCATCTGTTCGAATAATGAATTCACTTGATCTACTTCATTACGATCGACTAGCTGCATTATGCTCTGGTAAGTTTCTTCTGGCATTCCCATTTTTAAGGCATCTAAGCCACAATAGAAAATGTTAAAAGCAACTACTTTATCGATTCTCTTTTCGAAGGCTGCCGCACGCATAGCTAAATACCCTCCCCAAGAAGCACCTACGAGACTTACACGATCTAATTTGAAATAATCAATCACCGTTGATATGGGCTTTTCCCAGTTATGAATGAATTTTAGACCGTTTTTTAATGCAGTTCCTTGGCCTGGACCATCAAATACAATAATATTGTAATGAATTCCCTTCATGAATTTCATCATTTTAAGCATCTCTTCCATGTAAGAATCATAGCCACCAAAGACAAGTAATGTTTTCGTAGCTCCAGGCGCCAACAATTTTACAGCAGGAAGATAGGAATCTTCATAGGGAATCTTGTAGGATTCATAATCAAAATCATGAAAGCCTTTATAGAATGTTTCTCTATATTTTTGATACATTTTTTCTTTATTGGGGTCTGTAGTTGCAAGATAAAATTCTGCAGCTTGATAGTAGACTGAGGCTAAGTCAAAGTCCTTGCTGTCTTCGCGTTTCTTTGCAAAATTGAGCCAAGCTTCATACCAGCTATGGGTGTCTTTTAATTTCGGAATCATTTTTTCCAAGTCAGCTTGTGCTCGATCATCTTCTTGATAATAATCATTGATAAAACGATTAATTTGAAGATTGAATTGTTCATTATTGACATATGATTTAAACATATATTTTCCTCCTTCAATTTGGGTATGTGCTTACTATAGAGTATAGTTACTACATAAAAAATAATTAGTATCGCATAATCTGTAAGATATCTTATATGTTATATATGAAGTGTTCGAAAACTTACACATAAGGAGCAAGTGGTTAAATGAATGAAGATATCAGAATTTATAAAACAAAAATAGCTATTGAGCGAGCTTTAATAGAATTACTCCAACAACATGATTTTAAAGATATTACGATCAAAAAAATTTGTGATCAATCTCTTATCGGACGTTCTACTTTTTATAGTCATTATTTGGATAAGTACGACTTGCTAGAAAAAATAGTTAAACAGTATGCTTCTGATTTTAAAGTTGAAATTGAGCAGCGTTTTGATCCCATCGAAGATGGCAAGGTGGCAAATGCCATAGAACTTGTAACCGATAATATGATTAAAAATAAGCTCGAGATTTCAACATTGTTAACCGTTCATGAAGTATCCGCAGATTTACGTAAAGAATTTGAACAAATTTTGTTTAGGATTTGCTTAGATTATTTAAAGCAACAGAATTCTTCAACTTCGATCGCATTGGAGTATTTAGCAGAACTATATGCTGCTAACTCAATGATGTCTATTCAGTGGGTTTTGAAAAATGGCAAAGATGCTAATATCATTCTTCTTTTAGATCAAATGCAAGAATATATTTTTAATCAGTTAAAGTCTGATCCATATACAAGTTAGCACGCGTGGATTATGGGTTGCAGGAATAAACAATGAAGATCTATTTTGTGAAATGCAAAATAACACTTTGTTAATTTGTGATTGAACTTTAACAAAGTGTTATTTAAAATAATCTTCTCGTTCACAACATCGTTTCACCAAAAGGTAGCTTGCTGGAACTTTAACTTTATAATCCTTGGGTAAGTTCTAATATCTGATCATTAACATGTACATTACTTAATCCCCCGTGATAACAAACTACGGATGCAATGTCGAGATCCAAATACTTTTTCATTGAGAGATGAGCTGCTTTTATATCGGGTGTGGTTGGGACATGAATTCCCGCGAGAATCCCATTTACACTGTACATCGAATCCCCGGCAATAAGAGTCTTACTTTGCCTTAAATAAAGGCTGATATGACCAGGGGTATGCCCAGGCGTGTGGATGACGCGAATTCTGCCGCAAAACGCCAGTTCCTGACCATCTATTAAGGTAGCGTCCACTTTGCCCTTCGGGGGGTTCTCAAGGTGACCATCTTTTAAAAGAGGGATCTCCCCCTGAATATACGGCTTATCCAGTTCGTGTGCATAGACTTTAATATGACTGCCACACTCCTGCAAAATCTCAGGAAGACTTCCTATATGATCCACATCCTGATGCGTCAAAATCACAACTTTTAGTTTGTCGAACGACACGCCTACCTTTTCCATAGCCACGCGTAAATCTTCAATTTGCCCGGGAAATCCTGTATCTATTAATACAGCCATTTCTCGATCCCACAAAAGAATGGGGTGAATCCTATTCCCATGAAAATCTAGCTGAAGCATTTCTACTCCCTGTGAAATTTCCATAATATCGGGCCTCCGTACAATGTAATTGCCACCCATGCTAAAATAGGTTCATGGGGCGAATCCAACTCTGTGGCGTTGCCGTTCCTTAATGTCAATGGATACGGTGCGAATGGATGTAATAGGAATAACAAGCGTCTGATATTGCGTAACGTATTTAACGAACTTGTCGTCAATCTGATCCAATATCCCGTCGCATACATTTGTCCCATCTATAAAATGAATAGTTACTTCCTTACCTTGTAAGCTTGCTAACATGATATCACCTCGTATTATTTCTTGAAGTTTCTTGCAGATCATTAGGTTTTGAGCATACTCTACAAAGAAGTTATCACTTGATCAATAACACCATATTCCAGTGCCTCCTGAGCGGACATGTAAAAATCCCGGTCCATATCTTTTTCGACTTTTTCAAAAGATTGCCCGGTCCGTTCAGCTGTGATACGGGTTGCCTTTTCACGAGTCCATAAAATTCGTTTTGCGCTGATCGCAATATCGCTGGCCTGACCTTGTGCTCCGCCGTGCGGCTGATGGATCATGATTTCACTGTTCGGCAACGCCGAACGTTTCCCTTTGGCGCCCGCTAGCAACAGGATCGCGCCAAACGAAGCAGCGAATCCCGTACATATCGTGTGTACATCGGGTTTGATGTACTGCATCGTATCATAAATGGCAAATCCTGCGGAAGTAGAGCCACCCGGGCTGTTGATATACATGTAAATTTCTTTTTCCGGATCTTCTGCCGCCAAGAACAATAATTGAGCAATAATACTGTTAGCCAAATGATCATCGATGGCTGCCCCGACAAACACAATACGATCCTTTAATAGTCTGGAATAGATATCGTACGATCTTTCACCTTGAGCAGTTTGCTCGACAACATAAGGCACATAAACACTCATTTTTGATACCCCCAATTTCCTGTTTCCAGTTGATTTCTCCTTGTAAACGAACCGAGGCCGTAAAAAGATACGGAGGTTTCAATGGAAAAACGATTTGCGTAAATGGTGTAACTTTTACAACCACTTGTTCGTTTACATTGGAGGCAGCAAATGGCTTTGCTCTAGGAAAGGGCAGAATAAAACCGTGGAGGAGAGGACCTATGCGCATAGATGATTCTATACAAATGACAGATAATATAATAAACATCGAGAACTTGGAGGAATTACAGGCGGTCCTGAAACGTTACTGTCTGTCGCTTACGAAATCAAATTGGGATGCGGAAGAACTGGCTCAGGACACATGGATAAAAGCATTAGGTAAGTTAAATAGCTTCGAGCATACAAATCCCGAAGCGCTTTTGCTACGGATTGCTAAGAACACCTGGATTGATGATATACGGAGAAAAGCAGTCTACACTCGGATATTGAATAGGGAACAAGCGAAAGTAACTGTACCCGATCATGAATCTTTTGAAATCGAGATAGCGTTGCAATCCTTAATGAATCATTTATCTCCGCTTCAGAGAACTGTTTTTTTGCTGCGAGATGTGTTTGGATATTCGATTCGTGAGACATCCGACATGCTTGAAACAACGGAGGGAGCGATAAAAGTTGCACTCCACCGGGCACGAAAATCGCTTGGAGCCGTCAGGGAGGATCTCCTCAAAGGAGAGTTATCCTTACCGGAAAGTGAAAACTCGAAGACCTTTCTAAGAGCGTTGACGGCAGCATATCAGATGGGAGATATTGCAGCAATGGTTATGCTCTCCCATCAGGATGAAATGGAGCCGGACGTGGTGATCGGAATCGTCAATCATAAGCTGCACCGGAGTCTCGCTTCAGTAAAACAAACGGATTCCCATATCATGAGGATGATGGCGGCGTAGTTTGCGAAGAGAATTGCGGGGCTGATCATAGTAGTTGTTTCTGATGAAACAAGATAGCGGAAGAGGAATGTTCAAGTAGGTGAATTAGAAAATTTGCTAGAAGTTAGGAACCCGGGGGTAGTGTCAGCTTCGCTGGTACTCCCCCGTGTAGATCAAGAGGATACTATCGGTGCATTGGACAAGCACACTGCGAATTTGTCTGGTAAAGCAATCTACCTGAACGAAATGAGTGTAATATTCCAAATGCACTTCTATTGATAACGATGCAAGAAGTCATCAACTAATTTGGCGTTTGTCATCTGAATTACGGACTGATTTTCCAGTTCCTCGGCCATATCATTATCCGTCATGGACACGAAAAAAATAATATCTTCTTTGGATTGACCGAATTGATTAAAAAGTACATCGTCTGTTTCCTTAACTACCTTGGCCATAATTTTTATCATTTCATCTTTATAGTCAAACACATTGTCGGTTGCATACAGAAATTTGCTAATATGATTGAGATGTGTTGTATCGCCATATTGATATTCGCTTAATCCCCATCTATAATAATTTTCATCTTCCTTGCTGTTGCACAGGCCTTGGGCTTTCATGTTTATGATATGTTTAGCAAGTGATTCCTCCGTATTAACAGCAAGAAACAAGGTGATAAAATCGCTGTCTGTCCCAAAAGCACAACTGTAAACCTTCTCATTCTTCACTTCTTCCAGTATGCTTTTAAGATCATCCAAAAATCCTGTCTTAAATCTTTCCTCAAATTCATTCAGAAAATTGCTCATCTGATTCATGTACTCCTTAATGTCTCTTTTGATAAACTTAGATTATCAGATTTCTCTAATTAAAGTTAGCTGGAGTCTGTTCAACTAACTGGCAAAAAAATGTCTTAGAAACCCTTTTATTTGTTTAAAAAAAGTTGTTATAATTGTTAGATCAGTGTGTAGAGATATTGGTACTAGTTTTAATGACCAAAAATATATGTCGCATGATACGTCTACCATCTGAAATATTTTTATTTCGGAGGGAAAGAATATGTATAAGGAAGAAAGACTGCCTCAAAACGCAAAAGAAGGTATATTATTTTTATTGATTATTTCAATTATTTCAGTAAACACGATCGCCCCAATTATTATGGGATTGGAACGCGGCTTTAGTAAAGAAAATTATTTAGAAACGCTAAAGATTATTCCGTTTATGTGGATTATCGTTGTTTTGTTAGTAAGATTTTGGATTGAGCTATTGGTCGCTCAGCCAATAGCAAGATTTGCAATGAAAAAAATACACGCAAGACAGGCTAGCCAAGAGAGTGTGTAAATCCGTAACACGATACCAAAGTCATAATAAAAAAACGCATAACAACGTGGTTTTTCGTAAATCGGTAAAGTTACAAATCATGTAAAAAAAGCGCTGGTCCCAGGCTGGAACCAGTGCTTTTTCGCGTTTCGGATTACGAACTTTCGTCAGGCCAAGCAGGCCGGGGTGGCGACTTATTTCCTAAAATGGCGCATTGCCGTCCGTTCGCCTCTATGCTTACTGGGCCGTTAAAATCAGTGGTCCGTCCGACGTAACTGCGATCGTATGCTCATATTGCGCCGACAACTTGCCGTCGGCCGTTCTCGCCGTCCACTGATCGTCGTCGATCGTGATACGGAACGTACCTTGGTTGATCATCGGTTCAATCGTAAACACCATGCCTTCCTTTAACCGAATGCCTTTGCCGGCTACGCCGATATGCTCGTAGCTCGGCTCCTCGTGCAGGCTCCGCCCGATCCCGTGCGCCAGCAGATCGCGTACGACCGAAAACCCGTTTGATTCCGCATGCTGTTGAATCGCCGACGTTATGTCGCCGAGCCGGCCCCCCGGGAGTGCCCGGGCGATCCCCAGATCCAAGCATTCCTTTGTCACCTTCATTAATTTTTGCGCTTCCGGCCGGATATTGCCCACCGCATAGCACCAGCACGAATCGCCGAACCATCCGCCGTATTCCACGACGATGTCGAGCTTCAGCAAGTCGCCGTCCATAAGCGCCTGGTTCGAAGGAATGCCGTGGGCCACCACATCGTTGACCGAAATGCAGGTTTCGGCGGGGAAACCGTTGTACCCTTTCGTAAACTGCTTGCCGCCCAGCTTGGTGATGTGTCTGGCAACAAAGTCATTGATTTCCCGGGTGGTGATCCCAGGCTCGATCAGTTTGGCCACCTCGCGGTAGCAGTCCGCAACGATTTGGCTCGCCGGCTTCATCTCTTCGATTTCCCTAGGTGATTTTAGAATGATCATCTTTGTGTATTCGCTCCTTATCAATTCTATAATTTTAAAAACCGGACGATATCCATGGCCTCCTCGTGCAGCTTTCCGCGGCGAAGCGAAAGCGAGGCGCAGCCGACCAAGGCGGCCAGCAGCATTTCCGCGCGCTGTAGCCGATACGGTGGCTCTGCCGCGTTTCCGCCGGAAGCGGCAGCCCCGTCTGCCGCACGACCGGTTTCCAGCAGCGCGGCAAGCGGCGCGAGCACCTCCCGGCGAAAGGCGGCCGAGAGCGGGGCCGAGCGTGCTTCAGGCAGCGAGGCAAAGGCCTCACCGGCCAGCTTATGCAGAAGGTACAAGGCGTGGTCCTCCGCCCAAAGCTGCAGCAGCCGAATGCCGGCGGCGACGACGGGGCCAAGCTCTGCGGCGGCGGCCGTTTCGCGGCTTCCGCTTTGGGAATCCGCGGCAGCCGAGTTCCCGGTGTCCGCAGCAGCAGCCAAGCCGAAATGCCCGCCCGCCGGCGCCTCCAGCCATCCCCCGGCCCGTTCCAACGCGTCCCATAGCAGATCGTGGAGCAAATTGCCCTTATTGCTGTAATAGTGGTATACCGTGCCATAGCCGAGTCCCGCCTGCACGGCCACATCGCGGATTTCCAGTAAAGGCCCTTTATTCAAAAACACATCGGCAGCGGCTTTCCGGATTTGCGCCAGACGCCGCAGCCGGATCTCTTCGTTTTGTTCTTTCGTACGTGGAGACATCTCGTCCGTTCACCTCTTTTATTTTTGACCTACTCTTATGTCAATATAAAACATTGGCTTGCGAATAACAAGAGTCGGGCAAACAAAAGTTCCGGCAACACCTCATAAACGAATGAAGATCAGTTATATATCAGCTCAATTTTAATGGTTTGATTGTACTGATATCATTTAGCTGGTCCCAGGTGAGCAGAAGTTATGCTATACTTGCGAAGTAAAAGGGGGTGCCTACTGATGGAGAATCTATTGGGATTGTCTGTGACTTCTTACACTCATACAAAGCCAATTATTAGGAAAGCGTTACTTTGTATGGGGCGAAACAATTTTTAACGCTGAACAAGCTTTTTTAATATTTTTGGCTTTGCACCTTATTTTAAAGAATCAAAATAAGGGGCGAGCAAAATTGAGATATACGAATGCTACAAAAGTTTTACCTCAAAAACTAATTATGGAAATCCAAAAATATGTTCAAGGAGAGACTCTGTATATTCCTAAGCCAAAAACGGAATATATGGATTGGGGAAGTTTGAGTGGCGGGAGAAGGTTGCTTGAACAGCGAAATGCTGCAATCAGAAATGCTTTTCAAAATAGCAGCAGTATCGAGCAATTAGCTAAGGAGTTTTTCCTCTCTACCGAAACCATTAAGAAAATTGTGTATTCACATAAAAATACCTAGTTTGCAAAGTGGCGTGGTGCTATACTCGCGTCAATAAATTTAATTTTGGCCTCATGACATGATGAGCTTAGGGCGTGACCGGATGATCGTGGTGAAAAATCAATCCGGTCACGTCTTTTTGTTTGGCAAAAGATTTGATTCCACCGCTGATAGGTACAGCCATCGTTCACTCTATCGGTGGTTATCGTTTCAAGTCTCGTATTACCTCCCACATCCGAATTCCCAAATACTTTTTTGGCATTTCATTTTCTATTTCAAAGGCTGTACTTCATTTTTTCATTATTGTTTTTATGCCAAAAATGATTCTAAATCGTTGTTTTCATTTATTAAGCTTATTTTAATCTTTAAAATATGAATATAAACAACAGCAACAATTAAAGGGAAAAATGTATTGATTCATTGTCTTAAAACAAGAAAGTGAGGAAACGATTGCTATGGGAGAGCAAAAAAGTAAAAGTAGACATCTGATTGATCCGGAAATTATCAGTGCAGTTGATTTAATACCAACAACCGATCTTACTGAATCTACACTAATGGAAGCACGTAAAAATCAATCTCAAATGATGCAACAAATAGATGTAACGCAGATGTTCCCTATTACATTAGAAAAAAAGGTTGTGCCAAGTTATTTTAGTGGTCCAGATATTCAAATAGAACTCATTAAGCCCTCACAATCAAAGCATCTTAAGATGCCTCTATATTATTCGATACACGGAGGCGGGATGGTCTTAGGAAGTCCAGTCGTGGATCGTCCTGCTAATGCATCTCTTGCTGCACAACATGGTTTCTGTTGTGTATCTGTGTACTATCGCCTAGCACCAGAGCATGTGCAGCCAAGTCAGTTACAGGATTGTTATTCGGGCCTAAAATGGTGTATTGAACATGCGGAAGAGTTAGGGATAGATACTCAGAAAGTTGCCGTAGGGGGCAGCAGCGCTGGCGGCGGTTTGGCGGCTGGCCTAGCCTTGTACATTCGTGATCAGAAGGAATTCGAAATCCATCATCTAAGATTGATGAGGCCAATGCTAGATGATCGCACAAGTACCGCACCAGAGCATCCATACGCAGGAGAGTTTATTTGGACAAAACAAAGTAATTATTTTGGCTGGAAATCTGTATTGGGGGAAGAACAGGTTCAAGAGGAGGTAAATGAGTATTATGCGCCGGCCCGTGCTAAGTCATTGGCCGGGTTACCACCGACTTATATAAATATAGGCACCATTGATTTATTCATTGATGAAGCCTTGGTTTTTGCAAAACAACTGGCTTTTGATGGAGTCTTAGTGGAATTACATGCCTATCCCGGGTACCATCATATGTCTCCTGCGTTTCCGGATGCACATTTTTCAAAAGAAGGGGCCAGAACAAGTGAATACGCCTTACTGAAAGCTCTGGAGATCTTTGATATAAATTCTAATGAGTATAATGCTAAACGCTAATAAGGTCCGGCTGCAATAAATAAAGCACTGATAGAGAACATCCATCAGTGGTTCAGTGCTTTTTCATACCTACTTATGATCTGAATAAACAATTTATTGATAGATACGGTTGAGAGTCATTATCTTTTTTTATCCCTTCCGACTTTTACCATTCATTTAGGGTAAAATAGTACCAAGCATAAAATCCAACTACGGAAGTGGTGATGTCCCATGACAACGAGCAGCAAACCGAATAGACTAGCCAAGGAAAAATCACCTTATTTGCTACAGCATGCTCACAATCCAGTAAATTGGTTCCCTTGGTCAGATGAGGCTTTTGAAACTGCTAAGCGTAATAACAAGCCTATTTTCCTATCTGTCGGCTATTCCACTTGCCATTGGTGCCATGTAATGGGGAGAGAATCTTTCGAGGATGAAGAAGTGGCTGAGGTATTAAACCGGGATTACGTATCCATTAAGGTGGATCGTGAAGAACGTCCGGATGTGGATCATATCTATATGTCCATCTGTCAGACGATGACGGGGCATGGAGGCTGGCCACTGACGATATTGATGACGCCGGATCAGAAGCCTTTTTTTGCGGGGACGTATTTGCCCAAGGAGCAGAAGTTTGGCCGTGTCGGACTGTTGGAGCTGTTGGACAAGGTGGGTACCCGGTGGAAAGAACAGCCTGAAGAGCTGGTGGAGCTGAGTGAGCAGGTGCTTACCGAGCATGAGCGGCAGGACTTGCTTGCAGGTTATCGCGGTGAGCTGGATGAACAGAGCTTGAATAAAGCTTTCCATGAATACAGCCACACCTTCGATAAGGAATATGGCGGCTTCGGGGAAGCTCCTAAGTTTCCGTCTCCGCATAACCTGTCTTTTTTGCTGCGATATGCACAGCATACGGGGAATCAACAGGCACTGGAAATGGCAGAGAAGACGCTGGATGCGATGTCCCGGGGCGGAATCTACGACCATATAGGCATGGGGTTCTCACGATACTCCGTGGACGAGAAATGGTTGGTGCCGCATTTTGAAAAAATGCTGTATGACAATGCTCTGTTGGCCATCGCGTATACAGAGGCTTGGCAGGTGACAGGCAAGGAACTGTACCGACGAATTACAGAACAAATCTTTACATATATCGCTAGAGACATGACGGATGCAGGTGGTGCCTTTTATTCGGCGGAGGATGCGGATTCCGAAGGAGAAGAGGGGAGATTTTACGTCTGGGACGACTCTGAGGTAAGGGCTGTACTAGGCGATGAGAGTGCCGCCTTTTTCAACGATTTGTATGGGATTACACCTTATGGCAATTTTGAAGGCCACAACATTCCAAACCTGATTGATATCAATCTGGAAGCCTATGGGATCAAACATGACTTGACTGAGCAGGAACTGGAACAGCGGGTTAGTGAGCTACGCGCCAAGCTGTTTGCTGCCAGAGAGCAGCGGGTTCATCCTCATAAGGATGACAAGATTTTGACCTCGTGGAACGGGTTGATGATTGCTGCACTGGCGAAGGCGGGACAAGCTTTTGGAGACACGAGATATACAGAGCAAGCTCAGAAAGCTGAGACGTTTTTGTGGAACCATTTGAGACAGGAGAACGGACGGCTGTTGGCACGTTATCGGGACGGAGAAGCAGCTTATCCCGGTTATGTAGATGATTATGCTTTTTATGTGTGGGGCTTGATCGAGTTATACCAGGCGACCTTCGACATAGAGTATCTGCAACGGGCGTTGACGCTCAATCAAAATATGATCGACTTGTTCTGGGATGAGGAACGGGACGGATTATTCTTTTATGGGTCAGATAGTGAGCAGCTAATTGCCAAGCCTAAAGAAATCTATGACGGTGCGATTCCGTCGGGTAACAGCATCGCGGCCTATAATTTTGTGAGGCTTGCGCGGCTAACGGGTGAATCTCGATTAGAGAACTATGCAGCCAAGCAGTTTAAGGCTTTTGGCGGTATAGTTGCTCATTACCCGTCAGGCCACTCCGCGTTGCTCAGCGCGTTGTTGTATGCGACAGGAACGACGAAGGAGATTGTGATTGTAGGTCATAGGGACGATCCGCAGACCGTACAGTTCATTCAGGCGGTTCGAGCTGGGTTCAGGCCGAATACGGTCGTTATTTTGAAGGATGAAGGACAGTCGGAGATTGCAGAGACGGTTTCTTATATCCGTGATTACGATCTTGTGGAAGGCAAACCAGCCGTATATGTGTGTGAGCATTTTACCTGTCAGGCACCTGTTACCAGGCTTGAAGATCTGAAGGTGTTATTGGATTGAACTGAATAAAGCGATCAACCTAATCCCCTTGGGGGTAGTAAGCATATGGTGATTTTCGAAAATGACCCTATGTTTGCTACCTTCAAGGGGATTATTTTCATGTTAAGAGGTAGGTATAGTGAGATGAAACTAATATTTTCTTAACATGTGCTACGCATTTTTTTTAATATTTTTTAGGTATATTATATCAAAGAACCGGTTCCGATCAGCCTTGCTGTTTTCGAAAATAAGTACATATACCTATTTAACTAGCGTGTTTATATCTTTTATGTCTAAGCGTTTTAGCAGCAGATGTGAAAAATGTGAAAGAGAGTCTGTCGGGTAATTGTCATCATCGGCAAGACGAAGAGGTTCAACATAGGGTAGGAAATCCAGATTAGGAAATGGAGATGTTCATTAATGAAGAAGTTTTCGGAAAAAAAGTGGCTAGTCGCAAGGATGCTCAGCAAGAATTTTAAAACGAAGCTAATGGTCGCCTTTATTGCATTTCTGATTATACCGTCCATGATCGTGGGGGCTTTGTCGTTTGTGAGCGCCAGTCAGCAGATTCGAAACCAGATTGAAGAAAGTGCCGAGCAGGCCATCATCCGTACTAATTTTATTATTGATAGTACCATTGAACCCAAAGTGCATGACGCAGAATATTTTGCGGAAAGACTAAAAGGCAATCGGGTAGAGACGGAGGAACAAGCGGCAAAACTGGAAGAGTTTTTTAAGCAATATGCTGCACTCCATCCTGAAGCAGAATCCATCTCTTATGGTACGAAGGACGGTAAATTTACAACCTATCCACAGAAGCAACTACCGGATAATTATGATCCACGAGTCAGACCTTGGTACGATAAAGCGATAAAGGAGCAAACAAAGACAGCGATTAGTTCTCCCTATCTTTCGGCAAGCTCGAAGCAAATGACGGTTACGGTGTCTAGGGCAACGTCAGATGGATCGGGTGTTATTGGCATTGACCTGAAAATTAGTGGTATTAAAGAGACGCTGAACAATATTAAAGTAGGTCATGAGGGTTATGCCATATTGCTGGACAGCAACCATACTTACATTGTTCATCCGACGAAGGAAGCAGGCACCAAAATTACAGATATTGAATCACGCATGTTTCAGAGCGATACTGGTGAATACGAGTATGAGTATGAAGGCCAGCCCAAATATATGAACTATGCGACTAACAAGCTGACTGGCTGGAAGATAGGCGGAACGCTGTATTTGTCTGAAGTCGATGAAGCAGCAGGACCGATTTTGATCAGCACTTTACTAACCATCGTCGGTTGTCTTGTGATTGGTATTATCATCGTTTATTTCCTGATCCGTTCCATCATCAAACCGATTTTAAAGTTAAAAGAACAAGCGGTAAATGTGAGCGCCGGAGATCTGACACAGGACATTCAAGTAAAGAGCGAGGACGAGATCGGAGAATTAGGAGTGGCTTTTCAAAATATGCAGAATAACTTGCGATCTGTCATTCAGAACGTAGGGAACAGTGCAGATCATGTCGCCCTTTCTTCGAATGAACTGACGATAAGTGCGGAACAAACCAGTGCTGCAAGTGAGCAGGTGTCCCAGGCTGTGCAAGAAATAGCCAGTGGTGCAGAGAAGCAGACTACAGGGCTGGAAAATAATTCGGTGGCCCTCGATGAAATTGCACAGGGGATTACCCAAATCGCTGAACGCTCGATTTCGGTAGCCGATTTGGCCAAACGATCTGCCTTGCAAGCCGAGGAAGGACGAAAGTCTGTTGAGCAGACAGGTGAGCAAATGAATTCCATTCATCAATCAGTAGAGCGTTCCAACCAGATGATTCAAACCTTGCAAGCCCGCTCTCATGAAATCGGTGAAATTACGAAGGTTATCGGCGATATCTCCAATCAGACAAACCTGCTGGCCTTGAATGCAGCTATTGAGGCAGCTAGAGCGGGTGATCATGGAAAAGGCTTTGCCGTCGTTGCTGATGAGGTGCGCAAGCTAGCAGAGCAGTCTCAGACATCCGCCACACAGATTGCCACCTTGATTGCCGAAATTCAGCATGAAACCGAAACAACAGTGAAGACGATGGACAGGGTTACGACTGAGGTGCAGGATGGACTGCAGATTTCCAAAGCAACCATTGTCAAGCTGGGTCATGCGATGGAAGGCATTCGAGAGACAACACCTCAGGTAGAGGAGGTCGCTGCGATTGCACAGCAAATATCAGCCAGTGTACAAGAGATTGCAGCGACAGCCAACGAGCTGGCGACGATTGCAACCGGTAATGCCGCCACATCTGAGGAAGTTGCCGCCTCCTCACAAGAGCAGCTGGCTTCCATGGAGGAAATATCAGCTTCTGCACAGTTGCTTTCAACCATGGCTACTGATTTGAAGGTGATGATCAGTCGTTTCAAATATTAAAACGAGCTTGAACCCTATGGAATCTATAGTACAATGAATGCTCGGGACAGTTCTTTAAGCCTTATGGCATAAGGAATCTGTCCTGAGTTTTTTTATATTTTCGATACATCATACAAAAAATGGGAAATTATAAGGGGGCGAACACTTGGTTCGAGATTTAATGCTATGTGCTATCGTGATATTATTGTTTGTTTTGGTTTTTCAGCGTCAACTTGTTCGTCAGACGATCACAGGTGTATTTTATGGAGTGGCGGGAATGTTGTTCTTATGTTTTGGCATAAGCGATAAAACACTGCTGACCTGCGTGCTGGAGATTGGGATTGGTCTATTGTTCATGATTCTGCTTGTGCACACTTTAACCACCGCTAAGTATACATATGGACAACGTTTGTTAAACAAAGACCGTGATCTGCTGAATTTACTACGGGTTCAACCTGGCTTTACCTTCAGACTGGAGAAAAGCGGTAATGAATTTTATTATAGGCTGCTTGAAGGTGAATTGCTGGAGCGTATGGGTCTGAATCTGCAAGTCAACTACAATAAAAGGGAGCATGTGAAGCGCCTCGGGGACATTTTGGAGCTTTCCTCTGAAACGATGGAGCAGCTTAACCAATACTACAAACAGGCCTGGTTCGGTGATCGGACCGTATTTGAATTGGAGTTTTGGGAATACTCGGCTCTCATTACCTTACATCCGGTTATGGAGGACGGGATTACTAGGCATGTTATCGGTCACGTGTTGGACATTACGGAGTATAAAGCCTCAGAGCAGAAAAGAAAGGAGATGGACGAGGCTAACCGTGCGAAAAGCATTTTTTTGGCTCATATGAGTCACGAAATCCGCACCCCGCTGAATGGAATCATCGGTCTGTCAAAGCTGTTAAATAAGACTGAACTGACTGCCGTTCAAAGAGATTACCTCCACAAGCTTCTCGCTTCCTCTCGTACCCTTTCATCTATGCTCAGTAACGTATTGGACTTTTCCAAAATGGAAGCCGGCAGTCTGGAACTGGAAAAGGTAGAATTTGAGCCGGAAAAAATGCTTCGGCATCTCGCAGATACCGTTGGAACTTTACTTGAAGGTAAGGAAATAGAGGTTGTATTTATAACGGACCCGGCGTTACCGAAAAGCTTTAAGGGAGATCCGCTACGAATGGAGCAGGTGCTTTCAAATCTTCTGACCAACGCCATCAAGTTTACGGATCAGGGACATGTATTGTTACAGGTAAAAATGCTAAGTCAGCAGGAAGGGCGAGTAGGCGTTTCTTTTATGGTAGAAGATACGGGCATAGGAATTTCCGAGACGTGTATGGACAAGCTATTCGTCCCTTTTATCCAGGCGAGTACATCAACCAGCCGCAGATATGGGGGCTCTGGGCTGGGTTTGGCCATTAGCAAGCATTTGGCTGAAGCTATGGGCGGGAAAGTAGAGGTGAAAAGCCGATTAGGAGAGTACAGTCAATTTTACTTTAATGTCGAGTTGGAAACTGGGGAATTGAATGAAGGAAGCACACGAATAGAAAAACAAATCAAAGGCAAAGCCTTAATTGTTGCGCAGCATGAACTGGTGAGATACAGCTTGAACGAACTACTGCAAGACTTGGGATTAAAAACATTCACTATTTCATCCTTCCAAGAAAGTGTGGACGCTTTTCAAAAGGGTGAGCATTTTGACTATGTTATCATTGATATGGGGATGGAAGGTTTGAGAGAACTGGACTCCCGAAGGCAG
This sequence comes from Paenibacillus sp. F4, assembly GCF_002894905.1. NCBI lineage: Bacteria > Bacillati > Bacillota > Bacilli > Caryophanales > Paenibacillaceae > Paenibacillus > Paenibacillus sp. F4. Next base: position 145,388 of record NZ_POVS01000007.1, read on the forward strand.
TGGCTTCAAATGCTGGATAGGCAGATAACTCAGATCATTGGACTTACAACCGTGTTTCAGATGGAAACCATAGCTGCTGGGGACATGGATCATAGTGTGGATGCCTTTTTGTCCAAGCCCGTTACCCGGAACGCTCTGCTGGAGGTTCTCTGCTGGAAGAAGGAACAGTCAGTGCCTGCAGATGGTAATACTCTGGAGACTCATGCGACAATGAGTTCCCGCAATGAGATAGGGGATACAACACAGAAGTATCAAATTCTCATAGCAGAGGATAACGAAATTAACCAGGTGGTGATTACCGAGTTTTTAGCAGAGCGTAACTTTGAGGTAACGATGGTCACGAACGGAAGAGAACTAATAGCGTTACTGGAACTGCGTTACTGGGATATGGTGCTGCTTGATTTGCATATGCCAGAGATGGATGGTTTTGAGACGGCGAGACATATTCGGAGAAACAAAGCTTTTAACAGGCTTCCCATTATCGCTTTTACCGCTGATGCTGTGCAGCATGAACAGGAAGTTTGTCTTCGTGCCGGTATTAATGCCGTGTTGCTCAAGCCTGTCCATGAACTGACCGCTGCTAGAGTGTTAACTAGCTGGATTAATTTAGCGTGGCTGCAAGATTTACATGGTATTCACGCTGAGCAGTCGATAGCAGGTATGGATGGCAAGGTGTATATTTTTCAATTTGCCCTTTACAAATGGATACAGGAATACCAGTATCTCGATAAAAGAGTTGTGAGAAAAATGGACAATGGGCAGTTATCTTCTGCTCTTCGTTTAATCCACTCGCTTAAGGGAGGAACGGGGAACCTGTGCGCGCCTGAGTTGCTGGCAAAGGTAATAGAGCTGGAAAAGGCATTGAAGCGCAGCAATGAAACCTCAACAGGAGAACTATATCCAGACTGGAAAGAGCATCTGAGCACGGTTCAGAAGGATATTAACCAAATCAAGTCATCACTTCCCTGGAGCTGACCGTGTTATTGCATAAATTTGTAGCCGATTCCCCAGATGGTCTTGATCAATTGCGGTTTCTTAGGGTCTTTTTCGATTTTTCTGCGTAAATGGTTAATATGTACGTCCACGGCCCTCTCATTAATAAAGGAGTCTGTGCCACGGAGAGCCTGAATCAAAGCATACCTGCTGAATACAATTCCCCGGTTCAAATAAAAAAGCTTCATGAGCTCAAATTCTGAATATGTTGTCTCCACATTCTGTCCGTTAACGGTAATCATTCTTCTCGCTAGATCCAAAGTAATGCCCGTTTCAGGTTCAGGTGCTCTGCCTCTTCCTTGCAAGCGCGTGATTTCAATACGACGGAAAAGAGCCTCCATACGTGCTTTTAGCTCTTGCATACTAAAAGGCTTGCAAATATAATCATCTGCTCCCAACGTAAGTGTACGAATGCGCTCTGATATGTTGTTTTCTGTAGAAATTACGATGATGGGCACATCCGTATGCTTGCGTATCAGTGGGCAGGGATTCATTCCATCCAAATCTGGAAGCAACAGATCCAGCAAAATAATATCGGGCTGTACGATCTCAAGCCTAGCAATACCCTCAGACGCTTGTTCCACTCGAGTAACGTTGTAGTCTTCTCCTGTTAAATACAAGGAAAGGGTATCTCCCAGCATATTGTCATCTTCAATAATTAAAACATTAGACATGATCATATTTCCTTATCTTTCTATCAAATTCGAGCCAAATAGTTAGGATAGCTGCAATGTTTACAACAAGTTTTTGGCAGGTCCTGTTGATAGAGTAAACTCCTTTGGACAGTCTGTCAAAAGATCAGGTTTGTTGTGGCAATCCTGTGGACAAATAGTCCAGATGTATATCTATTTGATATGGAAATGTACTATTTTTGAGATTTATTTCTATAATACGACATTTTTCGTTTTCTTTTAACAATATACTACAAGCCGTTGATGATAAATTACAAAAATTTAACAAAACACCTCAGAAACATGCATTGACTTAAATGAAAATTATGGTATTTTATTACATAGGAGTTGACATCCTCTGATAGGCCTCTTAGAAAAACCCACTATTTAATCTTCTACTAACCTACTCTCAATTTGCTATCTCTGTATTTAATTTTCGTACTTTAATTGTTCTTGCGATCATACTTATGATTCTTTGGTGTGGATATCCCATTGTGAATTCAGACTGTCTACTCTTTTAGATTACATATTTACATTTTTTTGCTTTCCATGCTTGTATTTTTTAAAATCAGGTCAGCGGGAGGACGAGAGATCATGAACACATTCGAAGTGCTGGAGTCCAATGTAAGATCCTATTGCAGAAGTTTTCCAGTTGTTTTCAACAAAGCTAAAAACGATGTACTGTACACGGAGGAAGGCAAGGGTTACATTGACTTTTTTGCCGGGGCAGGGGCTTTGAACTATGGGCACAATAATGATTTTATGAAAAACCGGATATTGGACTACTTAACTTCCGATCGGATTATGCATGGTCTGGATATGTACACGACGGCCAAGCAAGAGTTTATGGAGTCTTTTTCAGAGCGTATTCTCCAGCCCAAGGGCTTGAATTATAAGCTGCAATTTTGCGGACCGACCGGAACCAATGCAGTGGAAGCAGCACTGAAACTTGCACGCAAGGTGAAAAACAGAAATGGTATTTTCGCTTTTATGGGCGCGTTCCACGGGATGTCGCTGGGTAGTTTATCTATTACCAGCAACAACTCCATGCGAGAGAGCGCAGGGGTTCCCCTGAACAATGTTACCTTCATACCTTATAACAGCACATTTAACGGAATGGATACCATTTTGTATATGGAGCAGCTTTTAACAGACACCCATTCTGGTGTGGAAAAGCCTGCAGCGATCATTTTGGAAACGGTACAGGCTGAAGGTGGTATTCATATTGCAGATACAGAATGGCTGCGTGATTTGCGACAGCTGTGCGATGATCATGATATTTTGCTCATTGTTGACGATATTCAAGTCGGTTGCGGCCGGGTTGGTTCATTCTTCTCATTCGAGCGGGCGGGAATCGTTCCTGATATGGTTGTTTTGTCCAAATCGATCAGTGGATACGGATTGCCAATGTCTCTGTTGCTACTCAAGCCAGAATTGGATATATGGAGTCCGGGTGAGCATAACGGCACCTTCCGTGGAAATCAGCTTGCTTTCGTCGGGGCAAAGGCTGCGCTGGAGTTCAGAGATACGGTAGAGCTGGAAGCACAAGTGAAGGAAAAAGAGGCTTTTGTTCAGCAGTTCTTGCGTGAACATATCCAATCGATAGATCCTCTTATTGAAATTCGTGGCATGGGACTGATCTGGGGAATTGATGTGTCTCATCTGGGAGAAGCGTTCGCCAAGGAGGTAGCGTCTCTCTGCTTTAGTAGGGGACTCATTATTGAACGTGCTGGGCGTAACGATACGGTAATTAAAATTATGCCAGCGTTAACGATAAGCTTGGAAAACTTGCGTAAGGGCTGCGAAATTATTAAAGAAAGTATGGCACAGGTAACCAGTGCCTTGGTTACGATGTAAATCGATCAGTAAAGCCCCTTGGCTGGAGCTGCCGTCTGCTGTAAAGCAGGTATGGCGGGCGCCGTCCAAGGGGCTTTCTAGTAAAAAATTAAGAAATAACCGTTTGCGCGTATTTTTGTGCGGATTGCTCTAGTTGCTCATCGGTCAATACTGCAGCACCATATTGTACGAAATAAGGGAGCAATTTGACACCAATCATATGGCCTGTAGCTTCCAGAGGTCTCAACAGCTCTTCGATCGTATACCTGTTCCGTCCGTCATGTTGATAATTTTCCTCAACGCTGGCAGCAGACAAGGCGATCAACAACTCTTTGCCCTGTAGCTTGCCACCTTCGCTTCCATAAGCCCAGCCGTAGGTTAGAACCTTATCCAGCCATTTTTTCAGCAGGGAAGGAGTGCTGTACCAGTAAAAAGGGAATTGCAGAACGATACGGTCATGCTGCTCTAGCAGTTCCTGCTCCTGGGCGACATTGATTTGCTCATCTGGATATACTTCATACAGGTTGTGAACGGTCACGTCGGATTGTTTCTTGAGTTCTTGCACCCATCTTTTGTTAATGCGAGATTCCGCAAGATCAGGGTGAACGACAATAACGAGGGTTGACATTTAAAAATCATCTCCTTCGAACTTATTTATTGTAAGTAAATAACCAATACATATGTAACGATTTTAGTTTCAACTTATGGAATTGTCAACTCTATTACATTTTAAGCTCTATATTCAAAAGACTCCGGCAAGCTCATGCCGGAGTCTCATCAAATGAAGTGTTTTTACATTAAGCGATATGATTAAGAGCAACAATTTTGTTTTTCCCGGAGCGCTTAGCTTGATACAGATAGTCATCTGCTTGCTGAAAAAATACATCTTTATCTTTGTTCATTTCCTCTGTATAGCTTTTCAGTCCAATGCTTACGGTTACAGAAACGATTTGCAATTTCTCCTGAAAGGTCATTTTCTCCACTTCACGCCGGATGTTTTCGACGATCTGATAAGCTTCTTCGAAAGTATGCTCGAACATCAAAATAGCAAATTCCTCACCGCCATAGCGAGCCGCAATGTCATTTGCGGTAATCTGTTCTGTAATGATTTGCGAGATGCCTTCCAAAATTTTATCTCCGAACTGGTGTCCGTAAGTGTCATTGATCTTCTTGAAATTATCAATATCCACTAACGCCAGATGGATGATCGCGCCTTGTTCGGCATATTCGAGTGCTTTTTCATAAAAGTTTTGAAAGGACAAATGATTGTACAGCTTTGTCAAACCATCAGTCATGGACATTTTGCTGATAATCGCGTTACTGATCATTAATTCCTGCTGGGCGCGCTTTGTCTTGTACAAATCTACTAACAAATCGCCGCCGCTGGCCTGAATAATGAGAGCCATAAAGGTGGACATAATCAAAAAGGTTGGAATCGCCACAATATCAAAGTCTGACAAATAGCTGCGGAATGATCCATCTGCTGCCAGCAACAGAAAAAAGACGACCACTTGCAATACAAAGGAAAGCCATATTAAGCGACGATTGAAGAACAGAATAGAAGAGAAAATAGGCAACAAACATAGCGCAGGAATAATCCGGATATCATAATTTAGGCGAATAATCATCCAGCAAATGACGGTGCTTGCCATAAACAGGATCGCAAAAGAATACCTGTTGAATTTAAAATGAGCCAACTCTGCCAGTAAGTTGGAACCACTCATGATTAGCGTGGGAACAATGAGGGTTCCGACGTAAAATTCATAAGGCGAAGCGTGGTAATCAAGAAATAAGTAGCTGCCCAGCTGGACGATAAAATGTACAGCTATAATCATCCAATACAGTAATAACATTTTGCGTACCCAGCGGGCTTGCTTTGTTTTGTAATCCATGGTTTGAGTAAGCCGTTTTGTCTTGTTCATGATGTCACCACACTTAATGTATCTTTAGCCATTCTCGTATTATAAGATACTATGTGATGAAGTTGAAGCTAATTTTTTTGAAGGGCATGAACTTGTTAGCCTAGCAACACTTTTACTTGGTGGATAGCCCCGTCCCCTGCAACCGGCAGGATATTATTCGTAAGGACGGTGCCATCTAAGGTAACTGTAACTACACCTTTGGAGACATGCTGTGGATTCGTGATATGAATCACGTAGGTATCACCGCGGAAGACACGGGTGACTGTGAATTCGTCCCAGGCTGTAGGAATACACGGATCAATACGCAGACCCTCCCATTCCGGCTGGATACCGAGGATGGATTGAGTAATAGCTATAAAGTTCCATGCCGCTGTACCCGTCAGCCAGGAATTCTTGGCTTCGCCTTCACGAACAGCATCCTTGCCCGCAATCATTTGAGCGTACACATACGGCTCGGTGCGGTGAATGTCGCTGATGTCTTCCAGGTAGGCGGGTGCGATTTTGCTATACAGCTCGAAAGCGCGATCCCCACGTCCTATTACGGCTTCCGCCATCATAATCCACGGGTTATTGTGACAGAAAATACCGGCATTTTCCTTATACCCGGGAGGATAAGATGAGATTTCGCCCAGGTTGATGTAATAGCGAGAATACGGTGGATTTTGCAGCATGATGCCGTAGGGAGTTTCTAACCGATCACGTGTAGAATCGAGAGCTTTTTGAGCTAGACCTTCTTCAACACCAATTCCTGCCATGACACAGAAACCTTGAGGTTCAATGAAAATTTGACCTTCCTCACAATCCTTGCTCCCTATTTTGTCTCCATAATGGTCATAAGCACGTAAGAACCATTCGCCGTCAAAACCATGCTCCAATGTGGCTGTTCGCATACGATCCACATATGCTTGAGCGGTTGCCGCTTCCACATCCAATCCTCTGCGCTTGCAAAGCTCAATAAAATCCGGTCCCGTATAAACAAATAATCCGGCGATGAACACGGATTCGGCTATTCGACCCTCCAGATTCTGAGTTGTCTGATAGGACTCATCTGGTGTAGCAGAAAAACAGTTGAGATTCAGACAGTCGTTCCAGTCAGCCCGGCCAATGAGTGGAAGACCATGCGGGCCTAGATTATCCACAACGTGGTAAAAAGAACGCTTCAAATGTTCAAACAGCGTAGCCGTACGCTCTACATTACCGTCAAAGGGCACTTGTTCGTCCAGGATGGAAAAGTCTCCCGTTTCTTTGATATACGCTGCGGTACCGACAATAAGCCACAACGGATCGTCGTTAAAGCCACCGCCAACCTCGTGATTTCCTTTTTTGGTTAACGGTTGGTACTGATGATAAGCTCCCCCGTTTTCAAATTGAGTAGAGGCAATGTCGATAATCCGTTCCCGTGCCCGCTCCGGTATTTGGTGGACGAAGCCGAGCAAGTCCTGATTCGAATCCCGGAAGCCCATTCCACGCCCGATACCAGATTCAAAATACGAAGCGGAACGCGACATATTGAACGTAACCATACACTGATAAGGGTTCCATATGTTTACCATTCGGTTCAGCTTGTCGTCGTGGCTTTGAAGGGTATACTTGGACAGCAAATTGTTCCAATAGGTTCGCAGCTCACTCAACGCTCGTTCTACATCAGCTTCATCCGCAAACTGCGCAATCATGGCATGTGCCTGTTTTTTATTAATAACACCGGGCGACTCCCATTTTTCTTCCTCGGGGTTTTCCACATAACCGAGTATAAAGTTACAGCTAGTTTCTTCGCCTGGCTCCAGCGTTATCTCAATGCAATGTGATCCGACAGGGGACCATCCGCTGGCAATAGAGTTCGAGGCTTGCCCAGCGGCGACCGTTTGAGGCTGATCTAATCCGTTGTAGAGCCCTAGAAAAGCTTCACGGTCTGTATCATAACCGGCTAGCGGACGATTAGCAGAGAAAAAAGCATAGTGATTGCGACGTTCACGGTATTCCGTTTTGTGATAAATGACAGAGTCTTGTATTTCAACCTCACCCGTGTTCAAGTTGCGCTGGTAGTTGGTCATATCGTCATAGGCGTTCCACAGACAAAATTCCACGAACGAAAAGAGTTTGATCTTTTTGGTTTGTAACGATGTGTTCTGAAGCTTAACCTGATGGACCTCGCCGTCAAAGGATAGGGGCACAAAAGCCAGCTGCGTGGCCCGAATACCGCTGCGTTCCCCCATAATTGAGGTATAGCCAAGTCCATGGCGGCATTCATACTGCTCCAGCTCCCGTTTGACCGGCATCCATCCCGGAGTCCAATAATCCCCATCATCATAAATATAAAAATAACGCCCCCCGTTATCGACAGGAATATTGTTGTACCGGTAACGTGTTAAGCGACGTAAGCGAGCATCCCGGTAAAATGCATAGCCACCACTTGTATTAGAGATTAGTCCAAAAAATCGTTCATTACCTAAATAATTAATCCAGGGATAAGGGGTTTGGGGGGTGTGGATGACATATTCTTGATTGACATCATCGAAAAAACCGTACTTCATGGCACAGTACTCCTCTCGATTTGAAAAAATAAAAGACCCAACACATGATTATATTCAAACATAAAGCCGTTCTTTCTTTAGAAAAACATTTCCTGCCTTATACAAAATGTGCTTGATTTTCGCAACCCTTCTTCTGGAATTTGCAAAATATTTGAAATGGGTAAATATACCTTTTTATGCTAAAATGAAAAAGTTAGAACTTAGCAAGGCAGGAGGTTGCAAGAATGGCACCTATCACATTATTTTTTATCCCGTATGCAGGCGGATCGGCGTCGGTCAGCTTCAAATGGAAAAAGTCGCTGCTTCCGCAGATCAAGCTTGTTCCACTGGAATTAGCGGGCAGAGGTATTCGTTCTGGAGAACCGCTAAAGGAAAGCATTGAGGAGATGAGCGAGGATCTGTTGCACAAGATCAGCGAAGAGATAGTCCCCGGCGATCCTTATGCCATATACGGACACAGTATGGGGACGATGATCTCATTCGAGCTGTACTACAAGCTGGTGGCCGGTGGATATGGCAAGCCTGCTCATCTGTTCGTTTCGGGTGGACGGGCACCGCATGTCCCAAGAAATTCCCCGTGGTTACACGATCTGCCCGCAGATCAGTTCAGGACGCATTTGCAGCGGTACGGTCAGCTTTCGGAAGCGATTTTTGACAATCGGGAATTATACGACTATTTTATGCCGGTGTTAAGAGCGGATTTCAAAGCTGTCGAGTTGTATAAGTACATGGCTAAAGCCGCACCTTTACATTGTCCTATCACCGCTTTGACGGGAATGACCGATAACACGGTGACCTTACAAGATGCGGAGGCATGGGCACACCATACGGATCAGCAATTTCGTATGTTTACCTTTGAGGGAGGACACTTTTTTATTCATGATGAAGTAGAACGGATTACGCACATCATCAATGAGACCTTAGAGCAGAGTACGGTAACAAGTAGCATACAACAATAAAAATAAGAGGTGTTTTTAGTGACAGTAGGTGTATTGGCACATTTGTTTGGCAAGTTGCCTTATCGTGAATTGGCTGCAAAGGTAGGCGCAGCGGGCTTTACTCATGTTCAGCTGGCTCCGTGGAGAGCGATCAGTGATGTGGATTTTAATAAACCGGGTAAGTTCAATCCGGGATTGGCACTGTCTATCGCAGAAGAATTTCGTAAGCATGGTGTATCCATATCGGTGCTCGGGTGCTATTTACATTTTTTTATACAGGATAAGGAATTGCTGCGTGAAAATGTAGAGCGTTTCAAAGAGCTGATCCGATATGCGGGTCTGTTAGGAGCACCAATGGTTGCAGCTGAAGTCGGACGTAATGAGGATGGTACCGCCTATACGGAACGTGACTGGAGAGTTGTAAGGAAAGTAGTGCGTGAATTAGCAGATGAAGCGGAGAAGTGGGGCGTATTCGTAGGATTGGAAGCTGCAAACGATCACTTGGTCGGAACCGCCGTAGAGTTGGCTACCTTTCTGGAGGAAGTACCTTCTTCACACATCGGTGTTGTGATTGATCCGGGTAATCTGCTGAAGACGGAAAATCTGGCGCAGCAGGATGAGATCATCCGCGAAGCTTTCCAACTGCTGGGCCCCCGGATTATCGCAGCGCATGCCAAAGACCGACGGTTGTCATCGTCAGGTGAAATTGAGACGGTGCCGCCGGGTTTTGGAGACATGAACTATGGCCTCTACATGGAACTGTTGGAGCAGTACAAGCCGGGGGTTCATATTATTATGGAAGCTGCTCAGGAGCATGAGATGGCTGAATCCAGACGTTATATCGAAGGTCATCGGATAGCCGCTCAGAAAGCGCAACAAGTGCAGACGAGATAATGTATTCTTTCATATAATCAGGAATGCTACGTTAATAATTGAGAGACTTGGAAGCGCCTCCTTTTCCAAGTCTCTGTTCCTTTATCCTTGTTTAACCTTGCACAACCGCCACGATCACAATGACCCAGCTTGCCAAAAAAGCCAACCCGCCAATGGGGGTGATTGCCCCAAGCTTTTTCACACCGGATATACTAAGGGCATACAGACTGCCGGAAAACAGGAGAATACCCACCAGCATAACCCAGCCTGCGGTAACGATGAGAGAAGAATGGACAAGGCTGTCAGCAAGAACTCCAAGCAGCAGCAAACCCAGTCCGTGAGTGATTTGATATTGAATTCCTGTCTGGAATATGCTCATCATGTCTACGGAAAGTCTCTTTTTCAATGCGTGTGCGCCGAACGCTCCCAAAGCTACGGCTAAAAACATCACGATACAACCAAGCAATAGCAAAATTTTCATGTTTTAACGCCTCCTTGTGAAATAGTACCGATTTGAAGCGATTTCGTCAAACTTCCAAGTTAAACTCCAAACATATTGAATTTTTCGACTCCCATTTGTCAGCTAATATGTTATATTTTCCCCAGGGCCAATGTGAAGAATTTGGAGCTATGGACAGCGCGTCCTCCACCTTTTTTTATGGGAAAGTGAGGTGATGGTGCTGTCTTTTTGTGCTATCGTTTTTCGGAACAAAATCTTGTGCAGGGCCAAAATTGATAATGGAGAGGATGAATGCAAAAGTGATCAGAAGAAAATCTGTGTTCAGGAAATCTGTCTCTATGGTCATGTCAGCTGTTTTGATACTTCCGCTAACCTTGGGCATATTTCAGGCTGAACCTGATCATGCATCGGCTGCAACACCGGAATCGACACGCTTTCTTCAATTGTATAAACAACTGAAGGACCCGGCCAGTGGATATTTTTCAAAGGAAGGCATTCCTTATCACTCCGTTGAAACACTCATGAGTGAGGCCCCGGACTACGGACACTTAACGACCTCGGAAGCCTATAGCTACTGGATGTGGCTGGAAGTTTTGTATGGTCATTATACCGGGGATTGGGAACATTTGGAATCCGCTTGGGACAACATGGAGAAATACATTATTCCCGTTAATGAAGGGGATGGCAAGGAAGAACAGCCTACGATGAGCAACTACAACCCCAATAGCCCCGCCACCTATGCAGCAGAGTATCCGCAGCCTGATCAATATCCAAGCCGTCTGAGCGGTCAGTATAGTGGTGGAAAGGACCCGCTGGATGCAGAGCTGAAGGCGACCTATGGCAACAATCAGACTTATCTGATGCATTGGCTGCTAGACGTGGATAATTGGTATGGCTTTGGAAATCTGCTGAATCCGTCGCATACGGCGACCTATGTGAACACCTTCCAACGCGGGGAACAGGAATCGGTCTGGGAGGCCGTCCCGCATCCATCGCAGGATAATCAAAAATTTGGTAAAACTAATGAAGGCTTCATGAGCCTGTTCACCAAGGAAAACAATGCTCCTGCACAGCAATGGCGCTACACGAATGCCACCGATGCGGATGCACGGGCAGTTCAAGCGATGTACTGGGCTAAAGAACTGGGATATGACAATCCGGTATATTTGGATAAAGCGAAAAAGATGGGAGACTTCTTGCGTTACGGTATGTACGATAAATACTTCCAGAAAACCGGAAGCGCTTCCAATGGAAGTCCGATTGCTGGTACGGGCAAGGATGCCAGTCTTTATCTGATGGCATGGTATACGGCTTGGGGCGGGGGACTCGGTCAAAGCGGCAACTGGGCTTGGCGGATTGGTGCCAGCCATGCACATCAGGGCTACCAGAACGTCGTCGCAGCTTATGCGTTGTCCGATCAAGATGGTGGATTAATACCGAATTCACCAACGGCAGGACAGGACTGGGCGACCTCGCTGAAGCGCCAACTGGAGTTTTATACTTGGCTGCAATCCGATGAGGGGGCCATTGCGGGTGGAGCAACGAATAGCTGGGGTGGCGCCTACAAGGCGTATCCATCTGGCACGAGCACCTTTTATGGCATGGCTTATACAGGGGCTCCTGTATATAACGATCCACCGTCCAACAACTGGTTTGGGATGCAGGCTTGGCCTGTCGAGCGGGTTGCAGAGCTGTACTACATTTTAGCCAAGAAAGGTGACACTTCGTCCGAGCAGTTTAAAATGGCTAAACAAGTGACAGAAAACTGGATCGCATGGTCCAAGAGCTATGTATTTGCCAACGAACGGCCTGTGACTGATGCACAGGGATACTATTTGGACGCTCAAGGTAAGCGTATTCTGGGTGGCAAGAATCCGAAAGTGGCTACTACAGCGGCTAAAGGTGAGTTCTGGCTGCCGAGCAATCTGGAATGGAGTGGAAAGCCTGAAACCTGGAGCGGATTTGCCAATCATAAAGGGAATGCCAATCTTCATGTAGTAACAAAGAATCCGGGACAGGATGCCGGAGTGCTCGGCAGCTATGTTAAAGCACTTACTTTCTTTGCTGCTGGAACGAAAGCTGAAATAGGAGACTATTCCGAGTTAGGCAAGGAAGCTAAGGATTTGTCTAAAGCTTTGCTTGATGCTGCATGGGGGTATAACGATGGTATAGGCATTACAACGAAGGAAGCGCGGGAGGATTATTATCGTTATTTTACCAAAGAAGTGTATATCCCGAGCGGCTGGAGTGGTAAGACTGGGCAAGGCAACACGATCCCTGGCACCGACGCTACGCCGTCTGATCCGTCCAAAGGCGGTAATGGTACGTATTCCAGCTACAGCGATATCCGCCCTAATATCACTAAAGATCCGCAATGGTCTTATCTTAAAGATAAATACACGACTTCATGGAACAAGCAGACCAAAAAATGGGATAAAGGCGCTCCAGAATTTACGTATCATCGTTTCTGGTCCCAAGTGGATATGGCAACGGCTTATGCCGAGTATGACCGTCTCATTAACGGTAGTGGACCAACCGAGCCGACAGCTCCCAAAGCTCCGGCAAATGTGAAGGCAAATGCAGGGGATGCTCAGGTTACACTTACCTGGAGCAAAGCGACGGGTGCCGATAGCTATACAGTCAAGCGCTCGACAACCAGTGGTGGCCCTTATACCACAGTAGCAACGGTAACAGACAGCACTTACAAGGATACAGGAGTAGTGAATGAAACCACTTATTATTATGTGGCAAGTGCAACAAATTCTTTAGGAACCAGCCCGGATTCTGCCGAGGTCAGTGCCAAGCCTACCGCAGCACCCATTCCAGCAACGGGAGATGTGATTGCACAATACCGCGTGGGCGACACCAACCCGGGAGATAACCAGATTCGGCCACTGTTCCGTGTAGTAAATAAGGGTAAAGAGGCAGTTGATCTGAAAAATGTCAAGCTGCGATACTACTACACTGTAGATGGCGACAAGTCACAGGAATTCCATTGTGACTATGCACAGTTGGGCAGTAGTAACGTTCAGGGACGTTTTGTGAAACTGGATAAGGCCGTTACAGGCGCAGATTATTATCTGGAAATCTCCTTTGGAGCTGGTGCGGGAAGTCTGGCAGCAGGGGAAAACACAGGGGATATTCAGATTCGCATGAACAAGGCGGATTGGAGCAACTATAACGAAAGTGATGATTTTTCCTATGATCCAACCAAGACATCTTATACGGATTGGGACAAAGCACCTTTGTATATAAACGACAAACGTGTCTGGGGTCTGGAGCCTTGATTGTGGAAATTGCGGACGGAACGTGAGAGCACTGAATTCACTTCCGTCCATTTTTTTGTGATCGGATTCGTGGTACACTATGATCGTTACATCACTACATACATGACCGAGGTGACCTGAGACATGAATGACAATTTGGCACAGGCTCTGAATGAGCAAATGAACTTTGAATTTTACTCCGCTCACGTATATCTGGCGATGGCTGCTTATTGCTCCAGTGAAAGTCTGGATGGGTTTGCAAACTTCTTCCTAGTACAAGCTGAGGAGGAACGGTTTCATGCGATGAAACTGTATAAATACATTAATGATCGTAGAGGACGCGCCACATTGGCTGCATTGCCGGAGCCGAAAAATAGCTACGATTCCATGCTGGACGTATTTGAGCATGGCTACAAGCATGAGCAGCAAAACACGCAAAAATTTTATCATCTGGCTGACTTGGCCCTCGATGGACGCGAGCATGCAACGATCCATTTCCTGAAATGGTTTATTGATGAGCAAGTCGAAGAGGAAGCTCTGTTCGACAGTGTTATCCAGAAGCTTAAGCGCATTGAAAGAGACAGCAACGCCTTTTATATGCTGGACAGCGAGTTTGCCAAACGCAGCTTTACTGCCCCTGCGGAGTAATACAGCATACATGGTTTGTTTTGAATGCCGGAGATAAGACCAGCATTTTATTCGTCTAGAAAGTAGAGGAGCCCGATTTTCGGGCTTTTTTGCGTTGACTTTAATTAATGAATTCCCATCTTTCGAGGGGCTATTGTTATTTTAAATGGAGTTATAGAAAAAATTAATTTGTCGCTGAATGGTGAGCATGCTACAGTTATATTAACTTTTATATCTTATTAAATAGATGGGAATAGTTATATAGTGGTTCACTCGTTTTACAAAAACATTATAAGGAGGCGGGTTAGTATGAGTGAAATCTATCGTCTGGCTCTCCAAGAGGACGCAGAAAGATTGCAGTATGTGACGTATGAGGCGTATGAAACAATTCGGCAGTTGGAGCTTCGATGGCCTGCCGCTCAGGCAGACGTTGCTCTCATTCAAGAAAACATTAAAAATAATGATTGCTACGTGCTGGAAGTAGACGGTGTCATTCAGGCTACCGTTAGCCATCTCAAAAATAGAGCCCTTAATTTTATAACCGATCTACCGTTTGTGATGTGGTTTGCTGTAGACCCGGCTGCCCAAGGCAAAGGATATGGGAAAAAACTGTTGAACTGGGTAGAGCAAACGGTTATTCGTGACAAGGTCGGTGCTCCTGCTGTGACGCTGGCGACTGCGGAAAAGCATCCCTATTTGCTATCCATGTACGAGCGTTGGGGATATGAACGTATCCATGCTTTTGACCATGGAACAGGGGACGGGACGATGCATTTACTGCGTAAAGTGGTGAATCCTGAATTATTCTCCACCTACATTCGTGAAAAAAATGAAGCCGAGACAGCTAATCGAAATTAGACGCGATCATAGGGAACGGCGAAGCCGATTCGTTCGCAGAAGGGGGGCAGGAGCGAATGAAGTTTGTATTGTTCAGCTTAATGGCTAATCTGCCTAATGCGATAACCGGAGAAGCATGGAGTTCGCAACAAAAATTCCAAAATGTAATTAAGCAGGCTGTGCTCGCAGAGGAGCTTGGTTTTGATGCGTATGGTGTGGGGGAGCGGCATGGTGCGCCTTTTCTTGTCGTCTTCGCCTCCGCTGGTTCTGAACGGCTCTGAAGTGAGGAAGAGGTCACGTGGGAGGGCAACTATCGGTCCCCGTTGCATCAGGTCACGACACAGCCTCGCCCCTACCAACTGCAAATTCCAATATGGCATGGTAGTGCCTCCAGCACATTATCGACAGAGCTGGCTGCTCAATACAGAAAATAGTTATTTTTCTCAAATTCTTTCCATCCTCAGGCAAAGTATAAAGCGTTAATTGATCATTACCGTGAACGGCTGGCTTACTACGGTCATGACCCGGTTCAGGCTGTAATTGGTGCCGGAGCCGGGAGTTTGTATCTGGCGGATACAGATGAGGAAGCGATCAGACGCTATCGCCCGTATTATGATGCTTACCACTCGACGGCGGCGGCTCAGCATAAGGGTAGATGGGTTGGGAGAGAAGGAGCAGCTTGAACAGCTGCATCAGTTTGCCGAGGATATCATACCGGTATTGCGGCGAGAGATTCCCAGTACGATTTGGCAGCAGGGACCGAACCTAGATGACGGAAGCAGGTCGATTATCGTATGATGCAAAAGCCTTATCTCAGAAAAGTCTCCCGTGCATGGGGCTTTCAGGTCTGTGCCGACCAAGAGATAGGGTTTTTGTAGTGTAAATATGTATGAATAATTTCCATATAATTACTTGTTTTAAAAAAAGAAAAACATTGACATTTATGGAATACTCACTTTATGATGTTAGTGAAGTGTTATATATTTGACGCTTTTTTTGTTTAGAATAACCACCTTGTATGACTCCCATATTTAATGATTAAGTTCATCTATGATGCTGAAATATTAAGTTTTTAATTACATATTTCAGTCCACTCAAATTCACAACCCCCCTAAGATTATACACTTAATTTGTTTCCTTTCGCTCACACCGCGAAATGCAATTTGTAATCCTATGAACGTTCAACAATCTTCTGTTCTTGTTGCTATGGCTGTCTCGATACATATATATGTCAAAATATATGCCTTGAGGCATTATTTGTGCTTGAGGCTGCATTTAGCCCTTACTTCTTTGCAATTTTTTGTCATTCACTCCGTGTCTATATGTACGAGGTTGGAACCATTCTGTCATTTGTCGCAGACGTATGCTGGACTGGCTTATGAAAACTCAGTGGTAAAGGGGATATAAATATGGAGAATGAATATCCGGCGGCGGGATCGGTAATGGATCAGCATCAATCATCTATTCGCCAAAAGTTAGCGAAAATGATCGGAAATGTGTCCCAGCTTAGTCTGGGAGAATTGGAGCCGCAAGTACATTTTTTGGAGCTTGGATTGGATTCCATTAATTTGTCCCAAGTCCGTCATAGCATCAAGGATACATTTGGATTGGACATTCCAATGAATGAGTTTTTTGAAACACTAACCAACTTGGAGCTGTTAACGAGTTATGTCGCTGAACGGGTGGTTATCTCTACAGATTCTCCAAATGAAATTGTGTTGGAAAACCATTTGGAAGCTCCATTCATCTTAAATAAGCAGCATTTGAACGAGCAGACGGTACCTGATGTATTTCAAACATATCGTCAAGCGGATATTCCGGCATCCACGTCAATACATGCAGCAGAGCCGACAGAAGTTCAAAGCTTCCAGGGGGCTGCTTCTTCTATGGGTCTAGAACGGATTTTAGAGCAACAGCTTCACCTGATGTCACAGCAGCTTGATGTCCTGCAGTACAGTAACTCTGCTCCTGTGGCAGATTCCGCTACATTCCAGACGAGAACGCTAATATCACCTTCGGTGTCGGTCGACGGAGAAAAGAGCGGGCTGGTTCGAGCAGAAGTTAAGCAAGAGATCGCCGCCTCCCAGGTACCCGCTTTATTTACCCCAATTGACTCAAAACAGACTGATTCCCAACCCAAGTCGTTCACACCATACAAAAATCTGGATGTTAAAACGCGCGAATTGCTTACGAACCGTCAGGAACAACATCTGCAAGAGCTGATTGAGCGCTACACAGCCCGTACGCGTAGCACCAAACAGTACACCCAGCAATATCGCTCCGTATACGCCAATAACCGCAATGTGGCTGGTTTCCGTCCTGTTTTGAAGGAAATGGTGTATCAAATTGTATCCCAACGCGCCGATGGTTCAAAAATTTGGGATCTGGACGGCAATGAATATGTCGACTTAACGATGGGCTTTGGTGTGAATCTGTTCGGACACAATCCAGCCTTTATTCGTGAAAAAATTGAGGAAGAGCTGAAGAACGGCATGTGTGTCGGCCCCATGTCCAACATGGCCGGACAGGTCGCCGAGCGAATATGCAAGATGACCGGCGTGGAACGGATTGCTCTGTATAATTCCGGCACCGAGGCCGTTATGGTCGCGCTCCGTTTGGCACGTGCTGCCACAGGACGAGCTAAAGTCGTCATTTTTGCTGGCTCGTATCACGGTACATTCGACGGGGTGCTGGCACTGGGGAGCGCGGGGGATAACAAGGAACATTCGACACCTCTAGCTCCCGGTATCTTACAGCATATGGTGGACGATGTCGTCGTGCTTCATTATGGGGCGGACGATTCCCTGGATTATATCCGCACCCATGCACATGAACTGGCCGCGGTTATAGTGGAGCCGGTGCAAAGCCGTCGACCAGATTTTCAGCCTAAAGCCTTTTTGCAGGAAATTCGCCAAATAACGGAGCAGTCGAGTACTGCCTTCATTTTTGATGAAGTCATCACAGGCTTCCGGATTCAGCCCGGAGGGGCCCAAGCGTGGTTTGGGGTGCAAGCCGACCTCGTGACCTACGGTAAAATCATTGGCGGCGGGCTGCCCATCGGCATCGTAGCCGGAAAAGCCGCCTTTATGAACGGGATCGACGGAGGCACATGGAGCTTCGGGGACGATTCCTATCCGCAGCATGAGCAGCAGCGAACCTTTGTCGCAGGAACCTTCTGCCATCATCCGCTGGCAATGGCTGCATCCTTAGCGGTGCTGGACCATTTGGAGAAAAATGGCGAGCAACTGCAAAATCGCTTGAACAGCCGCACCTCGGCGTTAGCAGCGGAACTGAACAGCTATTTCATTGACGAACACGTACCTATGAAGGTCGTTCACTATGGTTCCCTATTCCGCTTCGTGCTCAAAGGTGATCTAGAATTGTTCTTTTATCACATGCTGGACAAAGGCATCTATATCTGGGAAGGACGAAACTGCTTCTTGTCCACGGCCCATACCGAGGAAGATATTGTGCGAATCGTACAAGCGGTCAAGGATAGCGTGAATGAGTTGCGTAAAGGGGGATTTTTACCGGACCCGCCCCCGAATGGAAACGGCCCGGACCCAGATAAGCAATCTGTATCCGTATCTCTTGGGTCCGAAGCAGTAGGTGTTCCAGAAAGTGTGATTGCGCTGACTCCAGACCAAAAGCAGCTTTGGTTCGCCTCCGTCTCGGAACGAAGCGACTCTCAAGCCTTACACGAAACGGCCTTGCTACGGTTTCGCGGCCCATTTCAACCGGAGATTTTCACCGGGGCAATCCGTACCATTATGAGCCGCCATGAAGCTCTACGCACCTTCATAAGCCCCGATGGGGAGACACAGGTAGTTGCTTCTGTGATGAACATCGAGGTACCGCTGCATGATTTCACGGGCTTCCCTTCGGATCAACAGGAACAGCACATCCAAACATGGATGATTGAGGACAGCACCATGCCGTTCCCTTTCACACCGGATGAGCCGCTATTCCGTGTTCAATTACTGAAAACATCGGAGCAGGAACACCTTGGTGTGTTTACCTTCCATCATTTGATTGCTGATGGCTGGTCGATGGGTGTATTCATGCAGGAGCTGGAACAGATCTACTCCGCACAGGTTCGTCATGAAGCGGTTACTTTACCCGCTCCAGTACCTTTTCGGGATTATGCCGCTTGGCAGCAAGATGAGCTGAGGACGGGGGGAGAGGAAGCCGTCGCTTTTTGGTCGACCGTACTGGAGAAGTCTTTGCCTGTTCTAGATCTGCCTTCCCCAGTACGTGGAATACAGGCTCCATCCTCCAACGGAAGCCGACATACCGTTATTCTTGAAGCGCCACTCGTCAAACAATTGAGAACAACCAGCATCAAGCTCGGCAGCAGTCTGTTCGTCACCTTGCTATCGGCATTTCAAATTTTTCTGCATCGGCTGACAGGACAGCAAGAAATAACTGTTAACGTGCCTACGGCGGGACAATCACACATGGACACCTTCTCTCTGATCGGCAATTGCGTCAACTTGCTTCCAGTCATTGGCAAGGTGCGTCCTGAGATTACTTTTAGTGAATATACTGAAGTGATCAAAAAGCGAATGTATGAACTGGAGGCTTACCAAAAATACAGCTTTGCCGGATTGGCTCAACTGGGGCTAAAGCATCTGCCTGTGATGAATGTTGTATTTAATATGGATCGGCCGATTCCGCGTTTTCAATTCCATCAACTGGATGTCGAAGTGCTTGAAAACGCAGTAGCTTTTAGCAAATATGAGTTGTTTTTGAACGTCACGGAGGTACAGAAGCAATTACGTCTGGATTTTGAATTTAATACGGATCTTTTTGAGGTAGTCACGATTAAAGAATGGGCTGAATATTTCCTCCATCTGCTGCATTCCATCGTGGCGGACGAGAGAAGCCGTGTTTCCTCACTATCTTTACTTCGTGGCTCGGAAAAAGAACAGCTTCTAGCTACTTGGGCTGCGAACGCAGACATCCATGGTAATTATCCTTGCGTTCTCGATGCGTACAAGCAGCCAGCTCCTGCCGGAACAGAGGGGGAAGTGTATCAAGTCTCGGCAGACGAAGGTTTGTTGGGCGCAACTCGGGAATGGGCTTATGTCAAAACTGGAGGCAAGTTACAGCATATGGGTCATTTGAACCGGATGATCCACATTCGCGGGCACCAGGTCAATCTGGAGCAACTGGAGAAATACTTGCTGCAAACATTCCAATTGGAGGACTGCATCATTACGCCACAAATGGATGAAGCTGGAGAAGTTTCTTATGTAAAGGCTTATGTGGTGGCAAGTGCATCAACTCCTTACGAAGAAGTCGAATTGAAGCAGGCTGTGAATGAAGTATTTCCAGATTATACGCAGCCCCGTTATTGGATTCTAATGGATCGGATTCCTCTCCTGTCCGATGGACATCCGGATCTGCAGGCTCTGCCGGAGCCGGGACAGTCCAGTCTTTTTACGACAAAAGATGCTGACTCTAAGGTGCGTGCCGTAGAGGATCAGCTCGTTACTATTTGGAAGGATGTTTTGAATGTACATGAAGTCCGCCGTCACGATAACTTTTTCCAACAGGGTGGGGATTCGTTAAAAGCGACGGTCATTCTCTCCAGAGTGAGCAAGGAATTGGGTGTACATATTCCACTTGGCCATATTTTTGAGCTGCAAACAATTGCGGAGCTGGCTACCTATGTGGCTGGAGGAACCAAACAGACGTATGAACCGATTGTACCCGTAGCATCCCAACCTTTTTATCCGGTCTCTTCATCCCAAAAAAGGATGTACGTACTGGATCAATTCGGAGGCGGAACGGCCTATCATGTATCCGGTCAGCTTCACATCGTAGGTAATCTGGAGGTTACCCGATTTATTGAGGCTGTTCAGGAAGTTGTTTTACGTCATGATTCCTTTCGGACGTATTTTGAGCTGGAAGACGGAGAAGTCGTACAAAAAATTCAGGACACGATACCGTTTAATATCCCGTTCTCCCGAATCACCAAGGAAGAAGTAGTACAGGCGCAAGCTTTGTTTGTTCAGCCTTTTGACTTGGGGACAGCGCCTTTGTTCCGCGCCGAGCTGTTCGAAGTTATTCAGAGCGGCTTCGTTCTGCTAGTGGATATGCATCATATTATTGCAGACGGTTTCTCTATGGCTGTGCTGATGGAGGAGATCATTCAGCGTTATCAGGGTAGACAGCTTGCCCAGATTCGGCTTCATTACAAGGACTTTGTCGCTTGGCATAACGAGCAAATCACGGGTAGCTTATCACAAACGGATGAAACGTTCTGGCTCGAATCCTTGAATGGGGAACTTCCTGTACTGAACATGCCTACGGACTTCCCGCGTCCGCAAGCCCAAAGCTTTGAAGGAGATAGCTTCACTTTCACGTTGGAACTTGAAATGACGCATGCGCTCTACAAGCTAGCTCAAGATACCGAATCGACGATCTTCATGGTACTTTTGGCGGCGTATAACGTTCTGTTAGGAAAATATTCGGGTCAAGAGGATATTATCGTTGGTTCTCCTGTTGCCGGAAGACGGCATGCAGACACACAAGCGATGATTGGCCTGTTCGTAAATACACTCGTTTTCCGTAACCAGCCGCAGTCGACATTATCGTTTCAATCCTTTTTGCAGGAGGTCAAACAAAGTTCGCTATCGGCACTGGAGCATCAAGACTATCCGTTTGACAAGCTGGTAGACAAGCTGGAGCTGGTTCGGGATTTAAGCCGAAATCCGGTGTTCGATACGATGTTCAGTTTGCAAAATGTCGGCACAGATGTTTTGGAGGCCGGAGGCATCCGTTTTATACCGGAAGAATTGAACGCTGGCATATCCAAAGTTGATTTTTCATTACATGTGACTGAGGGAAAAGATCGGTTATCTCTCACTTGGGAGTATGGCACGAAGCTGTTTAAGCTGGAGACGATCCAACAGATGGCGAAGCATTTTGTGCGAATTTTGGAGACGGTGACGCAGGATGTTGGTGTCACTTTGGCTGATATTGATATCGTATCGGATGAGGAGAAGCATTTACTTGTGTCCGGGTTCAATGATACAGCCGTACCTTTCCCGCAGGGTGAAACGCTGCATGAGCAGTTTGAAAAACAGGTTGCGAAAGCGCCAGAGCGGTTGGCATTGGTATTTGGGGATGAACAACTGACCTATCGGGAGCTGAATGAACGGGCCAATCAATTGGCTCGCATGTTACGTAGTCACGGTGTAACGAGAGACCATTTGGTTGGTTTGATGACGGAGCGCTCGGTGGATATGATCGTTGGAATATTCGGTATTTTAAAGGCCGGGGGCGCGTATGTGCCAATTGATCCGCTGTACCCGGAAGAGCGTATCCGCTACATGCTGGACGACTCGGGAGCAGAGCTGCTGTTAACGCAAAGTCACTTGGTGGAAAATGTAGGCTTCGACGGCAAGGTGCTGGTGTTGAACGCGGAGCAGGCTGCATATACAAAATCACAGCCGGATACGCAGAATGAGACGATTCAGGAGCACCGGATTTATACCTCCGTGTATCATGAGGACGGCTCGAACCTGGAACCGATATCCGGGCCGAACGATCTGGCCTACATGATTTATACCTCAGGAACGACCGGGCAACCGAAAGGGGTTATGATTGAACAAAGCAATGTAATCAATTTGATCCATGCTTTGTCTGAGCGTGTGTACAGCCGCTATGATCACCCTTTACACGTGGCGTGGCTGTCAGCGTATGTGTTTGACGCCTCGGTACAGCAAATTTTTGCAAGTCTGCTGTTGGGTCATGCCCTGCACATTGTTGCGCGTGATATCAGTCTGAATGGTGAACAGCTTATCGCATACTATCGTGAACATCAGATCGACCTGTCAGATGGTACGCCAGCGCATTTGTACATTTTGAACGAAATAGCCACGGCAACAGAAGCGCCTGGAGTGAAGCATTACCTGATCGGCGGCGAAGCGCTGCCCGTACAGTTAGTGAACGGATTTTTGCATAAATGGTCCTGGTATCAGCCTGTAATCACGAATGTGTATGGCCCGACTGAAACGACGGTGGATGCAACCGCTTATACAATTGAAGATTCAGAGGACCTGAATGTACTTCTAGATAAAGGAGTGCACACACTTTCCATCGGAACTCCGTTGACCAACAACTCGGTGTATATTCTGGATGCCCGGCACAAGCTGGTTCCGATGGGTGTTGCCGGTGAGCTGTATATCGGCGGGGCTGGTGTAGGACGTGGTTATCTGAACTTGCCGGTCCTGACGGCAGAGAAGTTTATTCCCAATCCGTTCATCGAAGAAGAGAATCAACGAGCTACAGGATTACTAACAACTCGCGCCAACAGAATGTACCGGACGGGTGACCTTGCGAAATGGCTGCCGGATGGCACGATTGAGTACTTGGGTCGGATTGATCATCAAGTGAAGATTCGAGGCTATCGGATTGAGCTGGGTGAGGTGGAGGCGCATTTGCTGAAGGTAGAGGCTGTGCAAGAGGTCATTGTGCTGGCTCATCCCGACGAACAGGGACAACATCTGCTCGTTGCCTACTATGTAGCGGAACGGGAAGTAAGTGCCAGTGAATTGCGTGGCTTACTGGGCAAAGAGCTTCCGAATTACATGGTGCCTTCATACTTCGTGCAGCTGGAGCACATGCCGCTGACTCCAAACGGTAAAATTGACCGCAAGGCGTTGCCTGTACCGGACGGAAGTTTGCAAACGGGAGCCGATTATATCGCGCCGCGTACGTGGGTGGAATCGAAGCTGACGCAAATTTGGCAGGATGTACTGGGTCTGGAGCAAGTCGGCGTGAAAGAAAACTTTTTCGAAATTGGCGGACACTCATTACGTGCGACCACACTGGTCTCCAAGATTCACAAAGAACTGAACAAATCACTTCCGCTGCGCATCATTTTTGAAGCGCCGACGATTGAACAGCTAGCAGCGGTTATTGAAAATCTGGATCAAGTGACGTATGCGTCCATTTCAGTAACGGTAGAAAGCAGCTTCTATCCGCTGTCCTCCGCGCAAAAAAGGATGTATGTTCTGCAACAGCTGGATCCCCATGATGTGAACTACAACATGCCTGCCGTGTTCCAGGTAAGCGGCCCGCTGGATGTAAATCGAATGGAAGAAGTATTCCGTCAGTTGATCTTACGCCATGCAACCCTTCGCACCCGCTTTGAAATGGTGAACAGCGAGCCAATGCAGCAAATCCAAGATAACGTATCGTTCGAGGTGGAGTACGTGAAGGCGCAGGCAGGGTATGACGTAACATATCCAGCAGTTGAACGACAAACCTACGTGGAAGTTTTAAATCGTGATACGGCACAGGAGCAATATGCATCGGTGTCTGAGCTGCTTGTAAGCAGGAAAGTACAAGAATGTGTTCAACGCTTTGTGCGTCCATTTGATCTGCAAGCCGCTCCGCTGCTGCGGGTAGCCTTGATGGATTTGAGCGTACAGGGAATAGAAGAAGCACCGCAGTATCTGTTAATGCTCGATTTGCATCATATTATCTCGGACGGTGTGTCGACGGGTGTGCTGACCCGCGAATTTGCTCGCTTATATAGCGGCGAAGAACTACCCCCATTGCGGATTCAATACAAGGATTATGCCGTTTGGCAACAAAGTAAAGCACGGCAAGATTGGATTAAACGTCAGGAAGCATACTGGCTGAATACCTTTAGAGGTGATCTGCCTGTACTGAACTTGCCAACCGACTTTACACGTCCAGCGGTACGAAGCACGGCAGGGGCTACGGTGGTATTCGGTCTGGAACGCGAAGTCAGCGAGCGCTTGAAGGAACTGGCAGCCCAGACAGGTTCGACGCTGTACATGGTGCTGCTGGCAGCCTATACAGCGCTGCTACATCAGTACACCGGACAGGAAGACATTATTGTCGGCACTCCGATTGCAGGACGACCACATGTGGATCTGGAGCCGATCATCGGGATGTTCGTCGGTACGCTGGCCATGCGTAATCATCCAACCTCAACGCAAACATTCCGTCAGTACGTGGAGGACGTGAAAAAACGGGCCTTGCAAGCATATGAGCATCAGGACTATCCGTTTGAGGAACTGGTGGAAAAGCTGAACGTGAAACGGGATATGAGCCGCAA